>CAKPZJ010000021.1 GCA_934204655.1 uncultured Prevotella sp. | reverse complement strand
TTATTTCCATATTTGCAGCACATTTGCAGCACGCTCACGCAGATGGCTTGTTTAATAACGGTTTGCATTTCGAGGAAGTTAAGTAAGTATAGATAACTACCGAAAGGTATATATAGATAAATCCGCATAGCTCTGGTGAGTTATGCGGATTTTTTTTTCTTGTATGCTTGGCATGGGCATTGTCAGCTGGGACGTGCTGTATGCTACTTTATCATAAGCCAGTTCCATATTATTGGTGCGTTCTCTGCTATGTGCTCCAGTATACCATCGATGTGATTTATGATATAGGGGATTATAACTATGCAGAAAATGTTTGCCACATATTTATATATCTTGTTTGTTGATAGATTGTCTAATCTTTCTATTTTAAAGAAGGCATTGCCGGAGTCCTGGGTCAGTAAACGCTCTCTCTCTTCTCGCTTTGTTTTTGAAAAGTTTATTAATGAAGAGCAATACAGGCGCGCACTCCATAGAGCGTGATTCATTCTAGGGGCCAGTAGTACTGCCGCTAAAATAAGCAACTCAAATTTTCCTAAAATAGTGCATAGGGCTATTGTCACAAGCACCAGTCCTTCATTATAGACAAATGTTCTAAACAGAAAATTATGTATCTGATTCAAGCCTCCGCAATGATCAGGATTGTATAAATCTATCTTTAATCGTTTATGTTTTAATCCTTCGAAAACAGGGAAGTACAAGACGGTCATATTATAAACGTATAGCAGGGGGATGAATACCATCAAACTGCAAAGTAGAAGCCCGAACGAAACCATACAGAACGTGGTACTTGAAAAATAATGATATAATGTCAGTGCGCTGACACCCAGTAATGAGCCGAATACCGTGTATCTATATGAATCGGCCCTTTTATTGCGCTCTTTTACATATTCTATCTGATTGAGTATATTTATGTTACTTTCTACATCATCGAACAAGTTTAGGTTGTAGGCTCTGTTAGCGAGGTAGTTATAGAAAGATGCCAACCTCGTCCCATTCCAGACGGCCAAAATTAATAGGGCAACATAGGGGGCAATCTGCCTGTACGTATCTAATATCCTCGTTCTTGTCATGCCAAACCAATCTTCGGTTTCGTTATTTGCTAAGCGCAAGAGCAGGTACACAGCCACGAAGCCTACTATGGAAATCAATATAGGAACTATTGACAATAGCTCACGTTTGGTAAACAGATAGTGTCCAATGGGCTTTACCTCCGTTTCTCCAATATTCCATTTGTCCGTAACTCTTTTTAGCATTGGGATATTTTCATTCTCTGGAATGTCAAAGTCTGCAAGAACCTGCATACAGCGTTCCCTGTCCTTTTTATCAAAACGTTGTAGGGCCAGTAGATATATATGTTCCAATGGGAAATGCTCATATCTGACCATTGGATAGTCCAGGGCATGATGTATAAATGAGTCTCGTACTGATAAAAATCTCTGCTTCCAGGTTCCTCTGTTCTCATACACGGCAATGACTTCATCGCTTATCTTTTTGCAATTCTCGTCCGAAAGGTAGAAATCATAATGCGTCTTACACAGGTAATTCCTGTAAATGGCATGCTTGCATCCTTTTATATTACAATGTTTCTTGTTGTACTCCATTTGCGAAATCAGTTGGTGGAACGAAGATAATTAGTGGCTTTATGGCCTAAAGCTACACTTCTCTCATCACAAACCTTTGGGCAGAAAGGATATATCTTTCTTCACAATAGCTACATAATGAGTGGAATGTTTGCAATTTTTCCAATGCAAAGATATGCCTTTTTCTGTCAAAAACATGGTCCTTGAAACCAAAATCTCTTACCTTGGGCAAAGGGGCGTATTCGGGCTACTGTTGCAGAATTAGGCGCGAAAAGCCCCGGTGACCTTGGGTCATCGGGGCTTCAGTTTTATTGTAGCTACTTTATGGATTACTCAGCAGCTGCATCGTAACCGAAAGCATCAATCTCGTTGATGGCACTACCGCTACGACGACTGTCCTTGATGACGAAACAGAAGTAGCGGAAGTTCTTCATTTCGCCCAGGTTCCAGGTGGCCGAAGCCGAACCGTTCCAGAATTTCATAGTGGTATGCTTGAAGACTGCATTCTGGAAGGCTGGTGTGTTGGCATAGTCGGCACCGGCATTGATGTCAAACTTCTCGTTGCCGCAGTAGAGCTCTACATTAAAGAGCGTACGGCCGTTATACCAATTACCAGTATTCTGGTAGAGCACTATCTTGTTAACGAAAGTAGTCTCATTGCCCAGGTCTACGAGGAAAATCTTGGGATAGGTGCCATTGTTCCACCACCAGCCGTTGGCAAAGTTGCGACTATTTACGCCATCGATAGCCAGTTCGGGAGGATAGCCATTGCTATAACCAGGAGCCTCTACCGACCAGTTGGTATGGGTAAGTTTGCCGGCAATAGGCGTGGGCGACTTGCTCCAACTGTTCCAGATAGTGTCCAGTCCGGCAACAGGGCAGTAGCCCGAGGCATACTCATAACGAGTACCCACCTTGGCATTCTCGAACACCACGCTGGCTACATTGCTGGGCACAGGGTCTGTAACCACCCACTCGCCATCGTTGTTGAGATAGCGGAACTTGGTTGCCACCATCTCATTGGTGCCAAAGTCAAGGGTTATATTGGCGTTGGTACCGCTGGGAACCTCAGCCGACTTGATGGTGCGTTCTGAGTGTGTTGCGAGCCAGATGTCGCCATAAGGCGAAGCTGTATTCTCAGACTGCATAGACTGGTTACCCTCCTTGTCGTAGTTGACGATGTTGAAGGTATAGCTCTGCTCTTTGAGCTGGTCTATTTCCAGTCTGATACTGTCCTGCCCGGCATAGTCGGCATAGTTCAGTTCCTTGGTCTGGTCGCCGTTGTCCCATGTGATGATGGCCTTTGTCACCGATGGGTCTTTGGGCGCAGCCCACCTGAGCTGTACACGCTTGTAACCCAACTTGGCGTTGAGTCCATTGGCTTTCTCCGGATAGACGCTGCCGCCAGGTACTACCCACTGCTTGTAGATGTCGTCCTGGTCTTTGCAAGAAGTGAACGAGCCTACAAGCGCGGCAATCAATGTTATATATAATATTCTTTTCATTGTCGTATGCTATTTAGGAAGATTACTGTTTTAATAAATCTGACCATAAGGACTTACCTCGCCGATGAACCATCCGCCTGAGGTCTGCTTGTACTGCCATGACTCGAAGGTGTTAACCACCACGATGCGCAGATAGCGTATCTTGTCAAAGGCACGGGGTGTGAGCGGGTTGGTGTTGTCGCACTCATACTCAGTGCTGTTCAGATAGTACTCGCGGTCCTCAGAGGTCCAGCCGTCTACGGTGCCGTCAGGAGCATAACCCGATGGCTTGTACTGCTCGCCCTTGGCAATCATGAACCACCCACGGCTGAAGCCATGACGAGACTGGTAGTCGGCATCCTCCTTTTTAGCGGGATTGTTTATCAAATCCTGACGGGGGTCAACATCGGTACCCCAGAACTCCCACTCACGGATGTTACCACTCTGGAAAGGCATGTAGTCCCAGCGGGGCTTCGTGGCGATACGGCTGATAGAAGCATCCTGGCCGAGGTCAATGGTAAGCCATGTGGGAATGGGGTTACCCTTGGCTGCAAGGAAGAACTTGCCGCCACCATTGTACACACCGTCGAAGAGGGCGTCTACGCCACCGCCACCGGTATCATTTTTAAAGTTGTCATCGTCTACGGGGTAGTACTTGCAGAGTTTCTTGTTGAGGGCTACCTCCTCCTTGGGAGTCAGTTTGATGAGCTGTGTCTCAGAAACATTGCCGAAATCATCACGGAAGTGGAACGCGAAAACGGTAGGAACTGCTTCCAGGCCACGGCGGGTCAAGACGACAGAGTTGCTCTCTGTGAAGAAGGTAGACACGTCCTTCCACTTACGCTGGTCGTAGGCCAGGTCTTGGTCAGGGTTGGTCTGGTCGCACTGTACTACGAGGGCCAGTTTGGCCAGGGTAGGATTATCAGTGATACGTATTTTGATGCCACCGAAACTCTCGAAAGCCTCGAACTTTGCGGTCTTGACGGGAGCTACCAGCGGAGTTATTTTCACGGTCTGTCCCTCTGACTTGTCATCGTTGGCATTAAACGAGCGGATTACCACGTCGTGCTCGTTCTCGTCGGCATAACCTTCTACGACCAGTGTGTCAAGATAGCGCGATATGCGCGACTCTACGGTTGCCCCGTTGCGCTGGTAGGTTGCTACCACGCCCTTGAGGTTGGGGTCGTCAGGGATAGACACCTTGATGACGGCACCGCCAGGAACCGATTTGATGCCCACAATGGTGGGCTCCTGCGGAATGGCTATTTCGCCTTTCTGGTCTATTCTGTTGCCGTCACCACAGCTAACCAGGGTGATGACAGCCATCAGTAATAAACTGAGTGATATTAGTATCTTTTTCATAATTGTATGCTATTTATTAGTTTACCAACCTGTGTTCTGGATAAGATTAGGATTGTGTTCCATAGTCGATGTGCTGATGGGCCAGAAGTAGTCGCGGAGCAAGAAAGGCTGCTCGAACACGAGGGTCTTCTTGTAGTATTCAGTAGGATCCGAGGCGTTCAGGTTGAAGCCGTAGATATTCTTGCTATACTCTGCGGGGGCCTCTTTCCAGCGGCGCAAATCCCAGAAACGCTGGCTCTCGAATGCCATCTCGTTCATACGGTCCTGGTGGATGATGGCGCGCATACCGGCCTGTGTGCTGTAGTAGCCGGGGTTGGTGCTGTACTCATCCCAGGCAGTCTTCACGTCAGGAATATGGGCACGCTCACGGATGTCGTTGAGACACTTGAACATCTCGGCGCTGTTAGGACCATTGGGGCCTTCCACCTCGTTGATGGCCTCGGCGTAGAGCAGGTAGAGGTCAGTGAGACGGATGATAGGATAGGGGAAGAAAGTCGTAGAGACATTCGTTCCGGCATTACCCGATACACGGTTCTGGTAAGGAATGGTACGCTTGGGGAAGTAGCCGGTTACAGGGCCCTGGTTGCCACCGAGCTTATTGGCATACTTACCATTGCGGCACTCTACATCGAAAATGTCCTCGGGCGAGAGTTGACCTGGGGCTTTCTGCAGGGTAGCCTCGGGCAACTGGCCGAGCCACTTGCCACCGTCGAAACCTAAGTAGGCATAGAAGCGGGGTTCGCGGTCGAAGTTGAGCTTAACGGTCTCGTAGCCTTTCTCTATATAGTATTTGTGGGCCTCGTCGCCACGTACAATATCAAGCTCGTTCCAGCCGTTCTGGCGATCCTTATCAACCGTGATTGGCACTCCGTGCTTGGTGTAGAACTCCTCGGCTATCTTCAGAGGCACACCAACGCAGCGGTAACCAGTGATGGGGCCACTCATTCCGAGTGTCTTGGCCTGGAGGTCTACCGTGGCAAGCATCTGCCAATACTGGCGCTCGCTGCTTCCCCATGAGAGCTGGGTGTTGCCCCAGATAAGTTCTGTGTTCCAAGGCTGGCAAAGTGTGCCACGCAGAATGAGATCGGTCTTCAGCGTGTCGTTGTCGCCCAGACGCAGGGTAATGTCCTGGCCTGTGTACAGCTTGATGTTTACTTTCTCGCACTCATCGATAGCTTCCTTGCAAGCCTGCATGGCATACTTCCAACGCTCCAACTTCTGCTCCTCGGTCTTTGATGGGAACAGCTGTACGCCGCGCTTGTCAACGAGGTTCTTCTGGTCCTCGTTGCCATTAAACAGGGGACTGGCAGCATAGCAGGCCACACGGGCCTTCATGGCAGCAGCGGCAGCCTTGGTGACATAGCCATACTCACTCTCGTCAAACGACTCAGACAGATATGGGATGGCCTTGTCTATCTCGTCCAGGACAAAGTTGAAACAGCTGTCGATGGGGTCGCGGTAAACACGAACCTCTTCTACGCTGGCGTCCATGGGCAGACTGTGCTTGGTGATAGGGATGGCACCCCACTTGCGGATAAGGCAGAAGTGGTAGTAAGCCTTGAGGAACCGTCCCTCGGCCTTCCACTGCGCCTTCTCCTCATCAGTCATATCAGGCACTTTGTCCACGTTGTCTATCAGGTTGTCGCAGTCGCGGATGGCCGTAAAGTAACGATCCCAGTCATTGCCATATACATTGGACTTACTCTGCAGACCACGGGCTATCATGGTCATGGTCTGGCCGATGTACTTTTGGGTGGTACGGGGATAGAGATCCCACAACTCGTCACCACCGAGCAGAGCCGGGTCGCCACTTCCGAAACCGTCTTTCTGCATATATGAATAGCAGGTACCACGATAACGGATGGCTGTTGAGCGAAGGTTGAAGGCGTCGTCCAGTGTGGGGTCGCCGCCATCGGGCACTACATCAAGGTAATCGTTGCACGATGCAAGGCTCATCAGGGCTACACCGGCAATCAGTACCGAAGTCTTGATTTTATTAAATATCTTCAACATAATATGGTCTGTTTTATTGGAAGGTAACGTTTAAGCCGATATTGATAGTACGCTGCAGCGGATAGTTCAAGGCTGAGGCTCCCTGCTCGGGGTCCCACATCTTGAAGCTGCTCCAGTTGAGCAGGTTGGTTCCCGACACGTAGAAGCGCAGACTGTCCATGTGCCACTTCTTGGTGAGATTGCGTGGAATGGTGTAACCTAACTCCATCTGCTTCAGGCGCAGGAACGAGCCGTCGCGCATCCACCAAGTACTGGTCGGCGTGTTGTTGTTGTTAAGATAGGTGCTCAGGCGGGGCCAGAAGGCATACAGGTTGCGGTTGTCCTCGCTCCAGTGGTCGTCGGCGATAGACTTGAGCAACTGGGTGTGCTGGTAGAATGGAGCCATACCGCCAGTGTTTTTCTTGCTGTAGCCACTGGCGTTGATCCAGAACGACTCGTTGGCCAGGCCCTGGAAGAATACCGAGCAGTCGAAGCCCTTGTAGCCTACCGACACACCGAAGCCGTAGATAAACTCAGGCGAGGTGGGGTTGCCGATGGGCACCATATCGGCCTCGTTGATGATACCATCTTTGTTTACGTCGGTGTACTTGATGTCACCACCGCCGTACTGCGAACCAAAACCGGCCTGCGACGGGCTGTTAGCGGCCTCCTCGTCGTCTACGAACAGACGCTCGGCTATGTAACCCCATTTCTGGTTGATAGAGTAGCCCTTGTGCTGGCGATAAGACTCGGCATAGGTGGGCTCCTCGTAAACCTCGTACTTGCTGCGGGCAAAAGTGAAGTTACCGCGGGCCGATGTCCAGAGATCCTTGTTCCAGTTTTTCTTGTATTCGAGCTGGATGTCTACACCGTGTGCAGAGGCCTCGCCGATGTTGGCGCTGATAGCGGTCTGCAGACCCATAGTCGACGGAATGTCTGCACGGCTCATATATATATCGGTACGCTTCTCGTTGTAGTATTCGGCTATAATGTCCAAGTCCTTGTACAGCTGGAGTTCCACTCCGAAGTTCTGCTTCTTGGAGCGTTCCCATGTAATGGCTGCGTTGGCATAACGCTTAAAGGTGATGCCGTTATAGGTGGTCTGCAGGTTGTTGCCGAAGTGCGATGCGGCCGAGCCAGAGTTCATATTCATCTCAGAGAGATAGAAGAAGCGGTTGGCTGCCTTTCCGATGTTGTCGTTACCTACGAGACCGTAAGAGTAGCGCAGCTTCAGCTTGGTGATAATCTTCTCCAATGGCTTGAAGAACTTCTCGTTAGACATCATCCAGCCGAAACTCATTGAGGGGAAGAAACCCCAGCGGTGCTCCTTGGAGAAACGCTCAGAACCGTTGTAACCGAAGTTGAACTCGGCAAAGTAGCGGTCGTCATAGCCGTAAGTCAGACGGCCTGCCAGGCTCACGTTACGTGACGGCAGAGAGAGCTGCAGTGAGCCGGCATTGGCCTCGCGCTGCTCGCGGGTGGTGAATACCAACAGGGCACCCAGGGAGTGAACGTCAAAGTGCTGGTTCCAGTACAGGCGGCTTTCCCAGTACATGGTGTTGGTCACGTTCTTCTTTCCTTCTTCATAGGTCAGATAGTCTGTACCATCCTCATTGATACGGTTAATGTGGTACTCGCCTGTGTACGAGTCGTAGCTGCCCAGCTGGTACCAGTAAGGTTTGAAGTAACGCTTGGTGGTAAAGTCAGAAAGGCGCGTAAGGTTAAAGAGGGTGGTGAACTTCAGGCCCTTGGTGATGAAACTCAGATCCTGGTCCAGCTGTACGGCGGCTATCATCTGCGAGCGCTGGTAGTCCTTGTAGCCGCGAACCATCTCGGCGTATGGGTTGATGTATCCGCCCGTCTCGTAGTTACCGAACATGATGTGCTTGATGCCTATATGGTCATTGTCCATGGGATAGTAGGCGGGGAAGAGCACAGGGTCGGCGTGCATTACGTTGACAAACATCTCGTTACCCGAAGACATCGGGCCGGTGTAGTCGTCAAAGTTGCCGGTAAGGCGCAGGCCCACCTTGGTGGTCTTGGTAACATTGACATCCACGTTGGCACGCATGGTGTAGACCTTGCTGTCAATGTTGTTGTTGAAGCTGTTGCGGTGGTCCACCTTCAGGATACCGCTATCCTGGGTGAAGGCTCCCGATATATAATAGGTAGCCACCTTACCACCACCTCGGATAGACACATCGGCACGGGTGCTCTGTGCGGTGTTCTTGAACAGCATGTCGTACCAGTCGTTGGCAGGGTAGATGATACGGTTGGCACCAGGCTTGCCCGTGTTCTCTATCTTGTCCTGGCTGTAGATGAGGTCGTCAATGTTGCTGGGATTGCGCGACAGCAGGGCCTCGTTGTAACACTGCATGTAGGTTACGGGGTCGGCTATCTCCACCTTCTTGGTAGGACTTGAGATAGAGTGCTCTATACGTCCGAAAATCTTGGCGGGACCCTCCTCACCACGCTTGGTGGTAACCAGGATGACACCGTTGGCACCGCGGGCTCCGTAGAGGGCTGCGGCCGACGCATCCTTGAGGATAGAGAAACTCTCGATGTCATCGGGGCGCAGACGGTTAAGGTCTGTTGTGGTCAGCTCGATGTTGTCGATCAAGATAAGAGGGTTGGAGCCACCCTCGCCGAACGTGGTGACGCCACGAACGAAGAAGTCGGTGTTGTCCTGGCCCGGCTCACCCGAACGGGTGTAGGCTATCATACCAGCGATGTTACCGGCAAACGAAGTGGTAAGGCTGCTCGATGGTACGCGCAGGTCCTTGGCGTTGACCGTGGTAATAGACGAGGTGATACTCTCCTTCTTCTGCTTACCATAAGCCACTACCGTCACCTCGTTGAGCTCGTTGCTCTTGGGCGCCATCTGTACGTTGATAACCGTTTGGTTTCCCACGGCTACGTTCTGGTCTTCCATGCCCAGATACGAGAATACGAGGTGGTCGGTCGTCTTGACTTTAATCTCGTAACCGCCGTCAACGTCGGTCATAACTCCTCGCGTCGACTTCTCCACGACTACACTCACACCTGGCAGAGGGTCGCCAGTACTCTTCTCAGTTACCTTACCTTTCACCGTGACCTCTTGTGCCAAAAGGGCCATTGGGAAGAAAAGCAGGAAAAAGAGTAAAGTTAAGCTACTTTTTTTTCTCATATTTATCAATTATTAAGATGATATGGGGACAAATTTAACTAATAATTATCATATATAAAAAATTTAAGCCGACTATTTTTGTCCTGTTAACAAAAAACTTGCGCAATATTTGTGCGATTGTGCCGTTGGGAGTGGCTCCGGTGAGCGCCGCGAGTACTTACTTGGGCGCCTTGATAATTTCTGTACTGTCTGTAATGTGTTGTTAATCAGTGTGTAGCACTTGCGTGATAGTTTTGGGGCTCCTTGGAACAACCGTGATGATGGTTAGTATGTTACAGATGTGTTAAAATTGTGTAGCTGTCAAAAAGAAAGTTAACTTGACCTGTATCAAGCCAAACGAGACCATCGCGCTTGCAAAAAGAAAAGTCTTTACACTCCAGGAAACGGCACCGGAGAGAAGGATAGCAAGGTGAAAAAGTAAAAAGGTAATTTTGAAAGGTAAAAAAGGTAAAAGAGTAAAAAGCAAAGAACGCTCCCTGGGTGATGATGCTGGCTCCCTGTGGTTCCACAATAGTTTTTGATTGGTCCAGGGGGACATTGGGAGAAATGGTGGTGACCTCGCAAGCTACGCGCGCTGAAAGCGCAGCAGTATATAGCCTGGGGCAACGCCCCAGGTATAATCCCCATACTATCAATGCGCACTGTAGGCGCAAAAGTAGCCGTAGGCGTTATCGCAGCAGGGTGGCCCGTAATCGGTGGAATACTCGT
Organism: uncultured Prevotella sp.; assembly: GCA_934204655.1. Taxonomy (GTDB): domain Bacteria; phylum Bacteroidota; class Bacteroidia; order Bacteroidales; family Bacteroidaceae; genus Prevotella. The sequence goes on along the minus strand of CAKPZJ010000021.1, from coordinate 38,070 downwards.
TTGTATAATGGTGGTATTGGCACTCTTACCTAATATAACGCCTACGGCTACTTTTATAGTAAACAGGCATCGCCTCAGCCATCCGAGCAGGCTCATGGCGCTCAGCTTGCACTTCTTTTACATAAAGCAGGCTGCGCCTCGGCCATCTGAGCAAGCTCATGGCGCTCGGCTTGCACTTCTTTTGCGCCTACAGCGCGACAATAGTTTGGTGGTTGTGTACCTGGGGCGTTGCCCCAGGCTATATACTGCTGCGCTTACAGCGCGCGTAGCTCAAACCGGATTGTCCGCAACTGCCATGGGCGAAGCCACGGATGTTATGGCCAAGGTCGAGTTTTCAGTTAAGAGTAAAAAGGTAAAAGAATAAAAAAGCAAAGAGTGCTCCCTGCGCACAGGTACTGGTCTTTATGATGAAAGGTAAAAACGTAAAAAGGTAAAAGGGCGCTCCCTGCGCGTTGGTGATGCTTTTCTGTACACCAGTGACAATGTGGGCGAAGAAAAGTAAAAGGGTAAAAAAGTAAAAGAGTAAAAAGTGCTGTCTGAGTATTGTCCTTGTAAAACCAGCGACCATCTTTAGAAACGAAAAGGCCACTCTTTACGTTTCTAATGACGGTTCCCAACTTGCTAAAGACGGCTTCGGAATACATAAAGACCGGTTTCGGGATTTTTGGGTGATAACTTGATGAGGGGCGGGGCGTTGGCGGCGGATAGCGGGGTGATGATGGTGAAAGTTGGGGGCGTTGGCGGTGGCTGATGAGGCATTGGCGGTGGCTGGCGGGGCCTCTGATAATACCTCAAGCGGCTCTGGCTACAGTTGTGGAGGAACTGCGCCAGAACCGCTTGAGGATGGCTGTGCTGCGGGCGACTATGGCTGGTAGGGCGGGATGCCTGCCGTGTCGGCTATCTCTTTGCCCGCCGATACCCGGCTCATGGGATGGCCGGTGTGGGTGTACCAGTAGCCGTCGGTGGGGGTGCCGTTTCGGAACGTGCCCTGATAGATGCTGCCGCCGTTGCCTAAGGCGTAGGTGCCCTTGGCGTAGTTGCCCTTGTCAAAGGTGCCCACATACTTGTCGCCATTGTCGAAGACCATCTCGGCCGTGCCTGTGTCATCGTGAGGCAGACCATCGACGAAGAGGCCCTTATAGGTGGCCGCAGGGGTGTCGCCCGATTTGGGATACTGTGCCTCGCCCCGTCCGAAGGGGGTAATGCTGAGCGTGTCGCCCTGGTCGCCTGTAACCACGGTGGCCTCGCCCGTGTACACGAAGGTGCGCAGGTTCTTCGGGCCGTGTTCTATCTGTATCTGCACCTGGCTGACGCCCTCTGACTCGTCGGCTGTGGCGGGCGCGCTGGTGCCCGAGCTACATGACCGAGGCAAGATGGACACGCCACTGCCTATCACGAAACCACCGGCTATCAGTGCCACGATGCCGATGATGATGCCCTGGCGCATCCAGGGGCTACGCTCCTCGTCTGTGGCTTCTGGCTCAGCGGGCTTGGGTTCCTGTGCTTTCTTGCGCATACGCGTGTTGAGCATGGTGGGGTCGTCGGCTGCCGGCTGTGTGATGGGCTGTGGTGCCGGAGCCTGTCTCGGTGCCGGGCGCGACGGCTTCTGCTGTCCCCCCTTGCCCGGTCCGATGGTCTCGGAGAGATACTGGCGCACGTCGGACACGCTCTGCGGACGCATCTTGCGGTTGGGCTTCATCAGCCACACGATGAGCTCGCTCACCTTGGCATCGATGCCCTTGGGCAGATGGGCTAACAGCGCCTCGCTTACGTCCTCGTCTATGTCCGAGGGCGACGGGGGCTGCTGCAGGGTAAGCAGGTTGAATAGGGTGGCCCCTAAGGAGTAGAGATCTGTCCACGGCCCGAACTTCTCTAAGTTCTGCTCCATCTGCTCTGACGACGCGTAGCCCGGCGTATAGGCCAGCGCCGACGATGTAGAGAGCGACTGGCCGTCCTGGTTACGCAGTTGCTTGCTCGCGCCGAAGTCGATAAGCTGCACGTTGCCCTGACGGTCTATCATAATGTTGGCCGGCTTGAGGTCCAGGTGCCATATTCCCGCGTTGTGAACCGTCTCTAAGGCATCGAGTACCTGCGGCAGAAGCAGCAGGACGTCGGCCACGGCCATGGGGTGGCCCGTACGCTTGAGGCGGGCCGACAGGCTCTCGCCCTCGATGAAGTCCATTACGTAGTAAGAGGTGCCGTTCTCGTCAAAGAGGTCGTGTACCTTGACGATGTGGGCATTGCTCAGTCGGCGGAGCCTCCTGGCCTCCTTGCGAAACTTTTCGCGCTGCGCCTCAAAGGTGCGCTGGTTCTCCGTAAGGGTGATGGCCACGTCGTTGGTACTGCCGTCGCGTCCGCAGACACCCTTGATGTATAGTTCCTTGATGGCCACTTTCTCGTCGAAGGCCAGGTCGGTGGCTATGTAGGTGTTGCCAAATCCGCCCGACGACAGATACTGCTCTATGCGGTACTTGCCGTTGGCCAGGAGGGTGCCTATGGCGAGCAGGCCCTCGCGTTCGGTGTTCATTTCTGCCATGTCTGTATGTGTAGTTGCTTGTTGTTTAGTGATTATCTGCCGCTTCTATCGGTGCTGTATGGTGCGGAGCGGGGCGCTGTTGGCGGCCTCCTCGGTGGGCGGGTCGGTCTTGCCCTGGCTGGCGGCCCCGCCCTTGGTGCCTATGACTGCCTGGGCCAGCACGAAGCAGACCGCGGCGATGACGAGGGCGATGACGAGGTATGTCCAGTTGGGCCGCCCATGAGGCTGAGCCCCTCCGTGCTCGGTGGTGGCCGCCTGCTGCTGGGCCGGAGTGCCCACGGTGGTGATGCCGATGAGGTAGGCCGAGTTGTTGTCGCGTGTATGGCGATGCAGACATTCGTCGCGGAGCGCTGCGAGACGGTCAGACAGACTGCCGGGGGCTAAGAGCAGGGCGCAGAGCTCAGCGTCGTCCAGCTGCTCGACCACGCCGTCGCAGCAGAGCAGGAACACGTCGCCCTCGCACACGTCGCGTACCACGTTGTAGGCAGCTCGGTCGCGCCGCTCCTGGTGGGGCTGTATGGCGCGGGTGATGACGTTGCGCTGGGGGTATGTGCGGGCCTCGTCCTCGGTCAGTTCGCCGGCGGCGATGAGGTCGCTCACCAGCGAGTGGTCGCGGGTGCGCATCACCACGCCCTCGCCCGGGCGCAACTGGTACACCCGGCTGTCGCCGATGTGGGCTATCAGGATGCCGTCGGTACAGAGCGCTAAGAAGGTGAGCGTGGTGCCCATGGTGCGGCCCTCGCTGGGCGGCGTGTCTATCTCGTCCAGGCGGTCGTAGGCCGTGGCGAGCGCCCGTTCAAAGGCCGCGCGCATGGTGGCCGTGTCGCATGGTGGCTGGGCCGCCGTCAGCGTGCCCACGGTGTGGGCCACGCACTGGCTGGCCACCTCGCCGTGTTCGTGGCCGCCCATGCCGTCGCATACCAGGAATACGCGCTGCTGGGCCGTGGCCTCGCCCGTCAGGGGGAAGAGGGCATCCTCCTGGTTGGCCTTGGCCCCTATCTCGCTGTAGCATACCGGCGTGGCTATGCCGATGCCGGCCTGTGATGGTGTGTGGGTGTCCATATCGGTAGTGGTTTTATTCAAATTCGTTGGCGAGGTACATCTTTCTGTCGCCGAGTGTCAGGCAGTCGTTGATGTTAAGGTACACGATGTCGCCCTCGATAAGTTCCACGCCCTGGACCTGCGTAGGGTTGGTGCCGTGCTCCTCAAAGGTGCAGCGCAGGCCCGCGGCCGTGCAGGCGATGTCTATAAGGGCGTGGCGACGGCTCATGTACCGGCTGTCGTCGGGTATCTGCACCTCGGCGGTGTTATTGTCGGTCTGTCGGCCTATCCACTGACGGCCGAAGTGCAGCTGGTAGCGGTGGTCGCCCACCTGTAGCGACAGGCAGGGTACAAAGGCCCCTATCTTCAGCCGCTCGTGGCAGTGGGGGCACTCGGCCACCTTCTCCTCCAGTCCTGCGGCCGCGCCTACGTTAATCTCGCCCCCGCAGTGGGGACACTTCAGACGTATGTTCATCGTTGCTGTGCGCGGTTATACTTCTACCATGGTTATGTCGGCGTTGTCCGAGTAGTCGGGCAGGTCGTCGCCCGTTTCTACGGTACTCGGTGTGCCTGTGGGGGCATCGGTGGGCATCATTATATGGTGCTCGCTCACGTCGGCCATCTCGCCCTGGTCTATCTGCCCGTTGTGGTTCAGGTCGGCTATGGCCACGTTGGCCTCGCCGTTCTGGTCGCTGTCTATGAGCACCACGTTCTCGTCGCCCATCTGTACGGCGGCCACGTCTACCGTCTGGCCGTCCAGGTCCACATTGTGCTCCACGGCTATTACCTTGACCTCTGGCTCATCGTTGTGGGGCGTGCTTACCTCTACCGTAGGCTGACCGTCTACCACCTCGTTGCCGTTCAGGTACAGGTGGGCCTGGCTCAGGTCGGCCACCTCGCCCTGTTCTACCAGGCCGTTGTCGTTGCCGTCTACTACGAGGGTCTCTATGTGCCCGTTCTCATCGGCTATGAGTACGGCCTCGTGCCCGTTGATGGTGGCACTGGCTATCTGCACATGATTGCCGTCCTCGTCTATGCGGCTCTCCACCTTGTGTATCACCACGCCTTCCTGCTCCTCGTTGGCCGCAGGGGTGGCCTTAGGCTGCGCGGCCTGTGTGTGGTGGGCCTCTTCGTGCTGCGGCTGCTCGTGCTGTGGCTCCTTGGCGGCTGTCTGTGCCTGCGGCTCCTCGTGATGGGCTGCCTGGGGACGGTTGGCCTCGGGCTTTTCGGCGGCAGAGTCGGCTGCTGCGGGGCTGTCGGCATGCTGGGCACCCATGGCCTGGCTGCCTGCTACACCGAGGGCAGCGCCTAAGATGGCGGCGGCCGATGCCTTGGCAGCTATGTGGTTACTACGCTTGGTCTCTTCGCTTGTGTTGGCGGGCTTCTTGTTGCCGCGGATGGTGGTGTTGTTGTCAAACATAATGGTAATGGTTGTTAATGAGTTATTTGTATCTGCTGCAAAGGTAGTAGAAGTTGGCCATGTGTCCAAACATTTTACCCTTTAGCGGACGAAAGCCCCCTCTGACGTGACAAAAGCCCCCCGTCAGAGTGATGAGGCAGCTAAACGGAACCCCGTATATTGCTGTGCAACGGCTTCCTGGTGCATATCCATGCGGTAGGACACACGGCAAAGCCGGTCGTTGTCCCAGAAGTGACCACCGCGTATGGTAACTAGGTCCGAACTGTTAGCGACGAGGGCCCTTGGGGTGTCTTTGTACGAAAGGTAAGCGTTGGAGACTATCTCGCGTACGTTGCCCGACATGTCGTAGAGGCCCAGCTCGTTGGGCAGTTTAGTCCCTACATTGTAGGTGCGTAAACTACTTTTGGAGTTGTGGTAATGCCAGGCTACCTTGGTGCAGTCATTGCTACCGCTGTACTTATAGCCCCGGCTACGGTTGCCACCGCGGGCCGCCCACTCCCATTCCTCTTCGGTGGGTAGCCTGAAATGTTTTCCAGTGCGGGCGTTGAGGCGTTGGATAAATGTCTGTATGTCGGTCCACGACACACATTCCACCGGCCGCTTGTCTCCTGGCCAGCACGAAGGATTCTTGCCGCCCATTATAGCTTTCCATAGGGCTTGCGTTACCTCATATTTACAGATGTAGAAACTGCTCACCGTTACTCTGTGGGTAGGATATTCCCATTCGTAGGCATCGCTGCCCTGCTCGGCAGTGGCTCCCATGGTGTAGGTGCCGCCCTGCACGCGCACCATGTCCTTTAACAGCTTGGCTACTGGATTTTGGGATGCCCCCGTAGACTTCTTGGCCTGTGCGGTCTTGGGCTTGACGATTGCCCGGGTGTCATGCTTGATGATGCCCTGGCCTATGGCCGACAGGGGCAGGGCCATGAGCAGGCAGATGATAATGTTGCGCATATATTATAAGTATTATATATAATAAGGTGTATCACTGGATGGGCACGCCACAGTTGGGGCAGTAGTGGCGACTGCGGAGCACGGCGTAGGGCACCAGTCCCAAGAAGCGGTGGCAGTGGGGGCACACGTAGTCGGTCTGCATACGCGTGTTGAGTTCGGCCATGGCCAGCGTCTTCTTTTCGAGTACCTTCTCGCCGGCCACGATGGCCACCACCATGACCACCACTAACACTACCACCGACACTATCCAGTTCTGGCCCACGGTCTGGGCCAGCAGCATGGTGATGATGGGGGTGAGCATACGTATCGAGTTGACCAGCATCGAGTATCGGTCCCACTTTACTTTCTCGTGCTCGTAGTTGGCCCACACCTGCTGCAGGTCTACCGACGACCGGTCGGTGAGCAGTTGGCGTACCGATGTTTTGTACTGCCCTAAGAAAATGGGCGTGTCGGCCTTGATGGTCTTGCGTACCACGCGCATGCCGAATACGAAGACCCCCTTGGCCGCCCCCATGTCTTCTATCTGGTAGGTGTCGGTGCCCGTGCGGCGCAGGCGGGCGTGCTCTGGGTCTACGGTGGTATCGGCTATGTGCATGGGCTGCTGCCCCATGCGGCCTATGGTAATGGTCCGTCCTATTTCCATATCATCTGTTGTTCGTATAGTTGCTTAATGGCCCTGAGGGCATCCTTAGAGATGGGCAGGGCGAAGTGGTCGGGGTGGTCAAAGTCGGAGAGGATGAGCCGCTGACTGCTCATGTTGACCTGGACTATCATGTCGGCGTTTACAATGTAGCGCTTGCCGATGCGGATAAAGGTAGGCTGGTCGGCCTCGGGCTTCACCTGGATGAGACGCTCCACCTCGGCCAGTCCCACGGGTAACATTACTTTCTGCTTGTTGGCAAATACACCGTAGCAGTAGTTGCCGAAAGCCTCATAGAACATGGCCCGCGTGAGGGGCACACGCAGTAGCTCGTTGCGGCGGTTGAATACGATTTGCTTCATGCTCGTTAGTCGTTGTCAGATACTCGGCCACCTTGTGCGGGTAGTCGCAGATTAAGAAATGACGGCCGGACAGCCCCTTGGAGCCTGTCCGGCGAGCCTCCTAACCTCTGCAAAGGCAGTGCAAACCGAAGGCAATCAAACTTATTTGAATTGCTGAGGTGCAGCCTGTCTTCTGCAAAGATAGGAAAATATCTTAAAAAATATTGACACGACGGCAACTTTTTTACAAAGCGTGTCACTTTTTCCTCTCCCGATGGCCAGCTATGGCCCTGGGGGCGCTCCCTGTAAAGGGACCATGGTCAGCTGTTTAGGGGCGTGTGCTATGGGCTATGCCGCCAGGCCAAACCGCTGGTGGCGCACCATCCACCGATAGGCCACGATGCAGATAAGGCACGACAGGAAGGACCCTATGCAGGTAGAGATGCCCATCGGAAACAGCGTAGTGGGATAATAGACCGAAGAAAGGTATGCCAGCGGGATGCGGGCCAGTGAGATGGAAGCCATGTTGTGGCCAAAGGAGATGAGCGAGTAGCCACAGGCCGTGAAGAAACCGCTGAAGCAGAAGTGGGCACCGGCGAATATGCAGTCCCAGGCATACCCGCGCAGATAGTCGGCTCCCTGGGCCAGCACGGCAGGGTCAGTGGTAAACAGGCCCACGGCCCACCGCGGTGTAACCTGGAGCACTAAGGCCATCGCCACGCCATAGCCCACCGATATGGCCATGGCGCGCCACATCACCTGTTTTGCCCGTAGGCTGTCGCCGGCTCCTATGCTCTGGGCAGCCAGGGCCGACACGGTGGCCAGCATGGCCGATGGTACGATGAATACCAGTCCGATAAATTTCTCGACAATCCCAACGGCCGCGGCATCTATCAGCCCTCGTCCGTTGGCTATCACGGTGATGGCGATAAAGGCCACCTGGATAAAGCCGTCCTGCAGGGCCACCGGCACGCCTATGTTAAAAATGTGACCGATGACCCGCTGCTGCAAGCGTAGGTCGCGGCCCGTAATGTGTAGCATGGCGCGCTGGCGGCGTATCACCACGAGCGCCACCAGTACGCTGGCCATCTGCGAAAGCATGGTGCCGAGGGCCGCGCCGATAGGCCCCAACCCCATGTAGCCGATGAAGAGGAAGTCGAGCGCTATGTTGACCGCGCAGGCCACGGCCACAAAGTACATAGGCCGTGTCGAGTCGCCCAGTCCTCGGAAGATAGAGGCAATGACATTGTACGCCACGATGAAGGGAATGCCCGCGAAACACACTGTGAGGTAATGGGCTGTTCCGGCGACGGCCTCGGGCGGAGTGTCCATCATACTGACGATAGCATCGCGTCCCCAGAGCATGGCCCCGGTGGTCAGCATGGCTAATAGGGCAAACAGCGTTACCGTGTTGCCTATCACTGATGCCGCCCGGCCCGTGTCGTGCGAGCCCACGGCCCTTGCGGTGAGCACCGTGGTACCCATGGCCAGGCCGATGATGACCACGGTGACCATGTGCATGACCTGGGCACCGATAGAAACCGCCGTGATGCTGCTCACGTCGCAGTACCGGCCTATCACGAACAGGTCGGCCAGTCCGTACAGCATCTGCAGGAAGTAAGCCAGCATGTAGGGCAGCGCAAAGTCCGTGATGTTGCGCCAGATGTTACCTTGTGTATAGTCTTTTCCTATCATCTCTCTTGTATTAATGGATTTGGGAGTTGGCCCCGGCCCTCGTAGCCGCTAAAAAAGAGGCTGGATAAAATGTAGGGGTTCTCCCCGACATCTTATCCAGCCCTTACAGACCCTCCGATGTGGTTGTCGTTTATGTCATGGCGCTGTGCACCGCGTTATTTGGGTAGGTTAAACGCCGCGCTCATCTCCTTGAGCTGCTCATCGGTCATGCCGTCGGGCTCAAATCCCATGCACTTGGCGTCAATGTATATCTTGGCACTCTTGGAGAGTACGTCTATCTGGTCAAAGGCATCCATGGCATCCAGGCCCTTGGCAAACACGCCGTGCTTCTCCCACAATACCACGTCATAGTCCTCCAGCTCCTTCAGCGTGCCGTCTGCCAGCTTCAGACTGCCTGGCAACTCGTACGGCACCACGCCCAGTCCTAACGGGCAGAAAGCCTTGGTCTCGGGAATCATGCTCCACAGTATCTTGGTGAGTACATCCTTGCCCATATACTTCTTGTTGTGGCTCATGGCGATAAGTTCTATAGGGTGAGTGTGTACCGTGGCGGTATAGGGCGACCCCTTCTCAATGAGCCGGTTGTGTACGCTCAGGTGGCTGGGCAGCTCCGAGGTGGGCTGAACGGGGTTGTCGGCTATGATGACATAGCTCTCGCAGTCGTCCAGGATGCGTATCACGCTGCCGTTGTCAAGCGGCCAGCGGGCCAGGTCGCGCATACGCTTGCCGGTGCCCTTGCAGTAGAAGTAGCAGCCCTTGAGGTGGGGCAGGGTGACCCCGATGTGCTTTATCTCGCTGATGGCAGGCAGGTGCTTGATTTCATCGTCGGCATACTTGGTGATATTTACGGTGATGTTGCCACCGTTGCGCTCTGCCCAGCCGTTCTGCCACAGGTAACCTGCAACTTCGGCTATCTGGTCTATCTCCTTCTTGAGCAGGGGGCGACCGTCTATAATACTTTTCATGATCTATATATTATTAATGTATGATGTTATCTGTCCATATTACGGAAATCGCTCGGCTTGAGACCCGTTTTAAGTTTGAACTTAGAAGAGAAATAATCGGGCGAGTCGAAGTTGAGCCTGTAGGCAATCTCCTTGATGATAAGGTCGGTGGTGGTAAGCAGCTCCTTGGCCCTCTGTAGCTTCAGGTCTTGCTGGTATAGCGCCGGCGAGATGCCCGTGTACTCCTTGAAGAGTTTCCGGAAGCTGGAGTAGCTTACTCCGAGCTGTTCGGCAATCTGCTGTACGGTTACATCGCTTTCCACCTCCTTGCGCATGATAAACCTGGCGCGGTTCACCATGTCCACGTGCTCGCTGTTCTTACTCAGCTGGATATTGCGTTCCAGTGAATACATCAGCCCTATCAAGTGATTGACTATCCCGGCAAGCAGTTGCTGCGAGTAGGCAGCCTCTTGGACAGCGGCGTGATAAGCAGAGTCGAAGAGGCGGATAAGCTGGTCCGAGAAACCGACGTGATAAATGGGGTGCTGAGGCGAGAGGAAGCCGGCGCGGACACGGTCGTCGACGTTGCGGCCCTTGAAGCCTATCCAGTAGCAGTTCCAGCCACTGCCCGAGGGGTGGTAGCTGTGCCACTCGTGGGGGAAAAGCAAGAAGATGTCGCCTTCGCGCAGCCGGGTGATTCTCTGGTTGGTCGACTCGAATACGCCCTCGCCACGGGTAACGTAGAGCATCTGGTACTCGTTGAGTTCGCGCCCCTTGGCGGTGTCAAAGTAGTAGCCGTCGGCATGGCCCTTGGTAGGGTAGTCCTCGCCGCCGCCTATCTCTTCGTAGCCCACGGTGCTAACGGTAAGGCCCCATAGTATGTCGCGGTCATTGGTGACCAAGTATTTGCTTTTCTGCATACGGTGATAGTCTTGCTTTTCGACAAAGTTACAACATTTTTTTGAGAATGTTATCGCCTTTCGGGCTACTTTTTTCGCTATGAGGCTAAAAAAGGTGGCTGACCCGTCCCAGGCCATGCCGCCGTGGGGGCGTGAGCTGGCGGGGCTACCATCGGAGGCTGTGGTGGGCAGGAATGACATTTTTTTGCCATTTTCTGAAACATTCTTATAGAAAATGGTTAACTTTGTCGTCACTAAGACAATTTCCAACGCAGATGAAACAACTCTTGTTAATAAGTATGGGCCTGTTAGTGTCGTTAGGAGCACTGGCGGCCAAGGTAGATACCGTGATGGTACACAGCACCGTGATGAATAAGGATGTAAAGACTGTCGTGATAGCGCCCGCGGAGACTCGCAAGACGCGCGACCGCCGTTACCCCGTGGTCTATCTGCTCCACGGTGCCACGGGCAACTGCAAGTACTGGTTGGAGAAGGTGAAGTCGGACCTGCCCGAGATAGCCGATGAGAAGGGCATGATATTCGTGACACCCGACGCGCTCAACTCCTGGTACATAGACAGCCCCATTAATAAGAAATTGCAGTACGAGACCTTTACTGCTAAGGAACTCGTGAGCTATATAGACAGCCACTACAAGACCATCGCCGACCGCAAGGGTCGGGCTGTGACCGGCCTGAGCATGGGTGGTCATGGCGCGCTCTACCTGGCTTTCCGCCACAAGGACACGTATGGTGCCTGCGGTAGTATGAGTGGTGGCGTAGACTTCCGCCCTTTTCCCCAGAACTGGGAAATAAAGTACTCGCTCGGCGAAATGGCTCACAACCGTAAGCGCTGGGACGACAACGTGGTGGTTAACCAGATAGGGCGTATTAACAACCATGACCTGGCCATCACCATTGACTGCGGCGAGAGCGACTTTTTCTTGGAGGTCAACAAGAGCCTGCACGAGCGGCTGTTAGGCCGTGGCATAGACCACGACTTTACCACCCGTCCCGGTGGCCACAATCCCCAGTACTGGCACAACGCCATCGACTATCAGTTGCTGTTCTTCCAGAAATTCTTCGAGAGCAACGGCATACGCTGAGTCCACCGCCGCGGGGCTGGCAGGGACAGATAAGTCGGCTGCCCGCGGCACTCAAAAACAAAGAGACTATTATTAATTACTAAAAACAGTTATTATGAACAAACGTAGATTACTGACAGCTGTCGCCTGTCTATGTATGGCCGTGTCATCGGTCAACGCTCAGAAGGTAGACTTCTCCAAATTTCGCAACTTTGACAAGGCCAACGCTGCGTTAGGGGCTCCCAAGAAAGGGGAGAAGCGCGTGGTGTTTATGGGCAACTCTATCACCATCGGGTGGATACGCACCCACAAGTCCTACTTCGAGCAGAACCAGTTTATAGACCGTGGCATCGGCGGCCAGACTTCTTACCAGTTCCTGCTCCGCTTCCGTGAGGATGTTATCAACCTGCAGCCCCGCGTGGTAGTCATCAACTATGGTACCAATGACATCGCCGAGAACACAGGTCCCTACGACGAGAACCTTACTTACGGCAATGTGGTGTCTATGGTAGAGCTGGCGCGTGCCCATAAGATAAAGGTAATACTCACCTCGTGTCTGCCAGCCGGCGAGATGCACTGGAACAAGGCCGCAACCAATGTCATCCAGAAGATACGCAGTCTCAATGCCCGTGTAAAGGCTTATGCCCAGGCCAACAAGATACCCTATGTAGACTACTTCAGCGCCATGGTTACCGAGGACGGTAGCCGGATGAAGCCCGAGCTTACCCGCGACGGCGTACATCCCAACGGCAAGGGCTACGACATTATGGAGGCACTCGTAACGCCCGTCATCAAGAAACTGCGCTAAGCCCCTATACCTATATTAATATAGTCCCCAAGTCCCCTCGTGGTCTTGGGGATTTTTTATGCCCGTACGCGAAGGGCCGCGATGGCTCCGGGCGCGCCCGTGGCCCTCGCGGCAAACAAAAACCCCGGCCGTCGCTGGCCGGGGAAGTATTGAAATGTATAAAAACACAAACTAATGCCTCTCGGCATATTGAGAATTATATGCTTCGCAGCATGCTATGGTAAATTATCGCTTAGAGAGCACGTCGCGCTCGTACTTCTGAACTTCGGCGATGTAGTCCTCGCCTACAGGCACGTTGTTCTTTAGGTTGAAGTAGTCGTAGACAGCGCCGAAAGGCAGTGTCTTAGCCTCCTCGAGCAGTGCCAGACGCTCAAAGCCCTTGCCTTCGTCCTCGTACTTGCGCAGTGTGGCGAGCGGTTCGAGCAGGGCCTGAAGCAGCGATTTCTGAGCAGCACGCACGCCGATGATGTAGGCTCCGATACGGTTGATAGAAGCGTCGAAATAGTCAAGGCCGATGTGTGCGCGACCAAGGGCATCGGCACGGACAAGTTCAGTAAACAGGTTGCGAGTGTTGTCGTCGAAGAGGGTGACGTGGTCAGAATCCCAGTGCATGGGGCGGCTCACGTGGAGCATCAGTTCGGGCACGAAGAGGAGCAGGCTCGACACCATGTCGCTTACATTCTCGGTGGGCTCGTAGTGGCCAGTGTCCAGGGTGTAGATGACATTGTTCTTGGAGCAGTAGCCAGCGTAGAAATCGTGTGAACCTACGGTGTAGGCCTCAAGGCCGATGCCGAAGAGCTTTGCTTCCAGGCACGACTTCATGTCAGGAAGTTTCTCGGAGAGTATTTCGTCGAGGCTCTCCTTGAGAATCTGACGGTAGCGATAACGTTCAACGGTCAAATCCTTTGAGCCGTCATGTATCCAGATGTTCATAATGCACGGGTCGCCCTGAGCCTTACCCATGGCGTCTGCTATACGGCGGCAGCGCTTAGTGTGCTCTATCCAGAAGTCACGGATAGACTTGTCGGGGTTAGCCAGCGACAGGCTGCCGCTCTTGGGGTGTGAGAAACTGGTAGAGTTAAAGTCGAGCTTGAGGTTGTGCTCCTTGGCCCAGTCAATCCAGCCCTGAAAATAAGAGGCATCTACCTGGTCGCGGTCCACGAACTTGCCGCCAAACTCACCGTAAGTCTCGTGCAGGTTGAGGCGGTAAGTACCGGCCAGCAGGCTCTGTACCTTCTCGATGTCGGCGCGCAGCTCGTCGATGTTGCGGGCCTTGCCGGGATAGTTGCCCGTGGCCTGGATGCCACCTGTCAGGGCAGAGTTGCTCTCAAAGCCGGTTACGTCGTCGGCCTGCCAGCAGTGCAGGGATATAGGGGTCTTCTCCAGGGTGGCAATGGCCTTGTCTGTATCAATGCCCAGTTCGGCATAACGCGCCTTGGCGGTCGCGTAGTTTTTCTCAATGTTTTCGGTCTTCATGTGTTTATTTGTTTTTGGGTTCATATTTCTTCATTTCCACCGACTCGGCTATGATGCGGCGCATCTGCCAGATGTCGTCTACGCTTCCGGCCGCCTTGGCCTGCATCATTACGTTACCCAGGGCCGTTCCCTCCTGCGGGCCGGCCAGCACGGTGATGCCGCAAGCGTCGGCCGTGAGCTGGTTGAGGAAGTCGTTCTTAGAGCCGCCGCCAATGATGTGCAGCACGTCGATGTCGAACGGTGCAAACTCATGTAGATAGCCCAGTACCTCATTGTACCGTAGCGCTAATGAGTCGAATATGCAGCGGCATATCTGTGCGTGGCCCTCTGGGACGGGTCGCCCGTGCTCCCGGCAGTACTGCTGGATGGCCCCCACCATCGAGTCGGGGTTGGCGAAGCACGGATCGTCGGGGAATATGATGCTGTGGTTGTCTTGTATCTCCCAAGCCTCCTTCTGCAGTTCAGCATGGCTGAGGCCCTGGAGCTCGGGCCACTCTAAGCGACAGCGCTCATAGAGCCACATGCCGCAGATGTTTTTCAGGAAACGTGTGGTGCCGCCTACGCCGCCCTCATTGGTGAAGTTGAGCTCGTAGCTGCGGTCGTTGATGATGGCGTGGGGCGACTCGATGCCCATCAGGCTCCACGTGCCACTGCTTAGGTAGGCGAAGTTCTCGTTCTGAGCCGGCACGGCAGCCACGGCGCTGGCCGTGTCATGGCCTGCTACGGCCACTACGGGTATGGCCCCCAGGCCCGTCTGCTTCTGTACCGACGCGTTGATGGTGCCGATAACCGTGCCCGGATGTGTGAGCGTGCCAAACTGGTCGCGCCGCAGACCCACGCTGGCCAACAGTGTCTCGTCCAGGTCGCCTGTGGCAGGGTTGAGCATCTCTGAGGTCGACGCCACAGTGTACTCGCATACCGCCGTACCCGTAAGCAGATAGCTCAGGGCATCGGGCATGAAGAGTATCTTCTTGGCATTCTTCAGAGCCGAGTTGGCGTTCTCGCCCATGGTGTATAGCTGGAAAAGAGAGTTGAAGTTCATCAGCTGGATGCCCGTCCGGCGGTAAACCTCGGCTCGGGGCAATTTAGTGGCAAAGTACTGCTCCATCATGCCCACCGTGTGGGGGTCGCGGTACGCCAGTGGGTTGCGCAGAGGCTGTCCGTCGTCGCCAATGCACACAAAGTCGCATCCCCAGGTGTCTATACCTATACTGCTGATGGCTATGCCTCGTGTGGCCACGGCCTTCAGTCCCTTAATAATCTCGTTGTAGAGTGCGAAGAGGTCCCAGTAGAAGTAGCCGCCCATATTGATAAGCGGGTTGCCGAAGCGGGTAATCTCCTCGAGCTGTATCTTCCCGTCGGCCAACGTACCTACGATGGTTCTGCCACTGGTGGCGCCGAGGTCAACGGCGAAAAAACTTTCCTTGGTCTTCATGTTTAAAAGATTTAATATTGCAAAGTTAATTTTTTTGACGGCAAGTGCCCTTGTGTTTTTTGACTTTCTTACATAGTTTTTTGGCCGTATATATAATAATGTGTATCGCGGTCCTGATCAAGACTGTCGCCCTTGGATGGGTAGTGGCTCGCCCAAAAGCCGCAGAAGCCATGGTGTCAGCCATTTACGCCGATAAAAAAGTGGCGACCATGGGCCGCTTTGGTATGATTTTTGCTGTTCGGCTGGTGAGTACTAACGTAATTATAATTATGAACACAAAGCAAATTCCAGTACTGTTGCTTACCGGATACTTAGGCAGTGGTAAGACAACGCTCGTGAACCGCATCCTGGCCAATAAGAAGGGCATCAAGTTTGCGGTCATTGTCAACGATATAGGCGAGGTTAACATCGACGCCGACCTCATACAGCAGGGCGGAGTGGTCAACAAGAAAGACGACAGCCTCGTGGCGCTCCAGAACGGTTGCATCTGCTGTACGCTGAAGATGGACTTGGTAGAGCAGATACGCGAGATAGTCGAGATGAAACGCTTCGACTACATAGTCATCGAGGCCAGCGGCATCTGCGAGCCTGCCCCCATCGCCCAGACCATCTGCTCTATCCCCACCATGGGCCCGCAGTATGTCAAGGACGGCGTGGCCCGGCTGGACTGTATCGTGACGGTGGTAGATGCCCTGCGCATGAAGGACGAGTTTGGCAACGGCGAGAACCTGACCCGCACCAACCTGGACGAAGACGACCTGGAGAACCTGGTTATCCAGCAGCTGGAGTTCTGCAACATCATCCTGCTCAACAAGGCTTCTGAGGTGGCTCCGGCCGACCTCGAGCACGTTACCCAGGTTATCCGCGCCATCCAGCCCAAGGCTGAGATTATTCCCTGTGACTATGGCGAGGTAGACTTAGACCGTATTATCAACACGGGCCGCTTCGATTTCGACGAGGTTGCTACCTCCGCCGCCTGGATTGATGAGATAGAGCATCACCACGGTGACGTAGACGATGATGAGGAGGATGACCACCACCACAATCATGAGGAGGGCGAGCACCACCATGACCACCACGAACACGAGGGCCATGATCACGAGCACCTCCATCATCACCACGACCATGATCACGACCACGAGGGTGGCGAGGTCGAGGAGTACGGCATCGGCACATTCGTGTACTACCGCCGCCGCCCGCTCGACCTGGCTCTCTTTGACGAATTTGTGGCTCGCCACTGGCCCAAGGGCGTTATCCGCTGCAAGGGCCTCTGCTGGTTTGCCGACGAGCCCGAGACTTGCTATCTCTTTGAGCAGGCTGGCCGTCAGATGGGGCTCAAGAACGCTGGCCAGTGGTACGCCACTATGCCCAAGGATGAGCTCCACGACCTGCTGGAGCGCGAAGCAGGCTTGCGCCAGGACTGGGACGACACCTACGGCGACCGTATGCAGAAGATGGTGTTCATAGGGCAGCACATGGATCGCAAGGCCATTATGGCCGAGTTGGACAAGTGTCTTACCGACGCTAAGGTATAGCGTGGCCCGCGTGGTGCAGTAGCGCTTGGCAGTAGCGTGAGCTGTGATAGATAGTACCGTGGCCGTCAGGCGGTTCGGGACGAATATACATAGGGGACGGGGCCGTTGCCACAGGTGGGGCAACGGCCCCGTCCTGGTGTTGTGGTGCTATCTGCGCGCAGACTGGTCGGTCCCGCTGGCTCCGTCCGGAGGTTCCGAATGTGTGTGCCAAACTCTCGGATGTCCATCCTGAACTTCCGGATGTACGTTCCGTGTCTTCAGACGGAGCCGGGCAGGGTCGTGGCGGTATGGGCGGAGGTGTCGAAAGTCGTTTTGACAGACCTGTTTGGCGGAAATGCCCCCAATGGGGCGTGCCGGGAGGTAAAAAATGGGGAAAACAGGGTGTAACAGAGTTTTTTTTACTAACTTTGCAGAAGTTAGGCATCGCTTCGGGCATTAGAGCAAGCTCATGCCGCTCAGCTCGCGCTAACTTTGCAGAAGTTAGGCATCGCTTCGGGTATCAGAGCAAGCTCATGCCGCTCAGCTTGCGCTAACCTCCGCTACGTCAGCAGCCCACAGGGGCATAGTGGCGGACATGTACTGAAAACTAATAAGCAACTGAAAACAATAAGGCAACAATGAAAGTATTCCTGACGGCCAAGTCCGTATTTACGGTAGCCTTGGCCCTCTGCGCCCTGCAGGCCCAGGCGCAGAAGAACGTGGCCTACCAAGACCCCAATGTGAGAATATCGCTCGTCACTGATGGCGTGGCGCGATTAGAGTATTCGCCTGATGGCAAGTTTGAGGACGGCCGCTCCTTCGTGGCTGTCAACCGCGACTACCCAGCCGTGAAGTTTAGCACCCGCCAAAGCGGCAAGAACGTGGAGATAACCACCGCCCAGATGGTGATACGCTACCGCAAGGGCAGTGGCGCCTTTGGCCCCGCCAACCTGACCATTACGTCGGCCAAGGCTAAGGGCGTGCGCCGGTTTGCCTGGAAACCAGGGCAGAAGGATACCCTGAATCTGAAAGGAACCTATCGCACGCTGGACGGATACGATGGCAATCTGCTGGGTGGCAAGACCCCGATGCCCATCGAGGACGGCCTGCTCTCGCGCAGTGGCTGGACGTTTATCGACGACTCTGGTAGCTACGTGTTCGACCACTCTGACTGGCCCTGGGTGAGCCACCGTCAGGAGGAAGGCAAGAACCAGGACTGGTACTTCATGGCCTACGGTCATAACTACAAGAAGGCACTGCGCGACTTTACCGTCTTCTCGGGCCGCGTGCCCCTCCCGCCCCGCTACGCTTTCGGCTACTGGTGGTCGCGCTACTGGTGCTATACCGATAACGAGCTGCGCCGGTTGGTAGACAATTTTGACACCTACAACATACCCCTCGACGTGCTGGTAGTAGACATGGACTGGCACTACACTGAGAAGGGGCGTGGCGCCTGGACCGGCTATACGTGGAACCGCCGTCTCTTTCCCGACCCCGAGGGCTTTATCAAGTGGGTTCGTAACAAGCAGATAGACGTGACGCTCAACCTGCACCCCGCCGACGGCATCAAGAGTTACGAAGACCAGTATCCAGCTATGGCCAAGTGGATGGGTATAGACCCCGCGACCAAGAAGGACATACCCTGGGCTGCCTCAGACAAGCGGTTCATGGAGGGTTGGTACAACGAGGTGCTCCGCCCGATGGAGAAGATGGGCGTGAGCTTCTGGTGGCTCGACTGGCAGCAGGGCCTTAACGACAAGGCGTTCCCCAAACTGGGCAACACGTGGTGGATAAACTACACCACCTTTACTGACATGGAGCGCCACCACGACACCCGTCCCATGCTGTACCACCGTTGGGGCGGCCTGGGCAACCACCGCTACCAGATAGGCTTCTCGGGCGACTCCAAGATAAGCTGGAACTCGCTCGACTTCCAGCCTTACTTCAACTCTACGGCCTCTAACGTGCTCTACGGTTACTGGAGCCACGACATAGGCGGCCATCAGCGCGCTGATCACATAGACCCAGAGCTGTACATACGCTGGATGCAGTTCGGAGCCCTCAGTCCCATACTGCGTACCCACTCGACCAAGAGCTCGGTGCTCGACAAGGAGCCCTGGGTGTTCTCCCATGATAACTTTACCATCCTGCGCGACATCATCCTGAACCGCTACCGCATGGCCCCGTATATATATGCCATGGCCCGCAAGACCTACGACGAGGGCCTGTCGCTCTGCCGCCCCATGTACTACGATTATTCTGAAGCCCCCGAGGCTTATCAGTACAAGAACGAGTACATGTTTGGCGACCAGATGCTGGTAAGCCCTATTACTGCCCCCATGAAGGACGGCGTGGTCCGCCACAAGACCTGGCTGCCTGCTGGCAACGACTGGTACGAGGTGTCTTCGGGCCGCCTCTATCAGGGAGGCCGTGTTATCGAGGCCGACTACCATCTCGATGAGTACCCCCTCTTCGTCAAGGCCGGTGCCGTCATCCCCGAGTACGGCAAGGTAAAGAACCTCAAGGGTAATGACGAGCCCGTGTACGTTACCGTCTATCCCGGCGTGTCGGGCACATTCTCAATGTACGAGGACAACGGCAACGACAAGGACTATGCTACCCAGTATGCCCGTACGCAGCTGTCGGCCCAGCGCCAGGGGCGCGTGCTCACGGTGAAGATAGGGCAGCGCCAGGGCCAGTATAGCGGTATGCCCGCCCAGCGGCAGTTCTATGTGAAGACCGTAGCCCAGGCTGTGCCCGAGAAAGTGACGGTCAATGGGCAGGAGGTTCCCTTCGAGTACGACGGTAACGCCCTGGCCATGACGGTCAAGGTTCCCCAGACCGACTGCGCCACCGAGAAGACCGTAGTGATAACTTTCCCCGCCGACGCGCCTGACGTGGCCGATGGGCTGGTGGGCGCCTTCCGCCGTATATACCAGAATAACTACATGCTGCGCCGCAATAAGTCGTACATAGTGTTCAATGAGGAGCTGGGCACGCTCGAGTCTACCGGCCGGGCCATCAGCTACTATCCAGAGCGATTTGCCGAGTTGGTGGCCGCTTTCCGCAAGAACTACGCCAACCTGCCCGCCATCCTGGAGAAAAACGATGTCAAGGGCGCGCTCAAGGACAAGTATCTTAAGGCCACTTACTGAGAAGTGTTGATTTAAGATAAATTATTAGGCGGGAAAGAAATTTTCCGCCTTTTTTGTCTCTATTAGTCACGGAAAAGCAGTAATTTTGCAAATTATTGTAAAGCAAAATACTATTATGGCAGAAACAAAGCAGATAAAGACCGCGCTCATCTCCGTGTTCCACAAGGACGGTCTGGATGAGTTGCTGAAGAAACTCAATGAAGCAGGTGTGAAATTCTTGTCGACCGGTGGCACGCAGAAGTTTATCGAGTCGTTAGGATATGAGTGCCAGAAGGTCGAGGAAGTGACCAGCTATCCCTCCATCCTTGGCGGCCGCGTCAAGACGCTTCATCCCAAGATATTCGGAGGCATCCTGGCCCGTCGGGAGAACGTGGGCGACCTGGCCCAGATGGAAGAGTATGCCATCCCTGCCATCGACCTGGTCATCGTGGACCTCTACCCATTTGAGCAGACCGTGGCCAGCGGTGCCTCGGAGGCCGACATCATTGAAAAGATAGACATAGGCGGCATCTCGCTTATCCGCGCCGGAGCCAAGAACTTCAAGGACGTGGTCATCGTACCCAGCAAGGCTGAGTATGGCGTGCTGCTCAATATACTCAACGAGAAGGGCGCCCAGACCGACATCGAGGACCGCAAGATGCTGGCTGCCCGTGCGTTTGGCGTAAGCAGCCATTACGACACGGCCATTCACGAGTGGTTTGTCAAGTAACAGGGCACCCATAGCCAGGGCCCCCTCATCCCGGGAAGGGGCTCGGGCTACCATAAACGATAATTTATAGCTATAAAGATATTCACAATGGGATTTTTTTCATTTATTCAGGAAATTGCGATGGACCTTGGCACCGCCAACACTATCATTATCAGTGATGATAAGATAGTGGTAGACGAGCCATCGGTGGTGGCCCTCAACCGCGCGGACGGCAAGATGATAGCCGTGGGCCAAAAGGCCAAGATGATGTACGAGAAGACGAACGACAACATACGTACGGTGCGTCCTCTGCGCGACGGTGTGATAGCCGACTTCTCTGCCTGTGAGCAGATGATGCGTGGTCTGATCAAGATGGTACACACGGGCAGCCGTCTGTTCTCTCCCTCGCTGCGTATGGTCATCGGCGTTCCCTCGGGGTCTACCGAGGTGGAGTTGCGCGCCGTGCGCGATAGCGCCGAGCATGCCGACGGACGCGACGTGTACCTCATCTTTGAGCCTATGGCAGCCGCCATCGGTATAGGTATCGACGTTGAGGCTCCTGAGGGTAATATGATAGTCGACATCGGTGGTGGCAGTACCGAGATAGCCGTCATCTCGTTAGGCGGTATCGTGTCTAACAACTCGATACGTATCGCTGGCGACGACCTGACAGCCGACATCCAGGAGTACATGAGCCGCCAGCACAACGTGAAGGTGTCTGAACGTATGGCTGAACGCATTAAGATACACGTGGGCTCTGCCCTGACCGACCTGGGCGAGGAGGCTCCTGAGGACTATGTGGTTCACGGTCCAAACCGTATCACGGCGCTGCCTATGGAGGTGCCTGTATGCTACCAGGAGATAGCCCACTGTCTGGACAAGACTGTGGCCAAGATAGAGAACGCCGTGCTCTCGGCCCTGGAGAATACGCCGCCTGAGCTGTATGCCGATATTGTCAAGAACGGTATCTACCTCAGTGGTGGCGGTGCCCTGCTCCGCGGCCTCGACCGTCGCCTCCAGGAGAAAATAAACATCCCGTTCCATATCGCTGAAGACCCATTGCACAGCGTGGCCCGCGGTGCTGGTGTGGCACTGAAGAACGTGGATAAGTTCTCCTTCCTGATGCGCTAAGACCCATGCGGAACCTGTTAGAGTTTCTGAATAAGTATAATCATTGGTTCCTCTTCGTCTTATTCGAGGTCATTGGCTTGGTGCTGTTAGTCCATGGCAACAGCTATCAGGGCAGCGTGTGGTTCTCGTCGGCCAATGCAGTAGCCGGAAAGGTCTATGAGTGGGATGCCAAGGTGGCCTCTTACTTTGCGCTGTCCAAGACCAACGAGGCCCTTACCCTGCGCAACATAGCGCTGGACCGCCAGGTGCAGGCACTTACCGACCAGTTGGCCAATGTACACGCAGACAGCACGCTGATAGCCCGGGTAAAGGCCCAGGGCCTGGAGGGCTATCGGCTCATACCGGCTAAGGTGATAGACAACTCGGTATCGGAGCAGGACAACCTGATTACCATAGACCGGGGTGCTGCCGATGGTGTGCGCAAGGATATGGGCGTGGTAAGCGGCAGTGGGGTGGTAGGCATCGTGTACCAGGTGTCGGCCCATTACGCCGTGGTGATACCCGTACTCAACAGCCAGTCCAACATCAGTTGCATGATACAGGGCCGGGGCTACTTCGGCTATCTCCACTGGACGGGCGGCTATACCCACATGGCCTACGTAGACGATGTGCCGCGTCACGCACGGTTCAGCAAGAGCGACAACATCGTTACCAGTGGCTACTCGGCCGTTTTCCCTGCCGGTATCATGGTGGGAACGATACGCTACGTGTTCAACTCGCCCGACGGGCTCTCGTATCGCCTCAAGATACAGTTGGCTACTGACTTTGCCAACCTGCGCGACGTGTGCGTGATAGACAACTCACAGCTGCACGAGCGCATTGATATCCTCAATGCCGCTAAGGATTCTATTCAAATTAAAGAGAAGGATTAACGATGAACTTTGGGATAGTTAAGGAGATATTGCTGTTTGTCCTGATACTTCTGGCGCAGGTCCTGGTGCTCAACCACATACACTTGTTTGGCTGCGCCACGCCTCTGCTATATATATATATGGTGATGCGTTTCAGGCGCGACTACCCCCGGTGGGCGATGCTCCTCTCCTGCTTCGTCATGGGACTGGTGCTCGACATCTTTGCCAACACGCCGGGCATGGCCACCGTATCTCTGACGTTCATGGGGTTCATACGTCCCTATCTGCTTATGCCCTTTCTTACCCGCGATGCTGCCGATGACATGGAGCCGTCGATAGCTACGCTGGGCATGGCAAGCTATGTGTACTATACGCTGATAACGGTATTTATTTACTGCCTTGTGTTTTTTACGGTCGAGGCGTTCTGCTTCTTTAACTGGCCCCAGTGGCTGGCGTGTGTCTTGGCAAGCACCGTGCTTACCACCCTGCTGATATTGGTTATCGAAAACGCAAGGAAGCTGTAAATGAAAGACTTCAACTTAGAGAAACGCCGCTTTGTCATAGCTGGGGTGGCCGTCACGGTGGTACTGGTGTACATCGTGAGGCTCTTTACGCTCCAGCTGTTGAGCGATGACTACAAGCGCAACGCCGATAGCAACGCTTTTCTCAAGAAAGTGGAGTACCCCTCGCGTGGCGTCATCTACGACCGTAACGGCCAGTTGCTGGTTTACAATCAGCCTGCTTACGACATCATGGTTATTATGAGCGAAGAGAAGGGCCACCTGGACACCCTTGAGTTCTGTAACGCCCTGGGCATTACCAAGGAGTTTTTTATCCAGCGCATGAATGATATTAAGGACCGGAACAAGAACCCCGGTTACTCGCGCTTTACCCAGCAGCTCTTCCTGCCCCAGCTCTCAGACCAGGAGTTCAGCAGGTTTCGTGAGAAGATGTTCCGCTTCCCTGGCTTCTATGTCCAGAAACGTAGCATCCGTCAGTATCAGTATCCTAACGCCGCCCATGTGCTGGGCGACGTGTCCGAAGTGTCGCAGGCCAATATAGATGAGGACGGCTACTACCAGTCGGGTGACTATATCGGTAAGCAGGGTGTCGAGAAGTCGTACGAAGAGAAACTCCGTGGCGAGAAAGGTATCCAGATACTGCTGCGCGATGCCCACGGGCGCATCCAGGGCAGCTACCAGAAAGGCAAACTGGACCGCCGGCCCGTGGCTGGCAAGGACCTCACCCTCAGCATAGACATCAAACTGCAGGCCCTTGGTGAGCGGCTCCTTGAAGGCAAGATAGGCTCTATTGTAGCTATCGAACCATCGACGGGCGAGGTGCTCTGCATGGTGTCGTCGCCCACATACGACCCGCGGATACTGGTGGGCCGTCAGCGCGGAAAGAACCACAAGGCGCTCATGCACAACGTGTGGAAGCCCCTGCTTAACCGCTCGACCATGGGACAGTACCCGCCGGGCTCCACGTTCAAGACCTCGCAGGCCCTGACGTTCCTGACCGAGGGCATCGTGTCACCGGGCACCGCCTTTCCCTGTCACCGTGGGTTCTACTGCCGTGGCCTGCATGTGGGGTGTCACTCCCATGCCTCGCCCATAGCCCTGGTAGACGCCATCGGTACCTCGTGTAACGCCTACTTTTGCTGGGGACTCTACTACATGGTCGGCAACCGCCGTAAGTACCACAGCAGTTTTGAGGCCCTTGACACCTGGCGCGATTATATGAAGAGTATGGGATTCGGTTACAAGCTCGGCATTGACCTACCTGGCGAGAAGCGCGGCTTCATCCCCAACGGACAATTTTATGACAAGGCTTACCACGGCTCGTGGAACGGGCTGACGGTCATATCCATATCCATAGGACAGGGCGAGGTAAACCTGACCCCGTTGCAGATAGCCAACCTGTGTGCCACCATAGCCAATCGCGGCTACTACTATACACCCCACGTGGTGCGCAAGGTTCAGGACGAGCCATTGGACACGGCCTTTACGCGAAGGCATTACACCAAGGCGTCGCGTAGGGCCTACAACTATGTGGTGGCCGGTATGCGTGCCTCGGTGCTGCGCGGTACGAGTCGGTCGATGAACCGCAGCGACTACGAGGCGTGCGGCAAGACTGGTACGGCCCAGAACAGGGGGCACGACCACTCTGTATTTATGGGCTTTGCCCCCATGAACAATCCGCGGATAGCCATAGCGGTGTACGTGGAGAACGGTGGCTGGGGCGCCGACTACGGTGTGCCCATCGGCGACCTGATGATGGAACAATATATTAAGGGTAAACTGTCGCCAGCCTCGGAGGCACGCGCGGCGGTATTCCAGAAGAAACGAATAGCTTATGGCTCCAGTAGCAGATAAACAACCGCAGGGTGTATTCAGGGCCCTGGACAAGTGGACGGTAGGCATCTATGTGGCCTTGCTGGTCTTTGGGTGGATAAGTGTGTGTGGCGCCAGCTATACGTATGGCAGCACGGACATATTCAGTATGAGCAGCCGCTCGGGCATGCAGATAGTGTGGATAGCCACGTCGTTGGCGTTGGGATTCGTCATCATGATGACCGACGACCGTATGTATAGCACCTTTGCTTACCTCATCTACGGGGCGCTACTGCTTTTGCTCTTCGTAACCATCTTTAATCCACACGAAATCAAGGGCTCGCGGTCGTGGTTGGTACTGGGCCCGCTGCGCCTACAGCCGGCTGAGTTTGCCAAGTTTGCCACGGCGCTTGCGGTGGCCAAACTGATGAGCTCGTATGGGTTCGACATACACCGGTGGAAGGACTTTGCCATGGCCATAGGCGTGGTGTTGCTGCCTATGCTCTTCATTGTGGGACAGAAGGAGACGGGCTCGGCCCTGGTGTACCTGTCTTTCTTCCTAATGTTTTATCGTGAGGGCATGCAGGGCAGCATCCTCTTTACCGGGGTGGCCATGGTGATATACTTCGTGGTGGGGGTGAAGTACGAGCATATCCTGTTGCTGGACACGCCCACCTCGGTGGGCAAGTTTGTGGTGCTGCTGTTGGTACAGATATTCTCGGTGGGTATGGTACACTCGTATTGTAACAACCGGCGCGTGGCCTATCTGTTAGGGTTTATCTCCGTGGGTGTAACGCTGTTAGCGCTGCTCTTCTCGGTATTCGTTATCCCCTTCGACATCGTGTGGATACAGCTCGTGGCCATCATCAGCCTGGCCCTGTACTTGGTGTATCAGGGGCTTGGCTCCCGCATACGCAGCTACTTCTTCATCGCGCTGTTTGCCATAGGCTCTGTGCTGTTCTTTTACTCTGCCGACTACGTGCTCAACGACGTTATGAAGCCACACCAGCGCGTGCGTATCAACGTGCTGCTGGGCCTGGATGAGGACTTGGCTGGCGCGGGCTACAATGTTCATCAGAGCGAGATAGCGATAGGCTCGGGTGGACTGCAGGGCAAGGGTTTCCTGAACGGAACGCAGACTAAGCTCAAGTTCGTACCTGAGCAGGACACCGACTTCATCTTCTGTACCGTGGGCGAGGAAGAGGGATTTGTGGGGTCGGCCGGTGTGCTGCTGCTCTTCTTAGCGCTGATACTGCGACTCATCTACCTGACCGAGCGACAACCCTTTAAGTTTGGGCGAATATACGGCTACTGTGTGCTGAGTATCTTCCTGTTTCACGTGTTTATCAATGTGGGCATGGTGCTCGGCCTTACGCCTGTAATCGGCATCCCGTTGCCTTTCTTCAGTTATGGTGGTTCCTCATTGTGGGGCTTTACCATCCTGCTGTTTATCTTCCTGCGTATAGATGCCTCGCGCAACCAGCGCAACATAGCCTGATACATGGGCTGGCGCAGTAGATGGGTGCCGGCTGATGGTATGGGGCAATAAACAAAGCGGCCATCCGAACCGGTTGAGGGTTCGGGTGGCCGTTTTGCATGTTAGGGTTTCTATGGAGAGGGCTGCGTCAGCGCCCCATGACAGGGGTAGGGTGGTGGCTGTCGTAACTGAGGGCTATGCCCACATCGCTTACGCCAGGCAGAATGTCGCGTTTCATGTCGTGACGCACGGTGATGTGCAGGCTGTCCTGGGGGGCTAATGAAAGGGTGCGTACATGGGTGGTGTACTCGTAGTAGTTGATGCCGCCCTCCTTGTAGGTGCCACCGGGCTTGACCAGTTGGCAGTCGAGCGTGTCAGAAACTGTCTGGCGACTGGGCAGTATGGTCTGGTCTACGATGAGGGTGATAGCCATGAACGGGAAGGCATTGTTAGTCCTCACGCCGAGGGTCAGCTCGTAGATTCCGGCGCGCGTAATGCGGGGTACGTCGTAGTACAGGGTGTCATTCTTCTCCCACCCGGCTAATGGCGTGTGGTGATAGGTGTCGTACACCTTGCTGTCGCACGCGGAGAGGGTCGCCAAGGCCACTATTGCCAGTACACAGATGGTTCTCATTCTTCCTTAGGCTTCTTGGGCGCGTTCTGGGCGGCCGGCCGCTCCTTGGACTGGTTGCGGCGCTGTCCCTGTCCCTTACGGCTGTCGGGTCGGTTGCCCTTAGGTCGGTTGCCCGACTTCTTTTTTCGTTTGCTGCGGTCAAAGCGGCTGATGTCGGCATCCTCAAGCAGGTCGATGGGTTTGTTGACTGCTTTCTTGGTGCCGTCGCTGGCTAGCGAGAGGGGTTTTTCGCCTCGGCGGTTCATCTCTATAATTTCGCGGGCACGCTCGGCGCTGATGGTCTCGATGTTGGCGGCTAAGTTCTTGTCGGTCGAGTAGGTGACCAGGCCGGCCAGCACATCGGTCTTGAACAGGTGGAAGTCGCTGTCCTTGGTCTGCAGTGTCACATCTTTAGGCGGCATCTTGCGGCTTGCCTCCACGTAGTCGTCTATCTCGTAGTTCATGCAGCATTTGAGCTTGGCGCACATGCCCGCCAGCTTCTGTGGGTTGAGTGAGATGCCCTGGAAGCGCGCGGCGTTGGTGCTCACGCTCACAAAGTTCTTCATCCACGTGGCGCAGCACAGCTCGCGGCCGCAGGGGCCTGTTCCGCCTATACGTCCGGCTTCCTGGCGTGCGCCTATCTGCTTCATCTCGATGCGTACATGGAACGTTTCGGCCAGTACCTTGATGAGCTGGCGGAAGTCGACACGCTCATCGGCGATGTAGTAGAAGATAGCCTTGTTGCCGTCGCCTTGATATTCTACGTCACCGATTTTCATTTGCAGTCCCAAGTCCTTGGCTATCTGCCGGCTCTGTATCATGGTGTCGTGCTCGCGGCTCTTAGCTTCCTTGTACTTGTCCATATCTACCGGCTTGGCTATCCGGTAGATACGGCGGATGTCGTCGGCCGATTTCAAGTTGGCCTTTTTCAGTTGTAACTTCACCAACCGTCCGGTCAGCGTTACTACCCCGATGTCGTGTCCGGGGTTAGCTTCTACGGCAACGATGTCGCCCTTCTTTAGATCCAGGTTGTTCACGTTGTGGTAGTAGCCCTTACGTGTGTTCTTGAACTGAACCTCTACCAGGTCGGTCTCTTCGGCATTGCCGGGAATGTCGGCCAGCCAGTCGTAGGTGTTCAGCTGCTTGTCCTGTCGGCCGCATCCGCAGCAACTTAGGCCGCGGTCGGTATCGGTACACAGTTTATATTTGTTACTCATGCCTGTATTCTTGTTTCTTATATATATAATAATGTGTAGGCGCCTGTGGCCCGTGTGGGCAGGTGCTCGGCGCTGCTATTGTTTGAGCATCATAATCATGTTGAGAGCCAGGTCGAACATGACGATTTTCGGCGTAACGTTCTGGCCTATCTCGCGCTGGCTTTTCTCTAACTCCTCGGCTATGCTTATCACGTTGCGCTCGTTGACGAACCGTGCGAAGTTGCGCGCGAACGCTTCCTCGCCCTCCGTCATGTAGCACAACTCTGGGGTGGCAAAGTTGAACATGAAGTTCTCGCGTATCATCCGGCTAAAGTAGGTCAGCATACGCTTCTGCTTCTCTCGGCCTAAACTGGCAGCATCTTCACTCCACCGTTTGAGCGACTTGATGTCGCGCATGTAGGCCAACCGCATCAGCGACTTGAACATTTCCAATAGTTGGGCGTTCTCATTGTCGGCCTCTAACACCTCTAAGGCCCGGAGCCAACTGCCGCTGGCAAAGTGGGCTATGCGGTGGGCCGTGCTAAGCTCTATCCCCCGTCGCTCAGTGAGGGCCTGCTCTATGGCCCCGTCGTCTATGCGGCGTATGTCTATGCGCTGTACGCGGCTGCGTATGGTGTCGAGCAACTTCTCGGGGGCTTCGCTCACCATTAGGAATACCGTCTGCTGTGGGGGCTCCTCTAACAGCTTCAGTATCTTGTTGGCGCATATCACGTTCATACGCTCGGGTAGCCAGATGACCACCACCTTGTAGCCACCTTGGCTCGACTTCAGACTCAGTTTACGTATGAGCGCCTCGCTTTCGGCTTCGTAGATGACAGCTTGCTGGTTGGCCACTCTCATGCTGGTCAGCCACTGGTCTATGGTGAAGTATGGCCCTTGGCTCAGCATCGCGCGCCACTCGGCAGCGTAGTCATCGCACACCACCTTGGTATCGCTGCTCGCTCCCACAGGTTTCACAATCGGGAAAGCAAAGTGCAGGTCCGGGTGCTCCCACTTGCGTAGCATGGGGCTGTCGCCCAGCAGGTAGGAGGCAAAGGCCAGGGCCAACGCCATCTTTCCGCTACCCGTGGGGCCGCAGAACATGAGCGCATGGGGCAACTTGTGCTCGGCAACCATACCGACCAGCCGCTCCTTAACTTCTTGCTGTCCTATAACCTCGTCAAATGTCATAATTCTTAGTGTGGTTTTCTGCCTCCTGGCAACCAGCCATATAGCGTGGGCTGTCGCCTGCCACCCAGCAGGTATCATCCCTGTTGCCAAGGCTTTCTCCGTATTTTGCCAGACTATCGCCAGTTATCGGCAGACAATGGCCAGTAAGCCCAAGGCAGTCACTAATTTCTGCAAAGTTAGTAAAAAAAAACTTGATAGTCTTCGTTTTTGTCGATTTTTGCCTCTCTGCGCCCCCTGTAGCTTTATATTTTATCGCCACCGTGTCCTCGCCATCCCACCTCTCCTCCTCTTTGACGTTCTCTGTGACTTGTATTACAAAGAGGTGCGGCCGGGCGCCTCTTTCCTATATCGCCCGACCTTTCGGGCGGAGGTGTGTCAACAAGTCAAAGAACAACGGTTATTTTGTTTTAGCTGATGCAAAGTTATAAATAAATACTTGACGAATAAAATGAGAATGCTTCGCTAAAGATTGTTTAGCACAAATATATATTTGTATTCATTTATATTGATAGCCTTTGTATCAAATATAAATAAAGGTGCATATCTTATGCTGCTGATGGCTTTAACGGTCTTGCGTGGCTGTTGTGTATGTAGTGGGTTGTATGTATATCGCAGGGTAGTCAACAATAACCATACCGCAAGAAAATTGTTCTCTAAATTGGTTGTGATTAGCTAGGAAATTCGTACCTTTGTACGGTCATCAACAACATATTAGAATTTCGCGACAACCTCGAGATGTTGTGATTAGCTAGGAAATTCGTACTTTTGTACGGTCATCAACAACACGCGCGGACTTGCAGACCGCAGGGTATAAGTTGTGATTAGCTAGGAAATTCGTACCTTTGTACGGTCATCAACAACTATCGTCCATTAATGGCTGGTGCCAATTTGTTGTGATTAGCTAGGAAATTCGTACCTTTGTACGGTCATCAACAACTATTTACTTGTTATATCAATACCAAGGTCAGTTGTGATTAGCTAGGAAATTCGTACCTTTGTACGGTCATCAACAACAGTCAGGGAGCGAGACGATTCCTCCTCAAGTTGTGATTAGCTAGGAAATTCGTACCTTTGTACGGTCATCAACAACCTTCAATCGTTAGATAACACATTGGAATCTGTTGTGATTAGCTAGGAAATTCGTACCTTTGTACGGTCATCAACAACCGTTCAACTAACGCGGCCTACATTTCCATTGTTGTGATTAGCTAGGAAATTCGTACCTTTGTACGGTCATCAACAACGCCGAAGCATAGCATGCAACGTTTGATAAGGTTGTGATTAGCTAGGAAATTCGTACCTTTGTACGGTCATCAACAACCGTTGAATGTTATATGTCTTCTGCCAATTTGTTGTGATTAGCTAGGAAATTCGTACCTTTGTACGGTCATCAACAACGTTGCAGCAGGATTTTTTGACAAATAATCGGTTGTGATTAGCTAGGAAATTCGTACCTTTGTACGGTCATCAACAACACATTCCCACTTTTTTTATAAATGAGATGTGTTGTGATTAGCTAGGAAATTCGTACCTTTGTACGGTCATCAACAACACAATATGAATATGAAAAGTGTACTGATAAGTTGTGATTAGCTAGGAAATTCGTACCTTTGTACGGTCATCAACAACGTAAGACAACAGAAATACATGTATGACGAGTTGTGATTAGCTAGGAAATTCGTACCTTTGTACGGTCATCAACAACAAAACCTTTGCCCAGTCAAACCAATTTCGGGTTGTGATTAGCTAGGAAATTCGTACCTTTGTACGGTCATCAACAACTCGAATACAGGAATATGCTGATATTCAGAAGTATAAGTGTGATGATAGAAATGAAAAAAGTTGTTGAGGATAAAGGGGAGGTTCTCGTGGTTGAGCGAAACTTCCCCTTTACTTTATTAATAAGGATAGCAGGTCTATTCGTGCTGGATGGTGATACATTAGAACAATTCGAGTTGCTGATAGGGAGCATTGGGGCGCTTCTCTTTCTGGCAGAAGAAAATTTTTATATCGGCGAATTGCTTGTCGGTGATACAGAGTATGCCAACATTGCCTTTCTCGGGCAAGATGGATTGTACCCGCCTGATATGCACATTGGCATTGTCCATGCTGGCGCAATGTCGTACATAGATAGAGAACTGAAACATGGTGAAACCGTCGGCCATGATTTCCTTACGAAATTGTGCGGCTATCTTTCTGTCTTTCTTGGTTTCGGTAGGCAGGTCGTATAAGACTAATACCCACATAATCTGATATTCGTTGAGGCGGTCAAGGCTCATGGGAAGTAGGGATAGGCGATTCGGCGAGCCTCACCGTTGAAGCATTTGGCCAGGCTGGCTGTAGTCTGAGAAACTGCTATCATAAGGGGGCTACGCTTGTTAGAGATTTTGACATCCAGTACAGGTATCTGCAGCAGGTCGCGTTTCATCTCGGTGGTCAGCGTGCTAATGTCATCGCACTTGGCCATCATACTGATAACCACCTGGTCTACAAAGGGACGATATGGCTCCATGATGTCATCGGCCAGGCAGAAGTCGTTGTACTTGTTGTGATGGAAGATACCATATACGGGCAGTAAGCCACTGGCTACCAACGCGCGGGCTACTACGGCACGGAGAATGGCATAGCCATAGTTGAGCAGGTTGTTTGGCGGGTCTTCATCTTGCCCTCTTACGAAGTCTGGAATATCAGGAAATAGATTGTGCCAATAATATACGGCAGCTTGGGCCTCGCAATTGTCGGTATCGCCACTCTTTACCTCGCTGGACAGGCGGCGGAGTGTTTTTGCCTGGCGGTGGATAATTTGCTCTAATAGTGTGGCCTGATTATCAATCTTGGCCTTGATGGTTTGCTGCCATAGCTGTTTCTTTAGTGGAAGCGAGGCTTCTATCTGTTTGCGAAATCTCTCATTCTGAGTATTGTTACCCTGCAACGGGAGTAGCAGCCCGGTAGGCATGCGCTTGTCGTTACAGGTGATGAGGGCAACGGTGTTGTCGAGCAGGGCGGCTATTACGGCCTGGGTAATGGTTATCTGCTTGTGATCCAAGATGACCACCCCGATGTCTTCTATGGGGATGGTCTTTACGGCCGACTGCTTAATAATATCAGGCAAGTCCTTGTTTTTCTCCACCTCGGGCAGTCGGACAACCAGCTGCTTGTTGGCGAGTGACAGATAGGCTGGATTGCCAAAATATAATGTCTTCTTTATCATTGGCGTGTCTGTTTTTTAAGTCCTTCGAATGTGTCCAAGACGGTCAACGGTTATCTTTTCGCAGCGTTGCTTAATACTGGTACCTGTACTTAAATCCATTTCAATCTTGTTGGCAGCACCCAACTCTATGCCATTGGCAATAGGTGTAGTCCAGGTTTGGGGAATAAAGAAAGCTCTGTTATTAGTACATGACACCATCTTATATATATTCTCCCCATTGTCCAGGTCTGGCAAGACTACTAAGTCATTGGGCGAAAGGACGAATAGCAGACGGTCGCCATTCTCGTTTGTGGAACTGGCAACGGGTTCGCCCTGCTTCTTCCGCTCAACAGCTATGTTCAGCGGGATGCTTTCGTATGTACGCTCACCATTCTCATTGGCATAGATGGCGAAGAACAGATTGGTACCCTTGTCGGCTTCAACATATTTGTGGTGCTTGGCTCCGTTATTACCTATGCAGAATTTCATGCCGAGCGTTTCCGTCTTGCGGACATGATAGATAGGCTTATGGTCTTTGCCGCCATTAAGAGCCTTGATGTCGCGGTTCATTTCTTCGATGCCCTCGGGTGAGAAAGCCAGGTCGGGCCGGTCTTTGTCGCCGTCCTTGTATCTGTCTAAATGGGCCAGCATAATCTTCTGGATGCCAGTGTCGGATATTTTGCCAATGTTAGCCCTGTTAAAAGAGCCGTCGATGGCTACCCGGGTGGCCGACATGGGCTCCTTGCCGTCATCGGTATGGTAGAATATCTTGACCTTGCTTACATCCTTGCCCTTTCCATCTTCGGTCTTGAAGTTGCGGGCTTTGTAATATCTGTAGATGGCTTGTGGGTTGAAGTTGTTGCTGTAAGAGACGATGACCCTGGCAAGGTCGGCTTTAATCTCTTTGTCCACAATGGCTTGCCGGTTGCTAAGGGCTTCCTTGAAACTGACTTCTTTTTGGTAGCAGAGGTTGACGCGTCCAGAAGCAGTCGCCTTGTGCAGCGACTTGCGTATGGCCCACTGGTCGCCTTTGGTCTGCCTGCTAACCACTTTCTGGCCATTCTCGTAATGCGTATAGTGATTGCTGGAGCGGGTGATGATGCGTAAGTTCTGCTTAAAACTTATGATGATGCCTTGCAGCTGTGCGGCCGTGTCCTGTGTGAATGTGTCCCATGGCTTCTTGATACGCCATACATAGTTGCCGTGCTCATCGGTTTTCACTTTCTGGCAAACGGCATGCTTTATGTCCTGCCGTTCTTCCTTTGGGGCGGCGGCATTGGCATGACTGAGATAGTTGATGATATTGCGGCTGGTACAGGCTATGACGATGGCATCCATGGCATGGTGGCGGTGGTCCAGGCGCTTCTTGCTAAATCCGGCCGAGATGTCCAGGGGTACGTTGATTTGGAAATAGCGTTTGCCCTCATGGTTCACCTCTTGCCCGTAGTTCTGTGTGTGGGTCTTCTCGTTAAGCCGCATGAAGCGTGGGGCTATGAGGCCGTTCCATACATCGTTGAGTCCCCAGTCCCTCTTCAGCCGGTCTGTGATGGAACCATTGGTGGCGATGACGCGCTTAGCCGTAGCTTCCTGCTCGCCCTCCTGGCGTACCAGGCACGAGAGGATGCTCAGTATCTTCTTGCTCATATAGCGGCTGTCGTTGAGTTGGCGTTGGGTAAAACCGTTGGGAATTTCGCTGAGTAGCAGTTTCTTCTTCTTGGCAGGACTGTGCCGGTAATGCTTGTCTACAAAGTCCTCGTATTGTTTCCTGTCCAGCACATGTATGTCCTTGCCCATGTTGCCCCTGACGATGCTGCCGCCCCGCTGGCAGATGTACTCGTAGGCCAGCATGTTGCCCTTATCCTTGTTGACCTCGCTCTCGCAGATAACCTTGTTGGTAAACGAGTCGTCGAAGTAACGCGACTGGGGAATGATGTGCTCTATCTCGTAGTCGGCGGTAAACAGACGGCTCAGGGGGATGGGTTGCCCCGTATAGGGCGACTTGTACTTCTGCTCGAGCCACGTCTTGTACTTCAGAATGTCATTATGGCTTACGTGACTCGATTTGGAAGAAGAACTGAGTTCCTTGATGATTTTATCAATGGTGTCACTACGCTCTATGTCGGTATCGTTGAGTACTCCGTCCTCGTATATCTTGAGCAGTTCTTGCTGACTGGGCGAGTAGGGGCGTACGTTCTCTATCTGGCAGTCAGGGTTGACAAACTCTTGTAACAGCGTGCGTATGCGCAGGTTGGTGCGCTCGTTTGCTAAGATGGTGTCGGTGGTGCGCGCCCTACTCTTGGCATCTTGCTTCAGGTCGCGCCCCATCTCTACGTGTACCTCGTCTATCTGTCCGTAGGCACGCCATATATCGCGTACTACGCGTAGCGTTTCGCAGATTACCATCTCTACTATCGGATTGCGCAGTGAGTGGTGGCCGAGTTGGGCCTGCAGATAGGTGTCTATGTCCTCGGGCTTCTCCCAGCGGGTAGTGTCGGTGGCTTCAGAGTGGCGCCCATATACAGCGTAGCCAGCTTGCCAGGTGGGCAGCCCCTGAAAGTCGGAGAGGCAGTGGCAGTCGGTCAATTTCTCGCGTGTCGTGGTTGTAATGCTGTCATCGGCTTCGCCGTCTATGAGGTGGTCTATGCGTTGGCGGGTACGTGGGTCTATGGCTTCTTCACTCCAGCAGTGCCCCTGGCGCATCAGGGGCAACAGGCGCTTGATGGCTTTTTCCGAATAGGCACCGTAGCTGTTGCTGTCGGGTGCGTAGTCCTTGAAAGCATTGACAAAACTGCCCTGGGGCAGTTGGTGGGCCTCGGCAAAATGGCTCAGTGCCTTTTGGCACATGATGGGGTCGTCTACCGAGTAGAGGATGTGCCACAGGTGGATAACCTCCTGAGTGCTGAGCACATGGCCACCTATCTTCTTAATCCGGCTGTTAATCTCGTGCGTAGTGGGGCAGCAGGGGTAACTCTTGCCCGGGTCGTCTACATAGTTCCAGCGATACTCGGTGCGGTCTTTGCCTAAGCCTATGTCCTTTAGCAGCTGGTCCTGCTTGATGTCTTTACGGTCGGAAAGCTGGTCGAACAGCTGGGCTACGTCTTCGGGCGACTGCAGCAACTGGCTGGTCACCTCGCGGTCGGTCACCATCTTGCCGTCCACCTCGTCCTGTCGCTTGTAGATGCGCAGATTGTTGACAAACTGCCAGAGCCTGAACTCCTCGTACAGAGGGTGCGACTTGGGGATGCACTTGATGGGGCGTTCTTGCCATTCGCCGTTGGCATCGCGGTAGCGGTATGTCTCTAACGGGCAGTTGGCTATGAGGCTCTTCTTGCTTTTCAGCGGGCGTTGATAGAAGATGATGTCGTCTATAAAGAACCGTGTAAAGTCGGTCTCTCGGAGCGAGTCGCGGTGGCTCTCGTTGCTGCGGTACAGCTCCTGTATGCAGGCTTGCAGCAGCTGCGGGTCGGTCAGCTCGGGTATGTATTCGCGCTGCTTGGTCAGTATTCGCTCCAGTTCATCCTTATAGTAACGCCGTTCGATGGTGCGTATCAGTTGGCCTTTTACTTTGACCGACGGGTCGCGGAGCAGATGGGCGTATATGTAGCTGCCCACGGTGAGGCCGCTGTTCTTCAGGTCGTGCTCGGTACGTTTCTTGATGAGCGTCCAGTCGTCCTCCTTGGGCTGGCGTATGCTTATCATCGGCTGGCCTTCTTTGTCCTTTTTTATATTGCCATCCTTGTCCAGGGTGGTGGTCACTATGGCTCCTATCTGCTGACCTAACAGGTCGGGCATGGTTGGGGCCGACACCTTGCGTACTCCCCCGTTGTCATAGATTATCTTGTACCATCTGTTTCCCCGTTTCTTGCGGTCTTCGTCCTCTTCTTCTATGCGTGTCACGGTCAGCGGCAGGTATTCTACCCTCTTTCCTTTCTCCGCCGGCTCGATGGCGGTCTCGTCGGCCATGCCACGTAGCTGGTAGTAACCTCGCTTGGTGTTGAAGTTCAGTATTATCCAGGCCAGTTCCTCTTTGCTGACAGGCTGTGTCAGCGCTTTCTGGCGTAGGTAGTATATCGTCCAGTCGTAGGGCACCTTTCGGCCGTTGCTTACCAGGTCGGCTTGATGTCGCTGGAAATCAGTTATCATCTCGCCAAACGAGTCCATGAAGCGGAAGTGGCTTTTGCCATCCTCTCCTATATAATAAGGTAATAGGGGCTCGCCGTGATTTTTGAATTGGCCGGGATGCAGGTCGAAGTCTATCTGCTCGGCGAATGACTTGGGCAGGAATCCCATCACATGGAGTACTCGCAGCAGTCGCTCGCGGCGTAGTGTGGCGCGGGCAATGAGCCGTCGTGTACTCCTGAAGTCAGTCCGTGTGGCCGCGGCCGATTTCAGGTTGCCTTTTTCGTAGTCGCCTATCGTGGCGGCATCCATAGGGATAATACGGCTGCCGGCGTCGATGATGGTGTTACGCTCGTTGTCTATCACGGCCCAGCCTATGCTGTTGGTGCCTAAGTCTAATCCTAAGATATGTCCCATAGAGTCGGTTGTTAGATGTCTGTGTTTAAGTTCTTGATGGTATGGCTGTCAGCCGTGTGCCCTTGTTGCCGTTGCGCCAAGGCCTGTCTTCTGCGAAGAGTGTGCAGGTCGAGCGCCAAAAGTCTGCTCGGGGAGCAATGCGCTGTCTGTATTCTGTAAGGACAGTACCGTTTGGACACCGTGAGTTTGCTCTGATAGCCAAGGCGATGCCTATTTTTTGCAAAAATAGCGATTTTCTTTAAAATATTGATGGAAGTTCAGAAAAAAATCTTAACTTTGCCCATATTTCTAGCTAATCACAATAAGGATTATTCCGTTGTGAAAACTTTTTGGGCGGGGTGACTCGCCCTTTTTTTGTGTTTGCCCATCTGTAGGGCGCGGCTGCAGCGGCTTTTGCCGCTTCTCCTATATTTCTGCTGCTGGTCTTTGTGCGTCTAATGGCTGTCATTAGCACGCTGGGAGCCGTCTTTAGCATCGTGGAGACCGGTTTTTCTATTTCCCGCAGCCGTCTTTGTGATACCGGGAGTTACCGTCGGTGCGCAGGATGCGGCCATGGATCTGCCACGGTCGGCCGCTATGAGGCGGACATAGAGACTTCCATTCCCCGCGTTCTCTCACTCCGTCCTCCCTGCATTTTCCCGACCACCCATCGTCCCCATTCTTCCCACCGTTGCTCTCCGGGGCGCTATATATAATAAGGTGTACGTCTCCCGCGGTGCCTTTTCGGCTTGATATATGTCAAGAGCCGAGGATTTTCCTTAACTTTTCTTGCAAAACATTTGGTTTGTGTCAGAAAAGTCCCTACCTTTGCATCCGCTTTCGAGAACGAAACACTTCCCGGGGCACAGAAGAAAGAGTTCTTTGACAGATTTAAGATATAACAGAAGAGTAGTAGTACAAGAAGCTGGTGACCTCCTCGGAGGT
>CAKPZJ010000020.1 GCA_934204655.1 uncultured Prevotella sp. | reverse complement strand
TGCTCATTCTCATCAAGATAAAGGTGTACAATTTGTGTGTCGCCTTTCGTCTTCACTTGTACATCTTTCAGTTCAAATCAGTCTAGCATGTGGTTGGGAAGAAGACATTCCGCAAGTAATTTATATTGTTCCATTTCAATACGCTTTTGAAGACTAAAAGGTTAGATTATTTACTTTTTACGGTCCTTAGTCTATCATTTATAAAAGAGAGGGAGAAACTCCATATACCCTACCGTCCTCTGTTTGCATTACTCATATCATTCCACACGGTATTATGACCGATGGGAGAAATAAGTGTGGTCAGGGGCGGTAGGGAGCATGGACTCCACCCTCTCTCTTATTATATATATAAAGGTATAGGCCCCCATGGGGATAGGGGCTATACCCGATAAGACGGTCTTATGCCGTTAGCTGAGCCACTTAACGTAGCAGAAGTCCTGACGGTGAGGCAGGTTGTCGTTCTTAGGATACATACGTACGCACGAGCGGAAAGCTCCGGCATGGTCGGGCTCTACCGTTACCTCGAAGGTGTAGTTATTGCCCTCGTGGGCCACCATCTCAAATGGACGTACGCTGTACACCTGATGACCATCGGGTACCAGCTCAGGATTGAGCGATACCAACTCGAGTCCTACGGCATCTACCAGCCCCTGCTCGTCTATCACGTAGCGCATCTTGTAGGTCTTGCCTGTTTCGCCGCCTGCATTGAGCAGTTCGGTGTCCTTAGATACTACATGGATGGCATCCCAGCGCTCGGCCACGGTTTCCTTCCACTGAGCTATCTCCTTAGCCAGACGGTTGTCGTTGGCAGCCAGACGGTGGAAACGCTCTGCCTGTGCGTTATAGAACTTCTTATAGTAGTCGTCCAGCTGGCGCTTCATGGTGTAGTGAGGAGCTATGGTGGCTATCGAGTTCTTGATAACCTTGATCCAACCCTCGCTATAACCGCGGTTGTCCTTGTTATAGTACAGCGGGATAATCTCGTTCTCGAGCAGACCGTAGATGGTAGCCGCATCGAGCTGATCCTGATAGCCCTGGTTCTGGTAGGTGCGCTTCTCAGGCAGAGCCCATCCGGCACCCTTGCGATAGCCCTCGACCCACCAGCCGTCGAGCACGGAGAGGTTGACTACGCCATTCATCTCGGCCTTCTCGCCAGATGTGCCCGATGCCTCGAGTGGACGGGTAGGCGTGTTCATCCAGATATCTACACCCGACACGAGTCGGCGAGCCAGCTGCATGTCATAGTCTTCGAGGAAGATAATCTTGCCGAGGAACTCGGGACGCTGGCTTATCTCGTATATCTTCTTGATAAGACCCTGACCGGCACCGTCGGCGGGGTGAGCCTTACCCGAGAAGAAGAACAGTACAGGATGCTCGGGGTCGTTGACTATCTTGCTGAGCCTATCCAGGTCGGTAAAGAGCAGATGGGCACGCTTGTAAGTGGCAAAACGGCGGCAGAAACCTATCATCAGCGCGTTGGGGTTGATGCGCTCGAGCAGCGAGACCACACGGGCGGGGTCGCCCTGGTTGCGCAGCCAGGTCTGGGTAAACTTCTCGCGGATATAGTCGATGAGTTTCTTCTTCAGAGCCATACGGGTGTCCCAAATCTCGGCATCGTCTACATCGTAGATGGCATGCCACAGGTTCTCATTGCTCTGGTCGCTCATAAAGGTCTCGTCGAAGTGTATGTCGTACAGCTTGCGCCACTCGGTAGCCGTCCATGAGGGGAAGTGTACACCATTGGTAACATAGCCCACGCTATTCTCCTCGGGGAAGTAGCCCTTCCACAGCGGGGCAAACATCTGCTGGCTTACCCATCCGTGCAGACGGCTTACACCGTTAATGCCCTGACTGGTATTGCAGGCGAAGGTAGACATGCAGAAACGCTCGCTGTGGTCGTCGGGGTTCTGACGGCCCATGCCGATGAACTCATCCCACGAGATACCGAGACGGCTGGGATAGCCCCCCATATACTTGCCGAAGAGCGACTCGTCAAAGTAGTCGTGGCCAGCTGGCACAGGAGTGTGTACGGTATAGAGCGACGAGGCGCGAACCAGCTCCATGGCCTGGTTGAAAGTGAGACCACCGTCGACATAGTCGCACAGACGCTGCAGGTTGCAGAGGGCAGCATGGCCCTCGTTGCAGTGATAAATATCCTTGGTGATGCCCAACTTCTTCAGCGTGAGTATACCACCGATACCGAGCAGTATTTCCTGCTTGAGACGGTTCTCCCAGTCGCCGCCATACAGAGAGTGAGTGATGGGACGGTCGAACTCAGAGTTCATGTCGTTATCGGTATCGAGCAGATAGAGCTTGATACGGCCCACGTTGACCTGCCATACAAAGGCGTGTACCTGGTAGTTCATATAGGGTACATCGACCACCACGGGGTTGCCCTGGGCATCGAGCACACGCTCGATGGGCAGCGAGTTGAAGTTCTGCGCGTCATACTTAGCTATCTGCTGGCCGTCCATGCTAAGGCTCTGGGTGAAGTAGCCATAGCGATACAGGAAGCCCACGGCGCAAAGGTCTACGTTACTATCGCTGGCCTCCTTGAGGTAGTCGCCAGCCAGCATGCCCAGACCACCAGAGTAGATTTTAAGCACCTGGTTGATACCATACTCCATACAGAAGTATGCCACCGAGGGGCGACTCTTATCGGGCTCTACGTCCATGTATGCCTTGAACTTATTGTACACATCCTTAATCTTTTTCATCAGGATGGTGTCCTTGACGATGGCTTCCTTGCGCTCGTAGCTCAGACGCTCCAAGAGCAGCACGGGGTTGTGGCCCACGGCCTCGTAGAGTTTCTCGTCCAGGCTTTTGAACATATTGCGTGCCTCGTAATTCCAGCCCCACCACATATTGTGGGCTAACTCGTCCAGACACTTCAGCTGTTCTGGCAATCTTGACTTGATGGTCAACTCTTTCCACTGGGGTTCGTTGACATAATCTGATTTAATCTTCATAACTGATTATATAGTGATTTTTTCTGTTTACATGATTACTGGCCGCAGCGCGCCTCGGCACGGCGCAGGGCTATGTCGTAAGCCTCGCGGTAGTAGGCGATGAAACGGCTCCACAGCGCCTGCTGGGCCAGCCGGTGGGCCCGGGTACGACAGGAGCGTACTGCCGAGGCTGGCAGCGAGGCATAGCGTACCACGGTGTCCTCGACACCAGCCACCACGTCGGCATAGTTATAGTCGGTACGGTGTACCACCTCTACCCCATCCATGATGGTGCTCAGAGTGCCCCTCACCTTGTTGGCCCACAGGCCGAAGCCTGCCAGGTCGGTCGTAATACACGGCACGCTGAAGGCTACCGACTCTAACGGCGTGTAGCCCCACGGCTCGTAGTACGATGGATATACACACAGGTCGTTGCCCAGCGCCACATCGTAGTACGGCAGGTCTATGATGCCGTCGCTGCCGGTAAGGTAGCAGGGTACGAATATCAGCTTTACGCGGTCTTCGGGCCGATTGTGCATGTCCAAATAGTTCATCATGCCGAGCACCCGGTCGTCATTGGTGTTGTGCAGCCAGTGGGTAAGGCGCGGATTGTCGAGCGGCGTGTCAAAGGTGGCCCCGTCCTTCATGGCTTGGAGCCGTTCCTGCAAGTCCTGGCGTGGCCCGGCTACCCATCCGGGCACCTCTATAAAAGCTACCACGTCGCGGTTGAGCCGGCTGTCATGGCGCAGATGGTTCATGGCATCGATGAACACGTCGATACCC
Source organism: uncultured Prevotella sp. (assembly GCA_934204655.1). Classification (GTDB taxonomy): domain Bacteria; phylum Bacteroidota; class Bacteroidia; order Bacteroidales; family Bacteroidaceae; genus Prevotella. The sequence goes on along the minus strand of CAKPZJ010000020.1, from coordinate 45,128 downwards.
TTGTTGCGAAACTCGTACCGACCACTGGTAGATACGATAAGGGTGCTGTCGTCGAGCTGGGTGCCTAACAGGGCATTGGCCGTGTCCAATAGGCGTGCCCGGGCAGCCTTTCGCTTACGCGTATAAGCCGCTCCGGCGGGCACAAAGTCGTCCTCGAACCCATTGGGCAGCACCACATCGACTGGTTTGTCGAGCAACTCGCGGCACTCGGTGGCCGTGATGTCGCTCACCGTGGTAAAGCAGTCTACATGGTGGGCCGTCTGCAACTCTATCGAGTGCTTCGACTGCATATTCAGTTCACAGGCCATCTGGTTGCCGTTGTACTCGGGCAGATACTGATACAGGGGCTTGTTGTTGCCAGCGATGCTCCGCCCTATGCTGGTGGCATGGGTGGTAAACAGGGTGGCTATCGCGCGTACCTTATTATTAATATAGAGCAGACCCAAGCCGGTCATCCACTCATTGCCATGGTAGACTACCCGGCTGTCGTCCAGCTTATAATAGCGGTAGAAACTCTCTACCACCCTGCCGGCGGCATACGAGAACATCGATGCCTCATCGTAGTCGCCATAGGCATGCAGACTATCCACCTGGTACTGCTCCCACAGCCAGGTGTATATCTCGTTCTTACGGGCAAAGAATGGGTTGAAGTCTACCAGTACTGCCACGGGACGGCCTGGCACCTTCCAGCGACCCACCCGCACGTGGAGCTCTTTCTCCTGAGCCACCCAGTCGGCATACAACTGGCTGTCTTCTTCAAAATAAGGGTTAGGGGCATCAAAAAGGGGGCCGATAAAGATGAGATGGTCGCCTAACAGACGCTGAAGGGTGAGCGCACGCGACGAAAGTACGGTATATATGCCACCCACCTTGTTACACACTTCCCAACTTGACTCGAATATATAGTCTGGAAATAATTTTTCTTTACTCATAACATGCTACTATTGTTGGCAAAGATAACCTAAAAAAAGGAGAAAAGGAAATTTAGGCATTACTTTTTTATCAAAAGCCCCATAATCTTGTCCTATATATATGCCTGAGTAACATTGAAAAGTAAAAAGGTAAATGGCAAAAAAGCAAAAAGCGCTGCATGCACGCTGGCGCTGGCTTTCTGCACGCCAATGGCTGTTGCGGAAATTGTAGAAGCCGACCTTTTCGATGCAGGGAGCCGTCTTTAGAAGTCTAAAGGTCGGTTTTTTCGTTTCCCGCAGTAGCCATTAGCCCACTAATGAGATTTTCAAGCTACGCTTGTTACTTTTTTACCTTTTCACTTTTTGCCTTTAATTCTGGCGCGATGGGCAACAAGTCGTATAGCGATGACTACTGGTGCCACCGCTATACAGCCTGAACTGATGGGGAGCCGTGCGAGCTGCCTATATATGCATGTTCTTGTCGACAAACGACAGGGGCATCAGGTCCTTGACGCTCTCCAGGCAGTAGACCACCCGCTGCCCGTAGAGCAGAATACGCACGGGCGACTGATAGCGGTCTTCCATTTCCAGGATGACCTGTCGGCAGGCACCACAGGGCGTAACGGGTTCCTGGGTAAACCCATTGGCGTTACAGGCGGCTATGGCCAGGGCGGTTATGGCGTGCTCGGGGTGCATGGCCTGGGCGGCGAAGATGGCGCTGCGCTCGGCACACAGGCCCGAGGAAAAGGCGGCGTTCTCCTGGTTGGCCCCTATCTGGATAGAGCCGTCGGCCAGACGCAGGGCGGCCCCCACGTGGAAGTGGCTGTAGTTGGCGTACGAGTTGGCCGTGGCCTGCTTGGCCTGCTCTACCAGCTGACGGTCGGCGGCCGACAGTTCGTCCATACTACAGGCCCTGACGGTGATGTCTATGTGGATTGTTTCCATACTATCTATGGTTTGAAGTATTCGTAAGCTCCTATATCGGGATGCTCGTCGCGGTGTCGGCCCTGCCGGTCGTGTGGAAGCGCGGTGAGCTGATTGGCCCGGCCTATGGCCGAGCTTAGGCTGTCGAGCCCGAAGTCGTATATCAGGTTATGGGTGTCCATGCGGGCAAAGTGCTTGCGGCCGCAGTGGGTGGTGTCCTCGATGTCCTCGTACACCACGCGGGTAAAGTACACACTGTCGGCCGTAGTAATCTTGGGGGTGCGTATGATGCAGTCGGCAAAGCGGTACGTGAGCATCTTGTGGGTGGTTATCATCATCTCATCGTCGGCATAGCCGGTGATAAGTGTGTTCTGGCACAGCATATTGACCAGCGGGCCGGTCATGGCAAACGCCGCACCGCGGTTGCCGTCAAAGGGGTAGAACTGGGCGATGGTACACTGGTTGATACTGACGTCGCCCCCCGTTATGGATACACACTGGCGCAGGGTGTTGGTTATCTGGCTGTTTTCTAAGACGGCCTTGACCTGATTGAGGGCCACCCCTACCCCCTTGCAGTTGTGTACGGTCGAGTTGATGAGCGACAGCTTGAGGCGGGTTACATCGGCCGAGTCGGCCACGATGCCGTCGAACGCTCCGTGCAGGTCGGTATAGACCAGCTCGTTGCCGTACGAGGAATCGGCGAAGTGGATGCCGTGCCACTGGCCAGACACGCGGTCGTAAGGCAGATAGTCGAACATGTGGTCTATGCGGTCGCCCCGCAGCGTAACGGGCTCATCGGCCGTGCCGAGGCTCTTCAGGCATCCACCCACCTTCATGCCAGCCGACCCGTGGAAGTAGAGCGTGGTGCCGGGGGCCAAGGTAAGCGTGGCGCCGGGGGCCACCTGGATGTTGCCCTGTATCACGATGGGCACGGGGCCTGCCAGGGTGGTGTCGCGGGTTACCTGCAGGGAGCGCACCAGGGTGGCGTTCCAGGCAAAGGATTGCAGGTTGACCTTCTGAACCTGCCCGCTCTCCAGCGTGAATACCAGGTTGTCCTCTACCAGCGTGGGCTCGGGGCTGTTCTGCCAGGCGGGCGTAACCTCGACAAACACCCGCAGGCTGTCGCCCTTGCGTAGCTCTATATCGCTCGTCTGATAGCCGCTCTCGGGGCCTAAATAAGTACCCTGTACATTGACACGGAAACCGCTCTGGTTGCCCCGTTCCAGCCGGATGGACGTACAGCGCAGCCCACTGCCGTTGCGGTTATAGGCCCAGAAAGTGCGCATGGCCGAGGGGGTGTTGCTGAACACCGTATCGACCTTGACCGTGTCGGCCGAGAATGTGAGCACGGCCGAGGGTGACAGCGTGAAGTCGTCATCGTCGCACGCTGTAAGGAATATGCTTGCCAGGGCTATCGCCCAGATGTATAGTAAATCTTTCATTTAAGTAAATAACGAGTTTAGGGCGTAAATATTGTTGAAATCTATCGTTTTATTCGCATTTTATGGCCATTTCCCCTGCTTCGGCAGCCCCTAGGGCCACTCCGGGGGGCGCGTTCCCCATTACTAAGCCCTCGTTCCCCGTTAGTCCCTGCCCTCTCCTGGAGGTCGGGGAGCCCTGGGGATGGGGGCTATAAGGGCTGCGCTAACCCCATCTGGCCATTTGGTACTTGGAAAGAGGGCGGCGGGAGTGGACGTGGGAGTCGTGGTGTAAGAATTAACTTAATATTTGTGAAGTAGTTGTTAACTTCTTGATAATATTACATAACTTTGCACCCACTTTAGTAATTAAGGATAACATATATATTTCTGAAAATAGAATGATAACAATTTTTTAATCAGCTATAATCAATATCTAAAAAATAAAAAAGGAAAAGTATCAAGTTCCTCGCATCTTTGTATGCAAGGTAGAGGCTCAGCCCGTATTGGCTGGTAGCGACCCGAATGTACATGCCGGCATTGGTGCCAATCAAGAAGTTACTTATGGCGATGACGACGATGCCTGGGAAACAATAAGTGGCCCAGAAAACTAAAAGAAGATTGTTTTAAGGAGAAAAAGAGATGAAAAAGATTGTATCTGTTGTAATGATTGCTACTGCCTTTGTATTCTCTGCATGTAGCAACGATGATTTTACCCCCCAGTGACAATGGCGTAAAGACCGGCATGATTCTCAATGCCACCGTAGCCGGTCAGAATGAGGGCACACGTGCCACCATGGATGGCGATGGTGAGGGCTCTATTGACTGGACTTTTGCCTTTGACGGTAACGACAAGGTGAGTGTTAGCAACAGCGCTATAAGCGGCTATTATACATTTACCAATAATACGGAGAACTTTGTAAGCGCCGATGCCAAGACTACCGCGACCGCGGCCGACTGGTATGCCTACTTCCCCAGTAACGATGTGAGCTTGGCCAATCAGGATGGCTCATTTGAAAAGGTAGCCAATTATTATGCCATGGCTGGCGAGACGGCCGAAGCCACTACGGGTGCCAACGGACTGAGCATCAAGATGAACCCACAGGTGGCCATACTGCGTGTGGTAAAGGTGGAGAAGGCTAAGTTTGGCCCCTGCGACATCAATGTACGCACGGCTGACGGCAAGTATATCGCTGGCTTGACAGCCAAGAGTAATGAGGCTGCGTTCGACATCAAGACCAGCGACACCAAGGTTACCTATTCTCAGCCAGAGTGAACCAGGCGTGTACTACATAGCCGTGCCCGCAGGCATAAAGCTGTCTATCTATAACGGTGACAAGCTGCGCAACACCACCAAGGACAATGGACTTACGGCAGGGAAGTACTATACGGTGCTGACAGACTCTACCACTGGCCACACTGAAGCCATTATCAATGGCAAGCGGGTACTGAAAAGTTGGGTACAGCTCTATCCGGGCGGAGAAAAGATAGCCACGGAAAATGTAGATGGTCAACTTACTTGGACAGAGGCTTCAAAGACTGGCGATGAGTATGTCTGGGGAAAGAACTGGCGTACCCCGACCACGAGCGAGATGAATATAGTTAATGGGGACAAAATTGGTAAAGCTACTGGTATGGAAAACGGAAAACCTGGCTTCATTTTCTATGGTACTCACTTAGGTTATTCTAAAGAAAAGAACTATATATTTCTTCCTGCTAATGATAAAAGTATTGAAAGTTATATGGAGGGTAATTACTGGTCTTCAGAATTATGGCCTAATGATAGTAGTAATGGCAAAAGCCTGGATATGTTAGGAGGCAGTGGCTATTTTGCAGGTGGAGGTTGGAGCAGAATACCAATTACCTCTACCAACTATGTACGTCCCATCATCAATGATTAAACAAATTGCGGTGCCGAATTATCTTTCAGCACTCTCCAATAATACATACCATAACTAAGAGGATGTAGCGGTACTCATAGATTGAGTGCAGGCAACCACGGGAGCGCTCTCGCCCACAGATACGAGGATTAAGTTTCTCAGGCTGTTGGAGGCGAGAGCGCTCCTTCCTTTTAGTTGCTACTGCCACTCATCCACCTACGGCTCCCCTATTTGGCTTCAGCCTCACAGCCACGATAGCTGGTTCCGCAGGACTTACCCGACCTGTCTCAGGCACCAGAACTATGACCAACACACTACCCATTATGGCAAAAACGGATGTAAAGCAATTATTTTGAACCGTTCGGAATAGTTTATTAAATAAAAAGGGTATCTTTGCAATAGGATCATCAATCAAAAGCCCAGCACCCATGCTGACGATGGGGATGCGGGTTATAAACTATAAAAAATAAACGATATGTTGCGCCAATGGATAGTAGGTCTGTTAGTAGGGCTGTCGCTCGGCACCGCCCAGGGGCAGACACCCGAATACAAGCGGGCCACCTCGGTGAGTGATTTTGCCGACGGAGCCGAGTGTATCATTACCTATAAGAAGTCGGGAGGGTTGTGCAACTTAGAGATAACCCGCGATACAAGGGGCGGCGATGCCAACATCTATAAACTGACCCACTCTAAGATAAACGTCAACATTGAGGAACTGGCCACCAGAACCACTACGCTACAGCTAAAACGGGTGGCTGGCCACTTCTACCTCTTTGCTCCGACCGAGGGCCTCTATGTGTCGGCAGTGACCCGCTCGGTTACCACCAACACGGCTCTGTACGACCTGTTCTGCCTCACCCCAACGCCTACAGACTCGGTATATATGGAGAAAAACGGCAGCAACTACGAGGTAAGGTTGGGCCCCAAGTACTTTCGCCACCATCAGACCGTGTCGGAGTACAGGCTGACGGGCAAGACATCGACCAACACATCGCCTATACTGCTCTACGTAGTGGGCGAGAAGAAGCCCGACCCCATACTGACACTCGATACGGGCACCGACCTGGCCACGGTAAACTTTGAGGGTACGGTGCGCTTTGACAGGACATTTGCCAACGGGCTGTACAACACCCTGATACTGCCCTTTGCCATCGCCGACCCGTGGCAGGTGTTTGGCAGCGGTGTGGTTATCTATCAGCCTAACAAGGCCAACCAGGGTACGCTCATGCTACGCCAGCTGAAAAGCGGCGAGCGGCTACAGGCCAACACGCCCTATCTGCTGACGGGAACTTTTGATAAGCCTCCCTATATTATAAGTAAGGTAAAGATTAACTATAACGCCAACGCAGCCGCATCTAAAACCACGGTGGGAGCGCTGACTATACAGGGTGTCTATCAGAAGCGGGCCATGGGTGGCACGGGGCATTATGTGATGTACCGCGACCACTTCAGCCGCTGTACGGCCACACCCTCGCTCGCCATAGAGCCTTACAAGTGGTACATAGCAGATCCCGGCACGCCCGCCAAGGGGATACGCTGGGGACGCATCATACGCCTGGGTAAATAAAAGACTACCCTACTGCTCGAACGAGAGGTGGGCCAGGCGGCTGCGAAGGGCTTCGGCCATCTCATGGCGTATGGATAGGGAGACAGAGCAAGTATTGTCAAAACTCTGGGCCACTATGCGGGGCTGCATCTCCTTGATGACGCGCATCACGGCGTTCATCATGGGATAGGCAAAGGTGTAGGTAATGGTATCTTCGACCAGACGAGTCTCGACGGTGGCATGGGCCAAGGCATCGGCCGCCGCACAGCGGTAGGCCACAATCAGCCCACCGGTACCTAAGTTGACACCGCCATAATAGCGTACCACCACAACCAGCACGTTGGTAAGTTCGGCCGAATGTATCTGTCCCAAGATGGGTTTTCCTGCCGTTGAAGAGGGCTCACCATCGTCATTGGCCCTAAACTCGGCCCCCGTAGGGCCTAATACATAGGCATAGCACACGTGGCGCGCATCGTAATACTTCTTGCGGTAGGTAGCCAGCAGGGCCTTTACCTCGTCTACTGTCTCCACATGATGTGCGAAGGCGAGGAACTTACTTCGCTTTTCAGAGTAGAAGCCCTCGCCTACCTGTTCTGTTATCGTTTTATATTCGTCAGTCATCCAATTTATGAATTACAAGCCCACTTCTGAGTTTGGGCTCAAACCATGTAGCCTTGGGCGGCATTATCTCGCCACTGTCGGCTATGTCCATAATCTGCTTCATCGTTACGGGATAGAGGGCCAAGGCCATACGCATCTCGCCAGAGTCTACCCGGCGCTTCAGCTCGGCCAGCCCACGCAGGCCGCCCACGAAGTCTATGCGCTTGTCGCTCCGCAGGTCCTTAATGCCCAGCAACTCGTCTAAGATAAGGCGCGATGAGATGTCTACATCGAGCACACCGATGGGATCGGTGTCGTCGTAGGTTCCCTCCTTGGCCATCAGGCTGTACCAGTTGCCGTCCAGGTAGAGCGAGAACTCGTGCAACTGCTTGGGGGCATAAGCCTCGGTACCCTTTTTCTCGACAATGAAGTTCTTGGCAAGAGCCTTCAGAAACTCCTCGGAAGTCATACCGTTCAAGTCCTTAACCACGCGGTTATAATCCAGTATGGTGAGCTGCGAAGCCTGGAAACATACGGCCATAAAGTAGTTGTACTCTTCCTTGCCCGTATGTCCGGGATGCGCACTGGCCTTCTCGGCTCCCACCAAGGCGGCTGCGGCCGACCGGTGATGGCCGTCGGCTATGTACAGGCTGGGCATCTTGGCAAATTCGGTGGTGATGGTGTCTATATCAGTGGCATCGCTTACCACCCAAAGCTGATGGCGGAAGCCATCGATGGGTGCCACGAAATCGTACTCGGGCTTGGTAGACGCATAGCGCATAATGAGCTTGTTGAGAACCTCGTTGTCAGGATAGGCGAAGAACACGGGCTCCATATTGGCATCACATACGCGTACATGTTTCATCCGGTCTTCTTCCTTGTCCCTTCGCGTAAGTTCATGTTTCTTGATTACGCCGTTCATGTAGTCGGCCACGTAAGCCCCCACCACGATGCCATACTGGGTCTTGCCCTGCATGGTCTGGGCGTATATGTAGTAATGTTCAGCAGTGTCCTGTACCAACCAGCCGTTTTTCTGGAACTTCTCAAACTGCTGCTTGGCACTCTCATATACCCGCGGGTCATATTCAGAAGTACCCGGCTCAAAGTTAATCTCGGGCTTGATGATGTGATACAGGCTCTTCTCGTTGGTGCCGGCCTCAGTACGGGCCTCCTCGGAGTCTAATACGTCATACGGGCGTGCCTCTACTTCCTCGACCAATTCCTTGGGAGGGCGCAAGCCCTTAAAAGGTTTAACGATTGCCATAGTTTAAGGTTTTAATTAATATTTCCCCTCCTGCAGAGAGGAGGGGAAATGGGTTAAAGTTTACTTATTTACTTGGAACTTGGCTGTGCCAGACTCGAAGAAAGAGTTAATCTGGCTGGCAGCAGCTATACCGGCATTGATATTGGCCTCGGCTGTCTGAGCCCCCATCTTCTTGGGTGTCGAGAAGTAACGCCCCTCGAACTTGGCAAAGTCTGCGTCGGCTTCAGGCTTTATGTCGGTTACGAATTTCAAGTCTTCGCGCTCGGCCATCAGCTTGAGCAACTCGGGCTCGTTGATTACCTCCTTGCGGGCGGTATTAATCAGGATGCCATACTTGGGCAGCTGATTGACCATGCGGTAATCTATGCTGTTAACCGTCTGCGGGGTAGCTGGGATGTGCAGCGATACGATGTCATTGGTCTGGAACAGCTCGTCCTGAGACTTGCAGGCATGTACGCCAGCGGCCTCTATGGCCTCGGCAGGGCAGAAAGCATCGTAGGCCGACACCTCCATATCAAAGCCCTTGGCTATACGGGCCACATTGCGCCCCACATTGCCAAAGGCGAGGATGCCTAAGCGTTTGCCCTTCAACTCTGATCCGCTCTTACCATTATAGAAATTGCGGACGGTGTACACTAACAGTCCGAAGACCAGTTCGGCCACCGCGTTGGAGTTCTGTCCAGGCGTATTCTCGACCACTATGCCCTTAGATTTGGCATAGGCGCAGTCTATGTTGTCATATCCGGCACCGGCACGTACCACTATCTTTAGGTTCTTGGCTGCGTCGAGCACCTCGGGGGTAACCTTGTCTGAGCGCACTATCAGGGCATCGGCATCGGCCACTGCCGCTAACAGCTGACTCTTCTCGGTATATTTCTCTAAGAACACCACCTGGTTTCCGGCAGCTTCCAACTCGTTCTTGATACCAGTTACCGCGGGGGCGGCAAATGGCTTCTCTGTAGCAACTAATACTTTCATGTGCGTGGCTGGTTTAGTGTTGGTTCTCAAAATCCTTCATGGCCTTAATCAGGGCCTGTACACCCTCTACGGTCTGCGCGTTGTAGCACGAAGCGCGGAATCCACCTACTGAGCGGTGTCCCTTGATGCCCACCATGCCTCGCTCGGTAGCAAAGTCAAGGAATGGTTTCTCCAAGTCCTTATACTCATCGTTCATGACGAAGCAGATGTTCATAACAGAGCGGTCCTCTTCCTTCACGGTACCCTTGAACAGCTTATTGCGGTCTATCTCAGCGTACAGCATGTCTGCGCGCTCCATGGCCCTGCGGTTCATCTCAGCCACACCGCCCTGTGCCTTTACCCAGCGCATGGTTTCCATCAGGGAGTAGATGGGCACTACAGGCGGAGTGTTGAACATGGATCCCTTGTCTACATGGGTACGATAGTCTATCATAGTGGGCAACTCGCGGGGAGCCTTGCCCAACATGTCATCCTTGACGATGACAACCGTGACACCTGCCATGGCCATATTCTTCTGCGCGCCAGCGTAAATGGCGGTATATTTAGACACATCGACGGGCCGGCTCATTATATCAGAGCTCATGTCGGCTATCAAGGGAACCTGTACGTCGAAATCCTTACGGTACTCAGTTCCATAGATGGTGTTGTTGGTAGTAATGTGCAGATAGTCGGCATCGGCAGGTACCTCGAAATTCTTGGGATAGAACGTATAGTTAGCATCGGCCGACGAAGCAACCTCTACGACCTCGCCAAAGTGCTTAGCCTCTTTCTCGGCCTTCTTGGCCCATGTACCTGTATTCAGATAAGCAGCCTTTTTAATCAGGAAGTTGGCTGGGATTTGCATAAACTGTAACGAGGCGCCACCACCAAGGAAGATGACCGAATAGCCAGACGGTATTTCGAGCAACTCTTTAATCAGCGCTACGCTCTCGTCAACTACGGGCTGGAAGTCTTTGGCTCGGTGACTAATTTCCATTAGCGACAGACCGCTACCGTTGAAATCCAGAATCTGCTTTGCGGTGTTCTCGATTACCTCTCTTGGAAGCATCGATGGGCCAGCGTTAAAATTGTACTTCTTCATACTAAACAATTTTTTTAAGTTTACGGTTAAGTATTTTATGATTTGCGAAAATACGCGAATTATTCGTTATAGGCAAATAAAACACGAACTATTTTCTATTAAGTATTGTTTTTTCCTTTATAGTTGTTATCTCACTTGTTCAAACCGGGTCTTTATGCCTTTTATCTTCTCACCGTTAATCTGGCGGAGCACCGCGTGAAGACGGCCGGCAGGCACAGCGACATAAGCGTAATAGTCCTTGATGTCAATACGGCCTATCTCGCTGTTGCGCAGACCACCTTTCTTGCAGAGTAAGCCCACGATATCGCCCTTGGAGATTTTGTCTTTCTTGCCCTTGCCCACATAGATGGTACCCATTACGGGCTGGGGAATGGGCAGAGGGTCGCTGGTAAGGGGATAGACGTGTACGTCGGTATCTACATAATCGGGAATTTGCTCATCGGGACCCAGGACAAAATAGCTGTCACCCCGGGCATCCCAGCGGGCTGTACGGCCCACGCGGTGGATGTAGCCATCCTCGTTCTCAGGCAGATGATAATGTACGATGTGCTGAATGTTGGGGATGTCGAGGCCACGCGAGGCGAGGTCGGTACTCACTAAGATGTTGGCCGAACCGTTAGAGAAACGGTAGAGGGCAGCCTCGCGCTGGCGCTGGTCGAGCCCACCATGGAAGGTGCTGACCGTAAAGCCGCGCTGACAGAGGAACCCGGCGGTGCGCTCTACGCCATCGCGGTAGTTAAGGAAGACGATGGTACTACCCTGCCCCAACTGGCAGAGTAAGCGGGCCAATGTATCCAACTTATCTTTCTCAGGGCTCCTCACCTCGTATATGTTTACACGGGTAGGCACCTGCTCGTCGCGAGGGATAAAGTTGAGCACGGCGAACTGATTACGCAGTATATCCTGGCTCTGCATCTCCTCGGCGGGTGTGGCTGACAGGAGTATCTGGCGTGCGCAGCGTGGCAGACGACTTATCAGGCGCTCCATCTCGTCGTGAAAACCCATTTCGAGACACTTATCAAACTCGTCGAGGACTATCCAGCGTACCTGGTCGGTATGCAGGTTCTGCTTGTCGAGGTGATCGTTCAGACGGCCGGGTGTCGCAAAAACTATCTGCGGCCTAACCTGGCGCAACTGACGGTGCTCGTCCATCGTGGGGCGGCCTCCGTAACAGGCATAGCCACGTAGACCAGAACCGAAGCCCTGCAATACATTGACCGACTGCAGGGCAAGTTCGCGCCCGGGAACGATGACCACTGCCTGCAGTTCATCAGAGTCGGCATCGAGCAGCTGGGTGAGCGGCAAGAGATAAGCCAGCGTTTTGCCCGAACCCGTGGGTGACAGTACCATAAGGTCCTTGGCTGTATGGGTAATGGCGTCTATGGTAGTCTCCTGCATGGGGTTGAGCTGAGTAACCCCTATCTTAGTAAGTATTTCTGCGGTAGTCTTCATCGTAGCAATTTATCTATTTCGTCAAACTCTTTACCCTTGTTCAGGTTCAGGTATATTGTGTAGAGAGGTAAGCCCCACACCTGTTTCTGGTCGGGCGCCTTCTTACGATAAGTCTCCAGATAAGGCATGGCCTTCTGATAGAGTTGCATTATCTCCTTGCGCTGGCTGGCCGACTGCTTGAGCGACTTGTCCATCTCGACGGCCTGGTTAAAGTAAGCCAGCCCCATATTGAGGTATATCCCTGGCAGGCTGTCCTTGCGTGCTATCATCGTCTGGCATATCGCCCGGCACGCATCGTACTGCTTCATGCTTAGCAGAACAGAACTCTTGGAGAAGTTGTAGATACTACTGGTACTGTCGTTGCGGAGCGCCTTGTTACAGAGATCGAGCGCCTCTTTCAAGTCGTTTTGCTGGGTGTAAAATTCTATCAGTCGGGGGAAGAAGAATGGAAACCGCGGATACTTGGCAAAGCCCTCCTCCAGCGTCTGCAGATACCGCTTCATATCGTTCTCCTGCTTATAGGTCTCGGCCAGGTACTGCAACATAAAATGGTAATGAGTAGTATCTTTCAGGGCAAGGTACGTGTGGTGCAGGGTGGCCTTGGCATCCTTGAGCTTATACCCGCAGTACACGGCCCAGTAAGCAGCCGTAGGCATGTTGGGGTCGTTGTCGTTATAGTTGTAGTCAGAGAAAAGGGGCTGGCGGCCACAGTCGATGTACATGTCAAAGTAGCCGTAAGCCTCCTCGTATTTATTGTGGCGCACGAAGTAGATGCCCCCGTTATAGAGGTTGCGGCGGTACACGTTGAGCAGGGCGGCATGCTTCTTACGGTACTTGAGCTTGACCTTGCCCTTATCGTCGGGCAGGGCATCAACAGAGTCGAGCCCTTCGAGTGTCTGAAACATCTTCTTGGCTGAAGCAAAGAGACTGGCAGTATCGTACTGCTGCTTGAGGTAAAGTTTTTCGTTGCCCTGCTCGTACTGCTTCTTCTGGGCATCAAAGAGCGTGAGCCATATCTTGTCATTTCGACGGTTTACCGAGTCTTTCAGCAGGTTGGACATGAGCTGCTCGGCCTTAGGAAGGTTGTTGCCCTTCTTGACAAACTCTCTGGCCTGGGCGATGTCCTTCTTCTGGGCATAAGCCGACAGGCTTAGGCACAATATGATTATTATGTATGTTATCCTTCTCATCTTTACAGTTACATTTTTATCAGTCGTTTTACCTCTTCGGCCCGCGGGTCGCCCAGCGCATAGTACACCTGGTACAGAGGCGGCGCCCAGTCTACCGTATGACGCTGTGGGTCCAGCCGCCGTGCTTTTTCCAGATAGGGCCGGCCGTCGGCCAGTAGCTGGCGGATGGCCGCTGTCTGTTCCTGGGTTATCTGCCCCCCGGCAGTCTCTATGCTGTCGCGGGTCTGGATGGCTTTGGAGGTATAGCAGATACCTATATTATAGAGGGCGGGCAGAAACAGGCTGTCCTGAGCCACGGCGTGCTGATAGGCGTTTATGGCCACGTCCCAGCGATGGGCCTGCATTTCGGTCTCGCCTTTCAGCGCCCACAGCAACTTGTCCTTGTGATGTCGGACCAGTTCGGCATCGACAAAGGAAGCCAGTTCGGCGTGCATGCCACGTTCTGAATAAAACTCGATGATGAGTCCGCGGTAATGCGCGTTGGCCCGGTCTTTCTCGTAGAGGGCCTGCAGTGTGCGTATGTAGGTCTGGGCATCCTCCTCGTTGGCTATGCGGGTCTTCATGCAGTATATTTTCAGTTGGGCAGCTTCGCGTGCGTGGTCATTGTCCTTCAGGGCCACGTCAGCGTAACGCTCTGCCAGGGCATAGTCCTTCATGCCATAAGCAATACGGCCTGCGTAGAGTGAGGCAAGGCCCGTTTTCTGTTGTTGTTTATGGAATAGAGGATGATGCTGGGTGCTGAGGTATAACTGTAGGAGTGCCAGGGCACGCTGGTTGTCCTTCTGATAAAAATAGAGACCGCCATCTATCAGCTGGTGCCTGATGCGGCCTACGGTCTGGGCGTTGGCCCGATGGTACTGGGGACGAACCTTGCCCTTGGCATTGGGCAGATGGTCCAGGCTGTCGCACCTGACGGCTGCCGTTACGATGTCGGCAACCAAATTGTAGTAGAAGGTGCTATCATGACACACGGGCAACTTGGCAATGAGCAACTGTAGCTGCCTATTGCTCTGCGCGGCCGGAGTCTGAGGGGTATCGGCAGGCGCAGCCACCCCACGGCCTATAACGGCAGTAAGCAGGAAAACCGTAAAGACAACTCTAACCTTCCACATAATGATTATAAAAAATAAGAAAGGGGGTGGAACCATCGTAAAGGGTACCACCCCCTCTATGCTGTTAGCTTATAAGTTACTTAACCAGGGCTTCCATCTCCTTGGTACGCGAGTCGTTGGCACCGTAGAGAGTGTAGTAGCACTGATAGAGAGGATAGGCCCAGTTGGCACGCTGGCGGTCGGGATCCAGGTCACGGGCTGTCTCCAGATATCCCACGCTCTCGGTCATCATAGCCTTCTGTTCGGCAGCTTTCTGGCAGGCAGCAGCCTTGGCATTGATACAGAATGCGAGATAGGTGTATACCAGGGCATCATCCTTAGGTTTGATGGCAATGGCTTTCTTAAAGTTCTCAATAGCCTCATCGTACTTTGTGGGGTCAGTGGTGGCACTGTTCATGGCGTTCTGAGCTTTGAGGGCCAGGGCGGCATAGTTATTGGGGTCAGCGCTCAGTCGGTCAGAGATAAGTTTGGCTGACTCGGCCGTCTTGCCTACTGCCTGATACACGGCAGCCAGCTGGCTGAATACCATGTCGTTCTTGGGATCCTTGTCGTAGAGTCCCTGGAGGGTATTGGCAAACTGGATGGAGTCGCTCTTGGTCTTCAGGCTCTGCGAAGCCAGGTATATCTTCAGATCCAGGGCCTGCTTGTACGAAGAGGTATCGGCCAGGGCCACGTCTACATACTTGTTGGCCTTGTCCATGTCCTTATTCTGGAAAGCGTACACAGCGGCTACGCGGGCCACCTCGCCTAAGTACTGGTCGGGGGCCTTGGCGGCTGCTATCTCCTTGAACAGGTTAGACTTGGCACTCTCCACATACAGAGCGAAGTTGTTAAAGGCTTCCTGCTTGTTGCCCTCGCCGTAGTTCTGACCAGCATTGATAAGCTCGGTACGCAGGGCATAGAGCTTATTCTGGTTAGCTTGATGGAACTTTGGCTTAACCTTGCCCTTGACATCGGGCATATTGTCGTACTTGTCACACTCGATGGCGTTGGCGATGGCATCGTAGATACCCTTGTAGTAGCCGAGGGTATCATAAGGCTGTACCTTACCTGTCTTGAGCTGAGCCACGAGCTGGTTGGCCTGCATGGTAGCCTGCTCGCGTGCCACCTTCTTCATGGCCAGGTCTACCAGGAAGTTGTAAGCCTTGGCCTTTTCGGCGGGGGTGGCGAGTGAGTTCACACTTGACTTGACCAGACTGGCAGCCTCGCTGTAAGTCTTAGCTTTCAAGATGGCCTTCAGCGCATCGCTGTCGCCTGCAAATACTGCTGATGTGCTTAGCATCATCAACGCAGCAATCATTAACTTTTTCATATTCAATAATTGTTATGAGGTTTTGATGTTTACATTAATTTATTCCTCTGGCGTATTCGTGGTGTCGCCCTGCTCGGTGTCGACAGCATCCGAAACGCCCATTTCATCGTCAGCTGGGTTCAGGGCTGTATTGTCCTGCGCGATTTCATCGCTCTTCTGAGCCCAGGCGGCACGGCTCTCTTCCTCGACAGTCGACTCCAGTTCGGAGCTCATCACCTTGCATACGCTGGCAATGACATCGTTCTTCTTGGTCAGGTTGATGAGGCGTACACCCTGTGTGGCACGGCCCATGACGCGCACATCGGCTACGGCGAGCCTTATGACGATACCACTCTTGTTGATAATCATCAGGTCGTTGTCGTCGGTAACATTCTTGATGGCCACCAGGCGACCCGTTTTATCCGTAATAGAGAGGGTCTTGACACCCTTGCCGCCACGGTTGGTAACACGATAGTCGGCCACCTGCGAACGCTTACCATAGCCATTCTCGCTGACTACCATAACCGACTCGCGGTCGGCATCGTTGACTACTATCATGCCCACCACGGCATCGTCATCGCCATCGAGTCGCATACCGCGTACACCAGTGGCTGTACGGCCCATGGTGCGGATGGCGTTCTCGTCAAAGCGTACGGCCCGTCCATTGCGGTTGGCCATAATCAACTCGTTGTTACCATTGGTAAGACGCACGTCTACCACCTCGTCGCCTTCGGCTATGTTGATGGCTATCACACCATTGGCGCGCGGACGGCTATAAGCCTCTAAGCTGGTCTTCTTGACCGTTCCCTGGCTGGTGGCAAACACTACGTAGTGGCTGTTCACGAACTCTTCGTCTTCCAGCCCGCGTCCACGCAGACGGAGGAAAGCGTTAACTGCGTCATCGGGCTCGATGTTGAGCAGGTTCTGGATGGCGCGACCCTTGGAGGTCTTGTCGCCCTCGGGTATCTCGTAGCATTTGAGCCAGTAGCAGCGACCCTTCTTGGTGAAGAAGAGCATAGTCTGGTGCATGGTAGCCGGGTAGATATACTCGGTAAAGTCCTTGTCGCGGGTGTGCGCTCCCTTGGCCCCTACACCACCGCGTGCCTGCTCGCGGAAGTCGCTGAGCGGTGTGCGCTTGATGTAGCCTAAATGGCTCACGGTGATAACCACGGGGTCGTTGGGATAGAAGTCCTCGGCGTTGAACTCATGCTCGGCCGGGATAATCTCCGTACGGCGGGCATCGCCATACTTCTCCTTGACCTCAGTCAGCTCGTCCTTCATGACTTTCTTGCAGAGCTCGGGGTCGCTCAGTATGTTGTTCAAGTAGGCTATCTGGCGCTCCAACTCCTCGTACTCGGCGTGCAACTGGTCTACGCGCAGGCCGGTGAGCTGCGACAGGCGCATATCTACGATGGCCTTGGACTGGAGGCTGTCCAGTTCGAACCGCTTTTCCAGGTTTAGCTGGGCATCGGCTGGTGTACGGCTCTCGCGGATGATGTGTACCACCTCATCGATGTTGTCGCAGGCTATGATGAGTCCCTCTAAGATATGGGCACGCTCCTGTGCCTTACGCAACTCGTACTTGGTACGGCGTATAGTTACGTCGTGACGGTGCTCTACGAAGTAATGGACACACTCCTTGAGGGTGAGCAGACGTGGGCGGCCGTTGACAAGGGCGATGCAGTTTACTGAGAATGAGCTCTGAAGAGCCGTCATCTTAAACAACTTGTTCAGTATGACGTTGGCGTTGGCATCGCGCTTTACATCGACTACGATGCGCATGCCCTGACGGCCCGTCTCATCGTTCACGTTGGATATGCCGTCTATCTTGCCCTCCTTTACCAGGTCAGCGATGTACTCTATGAGCTGCTGCTTGTTGACCCCATACGGTATCTCGGTCACGATAATCTTGTCGTGGCTGTCACCGCTCTCTATCTCGGCCTTGGCGCGCATCACGATACGGCCACGGCCTGTCTCGTAGGCTTGCTTTACACCTTCGAGACCATATATGTAGGCCCCGGTGGGGAAATCGGGGGCCGGGATATACTGCATCAGTCCATCGGTATCTATATCCGGATTGTCGATATAGGCGCAGCATCCATCTATCACCTCGCCCAAGTTGTGAGTGGGGATATTGGTAGCCATACCCACGGCGATACCATTGCCGCCATTGACCAGCAGGTTAGGTATCTTAGTAGGCATCACCGTAGGCTCTACGAGCGTGTCGTCGAAGTTGTTGGTCATGTCTACCGTTTCCTTATCCAGGTCGTCCATGACGTGTTCGCCCATCTTGGCGAGGCGGCACTCGGTATAACGCATAGCTGCAGGAGAGTCGCCGTCGACGCTACCGAAGTTACCCTGCCCGTCAATGAGCTTGTAGCGCATGTTCCAGTCCTGGCCCATACGCACCAGGGCACCGTAGACCGAACTGTCGCCGTGGGGGTGGTACTTACCGAGCACCTCGCCTACCACGCGGGCACACTTCTTATAGGGTTTGTCGCTGGTGTTGCCGATGCCCAACATACCATACAGTATGCGGCGGTGTACCGGTTTAAAGCCATCGCGGACATCGGGAAGGGCACGGGCCACGATAACCGACATGGAGTAGTCGATATACGAGGACTTCATCTCCTCCTCAATGTTAATCTTAATGATCCTGTCCTGATCAATAGTCTGATTTTCGTCCATTATGTATGTTTACTATATTGTTGTTTCTACTGTGGTGGCAGAAGCCGAAATCGCGTTTGAGGCCATTTTCGTGCGTTCTGAGCGTTTCGGGGCCAATACGAGTGGTCAAAAGTACAAAAAAAATACGACCCCGAAAAACTTTTCTAACTAAAAATAGCGCTTATTAGTTTTTTATCACATTCTTATAGAGTTGCTTCTGAAATCCACCGTAAAATAAAGGCTGTCCAAACTTTGTTAATTTGGATGTTTGCGAATATTCATTTAAAGTTTTACCGGACAACAATAGCCTTCCTCATTTACGCCGACCGTTCCGGATAGCAATCGGATGTTAGTTTGTATAGCAGCCTTACCCATAGTCATATTACTATGTAATTCATGCTATTAGGGCTTACTCGGGACTTGTACCCGTTAGACAATGCGCAGGACAACCATAATCAAGAAAGGTACCAGAACCACCTTGGATGGAACCGGCACCTTTCTTATTTGCCTATCTATCATTAATAGATGTAGCTTATCAAACTCCCAGGCTGGCCCTGATGGCCTTTATCTTTTCCTCGGCCTCCTTGGTGCAGCGGTCGTAACATCCAGCACACTTCATGGTACCTTTAACCTCCAGATAGAACTTAATCTTGGGCTCTGTTCCCGACGGGCGTACGCTCACCTTAGTCTCATCATCGCAGAACCACTGCAGTACATTGCTCGTAGCCGGCATATCCAACTTGGTGACGGTTCCTTCCTCCTTAGTGCAGGTAAGTGTCTGATAATCTTTCCAACATATCACCTTGCTGCCGCCCAATTCCTTCGGCGGATTATTGCGGAAGTTGGTCATCATCTGCTTGATTTCATCAGCTCCCGTCTTACCAGGTTTCACCACATTGATGGTGTACTCCTTAGAGAAGCCGTACTCCAGATAGATTTCCATCAGCAGATCATAAAGCGTCTTGCCCTTATCCTTAGCATAAGCACAGATTTCAGCCAGCAACGAGCAAGCCGATACGGCATCCTTATCACGGACAAAGTCTTCTGCCAGGAAGCCATAGCTCTCCTCGCCACCACCAATGTACTGCTGCTTACCCTCAGAGAGAGCTATCTCGCGTGCAATCCACTTGAAGCCCGTATAGCAGTCGCGCATTTCTATCTTATTCTTTTCTGCTATCTTACGTATCACTTCTGTCGTCACGATGGTCTTCACGATAAAGTCGCTATCCTTCATCTTCCCCATCGCCTTACGGTTGGTTATGATATAATACAAGAACAGCAGACAAGTCTGATTACCATTAATCAGAATCCACTCGCCCTTATCGTTCTTGCAAGCCATACCCACACGGTCGGCATCAGGGTCACTGGCCATCACGATGTCTGCATCTATCTCCTTAGCATCACGCAGGGCCAATGTAAGAGCCTCTCCATTCTCAGGATTGGGCGACACCACCGTGGGGAAGTCACCACTGCGTACCATTTGCTCCTTGACACAATGTACATTGTCAAATCCCCAGAAATTAAGAGACTGTGGAATCAGCTTCATACCTGTTCCGTGCAACGGGGTGTACACTATCTTCAGGTCGTGCTGGCGCTTTATCACCTCTGGGTCTATACAGATAGTATTAATCTTCTCCAGATACACATCGTCTATTTCCTTTCCGATAATCTGGATGAGTTCCTTGTTGCCACCGAACTTCACATCCGTTACCATTACCTTATTTACCTCGTCTATGATACCCGTATCGTGCGGAGCAAGTACCTGTGCGCCATCCTCCCAGTAAGCCTTGTAACCATTGTATTCCTTAGGATTGTGGCTGGCCGTGATGTTTACACCGGCCTGGCATCCCAAGTGGCGGATAGCAAATGAGCACTCTGGTGTAGGACGCATATCATCAAACAGATAGACCTTTATACCATTGGCAGAGAATATGTCGGCTACGGTCTCAGCAAAGAGGCGACTGTTGTTACGGCAATCGTGACATACCACGACCGATATCTGGTCGCGATTGCTGAAGTTCAGCTTCAGATAATTGGCAAAGCCCTGTGTAGCCATACCCACCGTATAGATATTCATACGGTTGCTGCCGGCACCCATGATGCCACGCAAGCCACCAGTACCAAACTCCAAATCCTTATAGAAACTTTCGATGAGATCGGTTTTATCGACGGCGGCCAACTTGGCTTCTACCTCTTTACGTGTCTTTTCGTCAAACGCCGGACTAAGCCACTGCTGTGCCTTGGCCGTACACTGAGCGATTAAATCTGCATTATTTTCCATATTCGTTTCCAATAAATTATTATAGTTTAGTGCAAAGATAGCAATTTTAATCGTTGTAAGTTCCCTTTACATAATATTTTTTTGTATTTTTGCAAAACATAATTTAATTACGATTATTCTCATGTTTTTCACAGGTATTATCATAGCCATAGGAACTTTCCTCATCATTGGGATATTCCACCCCATCGTCATAAAGACCGAGTATTATTTTGGCACCCGCCCCTGGTGGCTTTTCCTCATACTGGGCATTGCCAGCATCATTGCCTCGCTCTGTACCAGCCATGTGGTCGTGTCCAGTCTGCTCGGCGTGCTCGGTGCCAGTCTGCTCTGGTCCATAGGCGAACTCTTCGAGCAGCGCAAACGGGTCGCCAAGGGATGGTTTCCTAAACGCGAAAAATCATGAAGACCCTCCTTATCTTAGTGGGAAAGACCACCGACCGCCACTTTCAGGCTGGCATAGCCGACTATGCCGACCGGATAACCCATTACATGCCCTTTGAAATTCTGACGATACCCGAGATAAAAAATACGAAAAGCCTCTCGGAAGAGCAGCAAAAGGAACGTGAGGGCGAGCTAATCCTGAAGCAACTCCAGACATCCGATACCGTGGTACTATTGGACGAGCACGGAGCCGAGTTACGCAGTATCGAACTGGCCCAATGGCTTGTCAAGCGCCAGCAGACAGCCCGCCGCCTGGTCTTCATCATTGGCGGCCCCTATGGATTTGCCCCGCAGGTATATCAACGGGCCAACGACAAGCTGAGCCTCTCCCGGCTCACTTTCTCGCATCAGATGGTGCGCCTGGTATTCACCGAGCAACTGTACCGTGCCTGCACCATCATCAAGGGCGAACCCTATCACCATGAATAATAAACTCTAATTAATTTCATACATCCATGAACAAGAAACTATTAGTCTTATCAGTAGCAGCTGTCGTGGCCCTGGCCTCCTGGGGCCAGCAGTCACGCACCCGAACAAGCTATGTCAATCCCATGATTGGAACGGCTGGCATGGGCCACACCTTCCCAGGTGCCTGTGCCCCCTTTGGTATTGTCCAGCTCAGTCCTGAGACCGACACCATCCCTCAGAACGTCGACGGAAAGTACCAGACTAAGGTCTACTCTTACTGCGCTGGTTACCAGTACGACGACCCTACCATTGTGGGGTTCAGCCATACACACCTGAGCGGCACGGGGCATAGCGACCTGGGCGATATACTCATCATGCCACAGACCGGAAAACTGCAACTCAACCCTGGAACAGCCCAAAATCCCGACGCAGGCTACCGTTCGCGCTTCTCGCACGCGACCGAGAAGGCCACTCCTGGTTACTACGAGGTCACACTGGCCGACAATGGCGTACGCGCCCAGCTCACAGCCACTACCCGCGTAGGCATCCATAAATATACTTTCCCCGAAGTCAAGGAGGCCCGCCTCATCATAGACCTTATCCATGGTATATACAACTACGATGGCAAGGTACTGTGGAGTTCGCTCCGTGTAGAGAACGACACACTGCTCACAGGCTACCGCATCACCAACGGATGGTCGCGCGCCAACTACACTTACTTCGCCATCACCTTTAGCAAACCTATCAAGGCGTATGGCTACCGCGATATGAAGAAGCCTAAGTACCGTGGCTTCTGGCGCAAGTTTGATATATACCACAACTTCCCGGAGATAGCAGGACAGAACGTGGCCACTTATTTCAACTTTGACAACACCGACCGCCAGCCTATCACCGTCAAGGTGGCCCTGTCGGCCGTCAGCACCGAGGGAGCGCTGAAGAACCTGAAGACCGAGGCTCAGAACCTTACCTTTGAGCAGGCCATGGCCAAGACTGAGGCCGCCTGGGAGAAGGAGTTGGCCAGTATAGACTGCAAGGGTACCGATGACCAAAAGGCCATGATATATACCTCGCTGTATCACACCATGATAAATCCATCTGTATATATGGATGTAGACAACAAGTACCGTGGCGTAGACGGAAACATCCATGAGGCGCTGGGATTTACCAACTATACCATATTCTCAGTCTGGGACACTTACCGGGCTGAACACCCATTCCTGCAGTTGGTCAAGCCTGCACGCAACCTGGACATGGTGAAGTCCATGATAGCCCACCAGCAGCAGAACCGCCTGCACATGCTTCCCGTGTGGAGCCTTATGGGCAACGAAGGCTGGTGTATGACCGGCTATCACGCTGTATCGGTAGTGGCCGACGCCTTGGTCAAGGGAGCCAAGCTCAATACCGACGAGGCGCTCAAGGCTATGGACGAGACTGCCAACTGCAAGTACTTTCCCAGCGTAGAACAGTATAAGAAACTGGGCTATGCCCCTTACGACCACGATGCCACCGCAGCCTCTAACACACTTGAATACTCGTACGATGACTGGGCCATTTACGCAGCAGCCCTCAAGATGGGCCGCAAGGACCTGGCCGACAAGTATGCTAAGCGCGCACTCTTCTACCGCAACACTTTCGATACCACAATAGGCTTTGCCTCGCCCCGTTATGCCAACGGCCAGTTCAAGAAAGACTTGGACCCCTACCAGACTTACGATGAGGGGTTTATCGAGGGTAACTCATGGAACTTCTCTTTCCAGGCACCTCAGGATGTGTTCGGCCTGATGAAACTCTATGGTGGCGACAAGGCCTTCCAAAACCGCCTGGACGAACTCTTCAAGATGAACTTGCCTGAAAAGTATTACGTTGACAATGAGGACATCACCGCCGAGGGCCTGGTAGGTGGCTATGTACATGGCAACGAGCCCAGCCATCACATCCCTTATCTCTACGCATGGACCTCGGCTCCCTGGAAGTCTCAGGAGCGCCTGCGCACCATTATGAACCAGATGTACAAAGACCATATACGTGGACTGAGCGGCAACGACGACTGCGGCCAGATGTCGGCATGGTATCTGTTCTCAGCCATGGGTTTCTATCCAGTATGCCCAGGCAGCGACCAGTATGTAATGGGGGCTCCCTTCCTGCCCTACATGAAGGTAAACCTGACTAATGGCAACGCCATCACCATCAAGGCACCCGGCGTAAGTAACAAGAACCGCTATATACAGAGTGTCAAGGTCAATGGCAAGCCTTACACCAAACTGTACTTTACCCACAAGCAGCTTACCGACGGGGCTGTCATCGAGTACAAGATGGGCAGCAAGCCCAACACCAAGCGTGGACTTGATGCAGCCGACAAGCCCTACTCCATGACTAAGTAAGGTTTGCCACATCTACCTAAAGATTACCGGGGCAAGGAGACGGGCCACCGCCCCCTTGCCCTGTTTTATTTTCACCACTCTATACCTTATTATATTATATGTCGCTATTACTCTCTGTAGTTATCAGTATTCTCAGTTTTGGTGCCATAGCCAATAATGACAGCATAAACAATGCCGGGGCCATCAACCGGGCCATCAGCACCTGTGCACAGCAGGGCGGGGGCACGGTACGGGTACCTGCCGGCACCTATGTCACGGGGTCCATCTACCTGCAGAGCCGCGTCACTCTGCGACTGGAACGTGGGGCCATACTCCGTGGCTCTGCGCGGCTTGCCGACTATGCCCCACTGCAAACCGATATGGACTTATCGCGCTATGAGAGCGGACAGGGCACCGTCAACTACAACAGCGCCACCGACCCTCAATGGTCGCGTGCCCTTATCTTCGGTGTCGGCATACACCATGCTGGCATCGAGGGCCCGGGGCATATTGACGGGGCCGACGTACGCAACCCCTTAGGCGAAGAACACATGCGCGGCCCACACACCATCCTGCTGGCCGGATGCTCCGACATGCGTTTTAGGGACTTCTCCATTACCCGCTCGGCCAACTATGCCATACTGGCTTACCAGATAGCCCACACCCAGTTCAACGCGCTCACCATTACGGGTGGCTGGGACGGCATACACGTACGCGGAGCATGCCACATCAGCATCAGCCGATGCACCCTACACACGGGCGACGATGCCCTGGCCGGCGGCTACTGGACAGATACACGCATAGACCGCTGCCTCATCAACTCGTCGTGCAACGGCATACGCATGATTATGCCCTCCGAACGTGTATATATCAGCCGTTGCCGTTTTGAGGGCCCGGGCACCCATCCACACCACACCTCTGGCCGTACTGCTACTGAGACGGGCATCTACCTACAGCCTGGCGGATGGGGCAAGGCTCCCGGACGGATGGACCAGATATATATAGACCGATGTCAGATGTACAATGTGCTGACCCCGGTAACCGTCACCTTGGGCGACGACAACACGGCGGGCACCATCAGCATAAACCGACTCACCGGTCGCAAGATAGGCCACATGGCCCTGTCTGTTAAGAGCTGGGGAACGGCTCCTACCGACCGGGTGATTATCCGCAACTCTGATATAGAGTACATCGGCAAGGACGACCACTCTCTGCCCAAATGGTTCCATGGCAAGTCGTTCGACCAGTGGCCATTTTTCCCCAGCTGGGGTATGTACTTCCGTAACGTACATACGGTTAAGCTGCATCAGGTAAAGTTGCGCCTCAGCGGGAGAGACTATCGCCAGGCCATTCTCTACGACCACGTTGACCACGTACAGGGCCATGCCACCTTGGCAACAGACTAAGTAAAAGTCTGTCTGCCATCAGGGGTGGCAGGGGCCATCCGTTTTATTTTTTCAACTCATACTGCAAGAAAAAAGGCAAAACGTTTGGGGGCAACTGGATAAATTACTAATTTTGAAAAAAATATCAAAAACATTACCGCCATGACAGAATATCTCATCTCTAACCTCTGGGCTGTGTGGATAGCCATAGCCATCGTCTGCCTCATCATCGAATTGGGTTCGGGCGACTTCTTTGTCACCTGTTTTGCCATCGGGGCGCTGTGTGCCATGCTTACCTCGTTCCTCTGTGTGCCCCTGTGGTTCCAGATACTGGCTTTCGCCCTCTGCTCCGTACTGAGCATCATCTTCATACGGCCCTCCCTGCTCAGACATGTACACAACCGCAAGGAGCGGCTCAGCAATGCCGATGCCCTGATAGGCCGTACGGGCACCGTCATAGAGGCCATAGCCCCCGAGGGGTTCGGCTATGTCAAGGTAGACGGCGATGAGTGGAAGGCACAGACCCAGACTGACACCACCATCAACGTGGGCGAAACGGTAAGGATAGTGGCCCGCAACAGCATCATTGTGCGCGTAGAGCGCGTATAGCATAACTTTTTACAAACCATTAATACCACTAAGATTATGGAAGGAATTACCCTCGTTGTACTCTGCGTACTGCTGGTACTGGCCATTACATTTGTCAAGATGGCCGTAGTGATTATCCCACAGTCCGAGACGCGTATCATAGAGCGTCTGGGCAAGTACTATGCCACCCTCAAACCGGGTGTCAACATCATTATACCCTTCATAGACCGTGCCAAGGTCATAGTGACCCAACACCGCGGCCGATACATGTACTCCAGCTGCATAGACCTACGCGAGCAGGTCTACGACTTTGACAAGCAGAACGTCATCACCAAGGATAACATCCAGATGCAAATCAACGCGCTGCTATACTTCCAGATTGTAGACCCCTTCAAGGCTGTTTACGAGATTAACAACCTGCCCAACGCCATAGAGAAACTCACCCAGACCACCCTGCGTAACATTATCGGTGAGATGGAACTCGACCAGACGCTCACATCGCGCGACACCATCAACACCAAGCTCCGCGGTGTGCTCGACGATGCCACCAACAAGTGGGGCATCAAGGTAAACCGCGTAGAGCTACAGGATATAACGCCGCCGCAAAGCGTGCTGCAGGCCATGGAGAAACAGATGCAGGCCGAGCGTAACAAGCGCGCCGCCATCCTTACCAGCGAGGGTGCCAAGCAGTCTCAGATACTGCAGTCTGAGGGCGACAAGGCTGCCACAATCAACAGGGCCGAAGCCGACAAGCAGCAGGCCATCCTCAAAGCCGAGGGCGAGGCCACCGCACGTATCCGCAAGGCTGAGGCCGAGGCTATAGCCATCGGCAAGATAACCGAGGCTGTTGGCAAGAGTACCAATCCGGCCAACTATCTGCTGGCCCAGAAATATATACAGATGCTCAACGAGGTAGCTCAGGGCGACAAGACCAAGACGGTGTTCATGCCCTACGAGGCCAGTAACCTTATGGGCTCCATCGGTGGCATCAAGGAACTTTTCAAAGGAGAATAAGAAGTATTATGAAAATCTGTATCGTAGCGGGGGCACGCCCCAACTTTATCAAGGTGGCCCCCATACTGCACGCGGCACGCCAGGCTAAAGAGCGGGGCACCGCGCTCGATGTAACGTTAGTATATGCCGGACGGGCCGACGACCCCACCTTAGAGCCGTCGCTCTTTGCCGACCTGCAAATAGCTCCGCCCGATGTGTACCTGGACGTGGACAGCGTAAACCTGAACGAGATAACGGGGCAGGTCATGTCCAAGTTTGAAGCCTACCTGCAGAGCCATCCCACCGACGTGGTGATAGTCGAGGACGACCTGGCCTCGACCATGGCGGCAGCCATCGTCACCAAGAAGCAGGGCATCACGCTGGCTCATCTGGCCGCGGGCACACGCAGTTTTGACATCAGCATGCCCAAGGAGATTAACCGTCTGGTCATAGACGGCCTGTCGGACCTGCTCTTCACCGCGGGCATCAGCAACAACTCGATAGCCAACCGCGAGGGGGCCGAGCTGTCTAAGGTGTACATGGTGGGCAACATACTGATAGACAATATACGCAACAACCGTGCCCGCTTCGTGCGCCCACAGGTTCTTAGCCAGTTGGGCATAGCCGATGGCAGCTACATTGTGTTCACCCTGAACCGCAAGGCGCTCATGGCGGCCACCGACAATATGCGGCTCATGCTCCAGGCCCTGCTCCAGGCAGCCGGAAACACTCCCATCATAGCCCCGCTACACAACCGGGCACAGCAAGCCATCGAGCCACTGCTGCCGGCCGACCATGCCGGGCTGCACACCATCAGTCCGCTGGGCTACTTAGAGTTTAGCTATCTGGCCAGCCACGCCAAGGGCATCGTTACCGACAGCGGCAACGTGGCCGAGGAGGCCACCTTCAACCAGGTACCCTGCATCACACTCAACAGCTATACTGAGCACATAGAGACGGTCAAGGTGGGCACCAATGTACTGGTGGGCGAGGACGCTACCCTGCTGGGCCAGGCCACGAGCGACATGGTGGCCGGCCGGTGGAAGCAGAGTGCCATCCCTGACCGCTGGGATGGGCGCAGCGCCGAACGTATCTTGCAGACATTGCTCGACCGGCAGCGCTAACCACCGCCAGCCCATCGGCCGTCACCACACCGATGACGGCCGAGAGGGTCGCCACTCTTCCCAGGGCCGACCTGTATTTTTCCAAAGACTGGTCTCCCGATTTCCAAAAATCGGTCTCTACGCTTCTAACGACGGCTCCCAGCTTGCTAATGAACATTATTAGCGAGCTGGGAGCCGTCTTTACTTTTTCGCGCAGCCGTCTTTCGGGCCTTTATCGGCCTCCTCAGACGGGCGCATTGGTTGGGTCGTCATTGAAAAGGTCATCGACAGTTGTCACCTCATCGCTGTCGAACCATGTATTCAGCTTGGCCTTAGCCTTGGCCTTAACCTCCTCAGACACATCGCCCCACACCTTGTGCAGCACGTAGAGCAGTACGGCCAGGTCGTCGCCCAACCCAGCTATGGGGATGGCATCGGGCACCACATCGAGGGGCGATATCAGGTAGCCTAAGGCCCCGATGATGATAGCCTTGTCCTTGACCGACACCCTGTCGCTCTCTAAGGTATAGTAGAGTATCAGCGCCACGTACACCAGCTTGGCCCCGGCCCGTTTGGCCACGCGCCGTATCTTATCGACAAATCCGCTGGTAGAGAACTTGTCCTTGTACTTCATAAAATCAGGCAATTCGATATTAGCCATAGTCTATAGGGTTTTACAGTTGTACACAAGCCCACCATCTACGCTGGCCCCCGGTCATACGATGCCCTCTGTACTGGTGGAAATAATGAAAAATGAAAAGCAGACTCCTGATAAGCCGGGTTCTGTATCCCCTACGGGGAGCCCTGTCATTTATCTACTCTGCAAGTCACCCTGCAGCTCAAGCATTCTACCCTCCGTCGCAGTCTGAGACTTCGGACGAGCAGCCCTCTAACGACGGTTTACATGAACTTGCAACCTCCAGGAGGCACAGCCCGACGATTGCCCGCCGGCTGGTGGTCTCTTACACCACCTTCTCACCCTTGCCAGACACGCGCGCCGTTGCCAGCACACAGTTTCCGGTGGTTATTTTCTTCTGCCTTACCCTACTGTC
Organism: uncultured Prevotella sp.; assembly: GCA_934204655.1. Classification (GTDB taxonomy): domain Bacteria; phylum Bacteroidota; class Bacteroidia; order Bacteroidales; family Bacteroidaceae; genus Prevotella. The sequence continues at coordinate 16,203 of CAKPZJ010000020.1, read as the reverse complement.
ACCAATAGCTTCTATTTTCGGAAGTGGAGCGCTCTGCGTTGCCCGGACTTTCCTCTCGCTCTCCAGAATGAGGGCCAGCGGCAGGGCCGGGAATCTGCTTTTCTGTTGCAAAAGTAGCTAAAAATCCCGAATTAAGGCCGATGGAGGCAAAAAAAATACGCCATGGGCGAAAAATAGACCACTCGGAGCATCACCCTGGGCTATCGGTACTCGTCTGCGGGTTACACCTTATTATATATATAGGCACTGCCCAGGAACCGGGGCCATCGCCCTGCCTACCGCCATAATTCCGGCTCCCATGGCGGCCATTGGGAGTATTTTAAACGAATGTAAAAATATACCAGTGGCCGTTTAAGAGCCGTTAATGGCCTAAATTAAATTGTTAAAATGAAATAAAGAAAACTGACAAGTTGTCAGTTTAACAAAGTTTGCACCTATATTTGCAACTGCAATGGCAGTGGTGCCCCACGTGGGCCACTCTATCAGCACAGGAATGAACAAAAAACAGACAGAAAATAAAATTAAAAAACAAACGAGTATGAAAAAGTATTCTATGTATCTTTGCGGAGCCATGTGTACCGTAGCCGTGGCTCTGTCAGCAGGCTCCTTTATCAAGGCTTATGCCACCCCGGCCAGTGTGGCCGTAGCTGGCCAGCCGGTAGACTTGACATACGCAGCCGAGAAGTCGCTCCCGGCTGTAGTGCATATCAAATTTGTGCAGAACTCCAAGGTTCAGACCGTAGACGTGCCCAGCAGTCCGTTCGACGACTTCTTCGGCGATTTCTTCGGCTTCGGACAGGGCAACGGGGGCAAACGCAAACAGCAAATTCAGACTCCTAAGAAACAGGCCACTGGTTCGGGTGTCATCATCTCTTCTGACGGCTATATCGTTACCAACAACCACGTGGTTAACGGGGCCGACGAGCTGACGGTAACCCTCAACGACAACCGTGAATTTTCGGCCCGCATCATCGGTACCGACCCCTCTACCGACCTGGCCCTTATCAAGGTCAACGCCAAAGACCTACCCACCCTGCCCATAGGCGACTCTGACAAGCTCAAGGTAGGCGAGTGGGTCATCGCAGTAGGTAACCCGTACGGACTGAACAACACCGTAACCGCTGGTATCGTGAGCGCCAAGGCACGCTCGCTCTATGCCCAGCAGAATGGTGTAGAGAGCTTCATCCAGACCGATGCGGCCATCAACCCTGGTAACTCGGGCGGTGCCCTGGTCAACACCAAGGGCGAGTTGGTGGGCATCAACGCCATGCTCTACTCTCAGACGGGTTCATTCACGGGCTACGGCTTTGCCATCCCTACCACTATTATGAATAAGGTGGTCGATGACCTGAAGAAGTACGGCACCGTACAGCGCGCCTACCTGGGCATTATGGGCGGCGACGTTATCAACCAGATTAATGCTATGAAGGACAATGGAAAGGATGCCGACTATGGCACCAACGAGGGCGTGTATGTGTCCAAGGTTGATCCCGATGGTGCCGGAGCCGACGCCGGCCTGGCCGAGGGCGATGTCATCATCAGCATAGACGGCAAGAAGGTAGTAAAGATGGCCGAGCTCCAGGAGACGATGGCCAACAAGCGTCCCGGCGACAAGCTGACCGTTACCTATCTGCACAATAAGAAGAAAGTGACCAAGACCGTAACCCTGAAGAACGCCCAGGGCAACACCAAGGTGGTCAAGACCGCCGACCTGGATGTACTGGGTGGCTCATTTGCCCCGGTTAGCAAGGACACCAAGGAGCAGCTGGGCATCAACTACGGTCTGGAAGTTATCAAGGTCAACGGCGGTGCCATGAAGAAGGCCGGCATCGAGAAGGGTTTCGTCATCCTCCAGGCCAACGACGCCACCATCAAGACTATCGACGACCTCCAGGAAGCTGTCAAGAAAGCTTCGACCAGCAAAGACCCCGTACTCTACATTAAGGGTATCTGGCCCACCGGCAAGCGCGACTACTTTGCAGTTCAGGTAAACTAATCATTCATTATCAAATATCAACAAGGGTGCAATTCTTGTAATTGCACCTTTTTTTGATGAAATAATAAAGGTTTTTCTTGCTCATTTGCCACAAAAGCACTACATTTGCAACTACTCATCAAATAGTTATACTTAATGAGACAACTGAAAATCACGAAATCGATAACCAACCGGAAGGAACCGTCGCTCAACAGGTATCTTCAGGAGATTGGCAGTGAGCCTCCCCTCACCATTGAGGAGGAGATAGACCTGGCGCAGCGCATCAAAAAGGGCGACCGCAGGGCTCTCGACAAGCTCACCAAGGCTAATCTGCGCTTCGTGGTTTCGGTAGCTAAGCAATATCAGAACCAGGGACTGAGCCTTTCGGACCTAATCAATGAGGGCAACATGGGGCTCATCAAGGCGGCTGAGAAGTTTGATGAGACCCGCGGCTTCAAGTTCATCTCCTACGCCGTATGGTGGATTAGGCAGAGCATACTGCAGGCCATTGCCGAGAAGAGCAAGATGATAAAACTCCCCCTGAACCAGGTGGGAACAGCCAGCAAAATCTCGCACGCCAGCAGTAAGTTCGAGCAGGAGTTCGAGCGCCGTCCCAGTCTCAACGAGATAGCCGATACGCTCGACTTGCCCGAAGAGAAAATCGAGGAAGCCATCAATGCCTCGGGCCGGGCCGTCTCGGTAGATGCCCCACTGAGCGACAGCGAGGGCAACAGCCTCATTGATGTCATACCCAATGACTCCATACCCGACACAGACGAGGAGATGCTCATGGAGTCGCTCCGCGAGGAGATAAGCAGGGCCCTCAACTTCCTGGATGAGCGCGAGCGCGTGGTCATCGAGTCTTATTTCGGTATCGGTCAGCCCGAACTGACCTTGGAAGAGATTGCCAAGAAGTGCGGACTTACCCGCGAGCGGGTTCGCCAAATCCGCGAGAAGGCCATCCGTAAGCTCCGCAACAACACGAAGAACAAGCTGTTAAAAAGTTATTTAGGTAAATAAACGACAAACATATAACGATGAATAAAATCATAACCATCGCCCTCACGGTGATTTGTATGGCATTTGCCCTTCAGGCCAATGCTGATAATAAGAAGGATAACATTTACGCATTTGGTTTCTCGGCCTCGTTCAACGACTCAACGGTATATTTCACTGACATTCAGCCCATGCCCGGAGCCACCATTGAGCACAAGACCCACTTCTTACAGAACCGCGATACCTACTCGGTTCAGCTCAAGGACTTCCTGGCCAGCCAGGATGCCCCTCACAGAGTGTGCGCCATCATCTATGCCACCAAGCAGAAGGACATTGAGAAGAAATTCACCAAACTGAGAAAGAAATATATCAAGACGGGCAAGTTCGACATCAAGTATCTGGCCGCCAATGAGTTCAAGTTCAATCCCCTGCCCGCCGAGGAGCAGACAGAGACGGCTCCCATGACCAAGGAGGCCAAGAAAGAAGCCAAACTGCAAGCTAAGGAAGCTAAAAAGAAAGCTAAGGATGCCAAGAAGCAGGCCAAGGTAGCTAAGAAAGAGGCCAAGAAAGCTAAAAAGACTACCCCAAAAGCCTAAAAGAGAGCTCGTACCACGATGGACAATAGCTACTGGTTTACACTGGCCGACTTGACGATTAAGCTCATCTTCAGAGAAGGTGGGCTTAATAACATTTCGCTTCTGCCGTCGTTTGCCACGTTTGCCACGACCCATCACACAGACCGCCCCCTGTTCCAGCTGATTATTGATGATAGCCTGCAGCCCGTACCCAAGGAACAGCGCACCCGCATACACACCTTTGACACAGGCAATGGCGACATCATCGTAGACCGCTGTGCCAACGGTGGCCACCAGTTTATCATCAAGGACATCCAGAAGAAGAGTTGCTGCCTGCTCGTTAGCAACCACGACTTTACCGAGTGTAGCTGTGCCCTCAATGGCAACTACGACATGCGCAGCTACGGCCTTAACAATGCTCTGATGCTGGCCTACGCCTTTGCCGCCTGCAAGGAGCACACCCTGCTTATCCACGCCTCGCTGGTCAGACAGCACGGCTACGGCTATGCGTTCATCGCCAAGAGCGGCACGGGCAAGAGCACCCAGGTAAGCATGTGGCTCCGCTACCTGCCTGGTTGCGACCTGATGAATGACGACAACCCCATTATCCGCATTATCGACGGTACACCTTATATATATGGCAGCCCCTGGAGCGGCAAGACCCCCTGCTACCGCAACGTCAAGGCCCGCTTAGGAGCTATCACCCAGATAGACCGGGCACCTCAGAACAGCGTAGACCGCCTGTCGCCCATAGACGCGCTGGTACATTTCCTGCCCTCGTGCTCGAGCATCAAGTGGGAGCCGGCCCTCTACGACCAGTTCATGGCCACCGTGACCCAGGTGATAGAGACCACGGGATTCTACATGCTACACTGCCGGCCTGACCGAGAGGCTGCCGTGGTCTGCCATCAGGCCATTGCCAAGGCCGGGAAATGAGCCAAAACGCTATCTGCTCTTAGCAAAACGATAACGGTTTTTAATAAATACGCCAAAAACCATCTCCAGACACACCGCGATTTTGTATTTTTTTAGAATAGCCCTTTGCTTTTAAAACTTTTTTTACTATTTTTGCGCTCAGAATAGTAATTGTCTGACAAGTGAGAAACGTTATATATCTCTTCATTATCGCCCTAAGCCTCCTTACATCCTGTGGACTAAGGCTGAAGCCCTTTGACATCGAGAGTCAAAGGCAGGAGATTGAGATAGCCCGCTACGACCGCTTGCAGAGCCGCTACCTGGCCACGGGCGACTACTCGGCCCTCCAGGAGATGAACACCGAGTACCCCATAGAGACCCGCACGCTGATAGAGAAGGTATTGCAGATAGGCGAGGTGGTAGACCCCAACATAAGTACCAAGTATCTGCATTTCTATCAGGACTCCACGCTCCAGTCGCTTATCTCTGACACCGAGGCAGAGTACGCTGACATGACTGACCTTAACAAGCGGTTCAACAAGAGCTTCGACCGACTGCTAAAGTGGATTCCCTCGCTGCCCATTCCCAGGATTTACGCGCAGATAGGGGCACTGGACCAGAGCGTCATCATCGGCAACAAGACTATAGGCATCTGCCTGGACAAATACTTAGGCATCAACTATCCCCTCTACCTCAAATACTACACGTACCAGCAGCGGGTCAGCATGACGCGGGCCTATATAGTGCCCGACTGTCTGGCGTTCTACCTGCTGAGTGTGTACCCCATAACCCAGGCAGACAAGCGCAGCCAGCTGGAGCGCGACCTACACATGGCCAAGATACTGTGGACAGTGAACAAGGCCGTGAACCAGAAGTTCTTCAAGACCAAGTACGTAATGATGGTAGACAACTACATGCGCAAGCACCCCGATAAAGACATTGAACAGGTACTGCTCAATGACGACTACACCACCCTACTGCCCTGACGGATGCCGTGGGCACTGAGGTAGTGGTTCAGCCGGTCGGCAAACTCGTGGTTCTTGAGTCCCCAGCGGGGCGCCACGAGCATGGAGGCCGGTGACTGACTGACAAAACGCTCTAATACCAAGTCAGCCCGTAACCGCTGGATGTACTCTGACACCAGCGAGATATACTCATCGACACTAAAAACATGGAAAGGACTGACAGCAAACTGGCGGGCCAGAGCCGTGCCGCGTATAATCTGCATCTGGTGTATCTTCAGGATGTCGAGGGGCAGGGCCGAGATAGCCGTTGCCTGCCGGAGCAGTTCCTCGCGCCCCTCGCCCGGCAGTCCTAAGATGACGTGGCCGCCCGTGAGGATGCCACGGCGATGGCTCTCCACAATGGCGCGACGGCTGTCGGCAAAGGTGTGACCACGGTTAATGCGGCGGAGCGTATCGTCGTTGGCACTCTCGATGCCATATTCGACCAGGACAAAGGTGCGGCGGCTCAGCTGTTCGATATAGTCGAGCACCTCGGCCGACACGCAGTCGGGGCGAGTACCTATCACCAAGCCCACCACCCCCGGCACGGCCAGCGCCTCCTCGTACAGCGCCCGCAGGGTGGCCACGGGCGCGTAGGTGTTAGAGTATGCCTGGAAATAGGCCAAGTAGCGCATATCCGGATACTTGCGTGCAAAGAACGCCTTGCCGTCAGCTATCTGCTGCGATACACTGCGCTCGCGGCTGCAGTAAGCTGGATTAAAGGTGTGGTTATCGCAAAACGTACAACCACCATACGAGATATGCCCGTCGCGGTTGGGGCATGAGAAACCGGCATCGACCGAGATTTTCTGAACCCGAAAAGGGAACTGGCGACGTATCCACGTACCAAAGTCGTTGTAATAGTGCTCCATATAACCTGCAAAATTACAAAAATATCCGTTTTTCAGAGAGTTAATAGTTAATATTTTGTAACTTTGCAGTTATCATTGAGACAGATATGTATATGAGAAAAACATTATTAGCCCTGTCAGTATTATTCCTGGCAGTAACAGAAATGTACGCAGTCAAGAAAATGGAAATCAAGGCGATTGCCTCTGGCGAGTTTGCCGCCAAGACCATCAACGGTATCGACCCCCTGCCAGGTACCGCCCAGTATGCCCGCATCAGCGACAATGGCAAGCAGATAGTACGTTACTCCTTCCGCACCGGCCAGCAGACCGACGTGCTCTTCGACCTGGACAAGACCTACGGCGAGAAGCTCAGCAAGTTTGACGGTTACGAGATGTCGCCCCGTGGCGACAAGATGCTCATCCGCACCAACACCGAGAAGGTGTACCGCCGCTCGTACAAGGCCGACTACTACATATACACCATCAAGAGCGGCAAGTTAGAGCGCCTCTCTGACGGTGGCAAGCAGCAGGTGCCCATCTGGTCGCCCGACGGCAACCAGATAGCCTTTGTCCGTGACAACAACATCTACCTGGTCAAGCTGCTCTACGACAACGCTGAGAGCCAGGTTACCACTGATGGCAAGTTCAATGAGATTATCAACGGCCTGCCCGACTGGGTCAACGAGGAGGAGTTTAGCACCAACCGCTCGTACTGCTTCAACGCCGACGGCACCATGATATGCTGGATAAAATACGATGAACGGCAAGTGCGGACTTACTCGCTACAGCTGTTCAAGGGCTCGAACCCCACCCGCAGCGAGTACGAAGCCTACCCGGGACTCTACTCGTATAAGTACCCGAAGGCCGGCGAGGTCAACTCGTCGGTCAGTGCGTGGAGCTACGACATCAAGAGCCACCGCACGCTCCGGCTGCAGGTTCCGATGGAGGCCGAGGGCTACATGCCGCGCATCAAGGCCACCAATGACCCGCAGCGCATCATCGTCTACACGATGAACCGCCACCAGGACGAGCTCAACCTGTACACGGTGAACCCACGCAGTACCATGGCCCAGCTGCTCATCAAGGAGCAGTCCAAACGCTACGTCCAGGAAGATGCCATGGCGGGCATCATCGTGGGCCACTCTACCCTGCTCATACCCAGCGACCGCAGCGGCTACATGCAGCTGTACCTGTACAACATGGCTGGCTCTCTGCTCAGGAAGATAGGCGACGGCCAGCACGACATCACGGCCGTATATGGTTACGACGAGGCCACGGGCGACGTGTACTACCAGTGCGCGGCGCTCAACCCACACGACCGCCAGATTTATGTTACCCACAAGAACGGCAAGACCGACCGCCTGACCGACCAAGAGGGCTGGAACACGGCCATCTTTGCTGGCAACTACCAGTACTTCATCAATACGTGGAGCAACTACAACACCCCGTACGTCTATACACTGCGCTCGCAGAGCGGCAAGGTGCTTTCGACCCTGTTAGACAACAGCGCCCTCAAGGCCAAGACCGCCGAGTACGGCTGGGCAGCCCGCACCCCGTTTACCTTTACCACCTCCGAGGGTGTGACGCTTGACGGCTGGATGCTCCGACCGGCCGATTTCGACCCTGCAAAGAAGTACCCCGTCATTATGTTCCAGTACAGCGGCCCTGGGAGCCAACAGGTCGTCAACTCCTGGAACGCCGGCTCCTTGGGCCAGGGCGGTGCCTTCGACCAGTACCTCGTCCAGCAGGGCTTCATTGTGGTCTGTGTCGATGGCCGTGGCACTGGTGGCCGCGGGGCCGACTTCGAGAAGTGTATCTACCAAAACATGGGGGCCCAGGAGTCTAAGGACCAGGTCGAGACAGCCCTCTGGCTGGGCAAGCAGAGCTACGTAAACAGCAGCCACATCGGTATCTGGGGCTGGAGCTTCGGTGGCTTCAACACTCTTATGAGTATGAGCGAGGGGCGCGGTGTATTCTACGCTGGCGTGGCCGTGGCGCCTCCCACTAACTGGCGCTACTACGACACGGTGTACACCGAGCGCTACATGCGCACCCCCAAGGAGAATCCAGAGGGCTACGCCGACAACCCCATCGGCCGCGCCTCCAAGCTCCATGGCCACCTGCTCATCTGCCATGGTGTGGCCGACGACAATGTACACCCCCAGAACTCTTATGAGTATGCCGAGGCGCTGGTTCAGGCCGACAAGGATTTTGCCGAGGTGTGGTACACCAACCGCAACCACAGTATCATCGGTGGCAACACCCGTAACCACCTGATGCGACAGATAGCCAACCACTTTATCAGCCATCTGAAGTAACCCCTGGCTACAGCCATACTGGCAGCCACCACTACCCCACCAGCGCCCGCTACCCCATAGCGGGCGCTGGCCGTATAGGGCGGGGCGACCGTGGCTCGGAGTGCCGCCTGCCATCGTTCCTGTCGCGCCACGCGCCCTCACGAGCTTCATTCTAAGACTTAGGATGTACATCCAGTGCCTCCGGATGCACATCCCGAGTCTCTGAACAGCTATTCTAAGTCTTCGGACGGAGCGCGCCACCGGCTGGCCACACGCACGCGAGCCTTATAAAGACTGGGGAAGCGGGGCGAGGACGATTTTTAGGCGGCAAGCCGTGGTGGTTTCGCTATTTTTATATAAATTTGCAGTACACTAAAAACAGATAACGATGATTACATTTCCCTGCGCCAAGATTAACCTGGGGCTCAACATAGTGGCCCAGCGCCCCGATGGTTACCATGAGTTGCAAACGGTGTTCTACCCCATCGGGCTGACCGACGCCTTAGAGATAAAGCTGATGGCCGACGAGTTTCCGATAGACACTTCGTGCGACCTGAAGGTCTATGGCGATGCCGTGGCCTGCGATGAGCAGGACAACCTGGTGGTGAAGGCCTACAAGCTCATCGCGCGCGACTTCAAGCTGCCTCGCATACACGCCCACCTCTACAAGCGCATCCCCTCTCAGGCTGGCCTGGGCGGTGGTTCAAGCGACGCCGCTTACATGATACGCTTGCTCGACGAGCGCTGCCGTCTCAACATGGGCAACGCTGAGATGGAGCGCTACGCAGCTAAGCTCGGCGCCGACTGTGCTTTCTTCGTGAGCGCTGACCCTGCCTACGCCACGGGCATAGGCGAAGTACTCGAACCGGCCGACGGCCCCAACGGCAACCTTAACGGTTACTACATAGGCGTGGTTAAGCCCGATGTAGCCATCTCTACCCGCGAGGCTTACGCGCAGATTACGCCGCGCATGCCCAACCGCTGCTGCCGCGACATAGTACGCCAGCCCATAGCCACCTGGCGCGACCAGCTGACCAACGACTTCGAGGGGCCCATCTTCGGCCGTCACCCCCTGCTGGCCGACATCAAGCAGCGGCTCTACGACATGGGTGCGCTCTACGCCCAGATGAGCGGCAGCGGCAGCGCCATCTTCGGCATCTTTGACAGCCCGTGTACCCAGTTGGCGAGCACGTTCCAGGGCATGTTTACCTACACCGGCAAGCTATGAAAGACAATCGCTACGAACTCTTCCCCATCGTCGACGAGGGCGGGCGTTTCTTGGGCACCATCTCCAGGGGCCACGCCCACGACGGGAGCAAGATACTGCACCCAGTAGTACATCTGCATGTGTTTAACAGCCGTGGCGAGCTGTACCTGCAGCAGCGCCCCGCATGGAAAGACATACAGCCCGGCAAGTGGGACACCGCCTGCGGGGGCCATGTAGACCTGGGCGAGCACATTGACGAAGCACTTTATCGGGAAGTGGGCGAAGAATTGGGTATCAGCGACTTCTGCCCACGTCTGATTACCCGCTACGTATTTGAAAGTCAGCGCGAGCGCGAGTTGGTACATGTACACGCCTGCACCTACGACCGCCCGCTACACCCGAGCAACAGCGAGCTGGCCGGGGGCCGTTTCTGGTCGCTCGAAGAGATACGCGGTGCCTTAGGCAAGGGCCTCTTCACACCCAACTTCGAGAGCGAGCTGACCACTTACCTTATACCTTATATTAATAAGGGCGCGGGTGGGTGCTGAGCCGTCACCTGCCAGCAGGCCCGCCATGGGCAGCCCCACCACCGTAGCCGCCCATCTCTGCATGGTGGCCACGGCAGGCATGGCAACCCCCGTACCCACAGCCCCAATCGTGGCTGCGGATGCGTAAATATTCTAAAAAACTTCTTTGTTTTCAACGATTATTCGTAACTTTGCACCGATTAAGACAGAAGAAATATAACGATATTTAATTATGACCAAACAAGTAGAAAAGATCAAGGAGCTAATCGCTAAGCGCGAACAGGCTCGCCTTGGAGGTGGCGAGAAAGCCATCGAAAAGCAGCATGCCCGCGGCAAATATACAGCCCGTGAGCGTATAGACATGCTCCTGGACGAGGGTAGCTTCGAAGAGTACGATATGTTTAAGCTCCACCGTTGCCACAACTTCGGTATGGAGAAAAAACAGTATCTGGGCGACGGCGTAGTAGCCGGTAGCGGTACCATCGACGGCCGCCTGGTCTATGTATATGCCCAGGACTTCACCGTTAACGGAGGTTCGCTCTCTGAAACGATGGCCCAGAAGATATGCAAGGTAATGGATATGGCCATGACGATGGGCGCGCCGGTTATCTGCATGAACGACTCGGGCGGCGCACGTATCCAGGAGGGCATCTGTGCCCTGGCTGGCTATGGCGAGATATTCGAGCGCAACATCCTGGCCTCGGGTGTCATCCCACAGATAAGCGCCATCCTCGGCCCCTGCGCCGGTGGTGCCGTATATTCGCCCGCGCTGACCGACTTCATCATCATGAAGGAGCAGACGAGCTACATGTTCCTCACCGGACCTAAGGTGGTGAAGACCGTGACAGGCGAGGACATCGACGCCGAGCACTTGGGAGGTGCCAGTGTACACGCCACAAAGAGCGGTGTAACTACCTTTACGGCCAAGACTGAGGAGGAGTGCATGCAGATGATCAAGACGCTGCTGTCGTATATCCCGTCGAACAACATGGAGGAGGCCCCGTCGTGCGAGTGTACCGACCCCATAGACCGAAAGGCCGACCTGCTCAACGAGATAATCCCCGAAGACCCCAACCAGGCATACGATATGTACAAGGTTATCACCGCTATTACAGATAACGGCGATTTCTTCGAGGTGCAGCCCAAGTTTGCCAAGAACATCATCACGGGCTTTGCCCGCTTCAATGGCAAGAGCGTAGGCATCGTGGCCAACCAGCCAGCAGCCTACGCCGGCGTGCTCGACGTGAACGCCTCGCGTAAGGGTGCCCGTTTCGTACGCTTCTGCGATGCCTTCAACATCCCCATCGTATCGCTGGTCGATGTTCCTGGCTTCCTCCCCGGTACGGGTCAGGAGTACAACGCCGTTATCCTGCATGGCGCCCAGTTGCTCTACGCCTACGGCGAGGCTACTGTGCCCAAGATAACCATTACGCTGCGTAAGAGCTACGGCGGTTCGCACATCGTGATGGGCTGCAAGCAGCTCCGGGCCGACCTGAACTTTGCCTGGCCATCGTCAGAGATAGCCGTGATGGGTGCCAGTGGTGCCGTGGCTGTGCTCTGTGCCAAGGAGGCCAAGGCCAAGAAGGAGGCTGGCGAGGACGTCAAGGCTTTCCTGGCCGAGAAGGAGGACGAGTACACCGAGATGTTCGCCACCCCGTATCAGGCAGCCCAGTATGGCTACATCGACGACGTGATAGAGCCGCGTAACACGCGCTTCCGCATCTGCCGCGGCCTGGCCCAGCTGGCCACCAAGAAGCAGACGCTTCCCGCTAAGAAGCACGGATGTATGCCCATGTAATCAAGGAGGTAACTATGGACAAGAATATCTATGCAGCCATAGCCATGGCCCTCTACGAGTACAGCGGCAACAACGTACACGATAAGGAGCCGGGCATCATAACTATCAAGCCACGGACTACGCTGTGGAACGCCAAGTTCTTAGGTGTAACCCCTAAACCATAACACGAAGATGAAAGATTTCAAATATACCATAGACGGCAAAGAGTACAAGGTTACCATCGCCGCCATAGACGAGAATAATGTGGCCGACATCACCGTTAACGGTGAGAGCTACAAGGTGCAGCTGGAGAAAGAGGCTGAGCCTGAGAAGAAGCCCGTGGTACTGGGCAAGCCCGTAGAGGCTTCGGCCGAGGAGCCCACCGAGGCTGCCAATATCAACACCTCTAACGCCATCAAGGCTCCGCTGCCTGGCACCATCACACAGATATGTGTAGAGGTGGGCCAGGAGGTCAAGGCCGGCGACACCTTAGTAGTGCTGGAAGCCATGAAGATGGCCAACAACATCGAGGCCGAGGCCGATGGTAAGGTTACAGCCATCTGCGTAAAGCCTGGCCAGGCCGTGCTGGAGGAAGACGCTCTGGTAGTAGTAGAGTAAACAGAGCCGACGGCTGCCCCTATCACCGGGACAGCCAGGACTGACACCATAATTACAAGGGGGCGTGGGGAAGACATTTCCCTGCGTCCCCTTGTTATCAGTTATATCCTTTTGGCTATCATAATGTTGCATTTTGCCGGACATTATTTTTAAAATAACCAAATTTATGTTTGCATTTGTTTGATTTCGCGGCAAAACCGACTTATTCTCAGTTTTTTTTCGTAACTTTGCAACAAATGTGGTAACACCAAAAAGTATTAATACACACACTATGGCAAAGAAAGTACTATTCATCAATCAGGAAATCAATCCTTACCTCCCCGAGACGGCTATGTCCGTCATTGGCCGTGACCTCCCACACAAGGCTCAGGAAGCCGGCTTCGAGATTCGTACGTTCATGCCCAAATGGGGTAACATCAATGAACGCCGCGGCCAGCTCCACGAGGTTATCCGCCTATCGGGAATGAACCTGGTCATTGATGATACAGACCATCCACTTATAATTAAGGTGGCATCGATACCCACTTCAAGAATACAGGTTTACTTTATTGATAATGACGACTACTTCTCCAAGCGCCGCATGGCCGAGGACGAGAATGGCAACGAATATACCGACAACGGTCAGCGTGCCATCTTCTTTGCCCGTGGTGTTCTGGAGACGGTTAAGAAGCTACGCTGGTCGCCTGACCTCATCGTGTGTCAGGGATGGATGTCGGCGGTAGTTCCTTTCTACGTTAAGACGGCTTACCACGACGAGCCTGCTTTCGCCAACTCCAAAGTAGTCATGTCGCTGTACCCTAACCAGCTCAAGAACATCTTGGGAGAGAACTTCAAGAAGTGCCTGGAGTTCCGCGAGGCCAGCGCCGAGCTGCTCAAGCCTTACAATGACAAGTTCGACCTCATCGAACTGGGCAAACTGGCCATCGACTACAGCGACGGAGTTATCGAGGGCGAAGCCCCCGTCACCGAGTCGCTGCTCAAGTATGCCGAGGATAAGCAGCTGCCCCTCATGCGCTATCCCGGAGAGGACTACGGAGCAGCCTATGCCGACTTCTTCAACAAACTGGTTTAATATAATTCTGTGATAACATCAACTATGCGAATAAGATATTCCATCGGTCTGCTGATGGCCCTCTTCGCTTTCACTGCGTGCGACAACACCACGGAGGATATAGGCAAGACGGTCACCAATGGGTCAGACATCGCTATAAGTACCGACACTTTCTCGGTAGCAACCCGTTCGGTATTGGCCGACTCGGTTCTGTCGCGCAACATAACCGCCTACTTAGGCAAGGTGAAAGACCCGGAAACGGGCGCGTACGTTACAGGCGACTGCATGATACAGTTCAACTGCCTGGAGAACTTGGAGTTTCCGGCCAAGGACAGCATACGGAGTCTGAAGGACGGCCTGATAGTTGCCGACTCGGCCGAGATACGCCTATTCCCGACCAGCTACTATGGTGACTCGCTCACACCAATGAAGATGAGGGTCTACGAGATGGACAAACCCATGGAGGAGGGACGCAACTACTACTCCAACTACGACCCATACAAGGAGGGGCTCATCCGGGCCAACGGCTATGTCATCGACAAGCCTTACACCATTATCGACTTGAGCGAGTCTGACAGCATACGCAACAGCAGCAGCTACAGCAACAACATCCGCATACTGCTCGACAAGCCCTATACCGACCGTCAGGGTAACTCGTATAATAATTATGGTACCTACATCATGCGGAAGTACTTCGAGAACAAGGCCAACTTCAAGAACGATTATACCTTTATCCATAATGTAGTTCCCGGCTTCTTCTTCAAGAACACGGCAGGACTTGGCTCTATGGCATACATCACTCGCAGCCAGCTGAATGTGTACTTCAAATATGTATACAATGACAGCGTCATGAACGGAGTGGTCTCCTTTGCCGGAACAGAGGAGGTACTGCAGACATCGACCATCACCAACAGTTCCATCATCAAGGATTTGGCTGGGAACGACCAGCCGTGTACATACGTCAAGTCGCCAGCAGGTATCTTTACGGAAATCACCCTGCCCGTAGACCGTATCTTTGCCGGTCACGAGAAGGACTATATCTCTTCCGCGAAGCTCTCCTTTACCCGTGTCAACAACACGGTAAACGGTAAGTACACCTTGCCCAAGCCCACAACCCTGCTGATAATTCCCAAGGCCGAGTTGTACTCGTTCTTTGAAAACAATAAAATCGTAGACTACAAGACCTCGTTCCTGGCAACGTACACCTCATCGACCAATGCCTACACCTTTAACAACATATCGGGCTTGGTAAACTACATGTACGCCAACCGCACCGCAACAGACTGGAACAAGGCCGTGATAGTACCCGTGACGCTATCATACCGTACTGATGCCACTACCGGAGGCCAGACCATAGCCAGCGTGGTTCACGATATGTCGCTATCGAGCACCAAACTGGTGAAGGGAACCGACGCTACAGACTCGCCAGTCAAGATTAGCATCATATACTCCAAGTTCAAATAAAACCATGGCCGACAATTATCTGGAACGCCATCGTGAGGACTACGAGAAAAGGAAGCAGGCGTGGCTTCGCAAGAAGCGCCATCTGCCCCAAGTAAGTCAGAAAATAAACAAGCCTGAAGACGAAAGTCTTTAGGCTTGTTTCCGTATAAGCAGAGGGTGTCAGCCCAACCGCGAGGATTTAGGGTGCTACAGGCCGAGATAGCTGCCAGAGCAGCCCAGGATTGCCCCCTATTCATGGGAGCCACCTCTGTTGGAAAAGTAAAAAGGGGAAAGCGTAAGATGGTAAAAAGCAAGGGAGCCGCGACCGCCCTGATAACTGGGGATGCCGCCCTTAAAATAGCAGAGACCGACCTTTTCAATCGCAGAAGCCATCATTAGCACGCTGGGAACCGTCATTAGCAAGCAGGAAGTCATCATTAGCAAACAGGGAATCGTCATTAGGATTCTAAAGGTCGGTCTTTTTATTAGCCATGATAGCTGCTGGTTTAACAAGAGCGATACGTAAGCAGCGCTTTTGATTATTTACCTTTCTACTTTTTTACTTTTCGATGCAGAAAGTCGTTGCGGCCATTTTGGTTACATTCTCCCCTACTCGCTATACTTCTCCGGGATTTTTTGGAGGGGTCGTAAAATACTGGGATATTTCTTTGGTAATATCAACAAAAATTGATAACTTTGCACTCGCTAATGGCAAAATGCCTTTCGGGGTGTAGCGCAGCCCGGTAGCGCTCCTGGTTTGGGACCAGGTGGTCGCAGGTTCGAATCCTGTCGCCCCGACAGTCAACGGTATGATAGATACAATATCTGTCATACCGTTTTTCGTTTATACCAATGCCCCGGGACACAGGCTGACAATCAATCCAAAAAGGGGATCAAATAATATTGTTGTGTTTTTAACAATCCAATATTATTTTTTATCTTTGCGTCATGAATAGAACTCAGCCCA
>CAKPZJ010000019.1 GCA_934204655.1 uncultured Prevotella sp. | reverse complement strand
TTATCACTTTTATCAACCCATTCCCACAACTGTGGATAAGTAGATCCAGATATTTATCTCTACGGATTTCCATATTCCTGTTCGTTTATTTTGTGTAAATACACATTATTAACCCGTTGGCGGAATCCTTATCGTCTGTATATAGCCATTGGAGTAGCATTTTGGTGTTTCCGACCACATCATTTTTATCCGTATATGCCAGTCGGTGTGGTGGGGTAGTGGTGGGCCTTTTGCTCTTGCCCTCTTTTTATTTGCCTGTTATGGTCAATATAGTAGGGCTGGCCTGTCTGTATGTTTGGACAAAACCTTATTTTTATTGGTAGTAACTTCCAAATATCAAAAAGAGAATTATGGCAACAATAAAATTGAAATTCCGAGCCTCCTCAGTGCCTCAGGCCGAGGGAACATTGTACTTCCAGGTAATACACCAGCGGTCTGTAAGATGTCAAAGTACTGCTTATCGTATTTTCCCGCACGAATGGGATGAGCGTAGGTCGGCCCTGCTAATACCCCCACATGGGGAGCGGCGGGCGCAGTTGCTCCTGATGCAGTCGATGCTTAATGGAGAACTGCGCCAGCGGCGAAACATTCTCGTGAAGATGACGGCGGGCGACCAGGAAGTAAGCATGGATGAGCTAATCATGGCCTTCGACGAGCTGCCGCCCTGCAAGACCGTATTCACGTTTCTTCAGGAGCAGGCGGAGAAGAAAGAGCAGATGCTGCGAATGGGCACCGCCAAGACCTACGTTAATGCCTACCGGCGGTTCAGGGACTTTAGAAACGGCATGGACCTCGCCTTTGACGAGTTGACGCCCGATATGATAGAGCGATACGATGCGTGGCTGCGAAACAGGAGCCTGAAGACCAATTCCATCCGCTTTTACCTGCGTACGCTTAACACCCTGTTATGCAAGGCGGTCGTAGAGGGGCTCTTAGAACCCGACCGGAGGCTGTTCAGCCGTGTGCGCCTGTCCTACGTAGCCACCATCAAGCGGGCCATATCTGAGCACGAGCTGAAAGCCATCGCCCAGTTGCCCCTGCCCCGAGGCTCGTCCATGGCCTTGGCTCGCGACATCTTTATGTTCAGCTTCTACACGCGGGGCATGTCCTTTGTTGATATGGCGTTTCTCAAAAAGACAGATTTGAAGGGTCGCCTGTTAGAGTATTGCCGTAAGAAGACCAACCAGCACCTGTCTATAGCCTGGGAACGGGCCCTGCAGACCATTGTAGACCGTTACGCCCATCTTACCAAGGACACCTCCTATATGCTGCCTATCATCAGGGCCGAAGACGGAACCGAGTACCAGCAATACCGGCAGATGCACGAGAATGTGAACTGGGCCCTGCGGATTATCGGCGAGCGGGCGGGGCTACGGATACGGCTGACTACCTATGTGGCCCGGCATACCTGGGCGAGCATAGCCCGTAATATGAATTTTTCGATTGCCATCATTAGCGAGGGCATGGGCCATCGCTCCTATCGTACCACCCAGGTATATCTTGACTCTATTGGCACATCGCGTATCAACGATGCCAATAAGCAGATTATACATCGGATAAGTATGTAGTGGCTGCGGCCAGCAGCTCGCCCGAGCCGGTCACTGGTTCTCTAAAGAGGGTCAGCAGTCTGCTCGAGATGGTCATTAGACAGCTAAAGAAGGCCCCCACGCCTCCAGCAGTGCCCTATAATAATATTAATGTACGCGCGAGGGAGTAAAATGATGCTGGCTGAAATTTTGATAGGCCCTAATAAGAATTTAGTGACAAAGAATTGGAAAAATTGTGGCACCAACTTGATATTTTTTGTTTACCTTTGCACAATCTATGGATATAAATCTACTTTCAGAAACTACCGCAAGGAAGCTCTGCCAGCTCATAGCCGATGCACAGCATATCGTGATAACCTGCCATAAGTCGCCCGACGGTGATGCGTTGGGTGCCAGCCTGGCCTGGGCCGACTATCTCGTCCAGCAGTGCGACAAGCAGGTGTCGGTAGTGGTGCCCGATGCCTTTCCCGACTTTCTGCGCTGGCTCCCCAACAGTGAGAAAATTATCAGATACGACCGCCATCACGACGAAGTGTGCGACCTCTTTGCCAAAGCCGACCTGGTGTTCTATGTCGACTTCAATGATGCCTCGCGGGTCGATGAGATGGAACCCGTATTGACCGCCGCCACCGCTCGCCGGGTCATGCTGGACCACCACCTGAACCCCACTACCGAGGGCATGGACATCGTGGTGTCGCACCCCGAGCTGTGTAGCGCTTCCGAAGTGGTGTTTAGGGTGATATGGCAGTTGGGTGGCTTCGAGGCGATGACCCGCCATTGCGCCACCCAGATATACTGTGGCATGATGACCGATACGGGCGGATTTACCTTTAACTCTACCCGTCCCGAGATATTCTTCATCATCGGGCAGCTGCTCACCAAGGGTATAGACAAGGACAAGATATACCGCAACGTGTACAACAACTACAGCTGTTGGGCCCTGCGCCTGCGTGGTTACCTCATTTCGCAGAAACTCAATTACTTTGACGACTTCCACGCTTCTTATTTCACCATTACCCGACAGGATATGGCCCGCTTTCACTTTATCAAGGGCGATGCCGAGGGGCTGGTCAACGAGCCCCTGCGTATCAAGGGCATGAAGTTGTCGGTATCGCTGCGCGAGGACGACCGTCGCGACAACCTGGTATGGGTCTCCCTGCGGTCGGTCGATGACTTCCCCTGCAACGAGGTGGCCAAGGCTTTCTTCAACGGCGGTGGGCATCTCAACGCCAGTGGCGGCCGGCTGTATTGCAGTATCGCCGAGGCCGAAAAGATTACCCGTCAGGCATTTATACACTTTGAGCAGTTGCTCAAGAAATAATCATGAAGAACTATATTATGATGCAGAACAGATTGTGTACCCTCTTCACCCTGGCCCTGATGGTCGTAGCCTTGGCCGGGTGTGGCAAGAAACGTACTACCGACGACATTATCGTTAAGAAGACGGTGCCCACAGCCCCGTCGCGGCCATCGGCCATCGGCAATTATAAGCAGACGTACCAGGTAGAGTGGCAGGGGCATGCCTACTCGCTGACGGTCAACTTAGTGGCCGACCCCGCCCTGGACAGAGTGAGCGACGGTAGCCGCCAGTTTTATGACAACCGCGTAACGCTGACCATCACCCGTGCCGATGGAAGCGAGTTTATGCACCGCGAGTTTACCAAGGCCAATTTCGCTGCCTATGTCGATGCCGACTATCTGTCCAAGAGCGCCTTAGTGGGCTTCGTGTACGACAGGGTAGAGGCTGGCCAGCTCAGGCTGGTGGCCAGCGTAGGCTCGCCCGACAAGATGAGCGACGACTATATACCTCTTAATATTAGTATAGCCCCCTCGGGCTCGCTCACCGTGAGCAAGGGCACCCGGCTTGACAGCGGCTCCGACGACGAGGACATCGCCGAATAGCCTCCTCGCCGTGGCCCCGCGCGCCCAAGCCCTCAGCACGACTATTATTAATCCTTTAATACCTATCAAAGTATGAGAAAAATCTTTTTAAGTCTGATGCTCCTTTTCGCTATGGGAGCCTCTGCATCTACCATGGGCAACCCTATGCCCGACAATCCACTTCTGACCATCAGGGACACCCCCGGTCTCTGCGTCATCTTTCGTACCTGGGGATTTATAGGCGACAGCCTGTGTAGCGGCGAGATGGAGAGCCGCGATGCCAATGGCAAGCGGGGCTACCATGATATGTACGAGTACTCCTGGGGCCAGTTCTTGTGCCGTGCCTGCGGTGCCGAGGGCGAGAACTTTAGCCGGGGAGGTCAGACTGCCAAGGGCTGGATAGCCGATGACTCTAAGCGTGGCTGGGCCTACTGCAAGATGAACCCCAAGCAGGCTTACATCATCGCCATGGGCGTTAACGACTTCAGCCGTCGCCGTAAGAACCAGCTCGAGTGTGGCAACCTGGATACCGATGTCGACCTGAAGGACTATAATAACAACGCCCCCACCTATGCGGGCTACATGGCCGGCATCGTTCAGCGCCTGCAGAGTATTCAGCCCCGTGCCAAGATATTTGTCGTTACCCGTCCGCGCGAGAACAAGGGCAACAACGATTACGAGGGGTTCAACGAGGTGGTTCGCGGCCTGGCCAAGAAGTTCAGGAACGTCTATGTGATAGACCTCTACAAGCACGCCCAGGCATACGATAGCGACTTTAGGGACCGTTACTATGTGGGCGGTCACCTTAACGCCATGGGCTACGAGTACACAGCCCGTATGTTTATGACTTACATCGACTGGATTATCCGCAACAATTACGAGGACTTCAAGGAGGTGGCCTTCATCGGCACCAAGCTGCACTACACCACCAACGAGGAACTCAAACGCAATAAGCAGTAGCGCCCATCTCCGTCCGGATGATTTCCATAACTCCCAGCACGTTCGCGCCCGTCAAGGCCACGCCTGCTGGGAGTTTTTGCATTTTTACCCTATGGGTACAGATGATTTGTACAAATGTGCAGAGTTGTGGGACAAATCTCCTTATGGTTACGTTGTTAATAGGTTAATTTTGCATACCGTAAAACAGTATTACTAATATATTAACCGAAATAAATAACAAGATGAAGACAAAGACAAAACGATTAACCTTGGCGGCGGTATTCTGCTCATTGGTGGCAGGCGTCTGCGCCCAGGTGCCCGAGTTCTTTAAGCCCTATCGGGCCACAGCCCTGCGTATGCCGGCAGTTCCCCTGGTGGTCAACGACCCTTACCTGAGCATCTGGTCGCCTTACGACAAACTCACCGACGGTACCACCCGCCACTGGACTAACGACGAGAAGCCCCTGGAGGGCATCCTGCGTGTCGACGGTGTGTCGTATCGCTTTATGGGTGGTGCCGACCGCCGCATCCTGGAGCCTGTAGCTCCTATGGGCAACGAGGCCGAGTGGCGCGGCAAGTTTGTACGTAAGCAGCCCGCAGCCGGTTGGCAGAATGAGAATTTTGACGACAGCTCATGGCGCGATGGCCATGGCGCTTTCGGTTCTGGCGGCGAGGGCATCCGCACCCGTTGGACCGAGGAGAATAGTGACATCTACGTCCGCCGCGTAGTAGACCTGTCGGCAGCCGACCTGCAGGCCGATCTCTATCTCCAGTTCTCGCACGATGACAACTGCGAGGTCTATGTCAATGGTACCCAGGTGGCCACGGGCGAGCCCAGCGCCATCTATGGCGAACTGGTGGCCCTCTCGGCTAAGCACAAGGGCCTCTTGCATGCTGGCAAGAACGTGCTGGCCATACACGTGCATAACAATGGTGGTGGTGCCTATGCCGATATGGGCCTGTACAGAAACGTTGCCCGTCGCGACGAGTGCAAGACGGCCGTACAGAAGTCTGTTGACGTGCTGGCCACCAACACCTACTATACCTTTGCCTGTGGCCCCGTCGACCTGAACGTGGTCTTCACTGCCCCCATGCTCATTGACGACCTGGACCTCATCTCGGTTCCAGTAAACTATATCTCTTATCAGGTACAGGCCACCGATGGCAAGTCACATCAGGTTCAGTTCTATCTCTCGGCTTCGCCCCTGATAGCCCAGAACCGCGCCAGCCAGCCCACCCTGTCAGAGAGCATTACCGTTGACGGCACAGCTTATCTCAAGACCGGTACTATAGAGCAGCCCATCCTGGCTAAGAAGGGCGATGGCATCTGTATCGACTGGGGTTACCTCTATCTGCCCGCCGTGAACGGCAAGGTATCGTTGGGAAGCGACAATGTACTCAAGGAGGCCTTCTTTAACCAGGGCCAGCTGCCCGCTACCCAGGCAGCCGTACGCTCTGACAAGGCTTCTACTGCTCCTACCTTGGCTTATGTACACGACTTCGGAGCCGTGACCTCTCCTAAGTCCAGCTTCACCATGATAGGCTACGACGAGGTGCAGGATATAGAGTATCTGTTTCACCGCTACAAAGGATACTGGGCTCGCAACGGCAAAACCATCTTCCGCGCATTTGCCGAGATGAAGAATGGCTACCAGGGCATTATGAAGCGCTGCCGCCAGCTCGATGAGCGCATCTATAGCGATGGTCTCAAAGCAGGTAATGTGCAGTATGCCGAAATCCTCTCAGGGGCTTACCGTCATGTAATGGCTGCTCACAAGCTGTTCGAGGACAACGAGGGTAATCTGCTGTTCTTCTCTAAGGAGAACAACTCTAACGGTAGCGTCAACACGGTAGACCTTACTTATCCCGAGGCCCCTATCTTCCTCTGCTATAACCCTGAGCTGCAGAAGGCCATGATGACCAGTATCTTCGAGTACAGCAAGAGCGGTCGCTGGAGCAAGCCCTTTGCTGCCCACGACATGGGTACCTATCCTATAGCCGACGGCCAGACCTACGGTGGCGACATGCCTATCGAGGAGAGCGGCAACATGCTTACCCTGGCAGCCATGCTCTCTATGCTCGATGGCAATACGCAGTACGCAGAGCGTTACTGGGATGTTATGCAGACCTGGGCCGACTATCTCGTAGCCAATGGCCAGGACCCTGCTAACCAGCTCTGTACCGATGACTTCGCCGGCCACTGGGCCCACAACTGCAATCTGTCTGTCAAGGCCATCCTGGGTATTGCCGGCTTTGCCGAGATGGCCCGCATCAAGGGCGATGCCGTTACAGCTCAGAAGTACATGGACAAAGCTCGTCAGATGGCCATTACCTGGGAGAAGAACGCCCGCGAAGGCGACCACTACAAGTTGGCCTTTGACCGCGACAACACCTGGAGCCAGAAGTACAATATGGTATGGGACAAGCTCTGGGGCCTGAACCTCTTCCCCAATGGAGCTATGCAGCGCGAGATAACTTATTACCTCAATAAGCAGAACATCTATGGCTTGCCGCTCGACTGCCGTAAGACTTACACCAAGAGCGACTGGATAATGTGGACGGCGGCCATGAGCAAGGACAACAAGACGTTCCTCAAATTTGTTGCCCCCGTGTACAAGTACATCAACGAGACCTCTTCGAGAGTTCCCGTCAGCGACTGGCACGAGACTGTCTCTGGTAAGATGGTGGGCTTCAAGGCTCGCTCTGTTATCGGCGGCTACTGGATGAAAGTTTTTGCAGACAAGCTGCTGAATAAGTAGGCCCTCTATGGGTGCCGCGGGCACGGATATGCCCACGGCGATAAAAAATATTTGCGAAAAGTTGTGCATCGCGTAGGTTTTTTAGTAACTTTGTAAAGTTAAACCATTTACTAAAAAACTACGCAGTATGCACAACTTTTCTTTTAAGTGTCAGCCTATGTGCCTTAGAGGCTGTAAGAAGGCTTTCTGTGCACCCCCCAATAGGTACTGGTGGCATCTGCTGTATGCCGTTGTACTCTTTGCTATATTTATCATCCCCCAGACTTCGGCAGCCGATACTGGTTACCGTTTTATGCACCTTACCAGTCGCGATGGGCTGCCCCATCAGCAGGTCGAGGCATTGGCCCAGGATCGCTGGGGCAATATCTGGATAGGTACCCGTAACGGCCTGTGTCGCTACGATGGCTACCGCATTACCACCTACCGCCATCGTGTGGGCGACAATACCTCTATCAAGCACAGCTACGTACATTATATATTTGTAGACAGCAAGGGACGCATCTGGGTAGGCACTGAGAATGGTGTGAGCCGCTACCGCCCCCTCTCTGATGACTTCCGTAACTATCCGCACTCGCGTCCGTTCTCGTTCCAGATGGTCGAGAACCACAAGGGTACCATCTTTGCCGGTGGCGACGAGCTCTTCAAGTACAGCGAGGCCATCGACTCTTTTATCCAGGTGCCCGTTCTGGATAACGGGTTCGTCAATTCGATGGCGGTAGACCAGCACAACAATCTCTATATGTCTACCACCAAGTCCATATTCTGGTACGATAGCTCGCTCAGCAAGATACATAAGCTGGATCCGTCCTACTATGCCGACTTCATATCCAGCCTTAACGTCGTAATCATGCCCTTGAAGGTCGACTCGCGTAACCGCCTGTGGCTGGGACGTAACGGCAAGGGCGTCATGTACATCGACCTAAAGACCGGGCAGAAGACTATCATTCCCGCAGAGAAGATTTCTAACGGCATAGTACGTACTATCGAGGAAGACGGTATGCACCGCATGTGGATAGGCACCGAGGGTGGTGTGACGATTATCTACCCCGATGGGCGGATAGTGCAGCTGCGTCACGAGGCCAAGAATGGTATGTCACTTAGCGACAACGCCATCTACAAGATACTCTGCGACAAGAACCAGAATATCTGGATAGGCTCTTACTTTGGTGGCGTCGACTACCTCCTTAGTCAGACGGGCGGTTTCCACTGGATTGAGCCTGGCCTGGGCACCAATGAGCTCAAGTCGCGTGTCGTCCGTATGATTATAGAGCCCCAGCCCGGCATTTTCTGGCTCGCCATGGAGGATGGCGGCATCAACGTGTACGACAGCCGTACCGGTGTGGTGACCCGCAAGACCGATATTCAGGGCCTGGGTACCAATGTACACTCCCTCTACTACGACC
The DNA here is from genome assembly GCA_934204655.1 of uncultured Prevotella sp. Lineage (GTDB taxonomy): Bacteria > Bacteroidota > Bacteroidia > Bacteroidales > Bacteroidaceae > Prevotella. Next base: position 41,462 of record CAKPZJ010000019.1, on the reverse strand, counting down.
GGCGCAAGAATGAGGTGTGGATAGGCACCCGCTTCAATGGCCTGATACGCTACTCACTCTCTACTGGTCAGCAACACCGCTACTATCTTACTCACGGTCTCGATGCCGAGGGCATCTTCTACATTGCCCAGCAGCGCAACGGCCGCATCTGGGTGGCCACTATGCGCGGACTGCGCTATTATGATGAGGCTAACGACCGTTTCCTCTCCGTGAACGACCGTACTCTGCGCGATGAGTACTGTTATACTCTCTATGTAGACCGGAACGACAACCTCTGGGTGGGCACTACTGGCTCGGGCATTTTCTGCATCAATGGCCGTACGGGCCGCATCAACCATATCCGTGCCTGTCAGGAAACAGGACTTAAAGACCACTATATTATCTGTATCTACCAGGATGTCAACGGCCGTATGTGGTTTGGCACCAACAACTATGGTCTGCAGTATCTGGATGCTAAGACCGGGCGCATCTGCGAGCCTGCCGGCGAGCCCCTACTGGCCAACAGTACCATCTGCAGCATCAACGAGGACTGGGCCCACCATCTCTGGATCAGTACCAGCCAGGGTCTGTTTAGGTACGATATTCGTTCGGGCAGCTTTATACGCTATTCGTCGGCCAATGGGTTGCCTGTCAACCAGTTCAACTTCTCTTCCTCACTCCGCGCAGCTAACGGCACCATGCTCTTTGGTACCATCGACGGTCTGATAACCTTTAACGCCCGTCGGTTAGCCGCCTCGCAGCAGAATTGTCGCGTGTTCTTCAAGACCCTGTCCATCAATGACGAGGCCATCAACGTGAAGAGTCCCGACTCGCCCCTCACTACGCTGCTGGACTCATGCCAGGAAATCAGGCTGAGCTACAACCAGGCGCGCAACTTCAGCATTGAGTATGGTGTCATCATGCCGGGAAGAGCCCGGGCCATCGAGTACCAGGTGTGGGTCGAGGGTATCGACGAGACCTGGCGCAACGTGGGCAACGAGTGTATCTTCCATGCCTACAGTCTGCGCCCCGGCACCTATAAGCTTCATGTGCGTGCCAATAGTCTTAACCAGAGCTGGGACAAGTGCCCTGAGCGTGTGCTCAAGATAGTGGTTAAGCCCCCGTTCTATCAGACAGTATGGGCCTATCTGTTCTACCTGTTGGTACTGGCGTACCTGGCCCGCTTCCTGTACAGGCACATGCTGCAGCGCCAGGACGAGCGCAATGCCGTGAAGATGGCTCGGATGGAAAAGGAGAAACTCGAGGAGGTAGACCGGGTCAAGTTCAATTTCTTCACCATCGTAAGCCACGAGCTCAAGACCCCCCTGTCGCTCATCATGGCCCCTCTGCGCAGTATGCAGAAAGAGAAACTGGACCCACGGGTAAGCCGCCAGCTTGACATGGCCCTGCGCAACGCCCGCAAGATGGAACAGCTCATCGGCGAGCTGGTCACCTTTAATAAGATAGAGACCGATAACTTCCCATTCTATATCCAGAAGGGCGACCCGCTCAACTTTATCGAGCAGGGCTTTATGACCTTTGCCGAGGTGGCTGCCGAGAAGAAGATAACCTTCAGCATTAACTGCGAGAACAACGGCGAGGAGGTGTGGTTCTCGCCCTCCTACGTAGAGCGTATCGTCAACAACCTGCTCTCTAACGCCCTCAAGTTCACGCCCGCTGATGGCAGTATCGCCCTGAGCGCCCGCATCGTGGGTGGCGACGGCTCGCCCTACGACTATCTGGAGATTAAGGTGGCCGATACGGGCATCGGCATCGTGAAAGAGGAGCTGAGCCACATCTTTGACCGTTACTACCAGACCAAGCGTGGTTACAACGCCAACAATAGCGGCTGGGGCATAGGTCTGTCGCTGGTAAAGCGCCTGGTCGAGGTACACAAGGGCGACATACAGGTAGACAGCGAGATAGGGCAGGGTACCACCTTTACCGTAAGGCTCAACGTGTCGAGCTCGGCGTTCGAGGATAAGTGTCGCATTACGGCCGACAAGGTGATAGTGCCCCTCACCGAGTACAAATTCTCTGACAACCTGTCGCTCCAGACCCGCTCGGCCGGTCAGACTGCCATGCCGCGGTTGGCCCAGAACGCCCTCCGCATCCTGATAGTCGATGACAATCCGGATATGTTGAGCTATCTCACCGATTACTTCAAGGACAAGTACAATATTGTTACTGCCCCCGATGGCTGCGAGGCCCTGGAGATAGTGCAGCAGCAAGAGATAGCCCTGGTAGTGTCAGACGTGATGATGCCCAACATGGACGGCATAGAGCTGTGTAAGCGCCTGAAGGCCAACATAGCCACCTCGCACATACCCGTCATACTGCTTACGGCCAAGACCGAGGCCGACGATGTGATGACGGGCTACGCGGCCGGTGCCGAGGCTTACGTGTCTAAGCCCTTTGACCCCCAGGTGCTCGAGTTGCAGATTAACAACATCGTCCAGTTGGTCAAGAATCGTCAGCACCAGTTGGTTAACACGCCCGGGGTCGACGCGGAGGCCGATACGCTGACTGGGCTCGACCGCGAGTTCGTGCGCAATATCAACGGCATCGTCGAGAAGAACATAGCCAACAGCGACTTCTCCATCGCAGACATCACCTCAGAGCTGGGCGTAAGCCGTAGTCTGCTCCACACCAAGATGAAGAGTCTGATGGACATCTCCATGGGCGAGTTTATCCGCAAGAAACGTCTGGAGAAAGCCTGCGAGCTGCTCAAGAAGGGCTACAACGTGTCAGAGTCGGCTTACCGTACCGGATTCTCGGATCCCAACTACTTCTCTAAGGCATTTAAGAAGCAGATGGGCGTAAGCCCGTCAGAGTATGTGGAGACCACGCGATAAATGATGACAGTGAGTATGATACAACGTATTAAGACCATAGTGTTAGTATTGATGACCAGTGTATTAGGAGCCTGTGCCCAGTCGGCCGACAGCATTAGGAGCGTAGATGCCACCGCTTTTGAGCGGGCCATACAGGCCGACAGCGTGCAGGTGGTAGATGTGCGTACCGCCGATGAGTATGCCGCGGGCCACATCGCCCACGCGGTGAATATAGATGTGCTCCAGCCGGCCTTTATGGACAGTGCCCGTCGGCTCGACCGCCATAGAGAGGTGTATGTGTATTGTCGGAGTGGCAAACGGTCTATGGCGGCAGCCCGCCAGTTGGCTGCCGTTGGTTACAGGGTGGTCAATCTGCGTGGCGGCATCATCGAGTGGGCCGCCGCGGGTAAAAGTGTGGTGAAGTAATGGCCCGTCAGTACACCTTTGCCCTGCGCGAGCGCCCCCGGGGGTGCCACCTTATCACCTCTGAGGTGCTCCAGCACATACCCGACCTGCCCCAGGTGGGTGTGCTCCATCTCTTCGTACAGCACACCAGCTGCGCCCTGTCTGTCTGTGAGAACTGGGACCCCTCTGTCCGCTCGGATATGACGGCCATCTACAATCACCTGGTTCCAGAGAACCAGCCTTATTACGACCACGTGTTAGAGGGGGGCGATGATATGCCCGCCCACGCTAAGTCTATCCTTACCGGGGTGAGTGTGAGTATCCCCATCGCCCAGGGCCAACTCTGTCTGGGCACTTGGCAGGGCGTGTACCTCTGCGAGTTTCGCAACCACGGTGGGCCACGTCATATCGTGGCTACCATTATCGAGTAGCATTATAGGGAGCGTGGGGGCTATGGACAAGCGTACACCCGAGCAGATACATCGTAACATGGCGGCGGTAAAGTCCAAGAATACGCGCCCCGAGCTGGTGGTACGCCGTTTTCTGTGGGCCCGCGGTTTTAGGTTCAGGCTCAATAGTCCGCGGTTGCCCGGTCACCCCGATATTGTCTTACGCAAGTATCGCACCTGCGTCTTTGTTAACGGCTGTTTCTGGCATGGGCACCAGGACTGCAGCCTTTTTCGCCTGCCCCAAACCCACACCGAGTTCTGGCGCGACAAGATAGCGCGCAACCGCCGCCGCGACGTGGCTGAGCAGCAGCGTCTGGCCGATATGGGCTGGCACTGCGTGGTGGTGTGGGAGTGTCAGCTGCGTCCGGCTTGCCGTCAGCAGACCTTAGAATCGCTTGCCTATACCCTCAACCACATCTTCCTGAGCGACATAGAGCACAGCTATCCGCCCCCTGTCCCTGACAATGCTCCGGCTATGGCCGCCGAGCCGTTAGGAGAGTATGGCCAGTCTGGCACCGATGCCACCCCAACCTCCAAAGGGGATGGAGCTGATACGGCCGATAAGGGATAGTGCTCCTCGTGGCTCTTATGGATACTGCGGAGGCTCCCGTGGAACACCCCTCCTATTCTCCAATAAAGCCCCCAAGCACTCCAAGGGAGATGTGAGGTAGTAAGCGTGGGGCAGAGTATCTCTTTGGGATAACGAGTATTATCCCCCTATTCGTGGAGGTTGACCTTTATGTTTCCCGGAGCCGTCATTAGCGAGCTGGGAGCCGTCATTAGAAACGTAAAGGTCGGTCTTTTCATTTACTGCGATGGCTATTGGTTCATCTATGAAGGATTGCCAGCAGTGCTTTTTACCTTGTTGCTTTTTTATCTCGTTACTTTTCTCTGCTGGGTGCCCTCTCGGTGTCAGTCAACATGCCCACTGCTTTTTGCCCTGCGCCTTTTAGTAGTGCGTATATAGCTGATTTTTATCTATTTCATGGCTCGGATGGGCACGGAGCGGTGGCTACGGGTACTCTTGTCATCTGGATGAAAATATAGGTAATTGGCAATAAAAATACAGATATTCTACACAAAGTTACCATGCACGCTGGTGGCTTATTCGTAACTTTGCACTCGTCGGAGAACAACTGTTTCTCTGCGGCAATAACAGATAAAAAAACAAATAACGATTCTCAAAAATCAAAACTACTGGACCATGTTAAAGAAGGCGTTAATCTCATTTCTCCTCATCGTGCCAATGGTGATGGCTGAGGCTGCCAACGTGACCTATCACATCAGTCTGAAGAAACCAGGCAATACCAGCGTAAAGCACGCGCTCACTGCAAAGGGCAACCAGCTGGTTGACGCGCAGGGCAAGGCGCTCCCCATCGACATCAGTTACAGCCAGACTACTGTTGGTGGCGAGACCACACTTACCGTTACCCTTCAGGCACGCGAGAGGGTGTACTATAATATAGGAATGGAGGTTGCCACGGGTTATGATACCGACCAGTGCGACTTCTACCTCCCCGGCTTCTGGTATCACCAGAACCTGCGCTCTCCTAACACTGCCCCCTCTTTCCATGTGGCTAAGAGCTGGAATGTACGCGAAGACCGCCTCTCGGCACCGTTGTCGGGCGTATTCTCGCAGCAGGCCGGAGCCTCGCTGTCGGTACTGCGGCAGATAGACGCGCAGCCTTCCGACGCGCTGATACCCCTTGCCCAGGGCGAGGTGATACTGGGCGGCCCCACATCGCTGGGCTATGTGGGCTTTGACAATGAAACGGGCAAGGCCAAGTTGACCTTTGGCTATCCATATATAGAGACCCCGAAGCGATATACCCGCAAGCTGACGCTCACGCCGGCCATCTACACCTTTGCCAAGCTGGATAAGGGCGAGAAGAAGACCCTGACGTGGACGCTGCACGAGGGCCGCGAGGCCGATTACGGCAAGTACGTGGCTGATACATGGAACTACTGCTTTGACCGCATCAACCCGCAGCCCATTAAGGCCGATGTCAATGTGGCTGAGGTTAAGAAGAACCTTACGGGCTACTTCCGCGAGTCGTATGTTGACAAGTACGACCTGAAGTACAACTCCGGTCTCTCGCTCCTTACTGACAAGTGCGAGCCTGCTAACGAACTGGAGTTGGGTTTCTGTGGCCGCGTGCTGCTCAACGCCTTTAACGAGTTAGAGTATGGCGAGGCCAATAACGATGCTCAGCTTGTACAGATGGGCCGGTCTATCTTTGACAGTTTCCTGCACAACGGTTTCACAGAGGCGGGCTACATCTACGACCGTCTTAACTACGGCAGCAAGCAACCTTGGGGTGGCCGTCACAGCATACGCCAGCAGAGCGAGGGCATCTACGCCATCCTGCACATGCTCAAGTATGACAAAAACCGTGGTAAGCTGCATCGCGACTGGGAAAAGCGCGTGCGCACCATCCTCGATAACTTCGTCCGTCTGCAGAACGCCGACGGCAGTTTTCCCCGCAAGTTCCAGGACGATGGCAGCGTGGTTGACAAGTCGGGTGGTAGTACCCCCTCGGCCACCGTGCCATTGGTGATGGCCTACAAGTACTTTGGCGACAAGCGTTACCTCAAGGCCGCCGAGCGCACTATCGACTATCTGGAGAAGAACATCATCGCCAAGAGCGATTACTTCTCGTCGACACTCGATGCCAACTGCGAGGACAAGGAAGCAGCCATCAGCGCGGTTACGGCTACCTACTACATGGCCCTCGTTACCAAGGGCAAGGCCCGCCAGCACTATATCGACCTCTGTCGCGAGTCTACCTACTTCGCCCTGTCGTGGTACTACCTCTGGGACGTACCTTTCGCCCAGGGCCAGATGCTGGGCGACCTCGGACTGAAGTCGCGCGGATGGGGCAACGTATCGGTTGAGAACAACCACATCGATGTGTTCGTGTTCGAGTTCGGTCATATTCTCAAGTGGCTTGGTCAGCAGACGGCCGACAGCCGTTTCGCCCAAATGTATAAGGTTATCTACACTTCGATGGACCAGCTTATGCCCACGGCCGAGCGCCACTGCGGCATCGCCAAGCCTGGTTTCTATCCCGAAGTGGTTCAGCATACCCACTGGGACTATGGCCGCAACGGCAAGGGATTTTACAACAATTACTTTGCACCTGGCTGGACCATTGCTTCACTTTGGGAGCTTTATACACCTACCCGCACCGAGAGCTTCTTTAAGAAGTAATCGCGCCGTGGCCACTACGGCCTGCGGGGCCATGACGGCCCTGCTTACCGTGACCATCGCGTAGTTCGTAGCGACATTGAAAAAGCATCATTAAGTTAGACAGATAGATGATTAGTTTTTTAAGTGTTTTGATGACGGCACTGTTTCCTGCTTTCTTTGCGGGAAGCAGTGCTTTTGTTATAGACTCGCAGCCCGCTGAGAGTGGTTCGCAGCCTGGTACCGACTATATCTACCTGGCCGACCCTACTATCTACTGCGATACCGATGGCGTCTACTATCTCTATGGCACCAGTCCGTGTGTCGACGAGGGCTTCCTGTGTTACCGCTCGTCCGACCTCAGTCACTGGGAGGGCCCCGTGGGTGCCTGCGATGGCTATGCCCTGGTGCGCGATAGCGTCTTTGGTACCTGCGGCTTCTGGGCTCCTCAGGTGTATCGCTCGGGCGACACCTATTATATGGCCTATACTGCCAATGAGCAGATAGCCGTGGCTACCAGCCACTCGCCTGTAGGCCCGTTTGTCCAGCAGCGTCACCGCAGCCTTCCCTCTGTAACCCGTCAGATAGACCCCTTTGTCTTCCGTGATGGCGGCAATGTATATCTCTATCACGTGCGTCTGCACGAGGGCAACCGCATCTACTGTGTCCGCATGACGGTCGGCATGGACAGCGTGGAGCTGGCCACGGCCCGCGAGCAGATACATGCCCAGTCTGTCTGGGAGAATGTGAACCATGCCGACTGGCCTGTTGCTGAAGGTCCCACGGTGGTTCGTATCTCTGGTACTTACTATCTGTTCTATTCGGCCAACGATTTCCGTAATCCGGCTTATGCCGTGGGCTATGCCACCTCTAACTCTCCCTGGGGGCCATGGCAGAAGCACGACCGTCCGCTGATTAGCCAGTCCGACATCGGCATCCCGGGTACCGGCCATGGCGACTTGTTCCAGACGGCCGACGGGCGCTGGTTCTACGTGTTTCATACCCATCGTTCTGACCAGAAAGTGGGCCCGCGTCGCACGGCCTTGGTCGAACTCATCTTTGCCGATGGCCAGTTCGCCCTCAAGCCTGGGTCGTTTACTTTCCTCAGGGTATCGCGGTCAGCGCGTTAGCAGGGTGTCGGAGCGGTGGTTGCAGTCTTGGCATCTCGCTGGGTGGCAAAAAAGCAGATGATAAGCGGTGCCCTTTGCGCCCGTTTTCGTAATTTTGCATCGGCCTGTATACATTATTAATATAAGGACTATTACACAAACTATAAATATAGAAGAAAGATATGAAGAAACAAGCTATTTTGCTTAGTGTAGTGCTTGCGCTCTCGGCGTCGGCCACACTCCCTGTCGCCGCCGATAACTCGGCCAACAATAGTTATACCAACCCGATAGAGCGGACATCCTTGCCCGACCCAACCATCATCAAGGCCGATGACGGGTACTACTACCTGTATGCCACGGAAAGCATCCGCAATCTGCCGATATACAAGTCTAAGAATTTGGTAGACTGGGCATACGTCGGGACGGCCTTTACGCCCGAAACCCGCCCTCAGATGGTTCCCAAGGGTGGTCTCTGGGCCCCAGACATCAACCGCATTGGCAGTAAGTACGTACTCTACTACGCTAAGTCGCAGTGGGGTGGCGAGTGGAGCTGTGGTATCGGCGTGGCTACGGCCGACCAGCCTCAGGGCCCATTCACCGACCACGGCAAACTGTTCCTCAGTAACGAGATAGGTGTCCAGAATAGTATTGACCCATTCTATATCGATGACAATGGTCATAAGTATCTCTTCTGGGGTAGCTTCCGCGGCATCTATGGTATCGAACTGAGTGCCGATGGCCTCTCGGTGAAGCCTGGCGCTGACAAGTTTAAGATAGCTGGTACCCAGATGGAGGCTACTTACATCCATAAGCGCGATGGCTATTACTACCTGTTTGGCTCTGCTGGCACCTGCTGTGATGGAGCTAAGAGTACCTATCGTGTCATCGTCGGCCGCTCCACCAGTCTGTTCGGCCCGTATCTTACTCCTGATGGCAAGTCTATGCTTGAGGACGATGCCATCCACGTTATCCTCCACGGCAACCGCCGCGTGGTCGGCCCTGGTCACAATGCTGAGATTATCACCGATGATGCTGGCACCGACTGGCTTTTCTACCATGGTTTCATGCGCCGCGACCTTCATGCCGGCCGTGTCCTTTGGATGGATCCCATTGTCTGGGTCAACGGCTGGCCTACTATCAAGGACGGTGTGCCCAGTAAGGGTGGCGCGCGCCCCGTTATCCGTTAACGGGGCCGCCGGAGTCGTTCGCTCGCCCCTGTTTTTAACAGATGATAACGTGGCAACGAAAAAAAACGCAATAATACTTGCAGTATTCGGATTTTTAGCGTACCTTTGCACTCGCAATTAAGAAACATATCGCGGAGTGGAGCAGTTGGTAGCTCGCCAGGCTCATAACCTGGAGGTCGCATGTTCGAGTCCTGCCTCCGCAACTATTAAGTCCGATTTTATATCGGACTTTTTTTTATGTCCCTATGGTAATCGCCCTACCGGCCGACACCATCATTTTATTTTTCGGAACCATGGCGAAAGTTCTTGAGGAACCCTGCATGGCGTTTGGGGTACTTGTTACGCCACGCCCCATCGGTCGCCTAAGTGTTAAAAGTAGTCAATGGATGCAAGGATTGTACGTTTTTTGCATTTATAGGGTGTAACTAAATAGACAAGAGATATGAAACGACTGAAAATGTTTGCCCTGGGCCTGCTGTTGGCCTCTTCTGTTATTACCCTGCAGTCATGTAATGATGACGACGATATAGACAGCACCTACTATCCCAACGCACTGGTTACGCTGAAGACCAATGCCCAGACGGGAGCTTTCTATATGCAGCTCGACGACTCTACCACGCTGGTACCTACCAACATCAAGACCGCCCCGTACGGCGGCAAGGAGGTGCGGGCCCTGGTAAACTTCAAGGATATGGCCAATACCGATGAACACTCGGCTAAGAGCGTGTACGTGAACTGGATTGACACCATCAGGACCAAGCCCATGGTGCTGTCGGTGGGCGATGATGATGCCACGGTGTACGGCAACGACCCCATCGAGATAGTTAACAGCTGGGCCACAGTGGTCGAGGATGGATACTTCACCCTGCGCTTCCGTACGCTCTTCGGCAACGGCGAGCCCCACGTACTTAACCTGGTCAAGGGCGATGCCCCGTACGAGGTGGTACTTCGCCACAATGCCAAGGGCGACACCCAGGGCTACCCGGCCGATGGTATGATGGCTTTCAGGCTCGATAAGTTGCCCGATACCGAGGGCAAAACGGTACTGCTTACCGTCAAGTGGAAATCGTTCGACGGCGAGCGCAAGGCCCAGTTCAAGTATTGTACGCGTAAATAAAATAAAAACACCCCCGACCGCGTTAACACTATAGAGAGGGCACCCATAGCCGCCCCGTGATGGTATGCATCTGTATAAGCACGACACCGAACAGCATATAGTACAACTCTTTGGCCGGGGCGACACCTCGGCCATGAGCCGTCTGTACGCCGAGTATGCCCGTTACCTTACCGGTGTGTGTGCCCGCTACATACCCGATGCCGACGACCAGAAAGACGTGTTGCAGGAGGCGTTTATACAGATTTACACGCAGATGCCCACCTTCGCATACCGCGGCCCGGGTTCGCTCCGAGCCTGGATTACGCGTATAGTGGTCAATCAGGCGCTCATGTTTATACGCCGCCACGCCCAGCTTACCACCGTTGAGGCCGACGCCACGCTGCCCGACATGCCCGAGGAAGAACCGGCCGTCGACGCGCTCAGCGAGGCCGACATACTGGGCCTCATTCAGCAGCTGCCGGCAGGCTATAGGGTGGTGTTCAACCTCTATGCCATCGAGGGCAAGACCCATGTTGAGATAGCGCAGCTCTTAGGCATCAAGCCCGACTCTTCGGCCTCGCAGTATGCCCGCGCGCGCCGCCTGCTGGCCAAGATGATAAATGACTACCGACTTAAAACGAGATGATAGATGAACAAACCGTGGACTGATAAGATACGCCAGCGTATGGGCCACTACGAGCCTCAGGCTCCCGAGGGTCTGTACGACGACATAATGGGCGAGATGGCCCGCCGTGGGATGCTGCCTCAGGGGCAGTCGCAGCATCGGGCGCGCCGGCTGCCCCTGTGGGTTAACCGCGTAGCCGTGTCGGCCATAGCCGCAGCGGCCGTGCTGACTGGGGTGATGCTCTGGACAGCCCGTACCGATGTGGCCCCGTCGGTAGCCCAGGGCGGGGCGGTGCCCGCGTCGGTTGCCCGTAGTGTGCCTGAGGGCGCTGAGCCTGCATCAGCGGTGCCCCCGTCGGCTCCGGCCCGGTTGGTCAGCCAGGTAGCCCACCTCCTGTCCTCAGCCCACCCCTCGGCCCCCACGGAGCGCTCCCTGGCCGTACTGACGGATAAACTGGCAGATAGCCAGGCCCCGCTGGTCAGTGAGCCCGATGCCGAGTGCTCGTCTACCCAGGCTCCGGCTACGCCCCCCGTCACTCCCCAGAAGTCGGCCCCCGCCCACCATGGCAGCCGCAGCCTGTATGGCGACATGACGGGTAGCCAGTGGGCCGATGCCAAGGGTCGCCGTAGTGGCCGCGTGGGCATTGACGCCTACGTTCAGGGCGTATCGTCTAACCAGATGAGTGGCAACGGCAGCCAGGCAGTCAGCGGCTTTCTGGCTCAGGATGCCCCCACTTATGGTGCTTTGGAACTGCTCGCGCCCAATGGCAAGAACCTGTTGGCTGCTACTGGCAATGAGGTGCACCGCCATCATCGCCAGCCCATCAAGGCCGGCGTGTCGCTGCGTTACCACATCGGCGACCGCTGGAGCGTGCAGACGGGTGTCAACTACAGCTACCACTCGTCTGATATAGAGGAGGAGAATCTTACTACTGAGCAGCGGTTGCACTTTGTGGGCATCCCTGTGGCTGCCAGCTACAGCGTGTGGCGTAACGACCACTTCAACGTGTACCTTACAGCCGGCGGCGAGGTCGAGAAGTTGGTGCGCGGCACCCAGCGGCACCTGTACCGCACCCACGAGCAGACCGACCGCGTACACATGGGGCAGCTACAGGTGTCGGCCACGCTGACGGCTGGCGCCGAGTACCATATAACGCCTGTCGTGGGTGTGTACGTAGAGCCGGGAGGAGTGTACCACTTTGACAATGGCAGTGGGCTCAGCACCATCTACCATGACCACCAGCTCGACTTCAGTCTTAACCTCGGGGTGAGGTTCAACCTCGGTCGGTAGGGTCGTGGCCATCCTCACCCTGAGCACCTCGCTGTAAAAAAATATTGATTTTTGCTTTGCTGTCTCTTTGCTTTGCACTATCTTTGCTTACAGATAGTTGCGCCTTGGCCATTCCGATATGACTGACAACCTCGGCGACTACTATCTTGCTCAAAAGATAATGATGTAAAGATGAACTCCTTGAAGACACAGCTACTTAGTCGCCTAATCTTAGCGGTCAGCGCGTGTGTACTGCTGCTGGCGGCGTGTACCGACCGGCCCACAGGGCCCAGTCAGGCGGCGGTGGCCCGGCTGGTGGCCGACAGCACCGCCCGCATACAGACTGATACTACGGCCCTGACCATCCTGCTGCATCAGTATCAGAAGGACGGCAACCGGCAGGGCGTCATGGTGACCCTATACTACCTGGGCCGCAAGCTCAGGCAGGACAACCGGTTCCGGGAAGCCATAGACCTGCATACGCAGGAGGCCAACATGGCGCACCAGCTGGCTGATACGGCCGAGATGGTGCGTGCCCTCAACGAGATAGGTACCAACTACCGTCGCCTTGGCCAGTTGGCCAAGGCTACCAGTTCCCATTTTGAAGCCCTTACTTATTGTCTGGATTGGAGCGACACCACCCAGGTGGGTCGCGATGGCTATGTGCGTGCCCTTAATGGTCTGGGCAACGTGTATCTGACCGTGGACAACTACCCGATGGCCTATCGCTATCTGTCGCGGGCGCTGGCCGTAGAGCGGCGGTCGGGCAATCTGCGTGGTATGGCCATCAACTATGCCAATATAGGCCGTGTAATGCGCGATGAGAACCATGCCGATTCGGCCTGGATATACTTTCGTAAGTCTATGGAGATGAACCGCCGTACGGGCGATGAGGTGGGGCGCGCCCTGTGCCACAACTACTACGGCACGATGTACGAGTACGAGGGCGACTACGGCCGTGCTACCAGCGAGTACGAGCAGGCTTATCTGCTACTGGTACGGCAGAACGACCGCTGGCACTATCTGGAGCCCTGTGTGTCGCTGGCCCGTATCTATATGAAGCGGCGCACGACGGCCACGGCCATGGAGTACCTGCAGGAGGCGCTGATGACGGCTCGCGAGCTGCACTCGCCCGACCACTTGGCGCAGGTGTACCAGCTGTACTACACCATATACCAGCGGTCGGGCAACACGGCCAAGGCGCTGCAGTCGCTGACGGCCTATCTGCAATGGAACGATAGCGTGAAGGCCCAGGCACAGCTCAACGAGATACAGAACATGCAGCTGGACAGGCTGCGGGCACTCAACGCACGGCGGATAGCCGACACGCGCAAGGGCATAGACCAGATGCGGGAGCAACAGCACCAGGGGTGGCTCATGTTCTTCCTGGTATTGTTAGGCCTGGTGGGGCTGTCGGTTTTCTTCTACTATCTGCTGCGCATCCGCACTCATAGTCTGGAGGCCCTGAACGACCTGCGCGAGGCGCGCAACAACTTCTTTACCAACATTACCCACGAGTTCAGAACCCCGCTCACCATCATCAGGGCGGCCAGCGACTCGATAGAGGCGCGTACGGACGACCCGGCCGTGCGTAGGGACATAGCCAACATACACCAGGCGGGCGGACACCTGCTAACGCTGGTCAATCAGATACTGGACATAGCCAAGTTGCAGTATTCGGCGCGCCAGCAGCCCAACTGGTGCCACGACGACATAGTCAGCTATATACGGATGATAACCTCGGGCTACACCAGTCTGGCTGCGCAGAAGAGGATACGTATCCACATGGTGGCCAAGCGGGCTGCGTTAGAGATGGACTTTGTGCCCGACTATGTGGGCAAGATAGTGAATAACCTGATGGGCAACGCGCTGAAATTCGGGTACGAGGACAGTGACCTGTTTGTTACCCTCGCGGTAGACAGGGGGCGCTTCCGCCTGGACGTGAAGGACCACGGCGTGGGCATGCGTCAGGAACACATGAAGCATATATTTGAACCATTCTACGAATCGCCGGATAATACGGTCAATATAGGTACTGGCTTGGGGCTGGCGCTGCTGAACCTGGCGGTCAAGGCCATGGATGGCGAGGTGCGGGTGCGCAGCCGCCACAAGGAGGGTACGGTGTTTACCGTGCTGCTGCCGCTGAGCCATGGTGTGGGGGCTCTGCCCAAGATGGCCGAACTGGGCGGCGAGGCAGTGGCCCCGGTGCCCGATACGGCCGATGACGAGAAGTTGGCCGACGGGGCTACGGCCGACCCCAGTACCAAGCCCAGCATACTGATAGTGGAGGATTCGCCCGAGGTGGCCCGCTATGAGGCTGCCCAGATAGGGGGCAGCTACCGCATATACTACGCAGCTAATGGGCAGGAGGGTCTGGACAAGGCCGTGGAGCTGGTGCCCGACCTGATAATAGCCGATGTGATGATGCCGGTGATGGGGGGCTATGCGCTGTGCGAGGCCATACGGGCCAATGAGGCTCTGTGCCATATACCCATCATCATGGTTACGGCCAAGGTAACCCAGGCTGACCGCATCAGGGGCATACAGGCTGGGGCAGACGAGTATATCGCCAAGCCGTTTGACACGGAGGAACTCAACACGCGCATAGCCCAACTGCTGAGCCAGCGCCGTATGCTCAGGACTAAGTACGCCCAGGAGGCAGAGCCCATGGAGGTGGAGCCGACCGACGGCGAGAGCGACGAGCAGGTGTTTATGAGCCAGTTTGATACCTATGTACACGACATGGTAATCTTGCAGAATAGTGACCTAAGCGAGGTGGCTGTCAAGTTTGGCATTACGCGTACGCAACTTACCCGCAAGGTAAAGGCTATAACAGGTATGACCTCGACGGCCTACATAGCGCAGCAGCGGGTCAAGATGGCGCGTCGGCTGTTAGAGACTACCGACCTGACGGTCAGCGAGGTGGGGCAGCGGTGTGGCATAGCCGACACGGCTTACTTCATCCAGCTGTTTAAGCGGAGCGTGGGTCGTACCCCTGGTCAGTACAAGGAAGAGTGGACACGGCTGCGCTAACGCGGACAGTGGCTGCGCGCGTTGCCATCGTAAAATATAAAACCTGGAGCAGGTGCTCCAGGTTATAGGATAATCAAGCTAAGCGCACGCCACAGCGTGCTTTCTATCTGGGCCGATAGCCCGTGGCTGTCAGCCCACTATCTCGCGGGCCCGCTCTAAGGCCAGGTTGATGTGGCTGCATATATTCTCGCGGCCCACGATACTGTAGAAACCAGCATGTTCGAGCACCTTGTGTACCTGAGGGTTCACCCCAGACAGTACGACCTGTATGCCCTCCTTGCGGCTCATCAGGCATAGGTTGGTGAGGTTGTGTATGCCAGTAGAGTCGACAAAGGGCACCTTGCGCATACGTATGATGCGCACCTTGGGCCGGTCGCCGAAGGTGGCCATAATCTCCTCGAACCTATTACCGGCTCCGAAGAAGTAGGGGCCGTTAATCTCGTACACCTCTACGCCTTCGGGTATCACCAGGTGTTCATTGTTCTCCAGGCGGATGTCTGTCTCATCGTTGGGGTCTATCTCGTCGAGTACCACCTTGACATCGGTAGTCTCGGCCATACGCTTCATAAAGAGCAGGCAGGCTATGATGAGGCCCACCTCGATGGCCACGGTGAGGTCAAAGATGATGGTGAGCACAAAGGTGATGAGCAGCACCGTAACGTCGCTCTTGGGATTTTTCATAAGCATGGCAAACGAGCGCCAGCCGCACATGCCGTACGACACCACTACCAGTACGCCGGCCAGGCAGGCCATGGGGATGTACTGGGCCAGCGGCATAAGGAAGAGGAATATGAGCAGCAGCACGGCGGCGTGTACGATGCCGGCTACGGGGGTGCGTCCGCCATTGTTGATATTGGTCATGGTGCGGGCGATGGCTCCCGTGGCGGGTATGCCGCCAAAGAGGGGTGAGGCCAAGTTGGCCAGGCCCTGGCCGATAAGCTCGGTGTTAGAATCGTGGTGGTCGCCTATCACACCGTCGGCCACGGTGGCAGAGAGCAGGCTCTCGATGGCTCCTAAGATGGCGATGGTGAGGGCCGGTGATACTAAGCTCTTGATAACGTCCCACGACAGGGCAGGCATGGAGGCCTCGGGCAGCTCGGAACTGATGGAGAAGCGGTCGCCTATGGTCTCGATGCTGGTAATGCCATACTGGGCCTTGAGCCACAGGGCCACCAAGGTCATCACGATGATGGCCACCAAGGAGCCGGGTATCTTCTTGCTGAACCGTGGCGTGACGACGATGATGAGGATGCTGGCCAGGCCTATCAGGGTGGTCCACCAGTCGATGGTGCCGAAGTCGTGCATGTAGGCAATCCACTTCTCGGTGAAGTCGGCCGGCACGGTGGTCATGGTGAGGCCGAAGAGATCCTTAATCTGGGTGGTGAAGATGGTAACGGCTATACCGCTGGTAAAGCCCACCACGATGGGGTAGGGTATGTACTTGATGATGGTACCCAGGTGGAGCAGGCCGAAGAGGATGAGAAACACGCCGGCCATAAGGGTGGCTATGGTGAGTCCCTGCATGCCATACTGCTGGATAATGCCGTAGATGATGATGATAAAGGCACCCGTGGGGCCGCCTATCTGTACCTTGCTACCACCAAAAACCGACACCATGAAGCCGGCGACGATGGCGGTGATGATGCCTTTCTCGGGTGATACGCCCGAGGCTATGCCGAAAGCTATGGCGAGGGGCAGGGCCACGATGCCGACGATGAGGCCGGCCATAAGATCCTGAACGAAGGTGCGGCGGTTGTACTCTCTGAGGGTGGAAATCAGTTTGGGCTTGAATGTAAGTACTTTCATTAGTCTTTAATTAGCTGCGAGCCTTACCGGGGCTCTCTGTGTTATACTCAAAACAGTCTTATTAATACAAAAAACGTTAAAAACGACTGCAAAGGTACTTACTTTCTGACACACCACAAAGACTATGGGCAAATAAATGCCTGCGGGCGGGATAAAAAAAAGTCCACACCGGGCTGGTGTGGACTCTCTATAATATAATAAGGTGTAGTTTATTCGCCGTAAATCTCCTTGAGCTTGGCCAACAGCTCTTCGCCACGCAGGTCGCTGGCCACAATCTTGCCCTTGGGGTCTACCAAGATGTTGCTGGGGATAGAGCTTACACCGTAGACCTCGCTGGCGGCACACTTCCAGCCCTTGAGGTCCGACATCTGCGGCCACTCCATGCCTAACTGCTTAACGGCAGCCTTCCACTTGTCGGCATTGTTGTCGAACGAGACACCCACAACGTTGAAACCCTTGCTGGCATGATAGCGCTTGTAGGCAGCTACCACGTTGGGCATCTCGCGGCGGCAGGGGCCGCACCAAGAGGCCCAGAAGTCGACCAGCACATACTGGCCCTGGCCTACCCACTGGCTCAGTTTGACGGTCTTGCCGTCCATGTCGGCCATGGTGAGTTCCTGGAAAGGCTGTCCGGCATGGCGTTTCTGCAGACCGGCTAACAGCTGTTTGGCCTGGGCCATGGCGGGGTGATTGTAGTAGGCGGTGCCGGGAGCGCAGAACTCGCTGAGCTCGTCGTAGTTGAACGCATAGCTATACTCAGGGGCCAGGGCAGCAGGCAGGACATTGTCCTTGTTGTTGCGATAGAACTGGAGCAGGATGTCGTCGCCCTCCTTGTCCAGCTTGTCCAGTTCGGCCTCAATCTCTTTCTTACGGGCATCGGTAGTTCCGGCTTGCTTCTGTTCCTTAGCCAACTCTACCTGATGGCGCATGTTGGCCCCGATGTTAACCCAGAAGTCCATGAGACGCTGGTTGAGCGGTGAGCAGGTGGCCTTCTTGCTGGTAAAGTCTACATTGATGGGTGTGCCGTCATTGAATAGATAGATGTGGGCACGCTGCTCGCCGAAGTAAGAAATCAGCATGAGTGCGTTGGCGGGTGCCTTGCCGGTAAAGGCAAACTTGCCACCCTGGCAGATGGTATCTCTCTGGAGTGTAGCCCTGTCGTTGTTGGCCACGATTAACACTTGGTGTACGCCTGCGGGCAGGGTACCCGAAATCTTGTACTCTACATCCTGGGCCATGGCTGTGGCGGTGCAGGCCAGCAGCATGAGCATCGAAAAAAGTAACTTTTTCATATTCATTTGTCTCCTTAATAGGGCAGATAGATGACCGGGGCAGGGGAGAAACGCCTCCGGTGGGCAGGGCCACGCTATCTGTCGGGGTAAAAACTATGGATAAAAAATAGGCAAGGCCCCTCGGGGCCTCACCTTATTATATATAGTGGCTTATTCGGCGCGGTCGTCTACGTTGTTGCCCTCGGTGGGAGCCAGGACAGCCTCGAAGTCGGTGATACCGTTGTTAACCAGGATGTCGTACCACTGGATGAGCTTGCGGATGTCGCTGTCGTGTACGCGGTCTTGGTCAAAGTTGGGCAGGACGGCTGCGAAGTACTCGCGGAGCTCCTTGCCCGACGCCTTCTTGTAGCCAAACTGGCAGGGCTTGCCCTCTTCTTTCTCGCCAACGCTCTTGAGCACCTTCCACAGAGGGATGTCCTCGGCATCGGTGTACATGGCTATGTCGGCAAGGCTGGTCACACGGTCGGTGGCAAAGGCCGGCTGTCGGCGGTGTGACGCATCGAGTGACTCAACGATTAAGTTCATTTTTCCACGGGATACCAGCTTGTACAAACCTGGCTTTCCTGCAATCGAAAGAATTGTTTCCATTGTTTTACTATAATCTGTTTAAAATGTTATTAATCTGACTATCTAAGTTGCAGACGCCATCGTTGACTATTTCGTAGTCGCTCTGCTGGCGCATGCACTCTTGGGGCATCTGCCGGTTTATCCATTCGAGCGCCCGGCTCTCGCTGATGTTGTCGCGGGCCATGATGCGCTGGATGCGGATGTCGCGGGGAGCGGTGACACAGACAACGCGGTCGAAATGGACGCGACGGTCGAAACCGCTGTCAAAGAGGATGGCGCTCTCTAACCACGTGAGGCCCGAGCTGATGAAGTCGGCTGCCACGGCAGGGTGTACGATGTCGTTGACGGCCTGCTTGTGCTGTTCGCTCTGGAGCAGATAGGCAGCCAAGACAGCCTTTTGCAGGGTGCCATGGCTGTAGACCTCGGGCCCAACAAGCTGCTGGAGCCCCTCGCGAATATGAGCCGATGTGGCCATGAGGCGCTTGGCAGCGCTGTCGCAGTCGTAGACCTCGATGCCGCGGCCTCTGAGCAGTGTACATACGTACGACTTGCCGGCCCCGATACCTCCTGTAATGGCTATCCTCATTGCTGTTCTATCAGGTAGTCTACCTGGCGCGTGTCTAAGTGGCAGCGCGATACGGTGTGAGGGTAAGCCCGTAGGTGCAGGGTACATTTCTCTGACGGATGGGCCATAAACTCATTGTAGTCGGCCACCACGCTGAACTGGTCGGGTGTCACATTGCGGAACATGGTGGCTCCCACGGCAAACCGCACCGTTACCTTGGACGGGAAGGTTCGCAGTACCTTACCGGGAGGCATGTTGATGGCGGTAATGGGTACCTCCTTGGTCTCCTCTGTCAGGATGTCGGGGTAGAGGGCTATGCGCACCTTAGCTGGAACCGTCTTGATGCCCTTGACATGGCGCAGTTCAACCGTACGGACGACCGTGTCGCTGAAGTTGGTTATGTCCAGGTCGGTGGTCGATACATACTTGAGCGTGTCCAGTACCTTCTGCTGGGCATAGACCGTTACTATCTCTGGCCAGACCTTTCGCCCGGCCAGGTAGTAAGCCTTTCCCGGCACTATCTTACCTGCCAGTCTTACCGGAACCCGCTTGGACTCGCCATAGTTGAAGTAGAACTCTATGTGGTCGGGCTTGACACTGCTAATGCGGGTCGAGGTGTACAGCTGGAGGTACGCCATACGTGTAATGTCGGCTGCGGAGATGGTGCCCTTACCTGCGGCCTTGTTAACAAAGGCGTCGAAGTTAAAGGCAAGGGGCATGCGCTTATTGGTCATGTAGGCCAGCAGGCTGAAGCCCTTGTCCTTGACCGTAATGGTGATGGTGTCCTCGCTCTGCGAGGTTATTACCACATTCTTAGGCACATTGGTGATGTACACGGGTATCTCCAGCTCTTTCTCGTAGCTCTCGTTGAGCGTAATCAGCAGCCAGAACGTGAAGCTGAGGGCGAGGAAGAACAAAAAAATCAAGAACTCCTTGTTAACGATACCTAACAAGAAGTTCTTGACCCGTGGCCTGTGCCAGTTAGAGGTGCTCATGGAGGTTACTGCACCCGCGAGTTGGCATCGGCGAACACGTAGCTCTTATCTACTACGATGTTAACGCCACGAGCTATCTCCACCTCGATGGTGTTCTTCTCTATGTCGATAGACTTTACTACGCCATATATGCCGCCACCAGTTACCACTGAGTCGCCAGCTTTGAGCGAGTTCTGGAAGTTCCTTATCTCTTTCTGCTTCTTCTGCTGAGGGCGAATCATAAACAGCCACATGATAACGAAGATAGCTATCAGCATGAAAATAGTTACCATACCATTGCCGCCACCTTGTGCCTGAGCGGCTAAAATCATTGTTGTCATATTAATAATGTATTTTTAATTTAATGTCTATAGATGTATTAGTTGTTGTCACCGCCACGCTGACGGGAAGGTGCAATGGGCTTGAGCAACTTGCCAGTCTGTACCAGATGGCGTGCTATGGTATCGAGCATGCCGTTGATGTAACCGCCGCTCTTGAACGTGCTGTACAGTTTTGCCAAGTCTACGTACTCATTGATGGTAACGCTGATAGGAATGTTGGGGAATGTCATCATCTCGGCTATGGCTATCTGCATAATGACCACGTCCATGTATGCCAAACGCGAGAAATCCCAGTTGCGGCTGGACTCGCTCATGTAGCGCTGGTAAGTATCAGCGTTGAGAATGGTAGCGCGGAACAGCTTGCGGGCAAATTCGCGATCCTCCTCGTCCTTGTATTCGGGCAGGAGTTCCTGATTGCTCTTGTTGGCAGGGTCAAAGCGCTTGATAGTCTTGAGGACAAAAGTGTCAACAATCTCTTTGTCATCGTTCCAGTACAGGCTCTTCTCCTCTAAGATGCCGTCCAGCTCGTCGTTGTCCTGGATAAGCATCTTGTAGAGTTTGCGCCATATCTCGCGGTCGGCTTCGTAAGAGTCGTCGTTGGCCATGTACTCCTGGTACACTTCGCTCTGTTCTATCTGGTTGCATTTGCTGCGAATGAACTCCTTGTCGTTGTCCCAGCTGAGTTTTTTGTCCTCGATGAACTCATTGAGCATCTTGTTCTCCTCAAGCTGCACGGCGAACTTGTTAAAGGCAAATTTAGAAGAAGGTTTTTCAGTCCCCTCACGCTCCGCACGGGCGCTGAGGATGTCAATGCGGTGTCTTTCCTCACGCGATATCTCAACAATGAGCAGCAGAAGGTAGTTGTAAAGGTCATAGGCTTTCGACAAGCTAAACAGTAGCTCCTTCTCGGCATTGTCCATGTTTTTATTGCCGTTCTGGTAGTAAGCATAGGTTAACTGGACGACCTTAATTCTAATCAATTCTCTGTTTATCATTCTCTAATAATAATTGGTGTTCCTTAATTCAGATACAAAAATAGTCAAAAAACTATTTATGTGCAAGGATAATTACTGAAAATAAGCATTTTTTTATGAAAACGTTGCTCAATATGGGGAAAATGTGTACCTTTGCAGCGCTTTTCGCATCTCCGTGTGATGGCGAATTAACAAATAATTTAGAGTAACACATTATGAAAGAGATTAATGTAACAGGTCAGAAGCGTACAGACCTTGGCAAAAAAGCTTCTAAGCATCTTCGTAAGCAGGGCTTTGTTCCCTGTAACCTCTATGGTGAGGCTTCACAGGACGGCAAGCCCGTTGCTATGGCTTTTGCTGTAGCCATGAGCGACCTCCGCAAGATAGTCTACACTCCCCACGTGTATGTTATCAACCTCATCATCGATGGCGAGTCTCACACTGCTATCCTGAAGGAACTGCAGTTCGACCCCGTAACTGACGCAGTTATCCACATCGACTTCCTGGAGGTCAATGACCAGAAGCCCATCACTATCGGTATTCCCGTTAAGCTCGTGGGTCTGGCACAGGGTGTCCGCGATGGTGGCCGAATGAACCTCTCTATCCGCAAGCTCAACGTTACTGCTCCCTATCAGCAGATTCCTGAGCACCTGGATGTAGATGTAACTGCCCTGAAGATTGGCAAGAGCATCAAGGTAGGCGAGCTCAACTTCGAGGGCCTGGAGATAGCTAACGGAAAGGACGTTATCGTTTGCTCTATCAAGATGACACGTCAGGCTGCCGCTGCTGCTGCCGCCGCTACCGACGAGGCTTAATCATAGAGCATGGACAAATTTTTAATTTGTGGCTTGGGCAATCCCGGGGCTGAGTACCAGGGCACCAGGCATAACACAGGTTTCATGGTATTGGACGCCTTTGCTAAGGCGTCCAATATTGTTTTTGAGGATAGGCGTTACGGCTTCGTGGCTGAGACCTCGCTCCGCGGCCGCAAGGTCTTCCTGCTCAAACCCACTACCTTTATGAACTTGAGCGGTAATGCCGTGCGTTACTGGCTCAACAAGGAGAACATTGACCAGAAGCGCCTGCTGGTTATCTCTGACGACGTGGCGCTTCCCGTTGGTGCTTTCAGACTCAAAGGGAGCGGCAGTAATGGTGGTCACAATGGCCTGGGCCATATCCAGCAGCTCATCGGTCAGGATTACGCCCGCCTGCGTATGGGAATCGGTGGCGACTATCCCCGTGGTGGACAGATAGACTGGGTGCTGGGCCATTTCTCTGAGTCAGACATGGCTCTCCTACAGCCCAGCATTGACATGGCCGTAGATATTATCAAGAGTTTTGTGCTGGCAGGCATCGATGTCACGATGAATCAGTACAACAAATTGGGAAAGAAATGAAGACTGAAGGCAGAATAGACAAGTGGCTGTGGGCCGCGCGTATCTATAAGACGCGCAGCATAGCCGTCGACGCGATAAAGAACGGCCGGGTAACGATGGGAGGCATCAATGTGAAGCCTGCCCGTATGGTCAAGGCTGGCGATGTGGTCTCGGTGCGCAAGCCGCCCATCACCTACTCGTTCAAGATACTGCAGCCCATCGAGCAGCGGGTCGGGGCCAAACTCATCCCCGAGGTTTACGAGAATGTTACTGACCCCAAGCAGTACGAACTGCTTGAGATGAGCCGTATCAGTGGCTTCGTTGACCGTGCCCGTGGTACCGGCCGGCCCACTAAGAAAGACCGCCGGGCCATGGATGCCTTTGTCGACCCTGCCCTGTTCGGTTTTGACGAGGGTGATGACGACAGCGGATGGGAGGACGACGATGAAGCATAACATCGCCATCTTCGTATCGGGTAGCGGTACCAACTGTGAGAACATTGTCCGGCACTTTGCCCACCATCCGTCTATACAGGTGGTATTGGTGGTAAGCAGCAACCCGCGGGCAGGGGCCATCAGTCGGATAAAGCCCTACGGCATACCCACCTTGGTGGTCGACCGTGAGCGGTTGGCCTCCGAGGCTTTTGTTAAGCAGCTCCGCAGCGATTTTCAGATTGACTTTGTGGTGTTGGCAGGCTTCCTGATGCGTGTCCCCGATACCCTTACGCGTGCCTTTGACCATCGTATGGTCAACATCCACCCAGCCCTGCTGCCCAAGTATGGCGGTAAAGGCATGTATGGGCGGCATGTACATGAGGCCGTCAAGGCCAATGGCGAGGCCGAGACGGGCATGACCATACACTGGGTAAGCAGCGTGATAGACGGAGGGACCATTATCAGCCAGTTTACTACCGCCATAGCGCCCACCGATACCGTAGACGATATAGCCCATAAAGAGCATGAGTTAGAGATGGCTCACTTTCCCAGCGAGATAGAGCGTATCATCACCGCCATGGACGCCGGCCAAATGTAAGTTCCTTATACCTTATTATATAATATGGCTACCTTATTAGAACTGCTGTTTCTGGCCGTGGCGTTGGCCATGGACTGTTTTACCGTGTCTACTGTCTGCGGGGTCATCCTGCGCCGCACCCGCTGGGCCACCATCCTGCGTACCGCCGTGTTCTTCGGCCTGTTCCAGGCCCTGATGCCCCTTATAGGGTGGGTGTGTACCTCGTTCTTTGCCTCGTATATCGAGGCTGTAGACCACTGGATAGCTTTCGGGCTACTGCTCTTCTTGGGCGGAAAGATGATTGGCGAAGCCTTTCGGCCCGAGGAGCACCACGGGATAGTTCCCACCAGTCTGCGCACCCAGTTGGTACTTGCCTTAGCTACCAGCATCGACGCCTTGGCTATCGGCATATCGTTTGCCTGTACCGGCTACCGCTACCTGGTTGACCTGACAGAACCCTTGGTGGTCATAGGCTTAGTGTCGTTTGTCTTCTGCATAGTAGGCTATCTGTTGGGCATCCGCTTTGGCGACACCGTGAACCGTAGGGTGAAGCCCGAGATATTGGGAGGCATTATCCTGATAGTGATAGGTGTCAAGGTGCTGCTGAGCCATCTGATGGCTTGAGCGGCGATAGCCTTTCCGTGTTTTACTGGCGGCTCCGGCCGCACTCGTTACGATTAGGGGCGATGTTTGGTATATCCAAGCATCGCCCCTAATGGTGTTATATATAAATAGGTGTAGCTGCGGGTAGCGGGTTAGAACCGTATGTGAGCGCCTCCGGGAGGAGGACCACCCGGGCCACCAAACCGGCCACGGCCGCCAGGACCAGGGCCATCGCCTGGGCGACGATGGTCGCCACCGGGGCCACCCATACCCTGGCGGGCACTCTTGCCACCAAACATGTTGAAGCGATACACCACGTGGAGCATAGCGTAGCTGTTGATACTGTTGTACCACGTGTCGCTACGCTGGAAAGCACTGAGCGTACGACTGAAGTTGCTCTGCTGGTGCAGCAAGTCGTAGAACTGGAGCATCACAGTAAGCGGCTTGCCTTTGAGGAAGCCCTGCGAGAGCTGCACATTCCACAGCAGCTCGTTGGTGTTCATCGAGTTGTCGTTGTAACCACGGCGGCTGTTCTGGCTTATGCTGGTAGAGAGGCCCGTTCCCCAGGGCGCGTTGAGTGTTACCGACCCACCGTAAGAAAACTGCCAGGTGTCCAGGTTGCTCTGGCTCTGCAGCTTGTTGCGGCCGTGGGTGTAGTTGACCGATCCGTTGAGCTCCACCTCCAGCCAGCTGTTGCGGTAGCCCACTCCTAAGCGCTCGCGCAGGTTGAGCGACTGGGTACGGTTCTTCTGTACACCCGTGTTGCGGTCCAGGGTAAGATAACCCACGCTGTTGGCAAACGAGGCACGTGTATCTGTGTTGGTGTACCATGTCCCGGTAGAGTCAATAGACGTGCTGAACAGGAAGCCACCGCTCAAGTTCCAGTTGCCGTTAATGTTTTCGGGCCGTGTGGTACGTCCGCCGGTCACCTCGTCGTAAGTTACCATGTTGCTGATAGAGTTGCTGGTCGTAGACATGCTCAGGTCAGCGTTAATGAACCTCGAGTGGTTCTGGATGAAGTTGTTGTAGAACAGGTTCAGGTTGTTGGTAAACGAGGGCTTCAGTCCGGGGTTACCCTTGGATATGTCCAGTGGGTTACTGTCGTCCGTTATATCCAGCAGGTCGCTCATGCTGGGCTGGCTGGTCGTTCCCCGGTAGCGTATGCGCAGCTGGTGCTGACGGCTGAACCTGTAGCGGAAGTCCAGCGTGGGCGCAAAGTTGGTTACCGACCGAACTGTGTCCACGTGTACGCCCTGATAGTCCTGCAGGTACTTAGAGCGCTGAGGCTGTATCATAAAGCCAGCGTTCAGGGTGTAGTTGCTGCGGATGAGCTTGAACGTGAGGTTCATCTCGTGTATATAGTTGTTGTACTCCGAGTAGCGGCTCAGCGCCTGGTCGTAGTAGTCGTCCATGTTTCCGGGCAGCCGGTCCAGATACTGGCCCCAAGTACGGTACGCGGGGTTGATGCCGTCGAACAGGTCGCTGCCTACACGGCTGAAATCGAATGTAGAGCGGTCGCTCTTGCTGTGACTGTATCTGAAGTTGTACCTGAACTGCAAGAAGGCACCCCTGAACAGCGGCTCGCTGTACGTAGCCGTAACATTGTAGTTGTATCTGTCGGTAGGCATCAGGTTGTAGCGGTTGGTCTGATAAGTAGAGTCGAGTCCCTCGGCTGTCTGCTTGAGCCACAGGTGAGTGGCGTTCATAGACAGGCTCTCGCTGTCGCTCTTGCTGTAGCCGCCCCCGGCGCCAAAGGTGATGTTGCGTCCGCGCGAGTTGAGTTTGCGGTTTATCTGCAGCGTGCCGTTCAGGTTCTTGCTGTTGCTGTAACTGATGGAGTTGCTTTTCTGCGAGTTGACCACTATCTTGTCGCGGCTCAGTTCCTCCAGGGCATCGTCGTCGAGTGGGTTCTCTACGTAGAGATAAGGGTCCTGGTTGTACGAGGCCGAGGCCGAGGCCGAGCGACCATCATTGGCCGACCACGAGAACGTGGGGCGGAACATGATGTTAGTCAGGGTGTCGGGCTGCCACTCTATACGTCCCTGGGCGTTCCAGCTGTCGCCGCGGGTGTAGTTCTGGCGTATGCTGTTAGAGAAAGAACCCGTCTGGCTGACGAAGTTTTCGGCCGAGTTACGAGAGTAGGCATCGCCGTCGCTGTGATTCCAGAAGGCACTCAGGTCTATTTTCAGCTTGTTGCGCTTCTCGTAGTTGTAGTTCATGCCCAGCATCTTGGTGGCGTTGAGTCCCTGCCGGCCGCCGCCAAAGCCACGGCGTCCGCCGCCAGGAAACCCCATGTCGTTGACATTGTTGGCATTGGCAAACACCATGAACCGGTTGTCGCCGTTCATTACCGCCCCCATGCCACGCTCGGCGTAGCGGCTGTGGTTGCCTATTCCCAAGTCCACGTTGGCAAACATGCCCTTATTCATACCCTTTTTCAGGCCAAAGTCGAGCACGGTAGTCTCCTCGCCGTCGTCTATGCCCGTAACGCGGGCCAGGTCGCTCTTCTCCTCGTACGCCTTCACCTTCTCCACAATCGATGTGGGCAGGTTCTTCATGGCTATCTTGGTGTCGCCCGTCATAAACTCCTTGCCGTCTACCAGTATCTTCTTGACAGTCTTTCCATTGTGCGTAATGTTGCCGTTCTCGTCTACCTCTACGCCCGGCAGCCGCTTCACCAGTTCCTCTATGGTCGAGCCTTCGGGCGTACGGTAAGCCGCGCTATTATATATAAAGGTATCTTCCTTGACCGTCACCTTGAGAGCCTTGCCCACTACCTGGGCCTCTTTCAGCAGCTTGGCGTCGGCCTTCATCACTATCTTGCCCAGCGCCAGGTCCTTGCCCTCACTTATCTGTACATGCTTAATGATGGTCTGGTAGCCCACGCTCGATATGCGCAGGATGTACCGGGCGTCCTTGGGCGCCTTCAACTTGAATATACCCTCGCTGTTGCTCAGCGTTCCGCCGGCATAGGTACTGTCTGTGTGTAGCAGCTGTACCGTGGCCTGCTCCATGGGCTCCTTGGTCTCGGCATCGGTCAGTTGGGCCGAGATGAGGCGTTCCTGTGCCCCCACGTTGAGGGCGAGCAGCAGTCCCAGTGCTACAAGTAGAATAGCTTTTAGCTTCATTTTTGTATAATTTCTGTTATGTTTACAGATTTTGGACGTATCGCGGCGGTGATGGTTTAAGCCACGGCCCACTTTTTTTACATTCTGATGCACATAGGGGCCGTCAGGTGCGCAAAAAGGATGGTCGTAATGATAAAAACTCTTAATATTTGTCAGCTGTCCGTGGCCAATAGAGCGCTTTTTGCTACTTTTGTTGTACACACCAGTACTTATATGTTATGAAACAGTCCACTATACCATCGTCTATGCACCAGCGGGTCATCCTGACATCACACTTGAGCTGCGACCTCACCATGGCCATTTCCGAGTGTGAGCACGACCGCATCTTTATTCTTACCGATACCCATACCCAGGCCCACTGCCTGCCCGTAGTCCAGTCTTACCTCAGTCTGCGCGATGCCCAGCCCATCAGCATCCCAGCCTCCGACACCCACAAGGACCTGCACTCGCTCACCCATGTGTGGCAGTCGCTACAGCAGGGTGGGGCCACGCGCCACTCGCTGCTCATCAACCTGGGCGGCGGCATGGTTACCGACCTCGGCGGGTTTGCTGCCTCTACCTTCAAGCGGGGCATAGACTTCATCAACATACCCACCACGCTGCTGTCCATGGTCGATGCCTCGGTGGGAGGCAAGACCGGCATCAACTTTGGTGGACTCAAGAACGAGATAGGCGTGTTCAGCGAGGCCCGCTACGTGCTCCTCTGTACCGACTTCCTGCGTACGCAGGACGATGAGAACCTCCGCTCGGGCTACGCTGAGATGCTCAAGCACGGCCTTATCTCCGACACGGCTCACTGGGCCGAGCTGCTCCGTTTCGACCTCTCCCAGCCCGACTACGACCATCTGCGCCAGATGCTGGCCAGCTCGGTGGCCGTCAAGGAGCGTATCGTGGCCCAGGACCCATTCGAGCAGGGCATCCGCAAGGCCCTCAACTTAGGCCATACCATCGGCCACGCCATCGAGAGCCTGTCCCTGCAGCGCCGCCCCATCCTGCACGGTTATGCCGTGGCTTACGGGCTGGTGGCCGAGCTCTACCTGAGCAGCCTGCGTATGCACTTTCCTACCGACAAGCTGCGGCAGACGGTTAGCTACATACGCCAGTACTACGGCGAGCCCGACATTACCTGCGACGATTATCCGCAGCTTATCCAACTGATGCACCACGATAAGAAAAACACTGGCAACGACATCAACGTTACCCTCCTGAGCGATATAGGCGACCTGCACATCAACCAGATAGTGAGCGAGGCCGAGATTCGCGATGCCCTCGACTTCCTGCGCGAGGGATAGGCGGCCGGCCATCGGCAATTATAGCGCCCGGACAACCCACCATGGGGTGGTCCGGGCTTTTTGGTACCCGCCGCAGAGGCTTTTAAATGTAAGTGGGCCCTCGTAGATGAGCCAATGGCCATTACAGGAACTGAAAAGGCCGACCTTTAGCGCTCTAATGACGGCTCCCTGCTCGCTAATGGCAGCTCCCAGCATCGTAAAAGTCGGCCTCTACGATTTTAAGGACAATCCCCGTCATCATCCAGGTGGCTCCCATCCTCCCCGCTTTTTATCCTTTTACTCTTTTACCTTTTTACTTTTCAGACAAAGGTGGCTCTCTGCATCGTAATGGTCGGTCTCTACGGTTTTTATGATACATCCTACGTTTCCAACAATTCTCATAAGCCAGCCCGAGTGAGCTACGCGCGCTGAAAGCGCAAAAGTATAAAGCCTGGGGCAACGCCCCAGGTGCCCATCTATCAAACTATTGTCGCGCTGTAGGCGCAAAAGTAGCCGTAGGCGTTATCGCAGCAGGATGGGCGGCAATAGAGCGCTGGCTGTTTACCGCGATAATGGGCACCTGTATTATCTCCTTGTTTTAACACTTCGCTACTTTTATAGAAAACAGGCTGCGCTTCGGCTATCCGAACAAGTTCATGGCACTCAGCTTGCATTGTTTTTGCGCCTACAGCGTGCTTTTCAGACCGCGAAACGATACATGAGGCGTTGTTCCAGGCTATTTTCAGCTGCGCTTACGGCACGCGCTGCTTGCGTGGCTATTCCGGCTATGCCCAAAAGACCCTTGACTTTGTTGGCTATGCTATGTTTTTTTACAATTTATGCGATTATTTGTCTATTTTACGCTAACTTTGCATAAATTGGTGCCCTCTATGCCCTGGGCGACAGCCCCGCTATAGGGGGCGAGCTCCTGACGACGGCCCCGAGGTACCACCTATATATAATTAAGGTATAATGGAAACGACAAAGACTCCCCTCTTAGGCATGACGCTGGCCGAACTGAAAGACGTGGCCCGCCAGATGGGCATGCCCGCCTTTGCGGGCGGCCAGATGGCCCGTTGGCTCTATCAGCGTCATGTGGCTACGATAGACGAGATGACAGATATATCCAAGGCCAACCGCCAGAAGTTGGCCGAGGCTTACACGGTGGGCTGCCAGGCCCCCATCGACGAGCAGCGGTCTGTAGACGGTACGGTAAAGTACCTCTTCCCCACGGCCGAGGGCAAGTTTGTCGAGACGGTGTACATACCCGACCACGACCGTGCCACCCTCTGTGTGTCCTCGCAGGTGGGCTGCAAGATGAACTGCCTGTTCTGCCAGACCGGCAAGCAGGGTTTCGAGGGCAGTCTGACGGCTACCGACATCCTGAACCAGGTCTACTCGCTGCCCGAGCGCGACACGCTGACTAACATAGTGTTCATGGGGCAGGGCGAGCCTATGGATAACCTGGACAATGTACTCAGGGCCACCCAGGTGCTTACCGCCGACTACGGCTATGCCTGGAGCCCCAAGCGCATTACGGTCTCCTCGGTCGGGGTGAGGCACAAGCTGCAGCGCTTTCTCGATGAGAGCGACTGCCATGTGGCCATCAGTCTGCACGCCCCTAACCACGAGCTGCGTAGCAGCCTCATGCCGGCCGAGCGCGGTATGGGTATCGAGGAGGTAGTAGACTTGCTGCGCAATTACGACTTCGCCCACCAGCGCCGCCTCTCTTTCGAGTACATTGTTTTTGACGGCATCAACGACAGCAGGGAGCACGCCCAGCAGATTATCCATCTGCTGCGGGGCCTGGACTGCCGTATCAATCTGATAAGGTTCCACCAGATACCCGAGGTAAACCTCCGCGGGGTAGACGACCGCCGCATGGAAGCTTTCCGCGACTATCTTACCCAGCATGGTGTGTTTACCACCATCAGAGCCAGTCGCGGACAGGACATCTATGCCGCTTGCGGACTGCTCAGTACCTCGAAGAAAATAGGCGAGGTTCGCCATGAACACTAAGGCCGTTGCCTGTGTGGCCTGGGCCTGCGCGCTGGTAGCCTGTAATGGCGGTGGCGCCATGCCGACCAGCAGTAGCAAGCCCTGCGAGGTGGTGGTGGCTGCCGACAGCCTGAACCTTATCGGGCCGATGCTGGAGCGCCCTTACGAGGGGCTGCCCCAGACTGAGCCGGCCCACGATGTGGTACGCATTGGGGCCGCTGAGACCACGGGGCTGTACCGCTACGCGCGGAGCATCGTAGTGTACCGGCGGGGCGAGGCCCTGAGGGTGGTGCGCGACCGCTATGCCCATCCGCAGATAATCGTCTATACCGACGGCACCGCACCCCGGCAGGTAGAAGCCACATTAGAGCGCTTCGAGACAGTGTGCCATCTGGCCGAGCTGAAGGCCCGGCACAACAAGGCCGCCACGAGCCTCGTGGCCAGGCGGTGGGGACTCAGGGTGTGGGTGCCGGCCGATATGTCGGTGTGCGTAGACCGCCCCGGGTTTGTGTGGATGGCCGGCGAGACGGCTCGCGCCACTACCGGGGTATGCGTCTTCAGCCTGACAGACACCCACAGGGTGGCCGAGCAGACCGACAGCGTGCTGCGCGTCAACCTGAAGGGCGAAACCGACAGCATGTACATGCAGCTGGTACGCCCCACACTGTGCGCCACCACCATGCCCCACGGCGGTGTGTGGATACAGGGACTGTGGGCCATGCAGGGCGATGCGATGGGCGGCCCCATGGCCATGCGGGTGGTGAGGCGTCGCGGACGTACGGTGGCGGTAATGGTCTTTGCCTACGCGCCGGCCACGGCCAAGCGCAACCTGATGGTGGCGCTCAAGTCGGTGCTCTATACGATAGACAGTAATACATAAACTATATATAACTACTATGACCGAGAACAGGAAAATACGTGTGGCAATAACCCACGGCGATACTAACGGTATCGGATACGAACTTATTTTTAAGACTTTTGCTGCGCCGGAGATGTTGGAGCTCTGTACGCCCATCGTGTATGGCTCGCCCAAGGTGGCTGCCTATCACCGCAAGGCCCTCGGCATCGAGGCCAACTTCAGCATTATCAGCAGCGCAGACGAGGCCAAGGACGGGCGGGTCAACATGCTGGCCACCTTTGACGACGAGGTAAAGGTGGAGCTGGGCATGCCGAGCGAGGAGGCTGGCCATGCGGCCCTCACGGCCCTCGACAAGGCGGTGGTAGACTTTCATGACCGTCTGTACGATGTGCTGGTAACAGCGCCGGTGTACGCCGAGAGCATCAATAACCACGGGTTGCAGTTCAAGAGCCAGGCCAACTACATAGGAGAATGTTTTGCCGAGCGCGACCAGGCCATGACCATTCTGGTTAACGACAGTATGCGTGTGGGACTGATGACCGACAACGTGGCGGTCAAGGACATTGCTACCAAGATAACCCAGGAGTCGCTCACGGAGAAAATCAAGCTGTTCGCACAGGCGCTGAAGCGCGACTTCCGTATCTCTAACCCGCGGGTGGCCGTGCTGGCTCTAAACCCCACACCGGGGGCCGAGGAGCGCGATGTCATAAAGCCTGTTATAGACCAACTGGCTGACAACCAGGTCAATGCTTTCGGTCCCTATACGGCCGACAACTTCTTCAGTAACAATCTCTACAACGATTTCGACGGTGTTCTGGCTATGTATCACGACCAGGGCATGACCCCGTTCCTGACTCTTACGCCCGAGGGAGGCGTCGAGATGGTGTCGGGACTGCCCATCGTGTGTACGTCGACCCTCCAGGGAGCTTCGTACGACCTCGCTGGCAAGAACGTGGCCGATGAGAGTGCGCTGCGCAGGGCCATCTACCTGGCCATGGACGTGTGCCGTAACCGGGCCATGTACGACGAGCCTTTTGAGAACCCTCTGCCCAAGCTCTATCACGAAAAGCGCGACGAGAGCGAGAAGGTGCGCTTCGCTATCCCTAAGAAGCACGAGAACAGTATCAAGGAACGGTAAGCGGGCGGCCACGCCCCGGTAAGCAGCGATGAGCGGTAAGTATAAGAACGCCTTCTTTGTCTTTGGCATAGTGGTGCTGGCCATCATGGTGACCCAGCTCGACTTTGCTCAGGTATATGCCAGCCTGCAACGGGCTGGCTATTGTTTTCCGGCCATCGTGCTGCTGTGGGCTTTCCTGTACCTTTTCAACACCGCTTCGTGGTATGCCATCATACGGAGTCAGCCGGGCGGCAGCAGCCGGGTGTCTTTCGCATGGCTGTACAAGCTCACCGTGTCTGGGTTTGCCCTCAACTACGCCACGCCGGGCGGCCTGATGGGTGGCGAGCCTTACCGCATCATGGAGCTGGCACCTCGCATAGGTGCCGAGCGGGCTTCGTCGTCGGTCATCCTGTACGCCATGACCCACATCTTCAGTCACCTGTGTTTCTGGCTGCTCTCTGTGGGGCTCTATGTCGTGGTGGGACCGCTGAGTGTACCCATGGTGGTTATGCTGCTGGCTATCAGTGTGTTCTGCATAGTGGCCCTGTGGTTCTTTATACGCGGCTACCGTTTCGGGCTGGCCAACCGTACCATGGCCATGATGCGCCATGTGCCCCTGATACGTGGCCGGGTGGGGCGCTTTGTCGCTAAGCACAGGGAACAGCTCGACACCATCGACAGGCAGATAGCGGCGCTACACGGGCAGGCTCCCGGCACCTTTGTGCTGGCCGTGGCGTTAGAGTTGGCCTGCCGGGTGTGCTCGGCCTTCGAGATTTATCTGGTGCTGATGGCCTTAGGCGGTGGGGTGGGTTACCTGGACTGTGTGCTGATACTCGCCTTTACCAGTCTGATAGCCAACCTGCTCTTCTTCATGCCCTTGCAACTGGGCGGGCGCGAGGGCGGATTTCTGCTGTCGGCCACCGGACTTGGGCTCACGGCCAGCGCTGGCATCTTTGTAGCCTTGCTGGTCCGGCTGCGCGAGTTGGTGTGGACGGGGATAGGCTTGCTGCTCATAAAGATAGAAACGGTGGGCCGAAAAGTTAATAAATAGTTAAATGGCAGCAATCATGCTGTTTGGTATGATAAAAAGTACTAATTTTGTAACCAAATTACACATTTAGCGTGAAAATAATAGAAGTGGTAAATGCCCTTGAACAATTCGCGCCTCTGCCTTTGCAGGAAGACTACGATAACGCCGGCTTGCAGATAGGATTGACAGAAGCGGATATTTCAGGGGCTTTATTGTGTCTTGACGTCACCGAGGAGGTGGTTGATGAAGCCGTGGCCCGTGGGTGTAATCTTATCGTGTCCCATCATCCACTTATCTTCCGCCGATTGCGGCGGATAGCGGGCGAGGACATGGTTCAGCGGGTTGTGGCCAAGGCCATCCGTATGGGCGTGGCCATCGTGTCGATGCACACCAACCTGGACGCGGCACGCGGAGGGGTCAACTTCAAGATAGCCGAGAAGTTGGGACTATCCAACGTAGACTTTATCGGGCGGACGCAGACGGCTCAGGTCGCAGCGATGGCTGGCGAGCCGGCCGCGACGGTCGAGGGTGGCTCGGGCGTAATGGGCGAGTGGACAGAGTCCATGGCGGCCGATGACTTCATCGTGTTGCTGAAGCAGACGTTTGGCGTAGAGTGTGTGATGGCCAATCAGTTACTGCGCCGGGGTATCCGCCGGGTGGCCCTCTGTGGTGGTGCCGGGTCTTTCTTGTTGGGCGAGGCCATCAGCCGTGGTGCCGATGCCTTTATAACAGGCGAGATGGGTTACCATGAGTACTTCGGCCACGAGCAGCAGATACAGATAGCTGTGATAGGGCACTATCAGAGCGAGCAGTTTACGACAGAGATATTAAAAACAATCATAACGGAGCGGTGCGGTGGCCTGAAGTGTGTCATATCAGCCATCGATACCAATCCCATTATTTATTTATAGAAGTATTATGGTAAAGAAAGCACCTACAGAATTATCGGTAGAAGAGAAGTTGCAAGCCTTGTATCAGCTGCAGCTTACCCTCTCTGCCATCGACGAGAAGCGCGCACTGCGCGGAGAGCTCCCCTTGGAGGTACAGGACTTGGCAGACGAGCTGGAAGGTCTGAAGACACGTGTAGAGAAAATCGAGAACGAAATCAAGGATTTTCAGGGCGCCATAACGGCTAAGAAGGCTGACATAGCCAAGGCTGAGGCTGGTATAGAGCGGTACAAGAAGCAGTTGGACGATGTAAAGAACAACCGCGAGTACGACACGCTGACCAAGGAGATAGAGTTTCAGTCGCTCGAGGTGGAGTTGTGCAACAAGAAGATAAAGGAGGCCATCGTGCGGATGGACGACAAGAACAAGGAGCTGGAGCAGACACAGGCCCTGATAGAAGACCGTACACAGGCGTTGGCCGAGAAGCGCAACGAGCTGGACGAGATAATGCAGGAGACCCGCGATGAGGAGGAAAAGCTCAAGGCCAAGGCCCGCGAGCTGGAGGCTAAGATAGAGCCGCGCCTTTTGGCCAGTTTCAAGCGCATCCGCAAGAGTGCCCGAAATGGTCTGGGCATCACGGTAGTACAGCGCGCCTCATGTGGTGGCTGTTTTAACAAGATACCGCCACAGCGACAGCTGGATATAAAGATGCACAAGAAGATTATAGTGTGCGAGTACTGCGGTCGAATAATGATAGACCCGGAGCTGGCAGGTGTCAAGGTCGAAGAGGAGGCCAAGCCGAAACCCAAGCGTGCATCGCGCAAGAAGAAGACTGAGGACGCTGAGTAATCGGCAGCTGTCAGCAGTGATATAGAGGAGTCCCCATCTCGGGCCGTAAGGCCGAGGTGGGGACTCGCTGTTTATAGGCGTGTCTTAGTAGCGGTTGCCATGTGTGGGGCGTTACTGGCTGCAAAATGGCTGTAGCTGGAGGGTGGCACGGGCGAGGGTCTGGGTGCTTATGGTGGGGTGCTTGGTGAATAGCTCGGTCTGCACGGTAGTGGCATCCTTGGCCCAGGAGGTTCGCCAGTTGCCCACTACGCGTCCATGGTGCAGGATGACGGGGCGGAAGATGCCAAACTTGTTGTACGCCATGGCTTCGAAAGGTTTGTCGATGGCTAACCAGCGGCTCTTGTACCCCACTAAATATTCATCGTATGGCGGTAGAAGCAGGGTAGGGCTCTGGGGCCTGATGGCGCTGGCTGTCAGTATGTCTGCGCGGTCGGCCAGCTGGGCCGCGAGCCGCAGCGTGTCGTGGTGTACGTACATGGGGTGACCGGCTACCGCCACCTCGTCCACCTCGGTGGCTATGGCTTCGAGGGCCTTTCTGCACAGCGTCTTAGTGAGCCCCGTCCACCAGCAGAAGTCCTCAAAGGTGGCTGGCGAGTGGCTTCTGAAATATTTAGTGGCCAAGCGTGCCAAAGCTGCCGTCTGTGTGGGTGGTTGGGGCGACTGACTGCCTGTGCTGTGGAGACTATGAGGGGCCGTCCGCTCGCTTGCTAAGGCCCACGTGTGCTCGTTGCCGTAAGGCTCGCCAGAGCACAGCGTGCCCTCTATCTCGCCATGCAGTATGAGTTGGTTGATATGGGCCGTATCGGCAGGCAGTCCGGCACTTGCCACGGCCTCGCACAGCGCTTTTTTGTGGAGCGATTTTCCACCGGAGAGTATCTCCCGAAGAGCTTCGGTACCCTCCTGGATAAAGGCGGCCGACTGCTCGCATAGATTGTAGCTGGGCCACGACTGGATGGTACGCAGATTGCGTTCGCGGCATAGCTCGCGCATCCAGGGCAGGTCCTGTGGGGTTACGGCCTGTACCGTG
Source organism: uncultured Prevotella sp. (assembly GCA_934204655.1). Classification (GTDB taxonomy): domain Bacteria; phylum Bacteroidota; class Bacteroidia; order Bacteroidales; family Bacteroidaceae; genus Prevotella. The sequence goes on along the minus strand of CAKPZJ010000019.1, from coordinate 4,613 downwards.
CAGCGCAGTAGGTGTAGTCGCAGGATGTGCCCCTGGGCCAGCGAGCGCTGTAGGTGGCTGCGCCCCGGCAGGGTAGTGCGCATGCCGATGGCCCACTTGAAGTGGCTGAGGTCTTGCGCCTGCATGGCGCCCATCCAGCTGACTACTTCCTCGGGCGTGGTGGCTTGGGTAGCCGACAGGAAGTGGGCTGCCAGGCGCAGGCTGATAGCTTCGTGTGTGGTCATAGATTGTTATAAATTTTCGTAGCCTGGTATCTCCTCTAAAAATAAATATTTTTGAAGGCTTTCGTCGTACTTACAGCAGTAGTGGTGGAGCCCATTGCTGATGACCAGATACTGGGCCCGCAACAGCAGGTTGTAGGCAAAAATCTGGTCGAAGGTGTGCTGCGAAATCTTGATATGTGGGGCCTTGTACTCTATAATCATGCGTGGCGTCAAGGCGGTAGTGTAGAGCACGCTGTCGGCTCTGAGCACCTTGGCGCCGATAGACAGTTTGACCTCGTTGGCCAGTAGGGTAGCGGGGTAGCCCTTGGTCTCTATCAGGTAATGTACGAAGTGCTGGCGAACCCACTCCTCGGGAGTGAGGGCCACATACTTGCGTCGCAAGATGTCGAAGACGGTGGGGCGGGCCTTGGTTCCGCCTATCTTGATGTCAAAGCCGGGAAGATTGAGCTGCATATTTTCTGTTTTTACGATGAGGGGCACAGGGGTGTCCGAATTTTCAAAAGATGGGGGCTCTTTCCTGTGCGCTATTGTTAGCCGTCGGTGGTGTGGAGGGCGCAAAAAGCAGTGATTTTGTTTTGCATTGCGCCCGAATTGACGTACCTTTGTAGTATCTATTAGCATCTTGTCCGCGCCTGTGGTTATCGGCAGCGGATAGCTGTAGATGCAAAGGTAGCAAAAAAGCATAGATACACTTAACAATATGGCAGAAAAAAATAGCGGAAGCACTTATAGTGGTATTATGCGCGACTTAGAGGCGCAGAAATACGCCCCCGTGTATGTCCTGATGGGCGACGAGCCCTATTTTATAGACCAGATAGCGGGCTATATAGAAGAGAGAGCGCTGCTGCCAGAAGAGAAAGACTTCAACCAGACGGTGATGTATGGTGCCGATGTGGCCGGGGCCCAGGTGGTAGACATGGCGCGCGAGTTTCCGCTGATGGCTGCCCGGAGGGTGGTCATGGTCAAGGAGGCCCAGGGGCTGAAAGGCACCGACGCCATAGTCAAGTACCTGGCCAGTCCGGTGGCTACCACCATCCTGGTACTTTGCTTCAAGGGGGGCAGGGTAGACCGTAACCTGGCCGCCAAGGCCAGTGCCAAGGGAGTACTCTTCGAAAGTAAGAAGAAGCGCGACTACGAGCTGCCGGCCTTTGTGGAGAGCTACCTCAAGGTGAGGAAGACGGCCATAGAGCACAAGGCGGCCGCAATGATAGCCGAGCATGTAGGGTCCGACCTGGCGCGACTCACCTCGGAACTGGATAAGGTGCTCATATCGCTCCCGGCCGACGACCGGCGTATCACCCCGGAGATAGTGGAACGCCAGATAGGGGTAAGCAAGGATTTCAATGTCTTCGAGCTGCGAAATGCCATCGTGGAGAAGAACGTTTTCAAGGCAAACCAGATAATGAATTATTTTGACAGCAACCCCAAGGCTGGGTCGCTGTACACGGTGGTTCCACTGCTCTTCAATTATTTCCAAAACCTTATGATTGCGTTCTACGCGCCCAGCAGGAATAATGAGAAAGACCTGGCGGCATTTTTAGAGTTGAAGAGTGTATGGGGCGTAAGGGACTACGTGACGGGCATGAGAAACTACAGCGCTATGAAGGTGATGAACATCATACACATGATAAGGAGTGTAGACGCGCGAAGCAAGGGCTTACAGAATGTGAGCACTTCTGCGGCCGATTTAGCCAAAGAACTCATCTTTTTTATCCTCCATTAGTAGGGTAGAGGGGCCTGTTCAGACCCTTTTTTGCCGCTTTTTTGAGTATTTTGGGCCATTTTTTGCCCTTTTTTTGTTAGAATTGCAACTTCCCAGAGCCTCTTTTTCGGCCTGAAAGTCGTGAAAAATAGGCGTTTAACCCTATCTGGTATCGCTATAATTTCGATTTTTATAGTCGCGATGATGAGTGGTTCAGAAAACACGAAAAATGGGAAAATAGACACTATCGCCACCCTTATATAGAGCGTGTTAACGTTTATTATGATATACTTTTGTATATTTGCGATTGTAAATGTAAAAACCGCGATTGATATATTTGTATTTTTAGATTGCTGTGTTTATACTTGTAATCGTATTTGCATTTGCAATGGTTGAATATTAAAATCAAAATCGTGTGTTTTATAATGTAAATAGCCATTTATGCAATGTCGAAAATAGGCATTAAAATGCTAAAAACCAATATTTTATAAGTATTTATTGAATGATTTTTAGGCAGAAACAACCTCTATAAACGCCTAAATGCCTGTTATACATGTATAAACGTCCATTATATACGTGCTAATAATATCTATATCAGCAGAATAAGCCACTTTGTTAAAGTGTAATATACATATCTAAACTGTTTATACCATTAAATATTTAGAGATTGATATTAAAATTTTCAAATATAACCGTGGTATTGTAAATGTTGGTTTTGAAATATAAATATATTAATCTCAAAATTTCATTTAGTTTTGTTGCGTATCACCGAGAAAGTGTTTACCTTTGTAAAAGTCATCAAAAATGGGCTATTTGCCACAATTAGATACATTAATAGAGGATGAAAGATAGAATAAAGCAAATCATGGAGAGCCAGCACATGACTCAGCAGGTGTTCGCGAATTACCTGGAATTGTCGCCGGCTTCTCTGAGCAGTATATTTAATGACCGCACACGTCCCACGATAAACATTGTCGAAGCCATCAAGAAGAAATTTCCCAATATCTCCACTGACTGGTTGCTCTTTGGTACGGGCGACATGTACGTACATTCTTCTGACGGCGAGGAGGTGGCTGCGGCCGATGGGCAGCAAGCTGCCGAACCTGTACTTGACTTCGACGATACTCCCCAGGCCCCCTCTCCCCTCCCCATGTCTACAGGGAGCCGAAAATCCGTGGTTGCCCCCGCTGTTAGCGATGTCAAAATAATTAACAAAGTACAGCGCAATATTACTGAGATACGTGTTTTCTACGACGACCAGACGTGGGAGACATTCGTGCCACAACGGCCTGAAAAATAACCATGGTCAGCACAGATAAAAGTAAAAGGGTAAAAGAGTAAAAAGGGATTCTGAAAGGTAAAAAGGTAAAAGAGTGAAAAAGCAAAAAAGTGCTCTCTGCATGTTGGTGTAGGCTTCTTGCATGCCAATAGAGTACCGAAATCGTAGAGGTTGACCTTTACAATGCAGGGAGCCGTCTTTAGAAAGCTAAAAATCGGCCTTTTCATTTTTTACGGTGGGCTATTGTGGCATAGCAAACCTGTGCCAACACTCAGAGAGCGCTTTTCTCTCTTTTACCTTTTTATCTTTCAAAGTCTGGAGCCGTCATAGTCTATTGTGTAATGCTCTCGGAAGCCATGTCCTGGATAATAGGCATTGAGGCGATAGGGGGGGCAGCTGATAGCATCCTACAGTCGCAAATTAGCCAGCATATTGGGAACTGTGTAGAATGTTCAAAAGTGGACATTCTCTATTGATACTTCCTTTTCGCCAAACTCAATCATCGCATTGAAAAGACTTATCTTGTTGGCATTTCGCAAATCTTCCAATGTAATATCGGCTTCACGAATGATTCTTTTATCCAAGAGTTCGGCTCTTTTTGTACCGTGCAATAATGGATGCTTGGGAGTTACCCAATGCTTATCGTCATATATTGCGAGGTTTGTGAATGAGGTATCCGTTAAAAGCCCATGTTTGACGATGATGATTTCATCACAGCTTCTTTTCTGCGCGACCAAGGCATTAAGACGGCTGCGGTCGGTACTTTTGTAGTCATACACTATCGTGTCGTCTTCGGCCACTTGAAGGGAGTTTATATTCCGCATGGAGTACGGGGCATATTCTACCGTTTCAACGCCTTGCTCGCCATACACAACTCTTGCCTTGTAAAAATCCATGTTTGCTGTTGGATTTATCCGTCTTTCCAATGAAGGCATGGACGCATTGCAAAACAATGGAAAGAAATGCCTGATGGTTCTTTCCATTCTTTCTTGATGGCATGCAAGAGATAGTGCCTTTCCATCCTTAATTTTTATTGTCTCTACGAATTGTTGTGCCATATTAAAAATCTGTTCTATTCGAAAGGAAGATATACCTTCTGTAACACTTCCTTATATTACCCATTGGCGGAATTAATTTAGTGCATACTTAATTCTGCCAATTGGCTTGTTGTTAATGAAGTTTACATATTGCAGAATGGTAAGTGTACTAATTTTGCCAATGATTCTGGCAAACAAACCATTCGTTATTTTCGCATAGTTTCTGATGACCAGGAATTGGTCTGTAAGTTGTGAGAAGATTGTCTCAATCCTCTTTCTTGCCTTTGCAAACGGGATGAATGTCGGTTTCCAATCCTTTTGGTTGAGCCGATACGGACACTCCAGTCTTATGTGTGCGGTTTCGAACAAGT
>CAKPZJ010000018.1 GCA_934204655.1 uncultured Prevotella sp. | reverse complement strand
AAGCCTGTAGCTAGCGTTCATCCTGAGCCAGGATCAAACTCTCCATTGTAAAATATCGTTTCCATATCTTAGTATGGCTATTGTCTCTGTCCAGGACGCTATATCCATGATTTCGTTCAAGTTCAAAGTACCTGCTTATCTCCCCTGCCCAAGCAGGGAGGATGACGGCTCTCTTCTTTTACCCTAATGACCTCCGAGGAGGTCACCAGCTTCTTGTACTACTACTCTTCTGTTATATCTTAAATCTGTCAAAGAACTCTTTCTTCAGTGCCCCGGGAAGTGTTTCGTTCTCGAAAGCGGATGCAAAGGTAGGGACTTTTCAGGTGCTAACCAAATAAATCGCTGAAAAAATTATCAGAAAACGCATATTTTTCGTGTTTATTTACAAAATAGAGCACTCCTGCGCTTTTTGAGGGCATAAATAGGAAAAAAAATGGCCATCAACATAAGAGCGGGGGAAAACCGAAAAAAATGGGAGATGGTCGCGGGAAAAGCAGGAATGGCCGCGGGAAAAAATGGGATTATGGCGATTTTTCCATAAAGGGCACCCCACGTATGAAGATTGTTCTTATTATATGTGGAAGCTACATTTACTATATAAGACGGCTATACCTATTTTTATATATAGGGCCACGGGAAAAGCAAGCGAGGCGGAGCTGAGCCCCCTTGGGGTCAGCTCCGCCTCGGAGAATAGCTATGGGTGGCTGATTACTGAGCTACGAACTTGAAGGCATAGCCACCAGCCTTAACGATGTACACCTGACCCGGCTCTACGGTCAGAGTGTTGGCGCCGGCATGGCCAGCTACTACCTGGCGGGTGCTGCCATCGATGCCTATCAGATAGATGGGGGCCGCCTGGGCAAGAGTAACCATTACGGTGTTGCCACTGACACTCACCTGGGGCTTGCCGACCGACACGGTGCCGTTGCTGATACCATCGGTAGAACTCAGGTTGACATAGACATACTCGGAAGTGGTCGACTTGAGCTCGCTCTTGTAGTCATCGGTACGCCAGCCTGTCACCGTGTAGCCATAACGGCAGTCGGAAACCATATCGGTAAACGTATATGACGTGGTCTTGCCGTCATTGACACGCACCTCAGGCAGAACCACGGTAGTTACATCGCCCGCGTTTACCTTCTGAGTCACCTCGACCACATCGAGCAAGAATGGTTTCATCTTGCTCTCCTCAAAGGAAAGCACGGTCTGTCCGTCGCCGTCCTCCATCTCCCAGGTGTCCTCTGCGTCGCCATTGGCGTCGAACGTCAGCTTGTGCATCACCAAGTGCCCGTCTACCATATAGCCCACATGGTACACGCTCAACTGGTCGCCAGCGGTGCCGTGAGCCTTAACGTGAACGGTATAGACACCCTTGCTGGCCGAGAGGTTCATCTCGGGCGAGTGTACAAAAGACATGTTCATGGGGAAACGGCCGCTATTGGCACCCATCATACCCGCGGCAGCGATAAGATTGCGGCCAGTCCATCCCGGGCAGTCGGTAAGTTCATCGGCATTAGACACATAGGTAATGGGCAGTGCCACGGTACCCTTGGTAGACTTGGAGAAATTTTCCTTCAGCACCTCGCGCACGCCCGAGGTCTTGGCCACGTCATAGCGGTAGCCCTGTACGATGTAACCGGCCGACTTGGGCAGATACTCCCAGTTAGCTGTAAACGAGTTGGCCGTAACATCGCTGGCAGGAAGGGCTGTGGTGGGCAGAAACTCGTCTACGAGCATGATGCCCGACATATCCGACACCTCAGTGCCCTCCTGCGCCTTTACATAGTAATAATATACGGCCTCGGGGTCCAGCCCGGTTACCGTATAGTGGGTCTCGGTCACCTCCCTGTCTGTCATTACGAACTTAGGAGCCTTGAACTCATAGCTGATGGAGCTGATGGCGATGTCGCCCACGCTGTGGCCATCGGTCTTCTCTATCGCAAACTCTATGCGACCCACATTGGCAGGAATATAGCCAAACGCCTCGGTGACGTTGAAGTCCTGCCGGCTGGCAAAGTAAAGGGCCTCGATACGGCCGCTCGTCAGGAGGTCGCCCTCCTTGTCATATACTTTCACCGCGAACACACTCGAGTTGTCCTTGGTTATTCCCTCGGCATGTACGATGTTGGCCTTGAACACACAGCTGGTCATATTGCCGCCAACCATTACCGGTGTAGTGACATGGTCTGCATCGCCATCAAGCAAGATACGGTTTTTGCTGCCATCGTACACCACATCGGTGGTACCCTTAGCGGCCACGTCTACCGTCCATCCCGCGGGTATGCCCGGGTTGGCCGCATCCAGCTTGCCATCTTTCTGATTAACCTTGCTGAAGTCCTCGGCCACCTTGGTGACCCCGTCGCCCAACGTATAGACGCTGAGCAGATACTTATCCGAATTATTGCCCCCCCAGTTGGCAACAAACGAGCTGCCCATGTACATGGAGGGCATCATAACAGAGGGTGTTTGCGGACCCGCAAGGGCCGACAGCGCTGTAGTCATCAACAGCGCCAGCATTGAGTAGATTTTTCTCATATCACTTAATAATGTTTATCCCCATAATAGTTACTAAAAAAATATAAGGGTACATGGGGAGAGTAGATACCCTTACCATTTACGGCTGCAAAGGTAACCATAAGCTCGTAAAAACGGGCCAAAATATTCATATTTTTTACCAACTGCGAGCCAAAAGTATCATTTTGAAAGTCTGCGAGCACCAAGGAGCGGCCCCAAGAGACCTTTGGATGAAAAATAAAAAGGTAAAAAAGTAAAGAGGTAAAAAGCGCAGGGATGGAGAGGCTCTCTTAGGCAGCGGAAATTATCACCCCATTTATAGCGACTGACCTTTACATTTCCCGGAGCCGTCATTAGAAACGTAAAGACCGGTCTTTTTGTTTGCAACGATGGTTACGGGCGGGGCCGAGGGGGCCGCGAAACAAAAAGTTCGCGCTTCTGCAAAAATAATGGCCAAAAAGACAGATGGTTACACAGATTATTACTACCTTTGCCACCATATTAGCAAAAACAAAGCATATCGTAAGTTTCACTCCGACTAAGAATGAACTACTTTTTACTATCAGACATGGCATACAGCTCATCAGCACGCCCCCAGGTACCACGGCCCCACCCCCACGGCACGCCGCGGCAACAGCCAGTGCGTCCCGCAGCCTACCGTAAGCCATGGCTGACAGAACGGAAAATACAACATCAACTATATTAATAACACCAAGCATTATGTGTGGAATAGTAGGTTACATCGGAACCGAGGAGGCTTATCCCATCCTCATCAACGGCCTGAAGAAGCTCGAGTATCGCGGATACGACAGCGCTGGCGTGGCTCTGATAAGCGACAACGACAAACTGAATGTCTACAAGACCAAAGGCAAAGTAACTAACCTGGAAGCTGCTGCCAGCGACAAGGACTGCAGCGGCCATATCGGCATAGCCCACACCCGGTGGGCCACCCACGGCGAGCCGTCGGCCATCAACGCGCACCCGCATGTAAGCATGAGCGGAGAGCTGGCGCTGGTTCACAACGGTATCATAGAGAACTTCCAGGTACTCAAGGAGCAGCTGGAAGCCAAGGGCTACACATTCAAGAGCTCTACCGACACCGAGGTGCTGGTTCAGCTGATAGACTATTACTACCAGCAGAACGGGAAGGACCTCGTATCGGCCGTATGCCAGGCTCTCAACGACGCCGTGGGCGCTTACGCCATCGCCGTGATAGAGAAGAGCGACCCCGCGCACATCGTGGCTGCCCGGCAGTCGAGCCCCCTGGTGGTGGGAGTGGGCCCGGACAAGGCCAACTACTACATAGCGAGCGACGCCACGCCCATTGTGGCCTACACGGACAAGGTGGTGTATCTGGACGACGGCCAGATAGCCGACATAAGGTCCGGCAGCGAGCTCACCATTATCAACCTGAAGCACAAGACGTGCGACTACGACATCAAGACGGTAGACCTGGATATATCCAAACTCAGCAAGGGTGGGTTCGACCACTTCATGCTCAAGGAAATTTACGACCAGCCCGCCTGCCTGCGCGACTGCATGAGCGGCCGCCTCTTCGCTGACCGCCAGCACCCCGATCGCAACCACATAGTGCTCTCGGCGCTGACCGAATACAAGCAACAGTTGTTGCAGGCACAGCATATCATCATCGTAGCGTGCGGCACCAGCTGGCACGCAGGGCTCATCGGCAAGCAGCTCATAGAGCGCATGTGTCGCAAGAGGGTCGAGGTGGCCTACGCAAGCGAGTTCCGCTACGGCGACCCGGTCATTGAGCCAGGCGACGTGGTCATCGCCATCAGCCAGAGCGGTGAGACGGCCGACACGTTAGCTGCCGTGAAGCTGGCCAAGGCTCACGGTGCGCTCATCTTCGGCATCGTCAACGGCGTGGGCTCCTCGATAGCCCGCGAAACCGACACGGGCATCTACATACACGTGGGCCCGGAGATAGGAGTAGCCAGCACCAAGGCATTTACCGGCCAGGTAACGGTACTCACGCTGCTGGCGCTGGCGCTGGGCCACGAATTAGGCACCCTGGCCGACACGGAGTACCAGAACATCATCGAGGAGCTGGCCAGCATACCCGACAAGATGAAGAAGGTACTGGAGCAGACACCCAAGATAGCCGACCTGGCCAAGACGTTTACCTATGCGCGCAACTTCCTGTACCTGGGGCGCGGGTTCAACTATCCCGTGGCGCTCGAGGGTGCCCTCAAGCTCAAGGAGATAAGCTACATACACGCCGAGGGCTACCCGGCCGCCGAGATGAAGCACGGCCCCATCGCCCTGGTAGACCACGACATGCCTATCGTGTTCCTGGCCACGCACCACAAGCTGTACCAGAAGATTATCAGCAACATGCAGGAGGTGAAATCGCGCAACGGGCGCATCTTAGCCATCGTCACCGAGGGCGACGAGCAGGTGAGTGCCATAGCCGACAACGTCATCGAGATACCGCGCACGCTCAACGAGACGGTGCCGCTGCTCAGCGTGGTGCCCCTGCAGGTGCTGGCGTACTACGTGGCGGTAGACAAGGGGCTGAACGTGGACATGCCGCGTAACCTGGCCAAGAGTGTAACGGTAGAGTAAGCTCTATACTAACAGGCCGGCGGCTGCTCAGGATTTCCTGGGCAGCCGCCGGCCTGTTTATGGGTATCGACAGCGCGGTCAGAACTCTATATAGGGGCGCAGGCGGTCAAGGGCAGCCTCGGGGAAGACGTGGAGCAGGCGCAACTGGGCCAGACTGCTGATGGGGCCCTTGAGCCGGCGGTAGTCGCAGATGTCGCGGGCCTGCAGGTAGTCTATATAGGGATGGCGGCGCAGCTGGGCCAGCGTCAGCTCGTTGATGCGGAGGCGCTGGATGTGGCTGGCATCGATGGTAAAGTAAGCCATAGCCTCGGCGGGCATGCCCTCAATCTCGGCCAGCTGGCTCACGCAGACATAGCCACCCAACTGGCGGCGGTAGTTCACAATGCGGCGGGCATAGTAGCTGCCTATGCCAGGCACGCGCTTGAGCAGCGCGGTGTCGGCCGTGTTCAGCGACACCCGCTCGGTAGGTTTCAGCTTGACGGGATAGCGCAGCGTGTCGCGGGACGACGGCTCCACAGCCTCTGAGCGGGCGTAGACCTCGGCCGCGGGACGGTAGTCGGGCGCGATACGGATGTAAGGCTCGAGCGCGCGATACTGACCGGCGGTGAGCCCATAGAGGCGGGCAAAGTCTGACGGGCGGCGGTACACCCCGCCATGGGCCCGGTACCGGTATATGCAGCGTACCTGCCAGGGCTGCAGTCCTATCTGTAGCAGCAGGGTGCTGTCAGCCGTGTTGGGGTCAAACTCGGTGAGCCTCACCCTACGTTCTCCAGTGGCATAGGTACCCTCCCCACGTGGGGCCACGGCTGCGGGCTCATTAGTGGCGCCCACGCTGTCGGCCGCCACCGCCGGTGTATGGCCCATGTCTGCCCCCGTACCCCACAGCAGTACCAGCGCCGCTAAGGCCACCAACGCTAAGAGCGCCAGGGCCATCCGGTCGCTCCGGTTCAGGTATATGGGTCGTCGGGACATGGTTATCGGTTAGGTGGTGGTTACTACGGCTTATGGGCTACACGATGCCCATCTGGTGAAGGAATATCAGCAGGATACACACAGGGCTCACGAAGCGTATGCCGAAGAGCCATACGCGGAAGAAGGTGGCCCGGAGTGTTCCCCAGTTGGTCAGCTCGTCGCGCAGCACGCTCCGGGGCACACACCAGCCTAAGAATATCGAGGTAGAGAGGGCTCCCAGCGGCATGAGGATGTTAGAGGTAAGGTAGTCGCAGGCATCCAGGAGCGGCAGGCCCACCACGGCAAGTCCGTCTACGGCTCCCATGGACAGCGAGCACAGGATGCCGATGACGATGCAGGCCGCGGTCTCCATCCAGGCACCCTGCTTACGGCTTATGTGCAGTTCCTCGTAGAAGTAGGCCGTGCCTATCTCGTGCATGGATATGGTAGAGGTAAGGGCAGCCAGCGACAGCAGCGCGTAGAACAGTATGCCCACCACATAGCCCACTCCGGGCAGGGCCGAGAAGGCTTGCTGGAACACATTGGGCAGCGTTATGAAGATAAGCGACGGCCCGCTGTCGGGATTGACACCCACGGAGAAGGCCGCGGGAAATATCATCAGTCCGGCCAGGATAGACACCAGCGTGTCGATACCCGCTATCTTAAAGGCCGCGGCTCCCAGGTTGGTCTGACGGCTGAAGTACGACGCATAGGTACACAGGCAGGCCGTGCCGAGCGACAGGGAGAAGAAGGACTGGCCCAATGCGTCGAGCATGACGCTTCGGGTGAGTTTGCTGAAGTCTGGGCAGAACAGGAAGTCTATTCCCCGCATCGCCCCGGGCAGACTGCACGAGGCAATGACTATCACCACGAGCAGCACGAAGAGCGCGGGCATCAGGAAGTTGGACGTCTTCTCGATGCCGCCCCTCACGCCGCGCACCACCACCATGTGGGTAAGCAGGATGAACACCACCGTCCACACCACGGGATAGACGGGGTGAGCCGAGAAGGTCTGGAAGTAGCTGCTCACATAGGCAGCGTCGCCCTGGAGCTGTCCGGCCACCGAGGCCACCAGGTACTGCAGGCACCAGCCGGCCACTACGGCGTAGAAGCCCAGTATAATCATCGAGGTGATGACTCCCATCAGTCCCACGAAACGCCAGGGGCCTCCATGAGACAGGTTGCGGTAAGCCCGGGCCGCATTGGCGGCCGAGTGGCGGCCTATGACAAACTCGCCAATCATGCCGGGTATGCCCAGCACCACTATACATATTATATATATAAGGATAAAGGCAGCGCCGCCGTCTTGCCCGGCCATATAGGGAAACCGCCACACGTTGCCCAGCCCTATGGCCGAGCCGGCCGTGGCCAGGATAACGCCTATCTTGGTCGCGAAATGTCCTCTTTCGCTGTTGGTTGTCGTCATCGTGATTACTTAGATTATATGGAGTTGATGGAGGAACACAGCCAGGATGGCCAGCGGGCAAACGAACCTCACGGCCACCAGGTAGATGGTGAAGAAGCCGCGCGACACGGTTCCCCAGTTGGTAAACTCATCGTACACCAACTGGCGAGGCACTACCCAGCCAATAAAGATACAGGTTAGAAATCCGCCGATGGGCAGGAATATCTGGCCGGTAACGAAGTCGAACCAGTCGAACAGCGACCGGCCGCCAATGACCATCCAGTCGGCCGCGCCAAGCGACAGGGAGCAGAAGGTGCCTATCACCAGGCTGCCCAGGGTAACTACCAGGGCGCCCGTGCGGCGCGATACGTGGCATTCTTCGTAAAAGAAAGCCGTACTTACCTCATGGAGCGATATCAGGGAGGTAACGGCGGCCAGGGAGAGCAGCGCGTAGAACAGCACGGACACCACGCCACCCAGGATGGGCAGCCCGGCAAAAGCCTGGTTGAACACGTTGGGCAGGGTGATGAACACTAAGGATGGGCCGCTACCTGGGTTGACTCCCACGGAGAACGCGGCGGGAAAAATCATCAGTCCAGCCAGGATAGCCACAAAGGTGTCGACCACCGAGACCTGCACGGCCGACTTCAGGAGGTTGGTCTGCCGCTTATAGTACGACGCGTAGGTGCAGATGCAGCCCATGGCGATGCTCAGGGAGTAGAACGACTGGCCCAGAGCCCCCAAGAAAGCGTTGCTGTCCAACTTGGCGAAGTCGGGCATGAACAGGAACTCCACGCCCTTGTCTGCCCCGGGCAGCAAGCACGACGCCACCACGATAATGAGCAGCAGTATGAACAGGGTGGGCATGAGCAGCTTAGAAACCTTCTCTATTCCGCCCCGGATGCCATGGATTATCACAAAGTAAGTTATGAATATGATGACCACTGTCCACAACACGGGTCGCAGCGGGTCGCTCGAAAAGTCTGAGAAGTAATCGCTGACATACTGGGGAGAGCCACTGAGCTGGCCGAAGAGCGAGGCGTACACGTACTGGAGGCACCAGCCCGACACCACGGCGTAATAGCCCATGATAAGGAACGCTGTAAACACGCCTAACAGGCCCACGTACTTCCAGGCGCTGCCGTGCGACACCTCGGAGTAAGCGCGGTAGGTGTTGGCAGCCCCATGCCTACCTATAATAAGCTCGGACAGCATACAGGGTATGCCCAATATAAGCACACAGGCCAAGTACACTAAAATAAAGGCGGCTCCGCCATTCTCGCCGACCATATAGGGGAAGCGCCACACGTTGCCTAAGCCTACGGCACCGCCTGCGGTGGCCAAAATCATGCCCAACTCGCTTCCAAAGTTACCTCTTTTCTCTGTCATCATCATCTCTATGCTTTCGGCAGCCATCGCGCCGCGGCCCTCGGTCGTCAAGCCCCACACGGGGCATCATCAAGCGAACAGGCACAACCACTGCGAAACTTTTTAGGATAAAAACTACGAATTTTAATGCAAAAGTATAATTTTTTATTTACTTTTGTTAGAAAAACGACAGCAAATATGAAAAATTTATGGATTATGGTTAAACGCTACCCGTTAACCACGGTATGTGTCATCGTTATCTGGGTGCTCTGTCTGATGCCCATTCCGGAGACCCCGCTAAGCCATGTGAGGCTGATAGACAAGTGGACGCACCTGGTGATGTACGGGGGCCTGTGTGCGGTTATCTGGGCCGAACAGCTGAGGTGCTACCACAAGCTGGCATGGCCCCGGGCGATAGTAGGGGCCATCGTGGTGCCGGTTCTGATGGGCGGTCTGATAGAGATAGTACAAGCCTACTGTACCGGAGGCCGTCGCAGCGGTGAGTGGATGGACTGGGCGGCCGACTCGATAGGTGTGGCCATCGGCGCGGTCATCGGTATTCTTCTGGCAGCGTGTCTCGCCAGGTACAGAAGGGGCAACGCAGCAGGTTAGAGTTGTAGAAGCGGCGGTCGCCAGTAACTTCGAGCGCCACGAAGTCGGGTTTGGCAAAGGGCTCGTCAACAGCAGCCAGCTCCACTTCGGCCATAACTAAGCCGGCGTTGTCACCATAGAACTCGTCGACCTCAAAGACGTGGTGGCCATCGGGACTCTTCACCAGGTAACGGCTCTTGTCTATGACACCACCCTTGCACAGGCGCAACAGATGGTGGGCCTCGTCGAGGGTAATCTCTTTCTCAAACTCGTAGCGGCTCAGCCCCCCGTCCTGAGAGCGGCTCTTGATGGTGAGGTACGCCCGGTCGTCGCGGACACGCACGCGCACCGTAGCACCATCAGCGGGAATGTAGCCCTGCTGGATGCGGCTACAAGAAAAGGCAGCGCGCTGGTACGCGTTGCCTTTCCGGACCAGGAACTTGCGTTCTATCTCCTGTCCACTCATGCCATCACCGCCATATAGTAAGCCATAAATGCTATGGCCAGTATGACCATACATACCACAAGCCACTTGATGACATTCTTACCTTCTTTCTCCTGCCTGGCAGCAGCCTTGGCACGACGCACTTTACTTTTTTCGCTCATAGTTGTCTTATTTATTAGGTTAAAGTTATCTGCGGTATCGCTATTCCTCATCAGTAACGGGAAATTCCATTAAGTAAGCCTTGATGAAGCCGTCAATCTTACCGTCCATCACGCCGTCAACGTCGCCGGTCTGGTAGTTGGTGCGGTGATCCTTGACACGGCGGTCGTCAAAGACGTAACTGCGTATCTGGCTACCCCACTCTATCTTCTTCTTGCCTGCTTCAATCTTGGCCTTGGCCTCCAGGCGCTTCTTCATGGCGCGATCGTAGAGCTGCGACTTGAGGAGGCGGAGCGCGTTCTCACGGTTCTTGGGCTGGTCGCGTGTTTCAGTGTTCTCAATGAGTATCTCTTCCTTCTCGCCGGTATCGGGGTCCTCGTACTGATAACGCAGGCGCACACCCGACTCCACTTTATTAACGTTCTGACCACCGGCACCGCTGGAGCGGAACGTATCCCACGACAGGCGTGCAGGCTCTACCACCACCTCGATGGTGTCGTCGACCAGGGGAGAGACGAACACGCTGGCAAAGCTGGTCATGCGCTTGCCCTGAGCATTGAATGGCGACACGCGGACCAACCGGTGTACTCCGTTCTCGCTCTTCAGGTAGCCGTAAGCATACTCGCCGCCCTCTATCTCCATCGTTACACTCTTGATACCGGCCTCATCGCCCTCCTGGAGGTCAGCCACACGCACCTTATAGCCGTGGGCCTCGGCCCAGCGCATGTACATACGCATGAGCATGGATGCCCAGTCCTGGCTCTCGGTACCTCCGGCGCCCGAGTTGATCTTCATGACGCAGTCCATGGGGTCTTCCTTCTGGCGGAGCATATTCTTGAGTTCCAAGTCCTCGATGGCCTTGATGGCCTTGGCATAGTCGGCGTCCACCTCGGCCTCGGTTACCATGTCATCGTGGAAGAATTCGAAAGCCAGTTGCAGCTCGTCGGCATACTGCCGTGCCTCCTGGTAGTCGCGGAGCCATCGCTCTATGCCCTTTACTTTCTTCATCTGCTCCTGGGCGCGCTTCGGGTCATCCCAGAAGTCTGGCGCCTGTGTACGGAGCTGTTCCTCCTCAAATTCTACTTTCTTCTGGTCGATGTTAAGATAATGGGCCAGCGCGTCGGTGCGCTCCATAACATCTTTCAACTGGTCGCTTGTTATCATTTTAGTCTTCGTACATCTTGTCGATCGTCTCTTTGTAATTCTTGTAGACGACCGGCCGTTTCAGTTTAAGGGTATTGGTAAGTTCGCCGCTGTCCATGGTAAACGGCTTGGGCAGCAGTGTAAATCTCTTGACCTTCTCGTAGTGGGCCAGAGCCTGCTGCAGGGTTTGTATCCGCTCTTCCATCATCTGATGGATGCGGTCATTGGCACACAGCTCTTCGCGCGAGGCAAAGGGGATGTGGTTATCACGGGCGTACTCTTCGAGCAGCCTGAAGTCAGGGACGATGAGGGCCGACACAAACTTACGCTGGTCGGCGATAATGGCCACCTGGTCGACGAACTTGTCTACCAGCAGCGTCGACTCGACCATCTGCGGGGCTATATACTTACCATTGGAGGTTTTAAAGAGGTCCTTTATACGTTCTTTCAGAAACAGTTCGCCATCCTTCAGATAGCCTGCGTCACCGGTATGGAAGAAGCCGTCGGCATCGAAGGCCTCAGCGTTGGCGTTGTCGCGCTTGTAGTAACCGCGGGTGATAGTAGGACCCTTGAGGAGCACCTCATCGTTGTCGCCTATCTTAATCTGTATGCTGTCAATGGGTCTTCCCACCGAGCCAATGGTGTAGGGCTGCCCCTTGCGGTCGCACGATACGGTGGCCAGGCTCTCCGTGAGCCCGTAGCCCACTATCATGCAGATGCCAATGGAGTGTACAAACTCCTCAACCTCGGGCGACACGGCTGCGCCAGCCGTCGGGAAGATATTGGGATGCTCCAACCCTATCTGCCGGCGCACCAAGCTGAGTACCAGCCGGTCGTACAGGCGGTACTCGAGCGCCAACCCCATGGGCGGACGCTTGCCGCGGGCGAGATACTCGACGTTATAGCGGCGGCCGACGCTAAGGGCACGGTCGAAGAGACGGCGCTGGACGGCCCCAGCACGGTCCATACGGTCCTTGACGGCTATGTAGACTTTCTCCCAGAAGCGGGGAACCGACGACATACATGTGGGGTGAGTCTCGCGCATAGCTTGCTGTATGCGCTGAGGGTAAGTATTCACGATAAGCTCAGCTCCCTCGCTGAGGCTGAGGTAAGCCCACCCGCGCTCGAAGATGTGGGTGAAGGGGAGGAAGTCGATAACCCGGTCGTCCTCGCCCACGCAGACACACTTGTCATTGGCCTCCAGGGCGGCATGGTACTGGCCGTAGGTAAGCACCACACCCTTGCTCTCGCCGGTAGTGCCACTGGTGTAGAGGATGTTGCAGATGTCGTCGTAAGAAGCCGCACGCCACAGCTGCTCCAGTTCGCTCTGGCGGGGCAGTCCCTCGCCCAGCTGGATGAAGTCGCGGAAGTACAGGGCATTGTTATCGTGGGTGTCGACGTTGACACTGCTGTCGAAAACGATGATGCGCTCGAGCGTGGGACAGAGGTGGAAGACGCGGAGAGCCTTGTCGTACTGCTCCTGCTCGCCCACAAAGAGGAAACGCACCTGAGCATCGTTCAGGACATAAAGTATCTGCTGCTCGCTGTTAGTGGCATAGAAGGGGATGCTCACGGCACGCACGCCATAGGCACCGAAGTCGGTGTAGAGATACTGCACGCAGTTCTGCGAGAATACGGCTATGTTTTCCTGAGGCTTCACGCCCAGATTAAGGAGAGCATTACTCACCTGCTTAACTCTCAGGGAGAACTGGTTCCAAGAGATGGTCTTCCACTTGTTGTCACCAAAGTTCTGGAAGGTGAGGGCCGCGCGCCCGCCGTACTTCTTGGCAAGATCATGGATTAGCACCGAAAGATGACTATTGGTTTGCATACGCATGACGATTATATATATTTATGCAAAGATAAAGATTTCTGATAAAAGAACGAAATAAATTGCTGTTTTTTCTTAATTTTGCCACCGTTATGGATACACATAAATTAACCGCCGATGCCCTCGCTCTGCTGAGGGCTCTCATAGCCACACCGTCGGTAAGCCGCAGCGAGGACGCGGCTGCCGACACGATGGCGCAGTACATGGATAGTTACGGCCTGGAGTACCGCCGCGAGGCCAACAACCTCTGGGTGGTGGCCCCGCACTACGACAGCGCCCGCCCCACCCTGCTGCTCAACGCCCACATAGACACCGTGAAACCAGTAGACAGCTGGACGCGCAACCCTTACAGCCCCACGCTCGAGGGCGACACCCTCTATGGTCTGGGAAGCAACGACTGCGGGGGCGGACTGGTGTCGCTGCTACAGGTATTCCGCGTCATGGCCAGCAGGCCGAGGGCTTACAACCTGATATACTTAGCCTCGGCCGAGGAGGAGGTATCGGGGGTCAACGGCATCAGGCGCGCCCTGCCCCTGCTGCCACCCGTCAGCGTGGCCATCGTGGGCGAGCCTACGGCCATGCAGCCTGCCATAGCCGAGAAGGGGCTCATGGTGCTCGACCTGGTGGCTCACGGCAAGAGCGGGCACGCGGCCCGCAACGAGGGGGTCAACGCCATCTACCGGGCCATGGACGATATGGAGTGGATACGCCACTACCAGTTTGACAGAGTAAGTCCCTTCCTCGGCCCCACTACCATGCAGGTTACGGTAGTCAGTGCCGGTACGCAGCACAACGTGGTTCCCGACGAGTGCCGTATGGTTGCCGATGTCCGCACTAACGAGTACTACACCAACCAGGAGGTCTACGAGCTGGTTTGCCGTCACGTACAGTCGGATGTGAGCGCCCGCTCCTTCCATCTCCGGTCTTCGCACATCCCGGAGAGCCACCCACTGGTGCAGCGGTGCCTGCAGTTGGGGCTGAAGCCCTTCGGGTCGCCCACGCTGAGCGACCAGGCGCTCATGCCATGGCCTTCGTTCAAGCTGGGACCGGGCAACTCGGCGCGCTCGCACTCTGCCGACGAGTTCATAAGGGTGAGCGAGATAGAGCAGGCCATCGCCACTTACCTCAAACTGCTCGACGGCATCGAGCTGTAAACCGCGACCGCCACGGGAGCCATCTTGGGGTGAGAAACAAAAAGGTAAAAATGTAAAAGGGTAAAAAGCGCAGGGGTGGGGAGACGCTTTGGGGTATCTGGAATTATCCCCAAATCCACATAGACCGACCTTTACGTTTCCCGGAGCCATCATTGGCGCGCTGGGAGCCGTCTTTAGAAAGCTAAAGGTCGGTCTTTTCATTACCTGCGATGGCCACAGGCTTGTCAAGGGCAACACCCAGGCAGCACTTTTTACCCTTTTACCTTTTTACCCTTTCACTTTTCATAACGAAGACCGGCTTTGCCATTCCCCAAGCCCACTTCGGCAGCCAGGAAAACTTCGTTTTGTAAGCAAATGGCCATCTGCCGTATCACACGAGTAATAAAAAGGCAGAAAATGGTCGCAAATCGCTACCATGTCGACTTTTTTCAGTATTTTTGCAGATGATAGAAATATAAATAACTATGGCAGAAGAAACATTAAAGCAGATAGGCCAGCGGCTCAGGGGCCTCCGCGAGGTGCTGGACATACCCGCCGAGGAGATAGCGGCACTTTGCGAAATCAGTACGGAGCACTATGCGCGCATAGAGCAGGGCGAGGCCGACCCAGGAGTGTACCGCCTGTCCAAGATAGCCAAGCGCTACGGCATAGCGCTCGACGTCTTGCTCTTCGGCGAGGAGCCCCGCATGAACAGCTACTTCGTTACCCGCCGGGGCAAGGGCCTCAGCATAGACCGCCGCGAGGACTACCGCTACCAGAGCCTGGCCAGCGGGTTCAGGGGCCGTCAGGTAGAGCCCTTCTTGGTGACCGTAGATCCCCAACCAGGCGACGGGCGCCACCACAAGAGCCGCCACGAGGGCCAGGAGTTCGACTTCATCATGGAGGGCACGCTCCAGATAAGCCTGGGCGACAAGACACTCACCCTTGAGGCTGGCGACAGCATCTACTTCGACTCGTCAGAACTCCACTGCATGTATGCCGTGGGCGGGCAGCCGTGTACATTTCTTTGTATAGTAATATAAATAAGGTAGAGACCATGATTGAAAGATTTCTGACGCAGACTCACTTTGTATCTGAAGCCGACTACAACGAGCACCTGCACTTTAAGATACCCGAGGACTTCAACTTCGCCTACGATGTGATGGATGCGTGGGCCGAGGAGGCTCCCGACAAGCTGGCGCTGCTGTGGACGAGCGAGCGGGGCGAGGAGATACGCTTCACGTTTGCCGATATCAAGGAGCAGACCGACCGCACGGCGGCTTACTTCCAACAGCTCGGCATTGGCCACGACGACAAGGTGATGCTAATACTCAAACGGCACTACCAGTGGTGGCTCTCCATGCTGGCGCTGCATAAGCTGGGGGCCGTAGCCATACCCGCCACACACATGCTGACGGCCCACGACATCGTATATCGTAACCAGAGGGCCAGCATCAAGGCCATCGTATGTGCCGGCGACCCCTATATCGTAAGCCAGATACAGGCGGCTATGCCCGAGAGCCCCACGGTGAAGACTCTGATAAGCATTGGCCCCGAGGTGCCCACTGGTTTTCACGACTGGGCGGCCGAGTGGCCCCAGGCGCCTGCCTTTGTAAGGCCCGGGCATGTCAACACCAACGACGACACCATGTTGATGTACTTCACGAGTGGCACGAGCGGCGAGCCGAAGATGGTGGCGCACGACTTCCTTTACGCCCTGGGCCACCTGACCACTGGCGTGTTTTGGCATGCCCTCTCGGCCGACAGCCTGCACCTCACGGTGGCCGACACGGGCTGGGGCAAGGCCGTATGGGGTAAGATGTACGGTCAGTGGTTTGCCGGGGCGGCCGTATTCGTGTACGACCACGAGAAGTTTGCCGCTGCCAAGATTATGAAGCAGATGGCCAAGTACCACGTAACCTCCTTCTGCGCGCCACCCACCATCTACCGGTTTATGATACGCGAAGATTTCAGCCAGTTTGACCTCAGCGCGCTGCAATACTGCACCACGGCAGGCGAGGCGCTGGAGCCGGCGGTCTACAACGAGTTCTTCAGACTCACCGGCATACGCCTTATGGAGGGATTTGGCCAGACTGAGACCACCATGACGCTGGGCACATTCCCCTGGATGACACCCAAGCCCGGCTCGATGGGCAAACCCAACCACCAGTACGACATCAGGCTGCTGCGCCCCGACGGCTCGCCCTGCGAGGACGGCGAGAAGGGCGAGATATGTATCCACGTGGGCGACCGCAAGCCCCTCGGCCTGTTCAAGTGCTACTACCGCGACGAGGTGCTGACCCGCCAGGCATGGCACGATGGCCTGTACCACACAGGCGACCTGGCCTGGCGCGACGAGGACGGCTACTACTGGTTTGTAGGCCGTGCCGACGATGTCATCAAGAGTTCGGGCTACCGCATAGGCCCGTTCGAGGTAGAGAGCGCACTGATGACCCACCCCGCCGTGGTGGAGTGTGCTGTCACCGGAGTACCCGATGAGATACGCGGCATGGTGGTCAAGGCCACCGTGGTACTGGCCCCGGAGTGGCGCGACCGCGCGGGCGAGGCGCTGACCATGGAACTGCAGGCCCATGTGAAGCACGAGACCGCCCCTTACAAGTACCCGCGTATTATAGAATATGTAGACGAGCTTCCTAAGACCATCAGCGGCAAGATACGCCGTGTGGAGATACGCCAGAAGGACAGCCAGAAGTAAGCAGCGGCTCAGCCGCACACTCATAAAGACCTATATCATGGCAGAACGCATAGTTATTAAGGTGGGCAGCAACGTGCTGACCCGCGCAGACGGCAAGCTGGATGTAACCACCATGTCGGCCATCGTAGACCAGGTGGCCTGGCTCCGCGCAAGGGGCTTCGAGGTCATCATGGTATCCAGTGGTGCCGTGGCGAGCGGCCGTGGCGAGCTGAGCACGGACCGCCACATGGATCAGGTGGCTCAGAGACAGCTATTCTCGGCTCTGGGCCAGGTAAAACTCATCAACCTGTACTACGAGCTGTTCAGGGAGTACAGGCTGCACGTGGGCCAGATGCTCACGATGAAGGAAAATTTCGCCTCGCGCCGCGAGTACCTCAACCAGAGGGCTTGCCTGTCGGTAATGCTTGACAATGGCGTAGTACCCATTATCAACGAGAACGACACGGTAAGCGTTACCGAACTGATGTTTACCGATAACGACGAGCTGTCGGGCCTCATCGCCACCATGATGGACGCCAGCCGGCTCATCATCCTGAGTAATGTAGACGGCATATTCGACGGGCCGCCATCGGACCCTGCCTCGCATCTGATAAGCGAGGTTCCGGCCGACCGCGACCTGAGCCAGTACATCAGCCACGAGAAGAGCGGTTTTGGCCGTGGTGGTATGCTCACCAAATGCTCGATAGCCCGCAAGGTGGCCGATGAGGGCATCGAGGTAGTGATAGCCAACGGCAAGCGCGCCAACATCTTGGTAGACCTGGTGAGCCACCCGGACACCACGCCGCATACCACCTTCAGGGCCCGGGCCACGGCCACGTCGGGCGTGAAGAAGTGGATAGCTCACAGTGAGAGCTTTGCCAAGGGGGCCATACACATTAACGCGCAGGCGGCCCACGCGCTGCTGGGCGAGCGGGCCGTGAGCCTGCTCATGGTGGGCGTAACCTCGGTAGAGGGCGACTTCGAGGAGGGCGACATCGTGAGCGTGGTGGGCCCCAACGGCCTGCGCATCGGCATAGGCCGCAGCGGCTATGGTGCCGACGAGGCCCGCGCCTTAGTGGGCCATCACAACGTGCGCCCTATCGTACACTACGACTATCTCTGCATGACCGAACCCGAAAACAGCAAACCATTATGAATACGCTGACCACTATATTTGAGCAGGTCAGGGCGGCCAGCCGACAGCTGGCGCTGCTGACCGAAGAGAAGAAGAACGCCGTACTACTGGCGCTGGCCGATGCCATCGCCACGCACCGCGAGGAACTGCTGGCGGCCAACGCCCTGGACCTGGCACGTATGGACAGGGCCAACCCGCTGTACGACCGGCTGCTGCTAACCCCCGAGCGCTTAGAGGGGATAGCTGCCGACATGCGCCACGTGGCTACCCTACCCTCGCCGCTGGGCCACACACTCGCCGAGCGTACCCTGGCCAACGGGCTCAGGCTCCGCAAGGTGTCGGTGCCTTTCGGGGTCATCGGCATCATCTACGAGGCGCGCCCCAATGTCAGCTTTGACGTGTTCGCGCTATGCTTCAAGAGTGGCAATGCCTGCGTGCTCAAGGGCGGAAGCGACGCCGACCACTCCAACAGGGCCATCGTGGCGCTGATACACCGCATCTTAGCAGCCCAGGGCATCAGCCGGTCGGTGGTGGCGCTGCTGCCGGCCACCCACGAGGCCACGGCGGCCATGCTGCAGGCCACGGGCTACATAGACCTGTGCATACCGCGTGGCGGAAAGCGCCTTATACACTTCGTACGCGA
Source organism: uncultured Prevotella sp. (assembly GCA_934204655.1). Classification (GTDB taxonomy): domain Bacteria; phylum Bacteroidota; class Bacteroidia; order Bacteroidales; family Bacteroidaceae; genus Prevotella. Next base: position 31,609 of record CAKPZJ010000018.1, on the reverse strand, counting down.
CACGGCCAAGGTGCCGGTCATCGAGACGGGTGCGGGGGTGGTTCACGCTTATTTTGACCGCATGGGCGACGTGGCCATGGGTACCCGCATCATCGTAAACGCCAAGACGCGGCGGGTAAGTGTGTGCAACGCGCTCGACACGCTCATCATACACAGCAGCCGACTGGCCGACCTGCCCGCCTTGGTGGCTCCCATGGCCGACAAGCAGGTGCGCATACATGCCGATGCCCGCGCGGCCCTGGCCCTGGCGGACTATCCATACGTAGAGACCATCGCGCCGGCCGACGAGGACACGGTGTACAGCACCGAGTTTATGAGCTACCAGATGGGAGTAAAGACGGTAGACACCATCGACGAGGCCCTGGCCCACATAAGCCGTTACGGCTCGGGCCACAGCGAGTGTATCATCACGGCCGACGCCGAGCAGGCCCGCCGTTTCCAGCAACAGGTCGACGCGGCATGCGTCTACTGGAACGCGCCGACCAGCTTTACCGACGGGGCGCAGTTCGACTTAGGGGCCGAGATAGGAATCAGCACCCAGAAGCTGGGCCCGCGCGGCCCCATGGGCTTAGAGGAGATAACTACTTACAAGTGGCTCATAGACGGCGACGGCCAGACCCGCGCCTGAGCATACAGACAGCATCTAAACAAGTATAAAGGATATAACAATGAGAACATTTTTCAATGTAGAGGACATCGGCGACCTGGGCAAAGCCCTCGCCGAGGCACAGGAGGTTAAGGCTGACCGCTTCGCGTACCAGTCGCTGGGCAAGAACAAGACCTTGCTGATGATATTCTTCAACAACAGCCTGCGCACGCGGCTCTCCACGCAGAAGGCGGCCATGAACTTAGGCATGAACGTGATAGTACTCGACGTAAATGCCGGCGCCTGGAAGCTGGAGACCGAGCGGGGCGTCATCATGGACGGCGACAAGAGCGAGCATCTGCTCGAGGCCATTCCCGTGATGGCTTGCTACTGCGACATCATCGCCGTGCGCTCGTTTGCGGGCCTCAAGGACCGCGACTTCGACTATGCCGAGACCATCGTTAACCAGTTTGTAAAGTACAGCGGCAAGCCGGTAGTGGCCATGGAGACGGCCACGGTACATCCGCTGCAGGCCTTTGCCGACCTCATCACCATCAGCGAGCACCAGGCCACGGCCCGCCCCAAGGTGGTGCTTACCTGGGCACCTCACTGCAGGGCCTTGCCACAGGCAGTGCCCAACAGCTTCGCTCAGTGGATGAACGCGGCCGATGTAGACTTTGTCATCACGCAGCCCGAGGGCTACGAGCTGGACCCCAAGTACGTGGGCAACGCGCGTGTGGAGTACGACCAGCGCCGTGCGCTCGATGGCGCCGACTTTGTGTACGCCAAGAACTGGAGCTGTCCGGGCGTTACGCGGCCGGCCGACTACGGCCAGATATTGAGCAAGGACATGGGCTGGACCATAGACACCGAGCACATGAGCTGGACTAACAACGGCTACTTCATGCACTGTCTGCCCGTGCGCCGCGGCCTCATCGTGACCGACGATGTCATCGAGAGCGACCACTCGCTGGTCATCCCCGAGGCTGCCAACCGTGAGATAAGTGCCGAGGTGGTGCTCAAGCGAGTTCTGGAAAACCTCTAACCTTCTTGGCTATGAAGAAGATTGCCATCGCCCTCATCGTACTGGCGTCCATGACCGCCAGTGCCTCTGCCCAGGGTATCATCAAGCACAAACCTATCGTAAACACAACCAAAAAGGCCGCGCCCAAGACTACTCCGCGCCGCAAAGCCGTCCCGCGCAAGGTACTCTCGTACCAGGAGCGGTTTGATATGGCAGCCCACCAGCGGCGACAGGCAGCCTGGCTGATGGACAACATGGTTTTTGTCAAGGGCGGCACGTTTACCGCGGGCTGCGACACCTGCAAATACAAGGAACCCGTGCGGCAGATAACCCTGGATAGCTACTATATCTGCAAGTACGAGCTGAGCGAAGCCCTGTGGGATGCCTTTATGAATGACAACTGGTGGGAGGGCAGTTACGAGTACTATACCCAAAAGCCTTTTGGGGAGAACTCGGTCAAAGGCCGCATCAGCTGCAAGGATATCCAGACTTTTCTGAAGCGTCTCAACGACTTTACCGGTCAGGAATTTCGTCTTCCCACCGAAGCCGAGTGGGAATATGCAGCCAACGAGGGCAAGGCCAGGCCTCCCTACCGCTACAGTGGCGGCAGCAACGCCGACGAAGTGGCCTGGTACGGAGGTAACCTGGACAAGCGCAAGGGCTTTCGTGCTTATGGGCAGAAGAAACCCAATGCTCTGGGACTCTACGACATGTCGGGCAACTACCTGGAGATGTGCTCCGATATTTTCGCCTACAACACAAGCGAACCACAGGTTAACCCCAAAGGCCGCCGCGGCAACGTATGTCCCCCTACGCAACATTCCCATGTCGCTAAGGGCGGATGGTATGAATCGCCCCAGTACACGCTCTACCCTTGGTACCATGGCTATTCAGGGTTCACTGAAGACGGCTCATACCACCTTACCATCCGCCTTGCTGCAAGCACGCTCAAGCGGTAACGGGGTTACGTCCGAGATTGCCCATAGAGCCAGACAGTTTCTGCGAAGATAGTCTGGAGTTCTATCCTAAGGCTTCGGACGTACATCCATTGCCTTGCGATGTGCGTTCGCAGTCTTAGAACGCACATCCGGCAGTTGCGGACGGTCACGGCAACGACCACTGGACACGCCCCAGCCGTCACGGGCCGGCTGCCGACCACTCCGGCCACCTCTCGGGCACCCATCAGACCGGCAGGATATATAAACAAGCGACCGCAGGACTTCTCTGTGAAGCCTGCGGTCGCTGCTATTATAGTGCTGGCCATGGCCAGCCTCTTATGGACTACTTACTTGAGTACGCCTAACTCCTTGCCCACCTTGATAAAGGCTGCTATACACTTGTCGAGCTGCTCACGGGTGTGGGCAGCCGACAGCTGAACACGGATGCGGGCCTCGCCCTTCGGAACGACGGGATAGTAGAAGCCCGTGACGTAAATGCCTTCCTCCAAGAGCCTGTTGGCGTAGCGCTGAGACAGCGGGGCGTCGTAAAGCATCACTGCGCAGATAGCACTCTGCGTGGGCTTGATGTCAAAGCCGGCTGCCAGCATCTTTTCGCGGAAGTATGTCACGTTCTCGACCAGCCTGTCGTGTATAGAGTTGTCCTCGGCCAGCATCTTGAACACCTCTAAGCTGGCACCGATGATGGCTGGAGCCAGCGAGTTAGAGAACAGATACGGGCGGCTGCTCTGGCGAAGCATGTCGATTATCTCCTTACGTCCAGTGGTAAACCCGCCAAGCGCACCGCCGAACGACTTGCCCAGGGTGCCTGTATATATATCCACCCGACCGTACGTATGAGTCAGCTCGCTTACTCCGTGGCCCGTGGCACCTACCACGCCGGCCGAGTGAGACTCGTCTACCATCACTAAGGCATCATACTTGTCGGCCAGGTCGCATATCTTGTCCATGGGAGCCACGTTGCCGTCCATGGAGAACACTCCGTCGGTACAGATGATACGGAAGCGCTGTGCCTGAGCCTCCTGCAGACATTTCTCCAGTTCGGCCATGTCGGCATTGGCGTACCGGTAGCGCTTGGCCTTGCACAGGCGCACGCCATCGATGATGGATGCGTGGTTCAGAGCATCGGATATGATGGCATCCTGGTCTGTGAGGAATGAGCCGAACAGTCCGCCGTTAGCATCGAAGCACGCGGCGTACAGGATGGTATCCTCTGTATGGAAGTAAGCGCTTATGGCTTTCTCCAAGTCCTTGTGTATGTCCTGCGTGCCGCAGATGAAGCGCACCGAGGACATTCCGAAGCCACGGCGGTCCATCATGCGCTTAGCGCCCTCTATCAGGCGCGGATGGTTGGCCAGTCCCAGATAGTTATTGGCACAAAAGTTGAGTACTTCTTTACCCTTTACCTGGATGGCGGCGCCCTGTGGGCTCTCTATGATACGCTCCTCCTTGTAAAGGCCTGCTTCCTTTAGGTTCGCGAGAGCTGTGGTAAGCTCCTCTTTAATCTTTCCGTACATGTTATTCACGTTTTAGTTTACACTGATAACTGCAAATTAACTAATTATTTCCGACAAAGAGAAGCCTTTCGTGTTATTTTTTATAAAAGCCATCGCAAAATATTTTTTTCTGATGATTTATGGTGTGGTGTCGAAAAAAATTAGTTAATTTGCACTCATTAATTAAATCACATCAAGCATGAAAAATATATTAGTAATCGGCTCTACCGGGCAGATAGGATCCGAGCTCACCCGGGAGTTGCGCAAAATTTACGGAGGTAGCCACGTGGTGGCTGGTTACATCAAGGGGGCTGAGCCTAAAGGCGAACTGTTAGAGGGCGGACCGGCTGCCGAGGCCGACGTGACCAACGCCGAGATGATAGCCAGCGTGGTACGCCAGTACCAGATAGACACTATATACAACCTGGCCGCCCTGCTGTCGGTAGTGGCCGAGTCTAAGCCCCGGCTGGCCTGGAAGATAGGTATAGACGGACTCTGGAACATCCTGGAGGTGGCCCGCGAGCATAGGTGTGCCGTGTTTACGCCCAGTTCTATCGGCTCCTTTGGCCCCTCGACACCGCATGTAAACACGCCGCAGGACACTATACAGCGCCCGCGCACCATGTATGGCGTTACCAAGGTGACCACCGAGCTGCTGAGCGATTACTATCATAATAAGTATGGGGTAGACACACGTGCCGTGAGGTTCCCGGGTGTTATATCTTACGTCACCCCACCGGGCGGAGGTACCACGGACTATGCCGTAGACATCTACTACTCGGCCGTAAGGGGCGAGCGGTTCGTATGTCCTATCAAGGAGGGCACGCTGATGGACATGATATACATGCCCGATGCACTCAAGGCTGCCATCATGGTCATGGAGGCCGACCCGACACGTCTGGTTCACCGCAATGCCTTCAACATAGCCTCGCTGAGCTTCGGCCCGGAGACCGTGTACGCTGCCATCAAGAAATACAAGCCCGACTTTGAGATGGTGTACGACATTGACCCGCTCAAACAGCGCATCGCCGACAGCTGGCCTGACCGTATGGACGACAGTTGCGCCCGCCAGGAGTGGGGCTGGTGTCCCCAGTACGACCTGGACGCCATGACGCGCAATATGTTGGACAAACTGGCCATTAAACTGAAAGCGTAGGCAGCGCCGCGAGGGCTGCCACGCTTATACCTATTATTATAAATGCGAAGACGCATAACCCGGCTCACGTGGAGCTGATGGTTATGCGTCTTCGCATTTATGCTGTGCTGAGGGCGGTCGTGGCGCGCTGGCTCAGAACTGCCGCTCTATCTGTCCTTGATAGGTATTGACCCGTAGCAGCACCTCATCGTGGGGGCCGTTGTCGGTCAGGGGTATGCTGGCAAAGGCCGTGGCGGTATAATATTGGGGCACGCCGTTCTGATTGTGTATCAGTGTAAAGGTATAGCGATGCCCGGTGGCCGTGGCCGTGGTGTCGCACCTCACCCCGATGGTCTGTCGGGCCATGGCACCATCCTGGGTGCCTGTCTTCAGGGCCAGCCTTAGGTTGAGATAACGCCCCGACGTGCTCACCCAGGCACTTTCGAGCGTCAGGGGGTCTGTACGCAGCGTATCGGGTCGCAGCGTGTATAGCGGAGCCATCACAGGCACCTGTACAGCCTGCCGCGGACGTACCGTGGCCGCCCCTTCCTGATAGTCGTAGTACAGTAGCAGGCGGTAGGTAGAGTCGGGCACGGCGGCCCACTTCGCCGCCAGCACGGGAGCCAGCTGCAGCGTGGCGCCCTCGTCGGTAAGCACCCAGTCTATGGCACCCGCCGTGGCGCAGTGGCCCTCGGCAAAGTCGGCGCTCATATAGGAGTAGCGGCCGTCGCCCGTGGTGTAGCTGTCGGAGCTACAGGCCACGAGCAGCGACACCAACAGCACCGCTGGTAACCACAGCCTCATCATAGGCCGAGCTGGTTAATGGCCGGATTGGCGTACATACAGAGCAGCTGACCACGCAGGAAGTCGTTGTCCTTGTTCGGGATGGTCACCTTGGCCATCTGGCCGTCGAGATAGTGCTCAAAGGCTGCCCGCTCGGCCTCGGTATAGTGGCCGGCATAGGCGCTGCCGCCCTGGAGCAGGTCGAGCGCCACGTAGTTGCCAGGATAGAGACGGTAGCCAGCAAAGATCTGACGGTCTATGTACTCGGCTATCAGCCTGAAGAGGTCAGTCTTGGGCGTGTCAGGGCCCAGCGAGCGCACGTAGTCATCGATACACGGCGCGCAGTGGTAATGGATGCGCCCCTTGTAACCCATAATGCCCGTCTGCATGCTCACGATGTCGTCGGTGGGGCCTTTCTTCCACTGGGGATTGTCGCGGCGCAGCTGCATCTCACTGGCCTTGAGATAGTCGCATGGGTCGTACTCGTAGCTGATGGCCAGCGGCACTATGTGCAGCTGGGCGAGCCGCTCCTGAGCAGTTCCCTCACCGCCCATGGCCATCATCTTGAGAATACTCTCCTGCGTACGGTCGTTACTGTCCTTGGCCCTGCCCTCGCGTTGGGCTATCCACACGTTATCGTGTTTCTCGGCTATCACAAAGTGCATGTACTCAGCCAGGCGCTTGCTCGCTACGAGCATCTCGCGCATAGATAGCGCGCGCTCTACGATGAATGACTTGTTAATGCGTACCAGATCCTTGACCCAGGGCAGCGCGAGCAGATTATCACCGATGGCTATCTCGCAGGTGGTCTTGAATCCGGCATCTATAAGCAGCTTAGAGAGCAGTGCCGAGTCCAGTACGATGTCGCGGTGATTGCTCACAAAGGTGTAGTTGCGGCCACAATCCACCTGCGAGACATCGATATCGCAGCCGGTGCTGAGGCGGTTGAGCAGGCCATTGAGGAAGTCGTAGCAGAAGGCATACTGAAACTCCAGGTTGGTCTTGCAGGCACGCATCTTGGCGGCTATGGCCTCCATGGGAGCCTGTGGGTACAGATGGGCCACCACCTGACAGAACTGGGGGTTGACCAGCAGCCTGTCATATACGGCCGGCAGCTCAGCCGGCTCAAACGGGCGGATGGGGTCGAACTTAGCGGGAATGTCCATAGCGGTATTACTTAAACTGGTTCTCCACTATATCGGTCAGCACGTCGGTAATGTTGAGTCCGGCGGCCCTTACCTGCTGTGGAATAAAACTGGTGGGTGTCATGCCGGGCGTGGTGTTAATCTCCAGCATGTTCACCTGGTCGCGGCCCTCGGCATCCTTGGTTATAATGTAGTCTATGCGGATGATGCCGTTACAGTGCAGGATGTCATAGATACGGCTTGTCTCGTCGGCCACGGCCTTGGCCGTCTCGGGAGCTATCCGGGCTGGCGTAATCTCCTGCACCTGCCCGTTATACTTGGCATCGTAGTCGAAGAACTCGTTCTTGGTAACCACCTCGGTGGCTGGGAACACCACCGCCTTGTCTGCGGTCTTGTAGCAGCCTATCGACAGCTCGGTACCCTTCATGTAGCTTTCCACCATCACCTCATTGCTCTCCATGAAAGCCACCCTGAGGGCAGCGGCGAGCTGGTCGGGCTCCTTCACCTTGGACACACCGAAACTGGAACCGTCGTTGGCGGGCTTCACAAAGCAGGGCATACCCAGGCGGGCTGCCACGGCCTCCTCATCGACCTCGTCGCCACGGCGCAAGAGGATGCTGTCGGCCACATTGACGCCAAACCCGCGCAGATAGTTGTTCAGCACATACTTGTCGAACGTCATGGCCTCTACCAGAACGCCACTGGTGGAATAGGGAACGTGCAGCAGGTCGAAATAGCCCTGCATGAGCCCGTTCTCGCCAGGCGTGCCGTGTATAGTGATGTACGCGTAGTCGAACTCGACCACCTCGCCGTTGTGAACAAAGGTGAAGTCGTTCTTATCTATCTGCTCCGTACTATCGTCGGCCAGCTGCACGTGCCAGTCCTGGCCCTTTACATCTACTATATATACGTTGTAGCGTTCCTTATCAAAGAATGAGTACAGCCCTTGCGCCGAGCGCATGGACACATCGTGCTCAGACGAGTCACCGCCACACACGATAGCGATATTTCTCTTGATTTCTTTCATTTTTATGTTGGTTTTAGTTGTCTGCAAAAGTATCTTTAGTGGTGCCGTTGATGTACACACGCCAGCGGTCTATGAGCTGCTGCATGTCGGCAGGCCACTCTGAGGTGAAGTCCATCTGCTGCCCGGTGGTGGGGTGTACGAACCCGAGCGTGCGGGCATGCAGGGCCTGGCGCGGACATACGGCGAAGCAATTCTGGACAAACGCCCGGTACGACGAGCTGCGGTTGCCACGCAGGATGTCCATCCCCCCATAGCGCTCATCGGCAAAGAGCGGATGGCCGATGTGCTTCATGTGTGCCCTGATTTGATGCGTGCGCCCCGTTTCCAGTATACACTCTACCAGCGTGGTGTAGCCGAAGCGCTCCAGTACCCTATAGTGAGTTACAGCACTCTTGCCCACGTCTGACCCAGGTTCGAAGACGGCCATACGCAGCCTATCCTTGGGATCGCGACCGATGTTGCCCTCGATGCGACCGCTGTCCTCGGCCAGGTTGCCCCATACCAGGGCGTTGTAGCTGCGGTGGGTGGTCTTGTTAAAGAACTGCAGCCCCAGGCGAGTCTTCGCCGTGGGTGTCTTGGCCACCACGAGCAGTCCGCTGGTGTCCTTGTCTATACGGTGAACCAGCCCCACCTCGGGGTCGTTAGGGTCGTAGCCCGCCACGTCACGCAGGTGCCACGCCAGAGCGTTGACCAGCGTGCCATGGAAGTTGCCCACACCTGGGTGAACCACCAGCCCGGCCGGCTTGTTTACCACTAACAGCTCGCTGTCCTCGTACACGATGTCCAGAGGTATCTCCTCGGGCTCAATGGTGGTATCGTGGCGCGGGCGGTCCAGCATGAGCGTCACCACGTCGCCTGGGCGCACGCGGTAGTTACGCTTTACGGGCCTGTCGTTGACATGTACAAATCCAGCGTCGGCCGCCCTCTGTATGCGGTTACGACTGGAGTGCTGCAACTTATCCAGCATGTACTTATCTATACGCAGTGGCTCCTGGTTGGCATCTACCACAAACCTGAAGTGCTCGTATAGCTGCTGGGCGTCGTCCAGCCCGTCGGTATCCAGTATGTTGTCGTTGTCTGTTGTCATATACCTTATTATATATAGGGGCCTCCAGCCCATGGGCAGGGGCCGCGGGCGCGCCGCTACTTGACCGGCCGCTCGGCAGAGGAACTCTCGGCGGGTGGGGCCGTCACTTCCTCAAACTCATCGGGGCCTTCTGACGCGCCGCCCACCTCCTCTTCGTCAAGGGGGTCTATGTAGTTGACCGAGTCGTCGGCATCGCGCATGCCATTGCCGGCCTGTATCACCAAGGGCTCATCCACGGGCACACGGTCGCCGGCCACCACGCGCTTGCCGTGTACCGTGATGCCGTAAACCCAGTCCTTTTCGCCCGGCACGCGTTCGGGCAGTGCCAGCTTGAAGCCCATGGCGGTCAGCTTGGCCATGGCCTCGCGCAGCGAGCTGTTGTCTATCACGTCGGGAAGGGTGAGTGTGGGCGTATGGGGCGAGTTGATAGTTACGTAGATAATGTGTCCCGACTTTACCTTTTCTCCCGGCTCGGGTGTCTGCCCGAGTATGCAGTCCGGGGGTAGCGTCTTGACATATCCGGTGTCGTTAACCACCATCCGCAGGTCGGCATCGGCCATGATGCGGTCGGCATCGGCAAACAGCTTGTGGCGCAGGTTGGGCACCGTTATCTCTTCGCCATGATGGGTGTAGACGTCGAGCGCGAACTTGACCCCTATCACCAGTGCCACGATGACCGCGGCCATAGCGGCGAGGTTTCCCCAAAGATAGCGGCCCAGCAATTTGCCGAAAAAGTCGGATGATTTCATCTGTCTCTGTTTTGAGCACAAAGGTAGTGCAAGCCGAAGACACTACAAAGGAAAAAACGAAGTTTTTTACAATTTGCAGTGTTGAGGCGCAGGCTACCTTCTAAAAAGGTAGTGCAAGTTGAGAGAAATACCCGGGAAGCGAGAGGGACGGACGGATTGACCACGGGCGTGTGTAAAACAGCAAGACGGGGTGCCGAGTTGTCATTGGTGATGGGTGCGGTAGACAATTTAGGTGGCCCAGCAGTCCATGGGCACACCCGCACAATCAACGCGCGCTGTAAGCGCAACAGTATAAAGCCTGGGGCAACGCCCCAGGTAAATTAACCACCAATCTATTGTCGCGCTACAGGCGCAAAAGAAGTGCAAACCGAGCGCCAGGAGCTTGCCCAAATGGCCGAGGCGCAGCCTGCTTTCTATAAAAGAAGGCGCAGGGGCTATTTCCATGGGCATGTCTATTACGAAGATTTGGCTTGTTGAGGTACTGGGGATTACAGGTGTCCTCCCTGCTGATTTAACGCTTCGCTACTTTTGCGCCTACAGCGCGCATTGCCCATGTAGGGACTATACCTGGGGCGCTGCCCCAGGCTTTATACTGTTGCGCTTACAGCGCGCGTTGATAGAGAAGACTGCCCTGACACATCCAAAGTAACTCCCTCTTTTCCCAAGGTCGCCCCTTTGCACACCCGTAACCATCGCGGGAAATGAAAAGACCGGTCTTTAGCTTTCTAATGACGGCTCCCAGCACGCTAATGACGGCTCCGGGAAACGTAAAGGTCGGTCTCCACAAATGGGGTGATATTTTCCGCTGCCTAAGAGAGCCTCCCCACCCCACGCTTTTTACCCTTTTGCTCTCTTGCCTTTTCACTTTCAGTCCCAAAGGAGGCTTATATACATCCCCTCGCCACGGCCGCTCCTGCGAAGCGTTTCGCCAACTTACTGGCCATTTGCTTGGCCGTGCCGTTTCTTTTTTCTAATTTTGCAAGTAGTACAACAAGATACCATTATGAAGACTTTGAAACACTGCTTGTTAGCAATGGCGGCTTTAGTCGCCCTGCCCCTCATGGCCCAACAGCCCGAGGGGGTTACCCAGTATGTTAACCCATTCATAGGAACGGGCCAGGTAGACGCCAACAGCCTCAAGGGCGGCAACTTTCCCGGTGCCACCACGCCCTTTGGCCTGGTACAGCTCAGCCCCGAGGAGTTTGTGGTGCCCAATGGCGACGGCGCCTCGGGCTACGACTACAGTCTGAACACCATCTACGGCTTCGCCCACACCCACCTGAGCGGCACGGGCTGCGTAGACCTGCTCGACGTGATGATACAGCCCTCGGTGCAGCCCATCAGTGAACTCCAGGGCAAGGACCTGTACCCCGCCACCTTCAGCCATAAGAACGAGCGCGCCACGGTGGGCTACTACTCGGTGCGCTACGATGGCTCGGACATTCTGACCGAACTCACCGCCACCACCCGTACCGGCATGACGCGCATCAGCTATCCCGCCGGCAAGGAAGGGGTCTTGGTGTTCGACATGCAGCACGCCGGACAGAACCGTGGCGGCGACCGCAAGACCCTTATCTTCAACTCGCAGCTCCGCCTCATCGATGCCACCACCCTGGTGGGCTACCGCATGCTGAGCGGCTGGCAGAAGGCACGCAAGGTGTACTTCTACGCCAAGTTCTCGCGTCCCGTGGTGAGCCGCGCTTTCCGTTCGGGCAGCGAGGTGTACTCCGGCGGCGACGTGGCTAACGGTCGCAACACCAAGTGCTACCTCTCCTTCGGCACCAGCGCCGAGCCGCTCGTTGTCAAGGTGGCCCTCTCGCCTGTGAGCGTCGACAACGCCCGCCAGAATATGGAGGCCGAGAACCCCGGCTGGGATTTCGAGGCCATTCAACGTCAGGCCGTGACTGCCTGGGAGAAGGAGCTGGCCAACATACGCATCGACGGCAGCGACGACCAGAAGGCCATCTTCTACACGGGTCTCTACCACGCCTATATCCAGCCCAACACCGTGTCGGACGTCAACGGCGACTATACCCGTTCTGATTTCTCTACCGACCGCCTGCCCCAGGGCGACACTCAGTACAGCACCTTCTCGCTATGGGACACCTTCCGTGCCTGCAACCCTCTCTACGCCCTGCTCAAGCCCGAGCGCGTGGGCGATATGGTCAAGAGCATGCTGCGCCAGTACGATGTGTACGGCTATCTGCCCATCTGGCAACTGTGGGGGTCGGAGAACTACTGCATGATAGGTAACCACGCCATACCCGTAGTGGTAGACGCAGCGCTCAAGGGCCTGCCCGGTGTAGACGCAGAGAAGGTGTACGAGGCTGTCAAGGGCACCTCGATGCGCGACCACCTACAATCGCCCTGGTCGGTGCTCGAGAAGTATGGCTATCTGCCAGAGACACGTCAGCGCGAGTCGGTATCCATCACGCTCGAGAACGCCTATGACGATGCCTGCGTGGCCCGCCTGGCCAAGCACCTCGGCAAGACGGCCGACTACGAGTACTTCAACCGTCGCTCGCACCTCTACCGCAATCTCTACGACGCCAAGACAGGATTTTTCCGCGCCAAGGACGAGAACGGCAAGTGGATGGAGCCCTTCAACCCATACACCTACCGTCCTAAAGGCATGCACCCCTACGCTGAGGGCAATGCCTGGCAGTACAATTTCTTCGTTCCGCAGGATGTGCCCGACATGGTTAAACTCATGGGAGGTAACAAGAAGTTTGAGCGGGCCCTGGACCACCTCTTCACCGACACCACCCGCGTAGACCTGGACGGCGGTGGCAACGCCAGCGGTTTCATAGGTCAGTATGCCCACGGCAACGAGCCGAGCCACCACTGCGCCTACCTGTATAACTGGGTGGGGGCCGACCGCAAGACACAGTACTATACCAACAAAGTGATGACCGAGCAGTACTTTAACCGCATTGACGGTTACTCGGGCAACGAAGACTGTGGACAGATGTCGTCGTGGTACATCTGGTCGAGCATGGGGTTCTATCCCGTAGACCCTGCCTCGGGCGTATATAGCTTCGGCTCGCCTCAGTTGCGCCGCGTAGACATCAGCCTGGCCAACGGCAAGACGTTCACCGTGAAGACTAATCGCAAGGGGGCCGACGACTGCTACATCAAGTCCGTGCGCCTCAACGGCCGCAAGTACTCCAAGAACTACATTACCTACGCCGACATCATGCAGGGTGGCACCCTCGAGTTTGTCATGGGCCGATAGGCAACTTCCCGTCTATATATAAATAGGTGGGAAACCATCTATAAAGAAACTGAAAAGGTCGCGAAACGGATAAAGATACCATTTCGCGACCTTTATAATTATAATAAGGTGGGCCGTCAGCCTGCTTAGCTATATAGAGATGACCGCCCCACTTCTATCGGTTCACTTTAGCACGCTGCCCGCCACCCGGCGGTACACGTCGAGTACCTGCGCGCCCACATTGGCACCCTCGAAACGGGCTATGTAGGCTTGGCTGCGCGCTATGCGTTCCTCGCGACCTGGGGCACCGGCCAGCACCTGCGTAATGGCCTGCGCCATGGCCTGGTCGTTGTCCGGGGCAACATAGAAGCAGTCTGGGCCGCCCGCCTCTTCCAGGCAGCTGCCCGTACAGGCCACCACGGGCAGTCCACTCTGTATGGCCTCGATGATGGGAACGCCAAATCCCTCATAACGAGATGGGTAAACACACGCCTCGGCCATCTGAAAAAGTGAGGGGAGGTCGGCATTGGGAACGCCGGTGAGCCACCGCACACGTCCCGTCAGACCATGGACCTCGGCATAGGCCTTCACCTCGTCGGCGTAGGGTGTCTGCCTGCCCACGATGACCATCGACACATCGCTGTCTACATGGGCGAGGGCCTTCACGGCCAGCAAGATATTCTTGCGCCGCTCCACCGTGCCCACATGGATGATGTAACGGCCGGGCAGCAGATAGCGGGCATGAACGTCCTGCAGGCGAGCCTCGCTCTCGCGAGTCTTGAAGTGGGTGCTGCAGTTCTGGTAAATCACCTCTATACGCTCCTGGGGCACATGGCCATAGTACATGATGTCGCGCTTGGTACACTCGCTGATGGCGATGATGCGGTCGGCCTCGGCGATGGTACGGCGGAACTTCCAGGCGTATATCTGCGCGTCGGCCCAGTGGTAGTATTCGGGATGGCGCATGAAGATGAGGTCGTGAATGGTAACCACCGAGCGTATGCCGCTGGCATGTATGCCTATGGGCAGCTCGCCCGACAGACCGTGAAACAGGTCTACACCGTCGCGGCGCAGGTCGTTCACGATGCCATGACTACGCCACAGACTCTTGCACCATGCATGGCGGGGATAGACATAACTCAGGTGGTCGCCCTCAGCCACTTGGCAGCGCAGGTCGTCGCGGCCCGCATCGGGGGCATAGAGCCGCAGCTGCAGGTCGGCAGGGGCTATAGCGGCCAGGGCATTGGCCAGATTGCGGCCGTAGCTTCCCAGTCCGGTGCCGTTGCGCACAATGCGCTTGGCGTCAAGTCCTATTATCATATCGGCTATGGGGGTTACAACAGGGCTGGCAACTCGTAGAGCCGTATGCCGTTGCTGCCCTTGATGAGTATGTAGTGGTCGGTGGGGCGATGGTTGGCCAAGGCCTCCTTGACCTCTTCGACATCGGCAAACTTGCGGTAGGCGCAGCGGGTCTTGGCAAACTCGCTGCCCACAAGCCACACGTCGGTGAGGCCCAGTTCGGCTATGTGGTCCACGACATGCTGGTGCTCCTCGGCAGAGGCTTCGCCCAGCTCGCGCATGTCTCCCAGGATAGCCATCTTATGCGGCACCTGCATATAGGCAAAGTTGTCGAGCGCCGCGCGCATGCTGGTGGGATTAGCGTTGTACGCGTCAACGATAAGGCGGTTCTGCGCAGTCACGGTGAGCTGCGACCGGTTATTGCTGGGTACATAGGCTTCCAGGGCGTGGCTTATCTGAGACGCCCCGACCCCGAAGTGCAGGCCCACAGTGATGGCGGCCAGCATATTGGTAATATTGTAGGTGCCTATGAGATGGGTCTGTACACGATGAGACGTACTCTGGCCCCGCACCTGCCACTCAAAACAGAGGAAAGGGGCACTGCTCACCACCCGGCCCACCACTTCGGCTGGCAGGGTAGCATCGGCTGAGTAAGTCTCAGTAGGTGCCAGGCAGCGTTCGGCCACCATCTTGGTGAGGTAGGGGTTAGCCGCATCAACAAAGGTCAGGCAATCGTGGGCCCGCAGATAGTCATAGAGTTCGCCCTTGGTGCGCATCACGCCCTCAAAGGAGCCGAAGCCCTGCAGGTGAGCTCTTCCCACATTGGTAATGAGACCACAGGTGGGCTCCACGTAATCGACCAAGCGCTTAATGTCACCCGGGTGCGAAGCGCCCATCTCCACTACGGCTATCTGATGCTCTGGCGCCAGTCGCAGCAGCGTCTTCGGCACGCCTACATCATTATTATAATTGGCCTCGGTGTGCATCACGCGGTAGCGCTCGGCCAGCACGGCCGACACCAGTTCCTTCGTGGTGGTCTTGCCGTTGGTTCCGGTAATACCGATGACCGGTATATCAAACTGGCGGCGATGCTCGCGGGCCAGCTCCTTATAAGCTACCAGTGCATCGGGCACCAAGATGTGGCGGCCGTCGGCCTTATCGTAATCAGGATTGTCTATCACCGCATAGGCGCAGCCCTTGTCCAGCGCTGTCTGGGCAAACTTATTGCCATCGAATGACGCCCCTTTAAGGGCTATGAAGATACTTCCCTCGGGACAGTTACGGCTGTCGGTGGTGATAATGGGGTGTTGCTTGTACAACTCGTATAGTCTGCTATTCATAGCTTTTGTCATTTATACTGCGAAGATAGTGCCCACCGAGCGGCATGAGCTTGCTCAAATGCCCGAGGTGAAGCCTATCTTATGCAAAAGTACAAAAAATATAACGCCCACGGCTACTGCGGGGGCAAAAAGTATCGGCCATCCTTTAAAAAGAGGTAAGGGGGCGGCTGGGAGCCCACCCCACTGAGCGGCTGATGGTTAGCGCCAGAGCCACAGCGGCTCCCTCAGATTTTGCCCTGGTCGCGGTAACTGTAGTAGGCTCCGTCGGTCACGATGACGTGGTCCAGAAAGTAGATACGCATAGTGTCGCAGGCGCGGCGCACACGGTCGGTGAGGCGGTCGTCATCACCGCTGGGGCGTGGACTGCCACTGGGATGGTTGTGACTGAGAGCCAGCACGGTGGCGTTGGCCAGTAGCGCCTCGCGCAGGATGACCCGCACGTCGACGGCCGTCTCGCTGATGCCCCCGTGGCTGATGCGCACTGCCCTGATGAGCTTGAAAGCCTGGTTCATCAGCAGTACCCACGCCTCCTCGACATCCAGGTCCTGCATCTTGGGCCGCATCAGGCTATAGATGGCCTCGGCGCTGCCCATCGTAGGCCGCTCCTCGGCCCGTTCGGCCTGCCGGCGCTTGCCCAGTTCACAGGCGGCCAGCACTGTGACCGCCTTGGCCGGCCCCATGCCCTTGTAGCGCTGCAGATCGTGCAGCGACATCTTGCCCAGACGGTTCAGGTTGTTACAGCAGTCGGCCAATATCTCCTTCATCAGGTCTACGGCACTCTTCTCTGGCGTGCCCGACCCGATGAGGATAGCCAGCAGCTCGGCATTGCTCAGAGCCTCGGCACCCATAGCGGCCAACCGCTCGCGCGGCCGGTCTTCCTCGGCCCACTGGTTGATGTTAAGACGTTGTGCCATGCTGTCGCGGTGCTACTTGTAGAACGTTTTGTCAAAGGCGCTGAACTCGCTCTGGCCGCGCACGCAGCGGCGCCACCAGGCAGAGAGGAAACCGCAGCCGTAGCCCATGAGCTGAATGAAAGCCGAGGCCACACTGAGGCATCCCACGCGCACACTGCCACTCACGCGGGTGGCATCTGTCAGGATAAGGAGGGCATAGAGCAACAGGGGCACCACACCCAGCAAGGCAAGCCAGGTGCCCAGCACGGCATGACTGCCTGCTATCAGAAAGCCGAGGCCCACCACGATGAGCAACGCCAGCACGGACACCCCCACGGTAAACACCATGGGCAACAGGTGTACCAGCCGCAGGCTATCGGGGTACTTCTTATACAGGTTGATACGGGCTATGCCGCTATTGTACACTTGCCGCCAAAATTTTCGGAAGTCCGTGCGGCGCTTGTGCCACACCCACGCCTGTGGGAAGAGCCTACAGCGACACCCAGCCCGAAAGATACGGATGGAGAAGTCGATGTCCTCGCCGAAGCGCATCCGTGAAAAACCACCCAGATGTTGGTAAACGTCGCGGCGGATGCCCATGTTGAAAGAGCGGGGGTAGAACTTGTCCAACTTCTTCTTGCCTCCGCGTATGCCGCCAGTGGTGAAGAAACTGGTCATCGAGTAAGATATGGCTTTCTGAACGGGCGTGAACGACGGATGAGCGCTGTCGGGACCGCCAAAGGCATCGGCCGGACGCTGCGCCAGTTCTTCGTCGACAGCCCGCAGATACCCCTCGGGCAGCACCACATCCGAATCGAGCACGATAAGGTACTCGCCATGCGCGCGCTCGGCTCCGTAATTGCGACTCTGACCAGGGCCCGAGTTCTCCTTATTATAATAATGTATGTCGAGACGGCCGGCATAACGGTCGCACACATCGCGGCAGGGGACAGAAGAACCGTCCTCGACCACCACGACCTCAAAGTCGCACAACGTCTGCCTGCTCAGGCTCTCCAACAGTTCGTCTACCTCGTCGGGACGGTTGAAGACAGGAATGATAAAGCTATATTTCATAGTATGCAAGCGGTATATATGTCCGTAAAACGCCGACAACCTATATCCTTGACACGGCTGTGGGGCCGGTGCCAGAGATATAGGTTGTCTTCGCGATTGCCTTACGGCAATGGGTTGATGTCGGTGTGTGGGTTACTCGCTTACGCGGCCCAGGTAGCTGCCGTCGCGGGTGTCAACCTGGATGGTCTCACCCTCGTTGACGAAGAGGGGCACACGGATGGTGGCACCCGACTCGAGTGTAGCAGGCTTAGTGGCGTTAGTAGCGGTATTGCCCTTGATGCCCGGCTCGCTGTGTGTAACCTTCAGCGTAGTCTTTACAGGCATCTCGGCCAGCAGGATGGTGCCGTCAGAGGTATCGGTAACCACCTCGACTACGTCGCCTTCCTTCATATACTCAACACCGGTAATCTGGTGAGAAGGGATAGGTATCTGTTCGAATGTTTCCTGGTTCATGAAGATACGGCCAGTGGCATCCTCGTAGAGATACTGATAGGGGCGACGCTCTACGCGCACGTCCTCGAGCTTGAAGCCAATCTGGAAGGTACGTTCCAGCACACGGCCGTCAGCTACATTCTTCAGTTTGGTAATCATAACGGTGTTACCTTTGCCCGGCTTTCTGTGCTGGAAGTCGATGCAAGTCCAGATCTTGCCATCCATGCGGATGCAAGTTCCGATTTTGATTTCCTGTGAGTTAATCATATTGCTATATAATGTATTGATGTCTGCTAAAAGCGCTGCAAAGTTACTACATTTTATTAAAAAAACGCCTAATTATCACCGAAAAATTCGCCATATCCTTTGTTAATTCAAAAATAATGAGTACTTTTGCAACCCAAAAAGGTGTGAACTCGCTGGAAGGCACTCCGCCATCTGCCGAGAGTACCATTTCGACCGGAATAATAACAAATAAAATAACAACAGAATGAAAAGAACATTTCAGCCACACAACCGTCGTCGTGTAAACAAGCACGGTTTCCGTGAGAGAATGGCTACTAAGAACGGCCGCCGCGTACTGGCTTCTCGCCGTGCTCATGGCCGCAAGAAGTTAACTGTTTCTGACGAGCATCACGGCAAGTAATTGTCTGCAGATACTCATCGCAGAAGAAATAAGAAGGAGCAAAGTCACACTTTGCTCCTTTTTGTTTGTATAGACCGACCTTTTCAATACTGGGAGCCATCATTGGCACACTGGGAGCCGTCATTAGCACGCTGGGAGCCATCATCTGCAACACAATGAGGAGGATGGCCAGGGCCGAGAGGGTTATGGAAACAGGAAAAATTGTCATTTTCCTTTTATTTTCAGCCGCAGCACGATTATTTGTAGCAAATAATTGCTAATTTTGCACCTATTATTAATAAGAGGCACATGTTTTCACGATTTAAGTCACTTCATTTAGAACGTTCTGTAGTCTCGCCGTTTATGGCTGTCAGTTTTAATCTCCTGCTGGTGTTCGTGGTGTACACCCTGGCCCGCGTGGAATATCTGCTGGAAAACTATAGCTATTTTGCACAAAGCGTGAGCGAGGGCCACCTGGCCCGCCTGATGTGGGGAGGCGTGGTTTTTGACACGCCGGGTATCATGTACACCAACGTAGTGTACATCGTGCTCATACTGTTACCCCTGCACTATAAGGAGAACGCCACCTACCAACGGGTGTGTAAGTGGGTATTCATAGTCATCAACAGCCTGGCCTTAGCGGTCAACCTGGCCGACTCAGTCTACTTCCGCTACACGCTGCGACGTACCTCGGCCAGCGTATTCACCGAGTTTAAGGGCGAGGACAACCTCACGGCGATATTCGGAGTGGAACTCCTGCATCACTGGTACCTCGTGGTGATGGCCGCCGTACTCATCTATGCCCTGTGGAAGCTCTACTTTACGCCCCGCATAGACAGGAGCCGCACAGACCTACGCGTGTACTATCCCCTGCAGGTGGCCAGCCTGGTGGTGGCGGGCGTGTACTGCGTGAGTGGCATCAGGGGCGGCCTGCTCAACCACTGGTACAACTACCTGATAGCCATCGCGACTGCCTATGTGGCTTACAAGACATGGCGGGGCCGACCCGCCCGTCTGTGGACAGCACGTATATGTGCCGCCATCACCCTGATACTCGTAGCCACCGCCCCTATAGGCGGATGGCGCCACCGTGACATACGGCCCGTGGCCTTAGGCAATGCCAACGAGTACACCTACCGCCCCACTGAGGTGGCGCTGGTGCTCAACACCCCCTTTGCCATCATCCGCACCTACGGCAAGGCCGTGTTTACCGACCCCGGATACTACCCAGACAAGGCCCAGCTCGACGCCATCTACTCGCCGCTGCACCGCCCTGACCACCAGGGCATGCGCAAGCGCAAGAACGTGGTTGTCATCATCATTGAGAGTTTTGGCCGTGAGTATATCGGCAGTCTGGCACGCACCGCGCTGGGCCCTGGCTACAAGGGCTACACTCCCTTTACCGATTCGTTAGTTGCCCACAGCGCCACCTTCCGCTACTCTTACTGCAACGGTCGTAAGAGTATCGACGGCATGCCCTCTATCCTCTCCAGCGTCCCTATGTTTATCAAGCCCTTCATCCTAACGCCTCAGTCGCTCAACCATCTGAGCGGCCTGGCCGGTTACTTGGGTCAGAAGGGTTACTACTCGGCCTTCTTCCACGGTGCCCGTACTGGCAGCATGGGCTTTAACGGCTTCGCCAATGCTACGGGGTTTAAGGGCTACTTTGGGCGTGAAGACTTTGACAAGGACAAGCGTTACCACGGCAATGCCGACTTCGACGGCTACTGGGCCATCTGGGACGAGCCGTTTATGCAGTACTACGCCACCAAGATGAGCGACTTCCACGAGCCCTTTGTCACCGCCCTCTTCACAGCTTCGAGCCACCACCCCTACCACATTCCCGACCGCTACAAGCAGAAGTTCCCCGAGGAGGGCATCGTTATCCACAAGTGCATCCGCTATACCGACAACGCCCTGCGCCGCTTCTTCGACACCGCGCGCCAGCAGCCTTGGTTCAAGAATACGCTGTTCGTTATCACGTCAGACCATACCAACCTGAGCGACCATGCCGAGTTCTCGTCGGACATAGGCGGCTTCTGCTCGCCCATCATCATCTACGACCCCTCGGGCGACATCCGCCCGGGCATGCGCGACGCCATCGCCCAGCAGATAGACATCATGCCCACCGTCCTGGGCTACTTAGGCTACGACGAACCTTACGTGGGCTTCGGCTGCGACCTCTTCCATACGCCGCCCGAGCAGACATGGGCCATCAACTACCTTAACGGCGTGTACCAGTACTGCAAGTACGGCTACGTCATGCAGTTCGACGGCAGCCGAGTGGTGGGTATGTACCGCCTAGACGACTACCTGATGCGTACCAACCTGGTGGGCCACATAGCTGTCCAAGGCCAGATGGAGCGCGAGTGCAAGGCCATCATCCAGTCGTACATGGACCGCATGATAGGCGACCGTCTCACACCCGGTAATAACCATAAGTAACGCTATGCTGTTCGTAAGAGACAAGGGAAGGATGTGCAACAATCTGTTGCAGTACGGCCACGTCTACGCCTGGGCCCGCGAGCACGGCCGCCACACGGTTTCCATGCGCTTTGCCTATAAGTATCCCTACTTCCACATCGGCCACACGCGCTGGCACAACTTCGCTGTGTACGCCTTGGCCAAGGGCGCGGCCCGCGTGGGCTTGCTGCCCACGGCCAGCTTCGACAGCCCCGATGGCAACCCCGAAGCCCAGCGCCTGATGGACACCCACCGATGGCTGATGGTCGAGGGCTGGTATGTACGCTACTACGACCTGTTTCTGAAGTACAAGCAGGACATCCGGAGCCTCTTCGCCTTCTGCCCCAAGGTGAGCCGTGCCACCGATAGCTACATAGCCCGGACCGGTGGCAGCCAGGGGCTGCGCTTAGGTGTACACATACGCCGGGGCGACTACCGCACATGGATGAATGGGCGTTACTATTACGACGACCCAGTGTATATAGACTACATACGGCGCTTCGTGGCCTCGCAGTCGCAGCCCGTACATATATATATATGCGGAAACGACCCCTCGCTGAACCGCGCACTGTACGAGCAGGAGCTGCCCGGCGTGGCGCTGTCGTTCGCCACGGGCACCCCGGGCGAAGACCTGTGCCTGCTGTCGCGCTGCCAGTACATCATAGGGGCTCCCAGCACCTTCTCGCTGGTTGCGTCGATGTACCACGACAGCCGCCTGTGCTGGATGATGGCTCCCCTGGCCGACGGCGAGGCCCCGCAGTTTGACCAGTTCGACCAGCTGTTTCGCCACATTATCTAATCAGACCCCAAGCGATGATACATATAACACCTACAGATATGAATAGAAAGATAGCAATGTTGCTGCTACTTATCGGCAGTATGGCCACGGCCACCGCGCAGCGCATCAGTCTGAAGACCAATGCTCTGTACTGGATGGCAGAGTCGCCCAACCTGGGCGTAGAGTTTCGCATGAACCGCCATGTCACACTCAACGTCGAAGGCATCGTGAGCCGACTCGGCATAAGCGACATCCATGTCAAGGGCGAAGCCTTTACGCCCGAGCTACGCTACTGGCTGAGCGCCCGCCCACAGGCCGGCCACTTCATAGGACTCATGGGTGTGGCCACCCACTACAACCTGCGCCACCAGGACTGCCGGCACAACGGCGATGCCCTCGGCGGCGGACTCACCTATGGCTACAGCTTTGTGCTGAGCCGCCACTGGAGCTTAGAGGGCAGCCTGGGCGTGGGCCTGCTGCACCGCCACGAGAAGCATTACGAAGAGGGCACCGATGTCGAGGTGCCCAGCCGCGCCAACTGCAGCAAATGGTCGCCCGCCCCACTGCGGGCCGGTGTGTCGTTTGTGTATATCCTCAAGTAGCAGCCACGGCTGTAAGTATAGTATAGATGAAACAACTGATGAAGAAAGACATGAAAAATCTATTCGGCACAACCCTATCGCCACGCGTACGCAGGGCGGCACTGGTGGCCATGACCCTGCTGCTATGCCTGTCTGCCACGGCCCAGGAGGCCATCCGCCTTACCGGTGTCGTAACCGCCAAGGCCGACAAGGAGCCCCTTATCGGTGTAAACATCAGCGACGCTGCCACCAAGCGTGCCTATGCCGCCACGGATGTAGACGGCCGGTTTGCCTTCAACGTACATGTGGGCACCACCCTACACTTCAGCATGGTGGGACTCAAGACGGTAACCGTCAAGGTAAAGAGCGCCAAGTTCTTGGAAATCCAGATGGAAGAGGAGAACATCTCGCTCAAGGAGGTGGTAGTGGCCGCCAAGCAGATTACGGACAAGATAATGCCCGAGCCTACCGACATCGAGGTCAAGGGCAACTACTTCCATGTGCGAACCCGCGTGAGGGTGCCCCGAGAGATGTTTGCCCACAACACGCGCCTCGTGGTACAGCCCATACTCAACGACGTGACCCGCGGAGAGCTCCGCGCCATGCGGCCGATGGTCTACGACGCGCGGGAGTACAACCGCACGCAGGACAGGCTGTACAATTTTGACATAGCAGACAGCACGGCCGGCGACCCGCTGGCTCGCTACATCACCGTGAAGTCAAAGGCCATGCGGGAGAAGAACCGCACGAACGACATCATAGGCTACTCGGACTCCATTTACGTAGAGCACGTCAAGGACGAGTTCTCCTGCGACGTATATATGGCCATTGAGAACTACAACCGTATCCTGTACCGCGACACCACCATCATAGCGCGTGGAACGGTCAACCCCCTGCGCTGGCTCGACTACTCCTTTGCCGCCGGAGAGCTCACGGACTCGGCCTTTATGCCCAAGCCCGAAATGCAGCTGCGCGACAGCCGCGGCGAGGTCAACCTGCAGTTTCCCATAGGCAAGAGTGTGTTCGACACGGCCAACCCGCAGAATGCCGCCGAGGTCGAGAAGATGAAGCAGCAGCTCCAGCAGATAGCCTCGACCAAGGATGCCACGCTGCAGTCGCTCGCCATGGAGGGCACGTCGTCGCCCGACGGCCGCTATGCCTCTAACCTCACCCTGGCACAACGCCGTATGGACTTCGCTGTCAACTACCTGCGCCAGCAGGTACCCGAGGATATGCGGCGGAGCATGAAGTTTACCTCCAAGGCTTCCGTGGCGCCGTGGACCGAGGTGGCCCGACGCATGCGGGCCGACAGCCTGGATGCCGAGGCAGCCCAGGTAGAGGCGGCCATCAAGCGCTATGCCAACATAGACGTCCAGGGCCGCGCCATACGCCGGTTGCCGTTCTACACGCGGCTCATAGAGGGCCGCTATCTGCCCCAACTACGCAAGGTGGGGTACGTGATGAACTACTCCATCTTCCGCCAGCTCACCATCGATGAGATACGCGAGCTGTACAACAAGGACTACAAGCAGCTCTCTCGCTTCGAGTTCTTCAAGCTCTACCGCTCGGAGACCGACCAGGCTAAGCGCGAGCAGATACAACGTCAGGCGCTGGAGATGTATCCGTCGTTCATGGCGGCAGCCAACGACCTGGCCTCATCGCTCATCAACCGCCGGGTGCCCGACGCGCAGGTGCTGCGTCCCTTCGCCGGGGCCAAAGCTCCACAGGTGGTTAACACCAACCAGATGATAGCCCTGCTCAGCGCCGGGCTGTACACCGAGGCCGACTCGGTGGCCCAGTTTGTGGCCGACAACGAGGCTTCGCACCTGCTGCTGGCCGTCAACGCGGTGCTCAACGGCCGCTATGACGACAACTTTGCCACCGTGGCCAAGACCGGCAAGCGCAATGAGCTGGTCATGCTGCTCGCCATGAAGCGCAACAAGGAGGCGGCCGACCTGGTGAAGCAGTTGCCCGAGGACGAGGCCATCACTCACTACCTGCAGGCTGTCTGCCTGAACCGTATGGACGACCCGGTAGATGCCTACAAGGCTCTGAAGAAATCATTCGAGATGGACCCGTCGTTAGAGAAGATAGCCCGTGTAGACGGCGATGTTAACGACCTGTTAGTGGATAAGAAATAATGTTATGACAGCCATCATACCTATGACAAGAATAATCAAGAAGACGACCGCGGCCTGCATGGCACTCCTCGCGATGGGCACCGCCGCCCAGGCTCAGGTGCCCGGAAGCGCCCTGAACTACATGCTGCAGAAGCCGCGCGTCACCAAGTATTATAAGGACAAGCACTTCCTGGACCACCTGTTCGTCGACGCCGGCGGTGGCATCAACGCCATGAACCTGCGCAACCCGGAGTTAGCCGGGCAGGGCGAGCTGCACATCGGCGACTGGCTCACGCCCGAGCATGGCCTGCGCCTGAGCCTCAACGGAGGTCTGTACCGCACCTATGGCGTCAAGTCCAAGTTTGCGGGCATCGGCCTGGACTACCTGCTTAACATTACGGCGCTCAGCCAGCGTGGCACCAGTTACACGCCGCGTCATTTCGAACTCTACGGCCTGGCCGGCGTAGATTATACCTACTCGCGCCACGAGGGCGAGAGCCGCCGCGGACTGGGTGTCCATGTGGGCGTGCGCGGACAGGCTGCCCTGTCGCCCTATACCTATCTATATATAGAGCCGCGGTTAGGAGTGGCGAGCGACGAGGTGTCGCAGGTAGAGTCGTGGCATGGTTACCGCCCCGTGGCCAGTGCCTCGGTGGGCTTGGGATACCGCTTGCCCGAAGCCGGCATACGTCGCCGTCCCACCGGAGAACCTACGGGATGGGCCGATGGCCTGTTTGTCAGCCTGATGGGTGGCCCCGCCGCCCTGCTCAACTCTCAGCCGCAGACCTGGGGCGACCAGGCCGGTGCCCGCTTCATGGGCAGCATAGGCAAGTGGATGGGCCACACCAACGGGGTGCGCCTCTCGGTACTGGGCACTTATCTTAACCAGCCCTGGGGGCATCGCGTCAAGGCGGTAGGGGGCCAGATAGACTATCTCATCAATCTGCACAACGCCTTTGGCGGCTACGACCCCGACCGGTGGTTCTGGCTCAACGGTGTCGTTGGTGCCAGCTACAGCTACTCGTCTACTTATCCCGATTACAGGCATGGCGTGCCCGGCGTGGGTGCCGGCCTGCAGGCCAATGTGCGCCTGTCGCGCGACATAGACCTGGTCGTAGAGCCTCGCGTCGATGCCTACGGACAGCACTACGTGCCACTGGCCAGTTCTGTGGGCCAGCACGATGTGGTAGGCTCTGTGCTTGCCGGCCTGGTGTACACCTACCACGACCACCGCGCCCAGCGTGGCCCGGCCGACCCCTTCGAGCGTCGCCCCTGGTACGGCCACACTTTTGTTGAGATGGGTTTAGGGGCCAATGTGCCCGTTATCTTCCCTGCCGCACGACATACGTTTACCTATCTGCGGCCTTCGGCTTATATGGCCGTGGGCAAGTGGTTTACGCCGGTACACGGTGCGCGTCTGTGGGGCCAGTTGGCTCAGACGCAGTTTGAGCGCAACGACAAGAGCAGATACAAGCACGCCGAGATGGGTGCCGACTATCTGTTCAACTTTACCAATGCCTTCTACGGTTACCGTGCCGACCGCTTCTTTACTTTCTCCGGAGCCCTTGGCGCCAACCTCTCGCGGCGCTCTGAGCGCACCGCGATCTTCCTGGGCCTCGACGCGTCGCTCCGCGGCTCTATGCGGCTCAGCCGCATGGTCAGCCTGTTTATCGAACCGCGTCTGCAGGGGTACAATGACGACTACCTGCCCACTCAGCTCAGCTCCACGGGCATAGACCTTATCGCCTCGGTGAACGCTGGCCTGCAGTTCAACCTGAACTGCCTGGAGCGTGCCAAGGGACATGGTCCGGGTGAGGATGGCGAGGACTACCGCAGCTTTATCTCAGTGGGCGGCGGACTTACCAACCACATCAGCATGCTGCGCACGGGTCGCGCCTACAGCCCGGTAGCCCGCATCGGTTATACCCACTGGTGTTCGCCCACGGCAGCATGGCGCGCCAATCTGCAGGGCTTCTTCCAGCGCAGCGTGGGCCGCAGCCGCCATGGCCAAGTGAGCCTGTCGGCCGACTGGCTTACCGACCTAACAGCCCTCAACTATGGCTACGACCCCGACCGTACCCTCTCGGTGAGCGCCTTTGGTGGCGTGGGCATCGGGGCTGACATCGGTGATGGCCGCACTACCTTTGCCCCCGACATCCATGCCGGCGGGCAGTTGGGCATCCGTCTTTCTGATGCTGTAAGACTCAACTTAGAGCCCCAGCTGTCGTATCAGCTGTCATCGCGCTGGACCAGCCAGTCCGAGCGGGTTATGCCCCAGTTCCTGGTGGGCCTCGACTACAGTCTGCAGCGCCACCATGGCGCCAGGCACGATGCCTCGGCTCCTGCCAAGCGCCACGTGGTCATGGCCGGTGTGGGCACGGGCGTGTACTCGGCCTCGTTTAGCGAAGTCCGCAAGCGCAGCGACAAGTTTGGCATCCTCGAGCAGGTGGGCTACGGCCAGTGGCTCAGCCACGCTAACGGTGCCTATGCCCGTCTGAGCAACATCACGCTGAAACGCCGCGGCTCGGGCAACCAGAATATCACCTCGCTACAGGCCGGCTACATGATGAACGTGAAGAGCGCCATCACGGGCGAGTCGACCGAGGACCAGACCTTCCAGCTCACGGCCCTGGCCGGAGCATCGCTCAACATGGCCTCGCGTCCCGGACACGGCACCCACATAGTCCCGGGCCTCCAGGCATCGCTGCAGGCCGGCGTACGCGTGTCGCCACAGGTAGAGGTGTATGTAGAGCCTGCCGTCAGCTTGCTGGGCAAGAACGTGGAGCAGCGCCACAGGTCTTACCCAGGCGAGGGACAGCTCAGCGTAAGCGTAGGAACCAAGTTCAATTTCTGACCCTGCCCCTCGCGCCACCACCGCCACAGTGCGCGCGTGGCTACAAGAGGCTAAAGCGTCACTCCGCGAAAGCCCTGCAAGAACCCGAGGCATCACCACTGATGCCATCCGTTCTTGCAGGGCTTTTTTGTATCGGTCGAAAAGATACCAGGAGCCGTCTTGGGAAGAAAAATAAAAAGGTGAAAAAGTAAAAAGGTAAAAGAGTAAAAGGGTAAAAAGCACTCAGAAAAGTAAAGAAGTAAAAAGCGTGAGGGTGTGAGGGGCCTTGGTGGTGGCCGAAACAGTCTTCAAAATGGTAGAAACCGACCTTTACGATGCTGGGAGCCGTCTTTAGTGAGTTGGGAGCCATCATTAGAAACGTAAAGACCGGTCTCTTCGTTTGCACCGATAATTGTTAGTTTTGTAAGGGTAATACCCTGGTAGCACTTTTTACTCTTTACATTTTTACTCTTTTACTTTTCATAACGGAAACTGGTCTTTCCGTTTGTCGCGATGGCCACGGTATAAAATGCGGTTACTCCAACCACTGTGGTGGTACCTGCGCAACCAGCGCGCGCTGAAAGTGCAGCAGTCTACAGCCTGGGGCAACGCCCCAGGTACCGGCCCCACACACGCAATGCGCGCTGTAGGCGCAAAAGTAGCGAAGCGCTAAAGCAGCAGGAATGACACCCGTAATTGGAGCAGTACCTGTTTGCTTGGCAATAGCCGCCTGTAGTATTCCCTTAATTTTACGCTTCGCTACTTTTGCGCTTACAGCGCGACAATAGTTCGGTGGTTGTGTACCTGGGGCGTTGCCCCAGGCTGTAGACTGCTGCGCTTTCAGCGCGCGTTGCTCACACGGGATTGCGCATGGTTATCATGGTCATCACCCTGCTTACTCTTGCCATCACCCTACTATCCCTGGACACCACCGCGCTACCCTTAGGAATCACCCTGCTTTCACGGTCACGTCCCTGCTTACTCGCGGCCTTCGCCCTACTACCCATGGACACCACCATGCTATACTTGGTTGTCGCTCTGCTTATCATGGTAACGTTCCTGCTTACTCGCGGTCTTTGCCCGGCTACACCTGTCCATTCTCCCCACCATCATTTCGGTGGCGCTAATAACAAAAACGAGAGGGCCCGTACGTTCCACGCTTGGAACTGGGCCCTCTCCACCTATTAACGCTTATTTATAAAAAAGAATGTATTGCTTTTACATTTCCTCGCCACCTGTATATTGGTCTGAAGGGTTCATGCCGTTCATGTCGTCACGGCGCTGAGGTTTCTTCTTAGACTGGCCAAAGTTCCAGGTGAGTGTGAGGTTCACCTTACGGCCACCGCGCTTGTTGACCTGGTAACGGGTAAAGGTCTCGCTGCTGGTAAAGGTCTCCCACTTACGGCTGTTGAACACATCGCGGCAGTTGAGCGACAGCGTGAACTTACGGTTCATAAAGTTCTTACGTACGCCAAAGTCTACGTTGTAGTTGCCCTTGCGATAACCCTGCGAAACAACCTGGCGCGAGCGGTAACGGCCGCCCAGCTGGACAGAGATGTCGTACGGCAGGATAAGGCTGGCCTGCATACGGGCGTTCCAGGTAAAGCTGGAGTTGCCCTCGCCGCTCACCGTCTGGTTGTCTATCACGTAGTTGAAGCCATTGAGCTTGTAGTAATAGGCATTGACATTGGTGGTGAGGTCCAGTATGCGGAACAACTTGTTCTTGACCGTCGCCTCGATACCCGAACTCTGGCTCTTGGCCACGTTACGGGTGGTAGAGTACATCATATCAGAGGCTGAATCGTGCCAGTTAACGCGCTGCATCACGTCGGTAGTGGGCCGGTAGTAGGCACTGATGAGCAGCGAGTGCTCAGTCCATGTGTGCAGATAGTTAAGGGCGAACGAGTTGGAGTACTCAGGGGTAAGCTCAGGGTTACCAAAGGACACGGTGGTAGCATCGCGCGTGTCGCGGAACGAGTTGAGCTGTCCGCCCCATGGGCGGCGCAGACGGCGGGTGTAGTTGAGCTGCAGCTGGTCGTTCTGAGTAAGCTGGTAGCTCATAAACACGCTGGGGAAGAGCTGGAAGTAGTCCTTCTTGAACTTAGTCTGCGTCATATCAGCATCGGTAGCTGTCTGCCAGAAGTCGCTCGTGGTGTTGACACGCCAGTACTCGCCACGCAGACCACCCATGACGCCCAGCTTGCCCCACTGGTACTGGGCGGTGAAGTAGAGGGCGTGCAGGTCCATGTCATAGACAAAGCGGTTGTAGTAGCTCTTGTCAAAGACGGCGTTGCTGCCGGCCCAGTTGTCTGCTGTCCACGACTCTTGAGGAGTGTTCTCGTGCGAAAAGTTGCCTTCATAACCAGCTTGAACCTTAAACTGCTCGGTAATGGGGTTCTCATAGTCGAGCTTGACCTGCCAGCTGCGGTTGTTGATGTACAGGGGCCGGTACTGGTAGTCGTAGGTCGTGGGCTGATAGCCCGGCAAGTAGCAGGTAGAGTCCTGGTACACGTTGCTGTCATCGCTCTTCCACTTGTTGAAACCCACCACGAAGTCCAGATAATGGCGGTCGGTAAAGTTGTGACGGTAGTTGAACTCGCCGTAATACATATTCATGTCGCCACGACTGGTGGTGCGGCGTGTCATAACGCGCTCAAACTCAGAACTGGCATAGGAGCCGTAGTGGTAAGGCGTGAGCGACCAGTTGTTGTGGCGGCCCTTCATCAGCATGCCGCTCAGACTGAGGTCGTCCTTCTTGGTGGCATGCCAGGTTACACCCGCCCGCGAGAACAAGCCATTGCCCATCCGGTCGTCGCTGGCCGAGTAGCGCTGGTACTGCGAGGTCTGCGGAAAGGTCTGCTCGCTCTCGCTGTGACCACGGTCCTTGCGGTGGCGGTACCCTATATTAAGGTAGGCATCCACCTTGGCACTGTTCACATTGATATTACCACTGGTCGAGGCCCCGCCGCGAGTATCACCACCCACTTCTACCGAGCCGTAGTAGCCCGCGTTGCGGTCCTTCTTGAGGATAATGTTGATAATGCCGGCCGAGCCTTCGGCCGAGAACTTAGCCGATGGGTTGTCGATAATCTCGATGCGCTCTATGCTCTCTGCGGGCAACTGCTGGAGTATCTGGGCACGGTTATCGCTGGTCAGTCCGCTGGCCTTGCCGTTAATCCACACCTCCACGCTTTCGTTTCCACGCAGGGAGATGTTTCCGTCATTGTCCACGTCTACTGAGGGGATGTTCTCGAGTACATCGGAGGCTGCCTGACCGGCATTGGACACCAGCTGGCTTACGTCGAAACTCTTGCGGTCTACCTCCAACTTCATAGAGGCCCGCTGGCCGGTTACCTTAACCTCGTTGAGCAGATGGGCGTCCTCGGCCATGTACAGCACGGCATACGATACCGACCTGTTCTGGGCCGTGATGGCAAAGGAGCGGGTCACGGGCTTGTAGCCCATAAACGACAGCGTCACCGTGTAGGTTCCGTCGGGCAGCCCCTTGACATTGAACTTTCCATCTATATCCGATATGGAGCTACCCACTATCCTGGTCGTGTCACTCTTGGCTGTGACCACCACATTGACAAACTCGATGGGCGCGCTGTGGGCCTTGTCCAGTATGCGACCCCTTACGCTGCCCTGGGCGAAGCCCGCCAGTGTGCAGAGGGTAAGCGCTAATGTTACGATTATACGATTCATACACTTATAAGACGTTTTTGAACGTCTAACGTTTAATTCCATGAAATAAATTGCTATATTTTTTTATTTTCTGATTATATTGCGTACCTTTGTACATGATAGGCCGAGTGCTGTTAGTACGGGCGAGCCCGCCATTCAGCATCAGCCTCACCACGGTAAGTACCAGGGTCCTGTAGTTAAATGGATATAACGGAGGTTTCCTAAACTTATGAGCTACTTTCAAGCGTGGAAGTCGGCAAAGTTCGTGTTTCACTGGGTGAATGT
>CAKPZJ010000017.1 GCA_934204655.1 uncultured Prevotella sp. | reverse complement strand
AGGGCTTTGGCGGATATAGGAAAAGGGTTGCGTATAAACTTCTCTAAACATGTCGCTTAAATTTGATTAGTTACTTACCGTAAAATAGGGGAAAATAAAGGCAACAATTATTTTGCATTGTCTTCAATTCGTTGTAACTTTGTGGCAAAGAAATTTCTAAATCATTAACTAAATAACATTATGGCATCAACACCAGATTTCAAGTATGCTCCTATGTTCCAGTTGGGCGAGGATACTACTGAATACCGCTTGCTCAGCAAGGAAGGAGTGAGCACCGGTGAGTTTGAAGGCAAGACAATCCTGAAAGTTTCGAAGGAGGCTCTGACATTGCTCGCACAGCAGGCTTTCCACGACGTAGAGTTCATGCTGCGCCGTGAGCACAACCTGCAGGTGGCTAAGATTCTGTCTGACCCAGAGGCTTCGGAGAACGACAAGTATGTGGCCCTGCAGTTTCTGCGCAATGCCGAGACGGCCGTCAAGGGCATCCTGCCCTTCTGCCAAGACACCGGCACCGCCATCATCCATGGCGAAAAGGGCCAGCAGGTATGGACTGGCTTCGAGGACGAGGAGGCGCTGAGCCGCGGCGTGTACAACACTTTCACCGAGGACAACCTGCGCTACTCGCAGAACGCTCCGCTCAACATGTACGACGAGGTTAACACCCGCTGCAACCTGCCGGCACAGATAGATATCGAAGCCGTAGAGGGCGAGGAATATCGCTTTGTTATGGTTGCAAAGGGCGGAGGCTCTGCCAATAAGACCTACTTCTATCCTATGACCAAGGCTACCATACAGAACGAGGGCACTCTGCTGCCTTTCCTCGTAGAAAAGATGAAGAGCCTGGGCACCGCAGCCTGTCCACCCTACCATATCGCCTTCGTTATCGGTGGCACATCGGCCGAGAAGAACCTGCTCACCGTCAAGCTGGCCAGCATCAAGTACTATGATGCCCTGCCTACTACCGGTGACGAGACTGGTCGCGCCTTCCGCGACGTAGACCTGGAGCAGAAACTGCTGGATGAGGCCCACAAGATAGGTCTGGGTGCCCAGTTTGGCGGCAAGGCTTTTGCCCACGATATCCGAGTGATACGCCTGCCCCGCCATGGTGCCAGCTGCCCCATTGGCATGGGCGTAAGCTGTTCGGCCGACCGTAATATCAAGGCCAAGATAAACCGCGACGGTATCTGGCTGGAGAAGATGGACACCAATCCATCTGAGTTAATACCCGAGGAGTATCGTCGGCCAGGCGAGGGAGCCAAGGGCATTGAGATAGACCTGGACAAGGGCATCGACACCGTACGTGCCGAGCTCACCAAGTATCCCGTGTCGACCCGCGTGAACCTCAAGGGCACTATCATCGTGGCTCGCGACATAGCCCACGCCAAGCTCAAGGCCCGTCTGGATGCCGGCGAGGATATGCCGCAGTACTTCAAGGACCACCCTATACTCTACGCTGGTCCAGCCAAGACCCCCGCGGGCTATCCCTGCGGCAGTATGGGGCCCACCACGGCCAACCGTATGGATCCCTATGTAGACGAGTTCCAGGACCATGGCGCCAGCCTGGTCATGATAGCCAAGGGCAACCGCACCCAGGTAGTGACCGATGCCTGTAAGAAGCATGGCGGTTTCTACCTTGGCACCATAGGCGGCGTGGCCGCTGTTCTCTCGCAGAGCTGCATCAAGAGTATTGAGTGTGTAGAGTATCCCGAGCTGGGCATGGAGGCCATCTGGAAGATTAAGGTAGAGGACTTCCCCGCCTTTATTCTGGTAGACGACAAGGGCAACGACTTCTTCAAGCAACTCAAGCCCTGGACTCCCTGCCACTGCAAGAAAGACTAAGGCTATATAGTATAAGAGGCAAGCATCGCACCACAGCAGCTTGCCTCTTTTTTATTATTCAATATATATTTACCGTTTTATTCTGTGTCAACTTCCTCTTCAAATGCTTCTTGCATCTTATTATAATTATCAACACTACACATGTAGCAAATATTCTCACTCTTTTCATCAACCAACATAAAAACGGCATCCATCACAATATCGCCTGAATTATTCTTAGCCCGATAAGAAACAATGGCCTTATAGCCTATAAACTGCGGTTTCTGCTTTTCTAACTTTTTTATAGCATCAACACATTTTGCACCTGCCTCACGCACCGCATCCAACTTACCCTGGGCCTCCTGTAGTCGGTCTTTGGCCTCTTGCCTTTCCCATGCTGGTGAATAAGGACCAGAGCAGTGCTCTAATCTTCTATTTGCCATCTTTAACTCGTACTCGGCCTCGTCATATGTGCTATTTATATCCGAAAGTTGGCTTACATATTCACACATTTTAGGGCTATCATATGGAGCAAAGGCACTATCTACCCTTATATCTGCAAAACTATAGCTTTCCGGGATATATAGATTTTTCTTGATTTGAGTACTGGCCAGCTGCTTAATCTTTTCTTCTGGCGACTTAGAGCATGATGATACAAAACAAATAAGGCTTGCAATAAATACAAAAACAATACTACGCTTATTCATATATTAAGTTTTTAAAGTTTTCATCAATGTTATAGGTTCTATTTTGATTGCACACTTACCACAGAGCAGCTATAGATTACCGCTACTCGCGGCTAATCTGGATGATGTAACCGGTGCCACTCAGAAACTGGTCGGCAAAGAGTTTGTAACCAGAGCCATTGGTGAGTTCGGGGCCAGGGCCTATGAAACCTTTCTGAGCCATCTCCTGCCGGAGCTGGTTGTAAACACCCTCATCGGTCATCGAGATACTCACCAGGGCCGAGGTAGCGGGCTGACCCTCGCCGGCTATCGTCACCAGGGTAGCCTTGGGCGAAGTCTGGGCCACTATACTGCCCATATCATCGACATCGCATCCCTGGGTGTACATCACGGCACGACCCTGTTGATAGATGCCCTCGCGGCTGCTGCGGCTATAGCCCATACGGCGCATCATGCAGTCTATGCCGGAGGCATCGTGCAGACCAGTAATGATGCCCTTGTCGGTCTCAACCATACGGGCCAGGTCTATGGCGCGGTCTATGGAGATACACTTCATCTCAGCCTCGGCTGGGGTGGCGGCCTGGGCGAGGCGGGTCTCGGCCTCCTGCTGCTCCTGTTGCTGGGCAATAACGGCCGCAGGCTTCTTCTGATGACAAGCGTCCAAGGAGAATATCAGCGCAAGGGCTGCCAGTACTCCCATTGTTTTACGGTAAAAGGGGAAAGGTCTCATAAAATAGATTATTTTATCTGCGAAGATAGGCAGAAAAGCTGAGAATAGAGCACCTTTCGGTGAAAAAATGCGTAATTTTGCCCCCAGTATGGACAACACTGGTTTTACATCGGCCATCCTGGCTTGGTTCGCCCACAACGGGCGCGAACTACCCTGGCGCGGCATCGGCGACCCCTACGCCATCTGGCTATCAGAAATCATTCTGCAGCAGACACGCATCAGCCAGGGCACAGCCTACTGGCACCGGTTCATGTCGGCCTATCCCACAGTAGAGAGCCTGGCAGCCGCCACCGAGGACGAGGTACTCAAACTATGGCAGGGGTTAGGCTACTACTCGCGGGCTCGAAATCTACATGCCGCCGCCAAGAGCATAGCGGCTATGGGGGCCTTTCCTGACAGGTACGAGGACATCAGGCGGCTCAAGGGCGTGGGCGACTATACGGCGGCGGCCATAGCCTCGATGGCTTTCGGGCTGCCCTATGCGGCCGTCGACGGCAACGTGTACCGCGTGCTGGCACGCCACTATGGCATCGGCACGCCTATCAACACCACTCAGGGCAAACGCCAGTTCCAACTCTTGGCCGACGAGCTGTGTCCACAGCGACAGGCAGGCACCTGGAACCAAGCCATGATGGACTTCGGGGCGCTACAGTGTACGCCCCAGAGTCCGGCCTGCGCCACCTGTCCGCTGGCCGAGACATGCGAGGCTTACCGCAGCGGCCATCCCGAGGCTTATCCTGTGAAAGAGCAGAAAACGAAGCGTCGCACGCGTTATCTCACCTATTATTATATAGCGCGCGCAGGACGTGTGCTCTTCCACCGGCGCCCAGCCGGCGATATATGGCAAGGGCTGTGGGAACCCGTGGTCATGGAGAGCACCGACAAGACCATAGCCCAGGCACCCGACGCGGTGAAGCACGTGCTGACCCACCAGACTCTCTATGCCCGGATGGTACCTATAAACGCCTCAGACTTGCCGACAGACGCTCCCCTACCCTACGGCCTGCCCTCGTTAGCCACTCTCGGCGAGCGCTATCACTGGGCCACGCCTCAGGAGATAGAGGGCTACGCCCTGCCGCGGTTAGTAGACCTGCTCATAGAGCGCCTGGCGGCACAACGCACATAGCAGACAAAAGCCACACCATGAATTAGGAACTTAGAAGACCTCACAGCAGTAGCCCTCGTCTGTTAAAAAAAAATAAAAGGCCGCTACCAAACGTATAACTATTAGCATTTTTGCGTATATTGCGGCCAATAAACCAACCTAATAAATGACTGCGACATGAAAAAACTATTATTCCTATTAGCATTGTGCGCTGCCATGGCATCAGCCAATGCACAGACAGCCGGTAAGATTAGTCTTACATTCGTATCTATGGGACATAGCAGTTCGCTAACGGCCGACAGGTATAACCTACGGGGCAATATGCCGCCAGCATGGCTTCACAACAAGGTTACGGCCGAACAGTATGATACCCTGGCCCTGCTCAACATGATAGCCAGCGTGAACTACGACTTGCTCAAAGGCTACAACACCGATAAGTACACCGTCGACGCTGTTATGCAGCAAGTCCACAAGGCTATAGACCGTTTTACGAACGACACAGATTTCAACAAGCGCACAGACAACTTTCTCAGTGGTTCAGGCTACACGCTTACCCCAAAAATTATCAGTTGGCAAGAACGCCCAAAGTCTACCGTCGAAGTCCGTTGCCTGCTCTACTCATCCATTGATGGCTACGATGCCCATGTAGTGCTGACGGCCACCCTGCACAAGGACAAGAAGACTGGCGCCTATACCTCCAGCCGATACAAGGTCGAAGGCTACAGCATGGGCGGAGCCAAGGTAGACTGCCAAGCGAAGTTATACGACCACCCCACCGACCAGGAGTGTCAGCAAGTTACCTTCGGCAAAGGTAAAATAGCCTCCAACTTGCTTATCATGGGCAATATCACCTTTACCGACCCATTGGGCAACAAGCACCAGGAGCAGATAAACAACAACCTGACCCTCGAGCTACAGCCGTAACAGTCCCCCTCTCTTCCCCGAACCATAAGCGCACCGTGCAAACACTTTAGGGTGTATCGCACGGTGCGCCTTTGTTATATCCCCTACCACTCCATAAGAAACAAGAAGCACTCACCCCTCTTGGCGAAGATAGCTCGAGGAGCATGAATAAAAAAACGGGCATTTGTTTTGCCACGTCTATGGTTTTATCTAACTTTGCACCCGGAATACAAGGTGTATTCTAAGGGGTGCTGGAGCCTATTGCTCCGGCTGAGATTATACCCATCGAACCTGAAACGGGTAATGCCGACGCAGGGAACTATCCCCTTTTAAGTATTTAACAACAACTGTAAGGACAATGAAAAAGATTGTTTGCATGGTGGCCGTGTGCTTGGGCACAGTCGGCGCTTATGCACAGGCACAGACCGACTCGCTGCGACTTTTTAAGTTGCAGGAGGTGGTAGTAAAGGGTGTACGTGCGCAGAAGAACGCACCCTTCGCAGTAGCTAACATCAAGAAGGCCGAGCTCAGTAGCTTCGGCAAGACGGGCAGAGAGCTGCCCTTCCTCTTCGCCAACACACCGGGCGTACTGGCCTGGAGCGAGAATGGTACAGGCATAGGTACCAGCCACATACGCATACGTGGCGCTGCCGACAGCCGTATCAATGTGACGCTGGACGGCGTGGCCCTCAACTCGCCCGAGGACGAGTGCGTATTCTGGGCCAACATGAACTCGTACGCCAGCCTGATGGGCTCGGCACAGATACAGCGTGGCGTAGGTACGTCTACCAATGGCGACGGTGCCTTTGGCGGAACCATCTCACTGGCCACGGCTGCCCCCAGCCTGACCCCATCGCTCGAGGTCAACGGTGGCTACGGCACCTACAACTCGTACAACGTGGGCATGAACTTCTCATCGGGCCTGCTCTGGAACCGCCTGGTGTTCAACGGCGCTTATCACGAGAGCCGCACCGATGGTTTCATGCACGGCACAGCAGGCCGCTCGGGCTCGTACTTAGGCGCGCTCACCTACTATGGCGACAAGTTCACTCTGAGCTACAAGAATATCGGCAACTTTGAGAAGACCGGCCAGGCCTGGAGCGGTGCCACGGGTGGCAACGACGATGCCTCGCTGGTGGCCGACGGCATCTATACCTATAAGGATATGTACAAGCATGGCCTGGGCCGCTACAACTACCTCCATGAGGGACTGGTGTTCGACGATGATGCCTACACTTTCCCCAAGGACGCCAACGGCAACTACCAGACCTATCGCTACAAGATGAACGACGGCAGCCTGTGGGACCGCACTACCGATAATTTCTACCAGAATCACAACATCCTCTCGGCCGTATTCACCCCCTCAGCCCACTGGAGCCACCACGTGGCCCTGCACTACACCTACGGATATGGCTACTATGCCGAGCTGAAACCCAACTACAAGTTCAGCAAGTTCGGCCTTACCTACTACGACCGCGACGGCAACTTTGTTAAGTGCTCTGACTTTGTCCGCAAGAAGGGTCTCTCGCAGAACACCTACGGCCTGGTTTACAACGCCAACTATAAGGACGACGAGTGGGACGTTGTGGGCGGCCTTAACCTGCAGCAGTTCCGTGGCAGCCACTTCGGCTACCTCACCTACATAGCCAACGAGGACGCCAACGCTAAGTATCGCGCCAACGGCAACTACCAGTACTACGATTCTAAAGCCCGTAAGAACGACTACTCAGCGTTCATCAAGGCTACCCTGCACCTCAGTCAGTCCTGGGATATGTTCGGCGACGTACAGTACCGCCACGTGGGCTATAAGACCGACGGCAAGAACGACAAGTTCTACGCCCAGCCCGATGGTACCTACAAGAACCAGATACTGGACATCAACGCCAACTACAACTTTGTGAACCCCAAGGCCGGTATCAGCTTCCACCAGGATGGCCACAGGGCCTACTTCTCGGTAGCCTACGCCAGCCGCGAGCCCGAGCGCAACAACTTTACCAACAACGGTAGCTACGCTGCTCCCAGCGCCGAGCACCTAATAGACTATGAACTGGGCTACAGCTACAGCGCAGCCAACTGGAACGCCGGTCTGAACCTCTACTACATGGACTACAAGGACCAGTTTGTGCAGACAGGTGCCCAGAGCGATATAGGCGAGAACCTTACCACCAACATTGACAAGAGTTATCGCACCGGTGTCGAACTCAATGCCGACTGGTCGCCCCTGTCTTGGCTCAACGTGGCCGGTAACGCCGCCCTGTCGGTTAACCGTCTGAAGAACTTTGACCAGTACTACGAGAACTGGGACGACGAGACCAAGCCTGCCAAGGTACACTACGACAAGTCGACACTGGCTTTCTCGCCCTCGACACTGCTCAATGGTTTCCTTACCATACACAAGGGCGGTTTCCAGGCCGTATGGCACACCAACTTCGTGAGCCGCCAGTATCTGGACAATACCGAGACAGCTCTGCGCTCGCTGCCCTGCTACTCGCAGACCAACGTCAACCTGAGCTACACCCTCAACAAGATAGCCGGAGTCAAGGAGGCTGTGTTAGGGCTCAACCTGTACAACATCTTCGACCGTCACTATGCCGCC
Organism: uncultured Prevotella sp.; assembly: GCA_934204655.1. Taxonomy (GTDB): domain Bacteria; phylum Bacteroidota; class Bacteroidia; order Bacteroidales; family Bacteroidaceae; genus Prevotella. Next base: position 43,773 of record CAKPZJ010000017.1, on the reverse strand, counting down.
TCCGGATGGGTTTACAATGCTGTAGGCTATGGCATCTACACCACCGACAAGCCTTACACCCAGCTGGGCTACATGCCTATGGCCGGATTTACGATGATGGGTACCGTAACCCTGCGCTTCTAAACCGTAGACCGACAGCATGGAAACATTCCTCATAGACCACTGGCTCGACATCACCACCACCCTGTTAGGGTTGGCCTACATCCTGTTAGAGTATCACGCCTCGGTGTGGCTCTGGCCCGTGGGCTTTGTGATGCAGGCCCTGGGCATAGTGCTCTACTACGACAAGGGGCTCTACGCCGACTGCGGCATGGAACTCTACTACATCGGCATGACGTGCTATGGCTTCTACGCCTGGACGCGCGGCCACCGACAGGGCAGCCAGCAGCCCGCCCAGGGCAAGGACCGGCCCATCACCCACTTTGACCGACGGCTGGTGCTGCCATGGACGCTCATAACCGCTGTACTGTGGGTGTCCATCTGGTACCTGTTGGCCTACCACACCGACTCGCGCGTACCTGTGGCCGACAGCTTTACCACGGCACTGAGCATCGTGGGCATCTGGGCCCTGGCCCGCAAGTTCCTGGAGCAGTGGCTGATATGGATTGCCGTAGACGTGGTGACCTGCTGTCTCTACTTCTACAAGGATATACCTTTCAAGGCCAGTCTCTACGGCCTGTATGTCGTCATCGCCATAGCCGGCTACATACGCTGGCGCAGGCTGATGAAGCAGAAAGCATAGGGGCACTACGGCCCCACTACTGAGGAGAGCGAACCCGATGGCCACAGCCGAGGGTTCGCTCTCTTGTTGTATCAGCCCCACCCCGACCCACATCCGCGGAAAAGCGAAAGACTGAGAAATATCGGCACCAGCACGGTCTTTGTTATATAACAACGTGTACCTTTATATCGCTCTTACGATTATTACACATGATGTATCACTGTTTTATGGCCTATACGCCACCGCCCGTAGCCTGACGGTCAGCCTATCGGGTCCTGGCGCCTACCTATTGCTCATTAATCCATGAGAGAGAGGATCATGAGTGCCCTGCGCCCACCTGGCATTAGGCAAATCCATCAGCCCGTTGCTGATAGCCGGCGTGGTCATCATGCTCTCGGCCATTATAGCCATGAACTACTACAGGTACACCAGGGCCAGTGGCTCTGTCCGAAGACTTGGGATGTACATCCCGACCCTGCGGACGGCTGTCTATAGGTTCCGGATGGCCGTCCACCTGCTCTGAACAGCACCCGCCATCATCGCCCTCTGGCGGGCCGATACGGACAACGGTTCAGCAAGTACCTGGGTAAGGCTGAAAACAACCGCCCTGAGCTCCTAAGAGAGACACACCCACGCGGCGAGCCCGTAATAGGCGGGGCACAACAAAAAAACGCACAGGAGACGCGGGCTTTCTGCCCATTTTTTAGTAACTTTGTCTCCATCCTAAATAATGACAACTCAACACAACTATGACTAATAGACTTCTACTCATGCTCACCATGGCGCTATGTGCCTGTGGAGCCAGTGCCCAGACGGGCACGGCCAGCGAGCCAGTCAACTACATCGGGGGCGAGATATGCAATCCGCGACTGCACGACGGCGGACTGCGCTACGCCATAGGTACCGAGAACATCCAGGTGATGCGCGCCAACCGCACGCACCCCAACGAGGCCGAGGACTACGGCTGGACCTACAACCACGCAGCCAACATCACCTACTGGCGTGGCCGTTTCTATCTCGAATACCTGTCTAACCCCGTAGACGAGCAGCAGCCACCGGGCCAGACGCTGTTAGTGACATCGGCCGACGGACGCCACTGGAGCAAGCCCATTGTGGCCTTCCCACCCTACAAGGCTCCGGCCGGCGTAACCATACCCAAACCTTACTACGGCTACATCATGCACCAGCGCATGGGCTTCTACACGGCCCCTAACGGCCGTCTGCTGCTGGTGGCTTTCTACGGCCACAGTTACAACCCTTTCAAGGAGGGCGGTATAGGGCGTGTGGCGCGCGAGATTAAGGCCGACGGCACCATGGGGCCCATCTACTTTATACGCTACTCATCGCACACTAAGTGGAACGCCACCAACACGGCTTATCCATTCTATACTGCGAGCCGCGACAAGGGCTTCCGCGCGGCTTGCCAGGCCCTCTTGGCCGACAAGTTGAAGACTCTCCAGTGGATAGATGAGGACCGCGGGCTTGACGGCTTCTACACCCTCAAGGACTCTATCAACCGCGTGCAGGCCACCTCGTACTACCACCGTCGTGACGGCCAGACCGTGGCCCTGTGGAAGTGGTCGTATGCGGCCCTGTCACCCGACAATGGTCTGTCGTGGAGTACGCCTGTAAGGGTGCCCACGCTCATTATGGCCGGTGGCAAGCAGTGGGGCCAGCGCACTCCCGACGGCCGCTACGCCATCTGCTACAACCCCATCGAGACTCAGCCTTACCGCTATCCGCTCGTGGCCATCAGCAGCGACGACGGCATCACCTTCGACTCTATGTGCGTGGTTCATGGCGAGGTTCCGCCCCGCCGCTTCATGGGCGAGAACAAGGACTTCGGCCCTTGCTACGTGCGGGGCATCACCGAGGGCGAGGCCACCCCACCGGGACAGTCTATGTGGCTGGCCTACTCGGTCAACAAGGAAGATATATGGGTGGCGCGCGTGCCCACGCCCATCCGCACCACCTGGACGGGGCCTGTGAGCGACAACTTTGACGACCTACAGCCGGGTGGGGCCATCGCCAATTGGAACATATACAGTCCGCGCTGGGCCCGGGTGTATGTCAACGATGCTCACCAGCTGTGCCTCACCGACTCTGACCGCTACGACTATGCGCGGGCCATACGGGTGTTCGAGGCCAAGCCACGTACGGACATTGCACTGGATATGCAGGTGGCCGCCGAGAACGACGACCCCATGGAGATAGACGTTACCGACCGCCACGGCGAGCGCATCGTCTGCGTGCGCCTGCACCGCGGCCTCATCAGTGCCGATGGCGAGCAGGTAGGTAGCTACACCCAGGGTCAGTGGCAGCACCTCAGCATAACCATTGACCACGGGCGTGTGTCGGTCTGCGGTCGCAGCGTTTCGGCCCTGCACACGGCGCAGAACCCAGAGCGCCTGAGCATCCGTACGGGTCAGTACCGCGACCTGCCCAACCGTCAGACACCCAACCAGGACCCTGCGCCGCCCCTGCCTGGTTGCGACGAGCGCATCAAACCTGCCCTCTATCTGGTAGACAACGTCAGTATCAGGTAGTCCACACGGCCTACTAAACAGTGGGGAGCCTTCGCACGGTTCTTGCAACCTGCTCCCCCAGGGCCTTCGACTATCACCCCAATGGCAATTACAGACAGGGGCTCGCCTTCAGACAACACCTTTTATGCAATATACATTCAGAAAAGCAACGGCCGCCGACCTCGGTGCCATCATGGACATCATCCAGGAGGCCAAAGAGCAGATGCACCGTGAGGACAAGCATCAGTGGGACGACACCTATCCCACCCATCAGCATATAGAGGCCGACCTACTGGCTGGCAACGGCTACGTGATGGCTCACAATGGTCGGCCGGTGGCTTACGGGGCTGTCGTATTCACGGGCGAGCCTGCCTACGAGAAGATAGAGGGCCACTGGCTCTCAGAGCAGCCCTACGTAGTGTTGCACCGACTGGCCGTGAGCGAGGCCGTTAAGGGCCATGGCGTCGGGATGCTGGTAATGCAGGAGGTAGAGCAGTTGGCTGTCGCGGCCAGCATACACAGTTTCAAGGTAGACACCAATCATGACAACACCCGCATGCTGCGCGTGTTAGACAAGATGGGCTTCAGCTATTGTGGCAACATCACCTATCCACAGGGCAGCCGCATGGCCTACGAGAAACTGCTGTAGGCAGGGCGGTGCCACGACCCACTAATTCTTCTGCAGAAGTTCCCTGAAGTATCGGATTTTCTCCGGTATTTCCAATATTTAACATTCTGTTAGCCAAGCGGTAAAACAGAATGTTATATTTTTGCATTAGAATATAAACGACATACACTATGGAACTGAAAGGAACTTATATGGCTAACCCCGACCGCTACAGCTGCCAGGATATATACCGGCGCTGCGGCAGAAGTGGCATCCTTCTGCCCAAGATAAGCCTGGGGTTCTGGCACAACTTCGGCAGCGACGACCCCTATGAACGCAGTAGGGTCATCACACACTATGCTTTCGACCACGGCATCACCCACTTCGACCTGGCTAACAACTACGGTCCGCCTTACGGCAGTGCCGAGGAGACTTTCGGCCGACTGATGGACGATGATTTCCGCCCGTACCGCGATGAGTTGTTCATAGCCACCAAAGCGGGCTACGACATGTGGCCGGGGCCTTACGGCAACTGGGGCTCGCGCAAATATCTTATGGCCAGCCTCGACCAGAGTCTCCGGCGTATGCACCTCGACTATGTCGACCTCTTCTACAGTCACCGCTACGATCCCGACACACCGCTGGAGGAGACTCTGCAGGCCATGGTAGACATCGTGCGCGCTGGCAAGGCGTTGTATCTTGGCATAAGCCGCTGGCCACTGGAGGCGTTGCGGTTTGCCGACAGCTATCTACGTGCGCGCAACGTGCCCCTGCTTATCTATCAGGGTCGGCTGAACCTTCTGGACCGTGCGCCACAGGACGATGGCATCACTGACTACTGCGCCGAGCACGGCATTGGCTTCATCTCCTTCTCGCCATTGGCTCAAGGGCTTCTCACAGACCGCTACTTCAACGGCATACCAAGCGACAGCCGCATGGCCAAGGAGCACTTTCTCAAGCACTCGGCGCTGACGCCTCAGCTGCTGACCACCCTCCACCAGTACAACGACACCGCCCAGTCACAGGGCAAGACGCTGGCAGAAATGGCGCTGACCTGGATACTGCAACAGAAAGGCGTGACCAGTGTGCTGGTAGGTGCCAGCTCGACCGCCCAACTGGAGAAAAACATAAAATGTATGACCGCCCCACTCTGAGTAACCCTCACCCAAAAACTCAGCGCCCCTCTCTCACCCCACCTCACCTCTCCCCCATCACGGCTCACCACCACGAAGGTAGGCGGCGCCTCGGAAATAAAAATAAATGGGATTTATTTTGTATTTCCCTCGGCTTGCACTACCTTTGCACCCGATTATGGAAAAAATATTGTTTAACAAGCGCCTTACCTTACGGTTTAAGAGATTCTCCAACAAGGGCTACTCGCTCTTCGCGTGCCTCAACAAGGTGGTGCTGGTGGGAGTGCTGAGCGTACCGACGCTCGCCCATGCCAAGGCAGGAACTCTGACCACACACGTGCAGGCCGCCAGCGACACACTGGCCCGCAAGGAGATGAAGATAGACGAAGTGGTAATCACTGGGTCAAGGGCGCCGCTGACTGCCATGCAGTCGGCCAAGATTGTGAAGGTCTTCACAAGCGACGACATACATCGTGCGGCGGTGCAGACCGTTAACGATGTATTAAAATTAGCCACGGGCGTGGATGTCCGTCAGCGCGGTGGCTTTGGTGTACAGACGGACATTTCTATCAATGGCGGCACGTTCGACCAGATTACTATTCTGCTCAACGGGGTTAACATTTCAAACCCTCAAACAGGTCACAACGCAGCCGATTTCCCAGTTGCTCTCTCAGACATAGAACGCATCGAGGTGCTCGAAGGCGCTGCGGCTCGCGTGTTTGGCACGTCGGCCTTCAGCGGAGCCATCAACATCGTGACGCGCAGTGCTCACCAGAGAGAGCTGAGGGCCACGGTGCAGGCGGGGTCGTATGGTACGGTAGAGGCCGAGGCCGGAGTGACATTAGCCAGCACGGCGGTGCGCAACCATGTAAGCGGCGGCTACGCGCGGTCGGACGGTGGCACGCACAACAGTGACTTTGGCAAGGGCCGAGCCTACTACGAGGGAAGCTGGGACACCCGCCACGTATCGTTAGGCTGGCAAGTAGGAATGAGTTTGCAGGACTATGGCGCCAATACGTTCTACTCGGCGCGATTTGATAACCAGTGGGAAAAAACCGCGCACTTGATAGGCTCGGTCGCAGCACGTATCAAGGGCCTGCCCAGCAAGATGGAGATAACGCCAGTGATATACTGGAACAAGTTTTACGACCACTACCAGCTCACCCGTGGGGCCGAGGGAGCCAAGGCTGGCGAGAACTATCACAATATGGATGTCTACGGCGGCTCGGTTAACGCTCATATAGACTGGCTGTTAGGCAAGACGGCCATTGGAGCAGACCTGCGCAGGGAGCATATACTGAGTACGGCCTATGGCGAACCGCTGGCCGAGAGCCAGTGGAAAGACATACACGGGTCGCAGCGCCAGTATGACCACCGGGGAGAGCGAACCAACACCTCAATATTTGCCGAGCACGATTTTATCATCGGCACCTTTACGCTGTCGGCCGGTGTATTGGCCAACCAGAATACCGGTCTGGACCACCGCCTGCGCTTCTACCCCGGCGTAGACATGAGTTACCGCCCCTCTGACCATTGGAAACTATATCTGTCGTGGAACAAGGCACTGCGCATGCCGACCTATACCGACCTGTACACGGCCAACAGCGTGCAGCAGGGCGACAAGGGGCTGCGCCCCGAGCGCAACCAGACCTACAAAACCGGTGCCACCTATCGCACACAGGGTGTGGAGGCCACGGCGAGCGCCTTCTACAGCGTAGGCCGCGACATGATAGACTGGGTGTATGCCACCGCCGAGAGCAGCAAGTATCAGGCGATGAATATAGGCAAACTGGACAACATGGGCTACAATGCCGAGGTAAACATAGTGCCCACCGAGTGGTGGCGAAGTGCCCTGGTAACCAACATCCGTATAGGCTACGCCCAGATACATCAGCACCACGAGACCCTGCAGCCCATATACCGGTCGCTCTACGCCCTCGAGTATCTGCGCAACAAGCTGACGCTCTCGCTGAGCCATCGTATATGGAGCCATCTGTCGGCCTCGTGGGCCATGCGGTGGCAGTATCGCATGAACGGATATACCCCCTATACTAAGATAGACGGCAAGGTGATGTGGACAGACCGCCACTACGAGCTGTTTGTCAAGGCCGACAACCTTACCGCTCACCGCTACTACGACTTAGGCGGCGTGCGCCAACCGGGACTGTGGCTCATGGCCGGCGCGCAGATTAAGTTGTAGAACACCTTACCACAAACGTACCCCCACAGGCACACTCACACAGACAGGAAGTGCCCAAAAGAAAAAGAGGAAATGCCCGGCAGCATTTCCTCTTTCTTTTTACGCCCTTATCTCAGTGCTTGCGGTCCATGACGCGCCACACGTAGGCGATATAAGCTACCACCACAGGCACCAAGAGCGACACGTAGAACATGGTGCGCAGCGTAAACTCGCTGCTGCAGCTATTGGCGATGGTGAGCGAACTCTGCAGGTCGGCGTTAGACGGATAATAGGCCGTACCGTTCCACCCCGCCACTAACAGGAGCGACAACACCACTAACACCACACCGATGCCGGCGGGCCAGATGCCGCGAATATAAGTAGGGCTGACCACCGTGCGAACCACGCCGTAGAGCAGCAACACCACGCCCACAAGGGTTAGCACGAGAAGTACTGGCATGGCAAGAAAATTGTGCAGATACTTCATCGGCTCCATGACAATGAGCCCAGTCTGGTCATCAACGGCATAGCCATCCTTGACCAGTAGATGTACGAAAAACGCCAAGAAGAGCACCAAGAAAGGCACGGTGACACCAATGAGGCGCGCGCTGCCCCACGAGCGTATGTCGGCATCGTCTACGTTGTTCATAATATAGAGGATGCCCAGCATACGGGCTAAGAACATCACGGCCAGACCGAAGACCAGGTTCCAGGGGTCGAGCAGGGCATCAAGCCCGGCCGAGGCGTTGGCCCACCTACTGATGACGGGGGCTCCGAGGTCGGTAAGGGCCGCCTTCTGAACGACAAAGTTGGACCCGTCGAAGAAAGTAGCCACGGCTCCACCTAACAACAGCGGGCCAATAATACCGTTGAGGATAAGGAACCAGCGGTAGGTACGCGTGCCAAGCAGATTGCCACGGCTGTGCTGAAACTCGTAGCTTACCGCCTGGAGCACGAAGGAGAACAATATTATCATCCACAGCCAGTAAGCACCGCCAAAACTGGTGCTGTAAAAGAGAGGGAACGAGGCAAAGAAAGCTCCGCCAAAGGTGACGAGCGTGGTAAAGGTTATCTCCCACTTACGCCCAGTCGACTCGAGCACCTTGCGCTGTCCGTCCTCGGTTCGGCCGAGACTGTAGACTAAAGAGTTGGCACCCTGAACGAAGAGCAGAAAGACGAGCAGCGCCCCCAACAGAGAGACGATAAACCACCAATATTGCTGTAAGAAAGTGTAGGTCATAACGATTGGATTATTTATTCTTGATAACACGGCACATAATACTTATCTCGGCTGCCAGCAGCACGGTGAAGAGCACCAGGAAGAGGAAGAAGGTAAACACCACGCTGCCCGGCTGCAGGTCAGAGATGGCTGCCACGGTAGGCATCAGGTCCTGTATGGCCCATGGTTGCCGTCCCAGCTCGGCCACTATCCAGCCAGCCTCGCTGGCTATGTAGGTCAGGGGCAACATGGCGATGGCTGCCCAGTAGAGCCAACGCCGCTGCTCGGTAACATCGCAGCGCCAAGCCAGGTGGCCGATGACGAGGAAGAAAAGCATCAACAGGGTTCCCACACCCACCATGACGCGGAAGGCGTAGAAGTTGACCGGTATATAGGGCACCAACTGGGCCCTGTCCTTGATATATCCATAGCCGAAGTAAGGCATATCGGCCTTGAGCCGGGCGGCCAGACTATCCAGGCGACTGTCGTTGGGACTTGCCGACCGGAGTTGACGATACTGGGCCAGCGTAGTGATGGCCCGCCGACCGCGCGCCATCTTTTCCTCGGCCGACAGCTCACGCTTCCCGTCGGGACGGGTATAGCCATTCAGGATGTCATTGACACCCGGCACAAATCCATCTGTCGAGTGCGTGGCTAACAGCGACAGTCCCTTAGGGATGGCAATGCGCAACGGGGCCTCGCCGCCCTTATCATAATCGGGCTGGACAAAGGGATTGACAGCAGCCACGGCCGTCAGCCCTACACCCTCGCCCCCATCGTAGAGCGCCTCCATGGCGGCCAGCTTCATAGGCTGCTTCTCGGCCACCTTAACGGCCGACAGATCGCCCGTGAAGAGGGTGAGCAGACCAGCGACTATGCCCACCACGCTGGCTATGCGTATGCTCTGGCGGGCCATGGCCTGCTCGCGGCGTCGCAGCAGATACCAGCAGCTCACCGCGCACACAAACACGGCACCCACCAGCCATGCCGAGGTAACCGTGTGACAGAACTTGTCAACGGCAAAGGGCGACAGGGCCACCTCGGCAAAACTCGTCATCTCGTTGCGCACCGTGTCGGGGTTGAACGCGCAGCCCACAGGATTCTGCATCCAGGCATTGGCCACCAGAATCCACCACGCCGAGATGGTGGCACCCAGTCCGGTGAGCCAGGTGGCTGCCAAGTGGAACCCGCGCGACACCTTCTGCCAGCCAAAGAACATGACGGCCACAAAGGTGCTCTCCATGAAGAAAGCCACAATGCCTTCGACGGCGAGCGGAGCGCCAAAGATGTCGCCCACAAACCACGAGTAGTTGCTCCAGTTGGTGCCAAACTCAAACTCAAGGATGATGCCAGTGGCCACGCCCATGGCGAAATTGACTCCGAAGAGCCGTTGCCAGAAGACAGCAGTGTCCTTCCAAAATCGTTTACCAGTGCGATAATAGCACGTCTCCATGATGCCCATGATAAGGGCCAGCCCCAGGGTGAGTGGCACGAACAGCCAGTGATAGATGGCGGTAAGCGCGAACTGCGCACGCGACCAGTCTATGAGTGTGGGGTCTATGGTTAACAGATGTGTCATAGATAGATATGTTTGTTAATGAATGGTTGAACAGCAAGGAGTCAGCGCGACAGAAGTTCGGAGGCCACCACCTCGGCCTTGTCGCCACCGACGGCTTTCCGGGCCAGCACATCGGGAAAGAAGAAGAGGCGGAGTACTAAGAAGATTACTATCAGCTTGACGATAATCACAGCCCATAGCGTCTTGCCGATGGTCATGCTGCGGAAGCCATCGGCATAGAGATGATAGATTTTACCTAACAGGTGTTCATTGGTTACAGGCATAAGGCTGACGTTTATGGTTATCGAATACAAATTTAGATAAAAAATAATTTGCCACACACTTTTGCCCTCTTTTTTTTATCAGTCCCCGCATTTTTAGGTTTTCCATGGTTCTGAAGAGGTTGGCCGTTCGCCCCCGAAAGGCTGCACATGCCTCCAAAACCGCCCCTAATTTTCAGAAAGAGACAACCAACGACAAGGAAGCCAGACAGACTGTCTGGTACAGGGCCGCTTAATAGGATCTGGGAATAGTTAGCCTCAAGAGAGAACCCAGGAGAATGACATAAAGAACTATGACATCTGTGTCTGCGGCTTGTAAACGGCGCGCTGCCCACATAGACATTCGTACTGCTATCCTGGCTGGAGCCACGAATGTCATGACCGAAACGGAGACTTCATTTATACGGCCTAATACACGCACTGGTTATGATGCGGCTATTGCGAGAAATAAAAAGACCAAGACTCTTGCCGTATTTTTATCCACAATGGTGCTGAAAGACACTGCTGACAAGCCTAATAAGCCGATAATACCCACACAGGACATCGGCCGTTCCCTGTAAAAGACCAAAACAGGCTGTGTGAGCGGCCTATTTCTTCAGTTTGAACGAGTTCTCGATGCTCACCACCTCTTCGGCAAACATCTTATCGACCTTGAGGCGTTTCTCTATCTGCGAGCAGCTGTGTATGACCGTCGAGTGGTCGCGGCCGCCTATCAGCTTGCCTATGCGGCCGGCTGGCATCTTGGTGTACTTGGCCGTAAAGTACATGGTGAGCTGCCGGGGCACCACATAGTCGCGTTTGCGGCTCTTGCTGTTCACGGCGGCCTGGGTAACGTTGAAGTGTGTACACACCTTGTCCATGATGTCGTCCACGGTGAGCGGCTTGTCGTCTATCTTAACCGCCCGGCGTATCACGCGGTCGGCCAGCCGCATGTCTACGTTGCAGTTGTACACCACGCTGTAAGCCATGAGCGAGTTGATGACACCCTCCAGGTCGCGCACGCTACCATTGGCCGTCTGAGCGATAAACTCTATCACGTCATCGGGTATGCTCAGTCCGTCGCGACGTATCTTGCTGCACAGAATGTCTACACACAGCTGCACATTAGGCTTCTCTAACTCGGCTATCAGGCCACAGGAGAAACGGGTAAGCAGGCGGTCGTTCATGCCCTTGAGGTCTACCGGCGGACGGTCAGAAGCCAGAATGATGCGCTTGCCGTTCTTAAACAGATGGTTGAAGATGTGGAAGAACGTGTCCTGGGTCTTGGGCGACGAAACCCACTCCTGCACATCGTCCAGGATAAGCATGTCAATGGTCTGGTAGAACCTTATGAAGTCGTTGACCGTGTTCTGGCGCACCGCGTCGGTATATTGTACCTGGAACAGGCGCGCGCTGATGTACAGCACACGCTTCTGCGGATAGATAGACTTAGTGGCCACACCGATGGCGTTGATAAGGTGGGTCTTGCCACAGCCCGAAGGGCCGTAGATGAACATAGGGTTGAACTTGCTGTTGTTGGGGTGCTCGGCGATGGAGCGGCCCACAGAGCGGGGCAGCTTGTTGCTGGCGCCCTCGATATAGTTGTCGAAAGTCTGACGGGGATTGAGACGCGGGTCCAGGTCTTGGGCCGGGGCCTGAGCCTCGGGAGCAGGCGCGAGGCCGCCATGGGGCTGTACGGGTTCCTTGATGGGCGACGAGGACTCATCGCCCTCGACCACCTGGGTACGTCCGTGCTCCTTGTCGACCAGTACACGGTACTTGAGCTTGACGCCATCGCCGAAGACGCTGTGAAGGACCCTGCTGAGCAGATCAACATAATTCTCTTCGAGGTACTCGTACACGTAGTGACTGGGTACGGCGATGTAAACCACACGTTCGGCCTCGCCAAAGGCGACGAACACGATGCGGCTGAACCATGTAGTAAACTGCTGCGTGGACACGTTCTCGCGAATGAGCGCAAGTACACGTTCCCAACGTGCATCAGGAATCACTTTCATTAACTAAACCTACCTAATTAATGTCTTTCGACTCGATTAAACATTGTTTTACGCTTGCAAATATCGTAAAAAAAACTGAAAAATGCAAATTTATCTTTTTTACAGCCATCGCCATATCCACGCTAACCACCACAGTATCAGCCGTTTACACGGCTACCTATACACTAATAATTCTTGTGGATAGCGCGGGTATCAAACTTAATGTGTTTGAGCTATTTAGACACCGCCCAACCACCCCGGCGGCCCCAATGGTGAAACATAGCCCCGCCCTACGGCAAACTACCCCGAAACAGGCTAACTGCCAAAATGGTAAGAGCCGTGAAACATCGGCCTCCACAATTTATACTAAATCTATATTAGTTCCCAACACACCCACGCGGGCCTCGGGGGCGGCCCAGGCAGCGGATGGCCCGTTAATGGCGGTTGCCAACAATCCCGCATAATCAGCGCGATAGTTGCGAGACTATCCACATCTGCCCCGAAATGGCTACGAATATTCTAATGACGACCACCGAAAATAGAAAGACCGACCTTTACGTTTCTAAAGACGGCTCCCAGCGCGCTAATGACGGCTCCGGGAAACGTAAAGGTCGGTCTCCACAAAGTTGATGATGCTTCCCACTATTACAGAGTGGCTCTCCATCCCTATGCTTTTTACCTCTTTACGCTTCACCTTTTTGCTTTTACCCAAAAAGATGGCTCCCATACGCAAAGCGAGCAGGGCCATCCCGCTGTGGGACGGCCCTACTCGCTCTATATTTAACTATGTATGTCTGGCGGATAGCCCGGCAACAGCCCGGGGGCTACTTGTCCTTCTTGCCGAAGAGGGAGAAGTGTACGTAGCGCTTAGGGTGCTGGCGCAGATTGGTAAGCAGCGTGTCGGCGCTCACCACCGTGCGGTTCAGGCTATGATATAGGTTGGGGTCGTTCATCAGCAGACCCAAGGTGCCCTCGTTGCTGTTCAGCTTGGCCGTTACGGCCTGCACATTGGCCAACGTCTGGTCTACGCGCGCCATGGTACCAGCCAGGTCCAGCGCTGCCAAGTTGCCCGTAAGGCGCTGCGTGTTGTCCAGCACACCGTTGGCCTTGGCCATCATCGTGGGCACACCGCGGTTCACATTGCCAAGCAGCGTATTGAGCTGCTCGGTCGACGTGGTCAGGTTGGCCGTAATGTCGCGCACATTATGCAGCGACTGGGCCAGGGCCGGGTCAGCTAACAAGGCGTTCAGACTGGCCATAATGGAGTCTAACTTGGGCAGCATCTTCTCTACGGCGGGTACCACCTCGGCCACCTTGTCCATCAGGCCACCGTTGACGGCTCCGCTGATGGTGTCGCCGGGCTGAACGGCCTGAGCCGTGGGCGCGCCCATAATCAGGTTCATCTTGACGTTGCCCATCATGTCGCTCTCTATCTCGGCGCGCGTGCCCTCGGGTATGCGCAGCTGCTTATCGGTACCGAACTCGACCACTATGCCGGCCCCGGTAGCGTAGTCGAAGTCGATGGCCTTGACCGTGCCCACCTTGAAACCGTTGGCGAATATGGGGCTCGATGCCGTGAGGCCACTGATGTTGGTAAACTTGGCAAAGTACACGCGGTCAGAGGAGAACAGACTCTTGCCCTTCAGAAAATTCATGCCAAAGAACAGCACTACTATTCCCACAATAGCGGCTAAGGCTATCTTGACTTCTTTCGTAAAAAAATTCATATCCTTAATGCTAATAAATACTACTTGTTCATCTTAAATTCACGGATGGCCTGGTTGACATTCATCTTACGGCCGTCCTTAAAGGCGATGATAAACGCCTCGGGGAAGCGGTCCAGGATGGATTTACGCAGACGGTATATCTCATTGTAGTCGGCCGATGCGCCGTAGGTGTACTTGAGCCACTCGCCCTCCTCGTAATAATCCACATCGGTAAGTCCCTTGAGGTGGCTGTCGCCTGCCTTGAGCTTATACGAGCTGGCCATTATCTGTACCTTGAACACGGGACGGCCAGCAACCATAGTCTGCTGCCGGGCCGTAGCCGCGGGAGCCTGCACACGGGTGGCGGGCTGCGCCCTGTGGGTTTCGGCAGACGGGGCCTTGGCCTCGGGCTTAGGGGCGGCCACCTCGGTCTTCACCGTCTTGGGCTCTGGCTTAGTCACCCTTGCCTCGGGCTTTACCGTCCTCGTCTCAGGCTTTGCAGCCTGGGTCTCGGGCTGCCGGTACTCATCGGGCACTATTTGGGGAAGTTCCTCGGCCGGTTCCTCGGTGGTCTTGTAGGGTACCGTTATCTTGTCGCCGAAGCGGTGCTTGTACTGTAGAAACGCATTGAACACGCCCTGGGTGTAGAGAGCCAGCGCGTTGTCCGAATTGAGGAAGTTTTCTTCGTCGGGAGTAGATATAAAGCCCAGCTCTAAGAGACAACTGGGCATAGAGGAGAGCCTGAGCACGGCCAGATTGTTCTGATGGGCGCCGCCATTGACACGCCCCGTGGCACGGCACACCTCGCGCTGCATGAGCTTGGCCAGTTCTACGCTGCGCTCACGGTTCTTGTCGGCGATGAATTCAAACATAATATCGCTCTCAGCACTATTCTGGTCGATACCCTTGTACACCTGCTTGTAGTCTTTCTCCATAAAGATGACGGAGTTCTCGCGCTTGGCCACATCGAGGTTCTCCTTGATGCCCTTGTTGCCGGTACTGGCCCCACGGCCCAATGTCCAGGTCTGGAAGCCATGGGCCGAGTGGTTGCCCTCGACGGCGTTGATGTGGAAAGACATAAACAGGTCGGCCTTGTTACGGTTGGCCACCTCGGCGCGGTCTACTAGCTTGAGGTACACATCCTTGGTACGGGTGTAGATGACCCGCACATCGGGACACTTCTCCTTGACCATCCTACCGAAAGCCAAGGCGTAGCGCAGGGTGAGCGTCTTCTCATTGGTAACGGCTCCCGGCGCACCAAAATCGTGCCCCCCATGACCGGCGTCTATCACCAGCGTAAACGGGCGCCCCTCGGCCAACATGGGTACCACCATGAATACCAGCAGGATGAACACTATGCTCTTACGAATACTCTCTACACGCATAATGATGCAAAATTAACAAATATTCATCATAAAACCGCCAGCAATCGTCAAGTTTTATCATTTATTAAGTGAACTTCAACACCGGCGCCACCCTGATTGGTTCCCATGGGGGGATTGAGCTTAGTAAGTTGGATGTCAACAGCCTCAACAAAGGCAAAACGGCGGAAGATGCGGTCGGCCATGCGGTAAGCCACCCGTTCGAGCAGATTACTGGGCACCTGCATTTCCTGCTCGGCGATACGGTACACGTCGGCATAGTTTACCGTGTCGAGTACATTGTCTGACAGCATGGCCGCGTCGATGGGGTACTGGAGTCGCAGCGACAGCAGATAGTCGTTGCCCACCTTGCGTTCCTGCGGCTCCACGCCGTGATAGGCATGAAAATGCAGGTCGCGCAGGTAGATATAGCTGGATTGGAGTTTCATATCTTCACCTTATTATATATAGGGGGCATCAGCCACACCGGCTGGCACCACAGTTGGTACAGATAAGACACCCTTCCTGGTACACCAAGGTCTCGCAGCCACAGGCGGGACACTTCTGGCCCTTGGCCTGGGTGCCGTCAGCGATGTATTTCTTGAGAGCGCGCTCCACGCCGTTCTTCCAGGTATTGATACTCTCGTCATTGAGCTGGAGCGAGCCCACGAGCTTGATGACATGGTCGATGGGCATGCGGTAACGCAGCACGCCAGAGATGAGCTTGGCGTAGTTCCAGTACTCGGGGTTAAACTTCTGAGACAGCCCCTCGACGGTAGTCTTGTAGCCACGCTTGTTCTCAAACTGGAAGTCATAGCGGTGGGTACCGTCCTCGTTGGTCTGCTTGATAATCTTGCCCCGGGTAACGGTCTTGGGCAGCACGATACCCTCCTCGTCGTCCTGCAGACCGGTAAATATCTCGTAGGGATAACCATCAAGCAGTCCTACGAAGGCCACCCACTTCTCGCGGTTGTTCTGGAAGCGCACCACGTCGCACACCAACTCCTTGGGACGAGTCTCGGTTACCACGGGCCTCAGCATGGCCGATACCGAGGATTCGGGGGCAGGAGCTTTCTCCTTCTTTTTGTCCTTCTTAGAAGCCGAGACCATAACGCCCGACCGACTACCGTCACGATAAATGGTACAGCCCTTACAACCAGACCGCCAGGCTTCGACATAAAGACGGTTAACGAGGTCTTCGTCTACCTCGTTGGGCAGATTAACCGTCACGGAGATAGAGTGGTCCACCCACTGTTGGATGGCACCCTGCATACGCACCTTCATAAGCCAGTCGACATCGTTGGCCGTGGCCTTGTAGTAAGGAGAACGGGCCACGAGTTGGTCTATCTCGTCCTGGGTGTAACGGCGGTCGGTATCGTAGCCGTTCACACGCATCCACTCGATAAACTTGCGGTGGTACACGATGTATTCCTCGAAGCTGTCGCCCACTTCGTCAACATAGTCTACATGGACATCGGCATCGTTGGGGTTCACCTTGCGGCGGCGCTTGTACACAGGCATGAAGACGGGCTCTATGCCCGATGTGGTCTGGGTGAGCAGCGACGTGGTACCTGTGGGGGCGATGGTAAGGCAGGCTATGTTGCGTCGGCCGTACTTCACCATATCGGCATAGAGTTGCGGGTCGGCCTCGCGGAGCCGCTGTACGAATGGGTTGGCCTCCTCGCGGTGAGCATCGTAAATCTCGAAGGCCCCACGCTCGCGCGCCAGATCTACCGAAGACCTATATACGTTCAGGGCCAGCGTCTGGTGTACGCCCACGCTGAAGTCGGTAGCCTCCTGGGTACCATAGCGCAGACCCATGGCGGCCAGCATGTCGCCCTCGGCGGTAATGCCTATACCTATACGGCGTCCCTGGACACACTTGTGCCGTATCTTCAGCCACAGCTGCTGCTCGGCATGCTTTATCTCGTCGCTCTGCGGGTCGCGGGCTATCTTTTCCAGTATCAGGTCTATCTTCTCAAGTTCCAGGTCTACTATATCGTCCATGATACGCTGGGCTATACGGGCGTGGCGGCCAAAGAGGTCGGTATCGAAGTGGGCCTGAGGCGTAAAGGGATGGTCTACATAACTATACAGGTTGATACACAGCAGCCGGCAGCTGTCATAGGGACAGAGGGGTATCTCGCCACAGGGATTGGTACTCACCGTACGGAAGCCCAAGTCAGCGTAGCAGTCGGGGATGCTCTCGCGCAGGATGGTATCCCAGAACAGCACACCTGGCTCGGCACTCTTCCAGGCATTGTGTACTATCTTCTGCCACAGTTTGCGGGCCGCGATGGGCTTGGTGACCTGCGGCTCAGCGGCGTCGATAGGGAACTGCTGCACATAGTCGGTTCCGTCCACCACCGCCTGCATGAAGGCATCGTCAATCTTCACACTCACATTGGCACCAGTAACCCGCCCTTCGGTCATCTTGGCATCTATAAACGCCTCGGCATCGGGGTGCTTGATGCTTACCGACAACATCAGGGCTCCGCGCCGTCCGTCCTGAGCCACTTCACGTGTTGAGTTAGAATATCGCTCCATAAAGGGCACCAAACCAGTCGAAGTAAGGGCTGAATTGTTGACAGCCGAACCCTTGGGACGCAGTTGGCTCAGGTCGTGACCCACGCCACCACGGCGCTTCATAAGCTGGACTTGCTCCTCGTCAATGCGCATGATGGCACCGTACGAGTCGGCGTCGCCCTCGATGCCGATAACGAAACAGTTGCTGAGCGAGGCCACCTGGTGATGGTTGCCTATGCCGGTCATGGGACTTCCGGCGGGTATAATGTAGCGGAAATGGTCTATCACGTCAAACACCTCCTGAGCCGTCATGGCATTGGGGTATATACTCTCTATCCGGGCCACCTCATTGGCTATCCGCCAGTGCATATCCTTGGGCGACAGCTCGTAGATGTGGCCTGCGCTGTCCTTCATAGCATACTTATTGACCCATACGCGGGCTGCCAGCTCGTCGCCGTCAAAGTATGCGAGCGTAGCGGCGTAAGCCTCCTCGTAGGAGTAAGTCTTTACTTCTGTCATATATGTGGTATAATATTATTAATGATGTGTATAGCTGCAAAACTACTATATTTTTTTAACTTGGACGACACTTTTTGCAATTTTCCGACAACCTTTCTTATCATTTCTTTCCCCTTTCGGAAAACTTTGGCTACCTTTGTATAAGATAGGCGGCGCCTGGGCCATGTGAGTGACCGCATGCCGCTCAACCTACGCCACCATTAGCTCAACCTAATTATCCAGAAAGATGAAGAACCTATCCTCCAGGCGTTCCATACGCCGCTATACAGAGCAGCCTGTCGACAACGCGCTGCTCACCAACCTGCTCGCTCTGGCTGAGCGTACCCAGACCATGGGCAATCTGCAGCTCTACTCGGTTGTCGTTACCCGCGACGATGCCATGAAGCGCCAGTTGGCTCCGGCTCACTTCAACCAACCCATGGTGACGGGTGCCCCCGTAGTCCTCACGTTCTGCGCCGACTTCCGCCGTACCACACGCTGGGCCGAAGAGCGTCAGGCTCATCCTGGCTACGACAATCTGCTGAGTTTTCTCAATGCTGCAACCGACGCGTTGCTCTTTTGCCAGACGTTCTGCAACCTGGCCGAAGAAGAGGGGCTGGGCTTGTGCTTTTTAGGCACTACGGTCTATCAGCCCGAGGCCATCATAGACACTCTGCAGCTACCTAAGTTGGTTTTCCCCGTGGCCACCATCACCTTAGGATGGCCCGACGAGCAGCCCACCCTGTCAGACCGTCTGCCCATAGAGGCCATCGTACACAGCGAGACCTACCATGACTACACGTCCGAACGCATAGACCAGCTATATGCCGCCAAAGAGGCATTAGAGGAGAACCGCCACTTCGTAGAGATTAACCATAAGCAGACCCTGGCCCAGGTATTTACCGACATACGCTACACGCGCAAGGACAATGAGGCCATGTCGGCCGGCCTCGTCCAGGCTCTGCGTCGCCAGGGGTTCTTAGAGTAACCTGGGGCATCATCACCTTAATCCCCGATACGGTCATATTCGAAGCCGTATCGGGGATTATCTTTTTACTGGTTATCCATAGCCAAAAATTCCCAATAGTTATCGCGCGTAATGACCAGAAATGGCACTTCGGGATAATGCTTGGCAAAGGCCGTGGGCACCGTCGCCTTACGGTGTGGGTTCCACTTAAACTCGTAAGCCGTTATCTGACCGTTTATCTCTTCTATATAATCAATTTCCTGCTTAGCGGAAGTTCGCCAGAAGTAGCTTTTGGCAAAGGTGCGAGCGTAATGCTGCTTTTTAAGACGCTCTGCCACCAGATAGTTCTCAAACAGAGCTCCCATATCCTGACGCATTTCGGCCTGGAGATAATTGCCAATAACGGCATTGCGTATGCCACAATCCCAGAAGTATATCTTGCGGGCAAATTTCAGTTCATTACGCAGATTGCGACTATACGATGGCAGTCGGAAGATGATATATGCCTGCTCTAATAGCTGCACATAGGCTTCTACTGTCTTCGGATCGAGTCCGCATGTCTGTGCCAGCTCATTGAATGACACCTCCGAACCTATCTGGAAAGCTATTGCCTGAAGCAGTTTCACTATCTTCTCATTTCTCTTTATCCTGTCAAAGGACAGAATGTCTTTATATAAATAGCTATCTGCCAGCTGCTGTAATATTTCTCGCTCATCACCAACATGGTTAACCACATCGGGATAACTTCCATATATCAATCTGTGCGGAAGCATACGCTTCTCCTCGAGTAGCCCTGTATATGACGCGAGTTCTGCAAAGGACAAGGGGAACATCAGCAACTCGAATTTACGTCCTGTAAGAGGCTCGTTGACAGTATTGGCGAGGTCAAAAGACGAACTGCCGGTAGCTATCAGCTGTACCGAGGCATTATTGTCGGCTATAAGTTTGAGCGCCAGCCCTATATTTATTATGCGCTGCGCCTCGTCGATTACTACTATTTTCTTAGAGCCTATAAAACTGTTAAGCCGAGTAGACGTTGCGCCTTCAAACAGCGACCTCACATCGGGCTCATCACCATTAAGCCAGAGCACATTGCCACTATCAGCCTGCAAGGTGTCATGCAGGAGGGTCGTTTTGCCCACTTGGCGGGCCCCAAAGACTATTAGAACCTTACCCTGACCTATTCTTTTGCGTATATCTGAAGCTAATATTCTCGGTATCATCATGTTGAGCTATCTATTTGACACTGCAAATATAAAAATTATCGTTCGCAATTCCAAAAATCTTTAAAGATATTTGGATTACAATCCATAAATCTTTAAAGATTTGCGGATTTGGTATGTATGGGAATGGTCATTTTGGCGTGTTCTGCGGTCGTCCAAAAAGCCGCTTTACCCTCCATGACCAGGGTGAGGGTCGCGGTGGTGCTAACCAACGTCTGAAGAACACGGGGAACTGCCGGCAAGGTTATAATGCCTGTTTCGGTTCTATTTCAGATGGCGCATCTCGTCTATATCTGTCTTCTTTAGGATGACAAAGGGCAAGATGGCAGGTACAGAGCAAATAAAAAATAGGATTTTGCTTGTTTATATTCTGCAAACAGCGTACATTTGCAATCATCATAACTAACGTTTATTTCCCATACACTATGAAACAATTTGTTTTTCACAACTCACTAAAGAGCCAGCGTGAGGGCTGTGGTTGCCTGGTAGGCCATCTGTTTATTACCGCTGCACATGTAGTAGAGCAGGAACCGTTTCTGTTGGATGCCAACGGCGAAACTATCACGCTCGCCAAGGAGGATGCCGTGCTATACCAATACGACAGAACGCCCAACGGAGCCGATGTGGCCGTATTCAGGATACCGGGCATGCACAGTACGCTGAAACTGGACACCGCCACGCCCGAAGTAGGTACCATGCTTGACACTATAAGTTACGAACGTATCTCGGAGCGACAGGAGGGCGACACCATCTTCAGCCAACACTCCAAAGAGTGGTTTGAGATAAAAGAGGGACAGGCAACTATCACTCAGGTAGATGGCAACTTCTTCCTCTGCGACACCTCTATCATCCTCAAACAGGGCGCAAGTGGCAGCCCCGTATTCCGCAACGGCAAGGTCTTCGGCATCCTGCATGGAGGACGGGAGGGAGAACCTGTCTGCCTGTTCCAGAGTGCTCAGTCGATAGCCCATCTACTCCAGCAAAAAGGTATCTGATATTTTCTGATGTGTACTGACGGTCAGTACACATTTTACGGATATTACCACGCAAATTACGCTTTTTCCCCATGTACCATTGATAGCTACGGAGGAAAAGCGTAACTTTGCAGTAATATTCGTGATTACTATGTGGTTTTTTATATTTCTCATTCTCCCCTTGGCAGGCGTGGGCTATGCCCTGTGGCATGTCTATACCCTACTGTCCATGATGCCTTGGTTGCGCGGGGTGGTCATCGGCCTGTGCATAGCCCTGATAGGACTGATGGCCGTAACCTTCAGCGGACAGCTCGACCGCCTGCCCATGCCCGTGGCCCGCGTTACCTACCAGGTGAGCAACTCGTTTCTTTTCGTGCTGCTCTATGTAGTCATGGCGTTCCTCGTGCTCGACGTGGGACGGCTTGTGGGACTCGTACCACGCAGCTGGCTCTATGCCAATGGCTACACGGCCATCGGACTGACGGCCGTACTAATCGCCGTCTTTGTCTATGGCAATATACAATATAATAATAAGGTACGCGCGTACATTACTATAACCACCGCCA
The DNA here is from genome assembly GCA_934204655.1 of uncultured Prevotella sp. Taxonomy (GTDB): domain Bacteria; phylum Bacteroidota; class Bacteroidia; order Bacteroidales; family Bacteroidaceae; genus Prevotella. The sequence goes on along the minus strand of CAKPZJ010000017.1, from coordinate 21,753 downwards.
AGCCCTTGGAGCGCCCCCTGCGTATCGTGATGCTGAGCGACCTGCACTTGGGCTATCACAATGGGCGCCACGAGCTGGCCCGGTGGATAGACCTTATCAACGCTGAGCGTCCCGACCTGGTCCTTATTGGCGGCGACATCATTGACATCAGCGTCCGCCCACTTATCTACGAGGGCATGGCCCAGGAGTTTCATCGCCTTCAGGCCCCAGTCTATGCCTGCCTGGGCAACCATGAGTACTATAGTGGCGACAGCCGTGCCCAGCAGTTCTACCACGATGCCGGCATCACGCTGCTGCGCGACAGCGTGGCCCAAGTAATAGGCCTGCGCATTGTGGGACGCGACGACCGCTCCAACCCGCATCGCCGCGCCTTGAGGCCCTTGCTCCGTGACAGCACCGATGCCAACCGTCCGAGCCCTTACACCATTCTGCTGGACCATCAGCCCTACCACTTAGAGCAGGCACAGCGCGCAGGCGTAGATTTTCAGTTTAGCGGACACACGCACTATGGACAGGTGTGGCCGGTATCGTGGATAACCCGCCTGTTGTACGAAGATGCCTTCGGGCCATGGCAACGCGGACAGACGCGCTACTATGTAAGTTCCGGGATGGGCATCTGGGGTGCCAAGTTTCGCATCGGTACCCGCTCCGAGTATGTGGTGGCCGACCTGAAGCACGAGTAGCCTTTCGCTCCCTGCCACTACCCATCTGTGTACAAACCATCCGGCCCTGCCCGACAATATGTCGAGCAGGGCCGGATGGCTTATAGGCATGCCCCTGATAACGGCTGCGTCAGCTGCGACTTATCTGGAGTCCCTTGTCACTGAGCGACATATCGACGAAACGGGCATTGACATTGAGGCGATTGTCGCGCAGTATCTGCTTGATACGGGCTGCCGCCTCGGGGTCCTTGGCCACCATGTACAGATAGCCACCACCACCGGCACCAGGCAACTTGTAACCCAGACAGAGGTCGTCTATCAGCGCCGTGAGCCGCTGCACCTCAGCGGGGTTGGTTCCGCTGTCCAGCAACTGGTTCTGCTGCCACGTCTTGCGTATCAGCCGGCCCATCACGTCAAAGTTCTCGCGCTGCAGAGCCTCGTACATCTCCATCGTGTGCTGCTTCATCTGGCGCAAGAGGGCCAGCTCATCGTGCTGGTTAAGGAACATACGGCGTACTATCTCTGCCAAAATTTTCTTGGCCGTACGCGTTATACCAGTATAGTACAGCAGATGGCAGGGGCGGTACTCGGGCTGTGTAAAGAGCGACGAGGGGAGCCACCGCGCAACCGGATTCTGATCAAATCCCTTATCAGTCTGAAGCAGTTTGACACCCTGGAGCAGTCCGCCGAACTGATCCTGCCAGCCGCCACCGGTGGTGAGCAACTGCTCGAGTACCAGGGTGCGGCGGCCTATCTCGTTCTTGTCCCACATGAGCCCACAGAAATCGCTGATGGCACCCAGCACGGTCGAGGCCAGCAGACTGCTGGTACCCAAGCCCGACCCCGCGGGGATGGCCGACAGCAGTGTCACCTCGATACCACAGCCAAAGACTTGTAGCTGGTCACGGAGCGATGAGTACTGGTCGGCCCCATACTCGGGCAAGAAGCCAGCCAAGGCCAGGGCGGCCTTGGGGATAGAGAAGGGACTGCCCACATGGTGGAAGTCGCGCAGCGCGTCGTAGTTATCTATCACCTCGGCGGCTCCCAAGTCTATGCTGCGCAGGATAATGTGGGGCTCGGCACATGGTTTGATGTACGTCTGCAATGGGGGTTGCCCATTGAGCTCGATGGCCACGTTGATGACGTTTCCCCCCTCCATCAGGCAGAACGGGGGCGTGTCTGTCCAGCCACCGGCGATGTCTATGCGCACCGGGCTACGGCCCCATACTATCTGGTCTGAGTACACCGACAGACGGGGGCGCTGCTTCTGGGCCAGCACGGGCTGCGTCAGTCCGTCGCGCAGCAGACTGAAGGCGCGCTGCTCGCTCTGACTGCTGTCTTGGCCATTAAGGCGCTGCAGCTCGGAGCGGAACATGGCATCGTGTATGCGGGTCAGGAGCGACTCATCGGCCGGCAGGGCCGACGGCTCGGCTATGTGGTGGGCGGCAAACTCGTGCGCGGCGTCGTCCAAGTCTATCTGGTAAAACACACTGTGGGCATAGTTGCGGGCCAGGAACGACCAATTCTGCACCCGGTAAGTCTGCCGCTGCTGGGTGAGCCGCTGCAGATTGGCCTGGGCCGACAGCTCGTCGGCGCTCAGGCGTGGCGACTGCTGCCAGAGCATGCTTCCGCCCTGCAGCTCGGTATCACCCAGTATCCAGCGTAGCACGATTCCGGCATCGTGTACGTTGTCTACCACGGGGAAGATGCGGGCCGACTGCAGGTCGGCACCCCCCACAATAGCCTGCGGGTCTATGCCCCGCTCGGCAGCCCACTGGGCAAAGGGATGGCCCAAATACTCGGTAGCAGGGTCGCTGACATCGCCCCGGAACTTATCATTATACCCATAGGGACGCACGGCATACTGGTCGCTGCCTATGGGAACGATGTCGACACACTGGCCAGGAGTCAGACTGACTGCCCAGTCATTGCGGGGCACACCCGTAATGACGTTGTCATGGGCGATAGTCCAGCCACGGGCCACATGGCTGTTTTCTATCCACAGGTTGCGGTTGTTCTCATTAATTTTGATTTCCACCTCCGAGTTCTGCAGGAACATAGAGGGGTGTGGCTTGAGCGAGTGGTGCATTATTTCGCGCTGGTCGTTTACCCTGTTCTGGATGGCCAGCATCGACGACACTATCTCGTGGGTCGTACCGAAGTGGTAGAACTCTCCGCCCGGCAGGGGCAGTATGGCCACACTGAGAGCGCGCACCTCGGGGTCGTCCATGGTAGGCTCGGTACCCAGACAGCAGCCAAACTCGCCATACAAGTCATAGTTTACCACGCGCCCAGCCTCGGTAGAACGGCGCATGAGCACCTTGACAGCGCGGTCCGACAGCAGCCACACGCCTATATCGGTCAGGTAGAAATGCTCTTTCTGCAACTGCCCCAATGTCTGTACCGACGGTTTCTGGAGCATACACTTCAGCCGGGTGGGCGACTGATGCGAGGACACAAAGACACCGTGGTCCTTGGCTATCTCGGGGCCCAGCCACAGGCCATAGCACACCACGTCGACATCGGGGATGGGCTGCAGGGGCTGGGTGGCCCTTATGTACACATCGCCGCTCACTATCATGGTACGCAGGGATGCCGGGGCCTGGTCCATAATATGCTGATAGAGCGGCACCTGTAGCGACAGCAAGTCCTGCGACAGCCGCTGGCCGCGCTCCCATCTGAATACGGGAATGGGGGTAAGCACCTTGCCCGATGGGGCATACGAGGGCAACCGCCGACTCTGTCCGCCAGCATGGAGTAGCAGCCGTCGGTCGGCTGCCAGCCACTCGTCAAAAGAGCGCCCCTGGCCATGGGCCGCGTAGCAAGCCTGCAGGAGCCAGGCCGAGCCACCGCCCGACCCGAGCTTGCGCCCTATGGGGTCGTTGGTACAGAACCACTCGGTACGCGGCAGCCCTGTAATGTCGTGAAAGCTACCCACTAAGTTGGGTGGGAGCGAGAGGAGTTTTTTCATATCCCTTATGGTACTTACGGGGTTACTTATTAGCAGCTGCGTGGCTACGGCGCCACGTGTCGTAGAGGCCGCCAAGGATGATAAGCAGCAGAACCACGTAGGCGATGTATGCTATAGTCTCGGTGGTGTCAACACTCTTGGGGAAGAAGCTGAGCTGGACCTTGTGGCGACCAGCCGGAACCTGCAGGGCACGCAGGATATAGTTGACGCGGCCCAATTCGGCGGGCTTGCCGTCGATGGTGGCCGTCCAGCCTGGATAGTAAATCTCGGAGAAGACCAGCAGGCCGCCCTTGCCAGAGTCTACATCGTAGCTGAGCTGGTTAGGCTCGTAGGCGGTGAGCTTCACCACCGAGTGGCGGTCCTGAGCTACGGCCTGGCCCAGCACTCCGCGGAAGCGGGCATCGGCCACGGCCTCGTGGCGCAGGTCTATCTTACCTATGCGGTCTATCTCCTGGTTGGCGTTGTCCACATAGGCTATGCGGTCTACAAACCAGGCGTTGCCATAGGCGTACGGGTTCTGCAGGGGAACGGTCTGCCCGCCCTGCAGGGGTACTATGAAGTACTTGGCGTTGAGCATGTTGAGCACGGGGAATATAGAGTCGCCGTTAATGCGGGTCATGTCGCCCCCCGCCTCGGCTACGGCCTGCATGATGCGCGACATCTGCGGGTTGATATACGCCTCTATCATCTCCTGGTAACGGCGCAGCTTGGCGGCATGATAGCCGCCGATGCTCTTGTGGTAGTACGAGGTCTCGTTCTCATTAAAGGTATTGGTGGCCAGGTTGAGCACACGGTAGTCGAGGCCCTTATCCTGGAGTATCTGACGGTCAGTATGGCTCAGGGGCTGTGGAGCCTCGCGCACACTCTTCTCGACAAACATGTCGTCATTGAGGTATCGCTTGTTAACCTGCCACATGTCTACCAGGCAGAGTACTCCCACGGCAGCCACCATGTACGGGGCCTTGAGCTTGTTAATGCGGTAGAGCAGCAAGCAGGCCGTGCCGATGGTAATAATCCAGAATGAGCGCCAGCAGTCGGCCGTGAACACAGCCTGGCGCATCGTGGTAAGGTTGGCGATGAGGGCCGACTGATACTCAGCCGGTATCTGACTGAGGGCGGCGCGCTCGGCCGACGAGATGAAGTCAGAGAAGAACACGCCGGGCATGAGGGCGAAGAGCAGGCATACACCGGCGGTGAGGGCGAAGCTCACGTAGAGCCAGCGCATGTTGCGGGTAAGCACTGCGGGGTCGTCCACAATACGGCGCAGGGCCATCATGGCCAGCAGGGGTATGGTAAACTCGGCGATGACCAGGATAGAGGCCACCGTGCGGAACTTGGCGTACAGGGGCACATAGTCCAGGAAGAAATCGGTAAAGGGCATGAAGTTGCGGCCCCACGACAGCAGTACCGAGAGTACGGTGGCGGCCAGCAAGGCCCACTTCATGGGGCCCTTGACGATGAAGAGCGACAGCACGAAGAGCATCAGCACGAAGGCACCCACATATACGGGGCCGCTGGTACCGGGCTGCTCGCCCCAGTACTGCCCTATCTGCTGGTATATCTGCATAAACTGCGGATCGGCCTTGTCCATGGCCGTCTGGTTAGCTGCCAGTGGCACCGAGGCGCCTCCCTTGGCGTTGGGGATAAGCAGCGTCCACGTCTCGTCTATCCCGTAACTCCACTGAGTAATGTAGTCGCGATCCAGGCCGCTATTGGTCTGGTTGGCCACGTTCTTCTTGACCAGCTCGCTTTTCCCGCGCATGCTCTCTTGGCCATACTGCCACGTATGGTACAGGTTGCTCAGGTTGATGCACACGCCCAGCGCAGCGCCCACCATGCAGGCCGCCGTGGCCTTGGCAAAGCGGTCCAGGCGGTGGGCGCGTATGGCCTCAACCAGAAACGCTATCACCATAAAGAGGATGATGAACAGGTAGTAGTAGGTCATCTGCACGTGGTTGGCCTTGACCTCGAAGGCGGTGAAGATGGCCGTGAGCAGCAAGCCGCCCAGGTACTTGCCCCTGTAGGCCAGCACCACGCCGGCTATCATCGGGGGCAGATAGGCCAGGGCCATGACCTTCCAGATATGGCCGGCGGCGATGATAATGAAGAAGTACGACGAAAAGGCCCATATCACGGAGCCTAACGCAGCCAGCTCGCGGCGGAAGTCGAAGGCACGCAGCAGGATGTAGAAGCCTAACAGGTAGGCAAAGACATACCATACGTTCTCGGGCAGCCACAGATGGTAGGCGTCCATTACCTTCTGCAGTCCGTCGGTACTGGTGTACGAGGGGGCTGTCTGATAAGTGGGCATGCCGCTGAATGTGGCGTTAGTCCAGCGCGACACCTGGCCCGTACGGGCGTGGTACTCGGCCTGCTCCTGACCGGCTCCGCGGCCCGCCGAGGAGTCGTGGCGATACAGGATACGGCCATCGAGGTCTGCCGGCATAAAATAGACAAATGCTATGAGGGCAAACAGGACTACCGCGGCTGCATCGAGCCAATATTTTTTCAGTATATTCATTATTATAAGATTGATTGTTGTCTACCATTGATGTGGGCCGGCACACACCGCCCACAGCCACCCGCGGGCTAAGGGTCTGGCGCGCGCGGCCGAATGACACTACAAAGGTAATGTAAATCAGAGAGAGGGCAAAGCAAAACGCCAAGTATTTTACGATTTCGCCCCCGCGCCCCATGACCGCTCACCGGCCGTACAGAAGCCATCGCGGCAGGACAGACGATGGCCAGCGGCTCCGTCCGAAGACTGCGGATGTACATCCTGGGGCTGGGAATGACCGTCCCAAAGCTGTGTACGGCCATCCCCTACCTCCGGATGCCGCCAGAAGTGGCCGGGGGACGAGACGGGGGACGTTATATTTATTTAACTATCATTCTGGCACACATGAGCAGGGTTTGGAGTAATTTTGTGTCTATAATCAACCCGACTGAAGATGAAGATAGGTATCATAGTGGCGATGGACAAGGAATTTGCCCAGCTCCGTACGCTGCTAAACGACTGCCGTACAGAGCGGCAGCACCACAAGGACTTTGTAGTGGGCACCATAGGCCACCACACGGTGGTGTTGCAGCAGTGTGGCATAGGCAAGGTAAACTCGGCCATTGGTGCCGTGGAGCTGATAGACCTCTACCAGCCCGACTTAGTGGTCTCTACGGGCGTGGCCGGTGGCGCTGACCCCACCCTGAACGTACAGGACGTGGTGGTGGGTACCGCCTATGTGTACCACGATGCCTACTGCGGTGAGCAGTGTGCCTACGGACAGCTACAGGGCATGCCGGCGCGCTACGCCACCCCCGCCACACTGGAGGGGGCCATCAGTCGCACGGCAGAGCTATGCGCGCAGACTGATACGGCCCATCTGCGCCAGGGGCTCATCGTGAGTGGCGACTGGTTTGTAGACACCAAGGAGAAGATGAGGGCCATCCTGACCCTCTTCCCCGAGGCCACGGCGGTAGACATGGAGAGCTGCAGCATAGCGCAGACCTGCCATGTGTACGGGGTACCCTTTGTGTCGATGCGGGTCATCAGCGACGTGCCCCTGCGCGACAATAAGGCGGCCCAGTACTTCGACTTCTGGGACCGTCTGGCCGACGAGTCGTTTGGCGTTACCCGTACGTTCTTAGAACAGCTATAGACTTTGATTTTTTAACCATCATATACATTATGGACAAGATACCCAGTTTTACCATAGACCACGAGCGGCTGCTGCGTGGCATCTATGTGAGCCGTAAGGACACCGTGGGCGGCGAGATCGTGACCACGTTCGACATAAGGATGAAGGAGCCCAACCGCGAGCCTGCCTTGCACCCGGGCGCCATACACACCATAGAGCACCTGGCCGCCACCTATCTGCGCAACGACGCTGAGTGGCGCGACCGCGTCATCTACTGGGGCCCCATGGGCTGCCTTACAGGGTGCTATCTGATACTGCGGGGCGACCTGAAGAGCAGCGACATCGTGGCACTGATAAAGCGCACGTTCGAGTTTGTGGCTCAGTACGAGGGCGAGATACCCGGTGCGGCCCCACAGGACTGCGGCAACTATCTGCTGCACGACCTGCCCATGGCCCGGTGGGAGTCGCGCAAGTATGTCGATGAGGTGCTCGACCACATCAGCGACCGCAATCTGAACTACCCTACCCGATAGGGGCACTATACGACGACAGCGTCCCGGAGACGGCTCTAAGCCTGAGTCTCCGGGACGCTGTCATTATAGGGGTGACGGCTGCGGGCCGTGGGGCCTACAGCTCCAAGTCTACCTCGACGGGACAGTGATCGCTGCCCATGACCTGGGTGTGTATGGTGGCGACAGACACCTGAGGGGCCAGGCGCTCGGACACCACAAAGTAGTCTATGCGCCAGCCTGCGTTCTTCTCGCGGGCGCGGAAGCGGTACGACCACCAGCTATAGGTAACCTCGTCGGGGTGCAAGTATCTGAAAGTGTCTACAAAGCCGCTACCCAACAGGCGGGTCATGGCGGCGCGCTCCTCATCGGTAAATCCGGCGTTGTGGCGGTTGGTCTTGGGGTTCTTAATGTCTATCTCCTCGTGGGCCACGTTCATGTCGCCACACACCACCACCGGCTTGCGGGCATCGAGCTGGTGCAGATAGTTCTGGAAATCGGACTCCCAGCGCATGCGGTAGTCCAGTCGGCGCAGCCCGTCCTGTGAGTTGGGCGTATAGACGGTAACGAGGTAGAACCGGGGCATCTCGAGGGTGATGACGCGGCCCTCGTGGTCGTGCTCGTCGATGCCTATGCCGTAGCTAACGCTGAGAGGCTCGTGGCGGGTGTAGATGGCCGTGCCCGAATAGCCCTTCTTGTCGGCGTAGCTCCAGTAAGAGCGGTAGCCATCGAACTGCAGGTCGAGCTGGCCAGCCTGCATCTTAGTCTCCTGCAGGCAGAAGAAGTCGGCATCGAGTGTCTTGAAAGTCTCGGGGAATCCCTTGCCCACGCAGGCACGGAGTCCATTAACATTCCAGGATATGAGTCGTATCATAATGGTATCTATTAAGTAAATATTAGAAGCGGCGGCTCTCGCCGCGGAGCAGGTTCATAAACTCCTCGCGGGTCTTGGCCTGGTTGAAGGCCCCGCAGAAGTCGCTCGTGGTGGTGATGGAGTTCTGCTTCTCGACCCCACGCATCTGCATGCACATGTGCTTGGCCTCGATGACCACCATGACACCCAGGGGGTGAAGCGTCTCATCGATGCAGTCCTTAATCTGCTGCGTCAGACGTTCCTGCACCTGCAGGCGGTGGCTGTATATGTCTACCACGCGGGCTATCTTACTCAGGCCGGTTATCACTCCGTTAGGAATGTAGGCCACGTGAGCCTTGCCGTAGAACGGCAGCATGTGGTGTTCGCACATGGAGAAGAAGTCGATGTCCTTGACGATGACCATCTGGCTGTATTTTTCCTCAAAGAGGGCATCGGTGAGCACCTTCTTGGCATCCTGCGTGTAGCCACGCGTCAGCACCTGCATGGCCTTGGCCACGCGCATCGGGGTCTTGACCAGTCCCTCGCGCTGAGGGTTCTCGCCCAGCAGGGAGAGTATGTCGGTATAGTGGGCGGCCAACTTGTCCAGTCCGTCGCGGTATTCGGGTTCGCTTGTCATTATCGTTGTGAGTTGTATTGTCAGTACTGTACGGTTATCTTTCCCTTTACGATGGTGGCAGCCTTGTATCCCATCTTACGGAGCTGGCCGAGCATCCAGTCGGCTTCCTCGTAAGTACGGTAGTTGCCCACCCGGCATATCCAGCGGGGTGAATAGAAGTGTACATAGACAGGCTGGTCGGGGAATTTGAGCTTTATGGCGTTGCGGATACGTTCGGCCGCCATGCGGTCGGCGCGCGTATTGCCGCCGGCGAAAGCCTGTACGCGGTAGCCGGTTACCTTGTAACCGCCCCGCATCACCTTCTTGCGCATATCGATGACCGGTATCTCTTCTTCGTTATCTTCCTTGGTAGTAGTCTTGGGGGTGCGTACATTCTCCCTGGTAGCTGTCTCGCTGCGGGAAGTCTCGGGGTGGCGGCGCTCTTCGGCGGGCTTCGTGGGGGTAGTGGCACCGTGGGCCGCAGGTGTCTGCTGAGATGTCTTGGGCGTGTGCTTCACCTCGGGGGTGGCGGTGGCGGGGCCATTGCCATTGACTACCTGGTCGATGGCTGCGCTCTGGGTAACCGTGACGGTGGCCTGTCCGGGGGCTGTCTTCCGGACGTGTTCCATGAAGTTCTGCGCCGAGGCCGTGACAACGGGGGCCAGCAGCGCCACAAACAGGATGGTAAGAAATCTCATCATATATATATTTATAGGTAAAAAGGGCACCCCCACCCAGAGCCGCTGGCCCAGGGCGGGTGCCCACTAAATGGATAGTATGCTTACTTCTTCCAGGCATCGATGATGCCCTTAAAGTCGGCAGCCTTGAGAGAAGCGCCACCGATAAGTCCGCCATCGATGTCGGGCTTAGAGAACAGCTCAGGAGCATTAGATGCCTTGCAGCTGCCACCATAGAGGATAGAGGTGTCCTCAGCGGCTTCCTTGCCGTACTTCTCGGCTACGATAGAGCGGATGTATGCCAGCATCTCCTCTGCCTGGTCAGAGGTAGCGGTCTTGCCGGTACCGATAGCCCAGATGGGCTCGTAAGCCAGGATGATGTTCTTCCACTCCTCGGCGGTCAGGTTGAATACAGAGCCCTCGAGCTCGGCCTTAACAACCTCGTTCTGACGGTTGGATTCGCGCTCTTCGAGAGTCTCGCCACAGCAGAAGATAACCTTCAGACCGTTGGCCAGGGCCAGCTGTACCTTCTCCTTGAGTATCTCAGCGGTCTCGCCATAGTACTGGCGACGCTCTGAGTGACCCAGGATAACATACTGAGCACCGGTAGACTTAACCATGGCGGCAGAAACCTCGCCAGTGTAAGCGCCCTTCTCCTTGTCGGCGCAGTTCTCGGCACCCAGACCTACGGTCTTGGCATCGAGTACCTGGGCCACGCTGGCCAGATGGATAAAGGGAGTACAGATGATTACATCACAGTTAGGCTTGTCCTGGGCAAGAGCCTCGTTGATTTCCTTGGCGAGTGCTACGCCATCCTGCAGGTTCATGTTCATTTTCCAGTTACCTGCTACAATTTTCTTTCTCATTGCTTTTTGTTTTTAAAGTTGAAGTATTTTGATTTCTGTTCTTTTTCCTTATCGCGCAGCCATCGGCTCCATGCCCATGTGCGGTCGGCCAGTATCAGGAGCCCCAAGGGCAGTACGAACCACAGCAATATGGCCAATATCTTACGTGGGGTGTAGCTGGCCGATGGCAGATGGCCTATCTCTAACTGGCCTAAGGGGGCGGTAAGTTCGCTGGCCTGGGGCAGCTGGTTGTGGCTCCATTTACCAATGACGACTCCATCCTTGAGGAGCACCAGGCCAGGGTTGCTGCGGATGATGGTCTTGAGCGTAGTCTCGTCGCTGGTACAGAAGGGGTACTCGGCACCAGTGATGTCGCGCCAGCGCTGTATGCCCTCGTCGCCACTGGCCGTAAGGCAGTAGAAGGGGATGTGCTGGGACTGGCTGTACTCGTACAGCTGGTCTATATCGCCGAAGTTGGAGTCATCGGCCGTCTCTAAATGGGGAGCTATAAGCAGGAAGGTGTACCCAGGGTCGCTGAGTATCTGCTGGGTAATGTCGTCGCCAGTACGATTGTCCTGAATGGCGAAGTCGTGGATGGGCGGCACGTAGCCCTCGGAGGTCTGGACGGTACGGCGGTCGACAAATGTCCAGGTAGAATCGGGATAGTTGGCCAACGTGAACTCGCGGCGGACACCGTTTTTCTCCATAATGAAGGTGGTGTCGTACTGGGGGAGCTTGGCCCCAGGTGGCACGGTCATGCCCTGACGTATATTGGCCCCGATGTGATAGGGGCGGAAGTCGAACTGAGGCAGGGTGTACAGACTGTACAGGCTGGTGGCTATGATGTAGAGCACCGTGAAGTTGACGGCTATCCACTGGTTGCTCTCTGAGACAAAGCGAAACATGCGCCGGGGATAGCAGCACACCATGACGGAGCAGGCCAGCAACACGATGTTCTTGGCAAGCGTCTGGCCGTTGGTAAGTACCACCGCGTCGCCAAAGCAACCGCAGTCCTTAACCGGGTTGGCTACAGCTATCCACACGGTGATAAGCGTCATAATGGTCATGAAAATCAGGGTAACCCGGGTGGCAAGTCGCCGCCGGATGGCGCAGAGCATAAACACACCCATAGAGAACTCTAACGCGGCCAAGAGTACTGCCACCGTAAGGGTGACCCACCCTGACAGGGTGTCGGCCATAGAGAGCGCGGCCAGGTAATCGTTTATCTTGTACTGAGTGCCCAGTGGGTCTATGGCCTTGACATAGCCAGAAAAAATAAAGGTCAAGGCCAGCAACGCACGGCACACGTTGGTTATTATGGTGACTATCCTATTCACCCTCGCTCAGTTTGATAACGCCGAAGACGGCATAATTAATAACATCCATGTAATTGGCATCGACACCTTCGGACACGAGCGTGTGGCCGTCTAAGTCCTCTATCTCCTTGATACGCTCTATCTTAGTAAGTATCAAGTCGGTGTAGCTGCTCACACGCATGGAGCGCCAGGCCTCATCATAGTCGTGGTTCTTACGTATCATCAGCGCCAGGGCCTCGGCTGCGTAATGGTCATAGAGAGCCAAGGCCTCGGTCGGGGTGATGTCTACACGGTCGGCATAGCCCTTGGCGAGCTGTATCAGCCCCACGATACCGTAATTGATAAGGGCCACAAACTCGGGGCGTATGCCCTCGCCCACCAGCGACTCGCCCTTGACCTCTAATGAGCGTATGCGCTTGGCCTTGATATACAGCTGGTCGGTCAGCGACGACGGCCGCAGTATGCGCCAGGAAGCACCATAGTCATGGAGTTTCTTCTCGAAGAGCGAGCGACACTCGGCTACCACCCCACGGAACTGTTCTTCAGTGTTCATTGTTGCCATAATATACCGGATGCAAAGTTAGCCATTTATCGTGACATACACAAATCTTGCCCACATGATGTGCATGCGGGCCATTTATTTTTCCTGCTGTCTGCGATGTATCACGCGCACCGTGCCGACCAGCACGTCGTAGCGTACCTGTAACGAGTCGCGCCTCAGGCGTATCTCGTTGCGTGCGCGGATGGTTCCGGCCTGGTTATAGGCGGCTATGGCAGCCTGCAAGGCCGAGTCGGTGCGGGCTATGTCTTGCTGGGCCAGGCGCAGGGAGGCATCCTGCCACAGAACGAGGGCTCGCTGACGGGCCTTGACGGCCCGCGGATGCTGTAAACGCAACTGGGTAATGGAGTCGAGCACTGCCTGATAGCGGCCCGCGGCATAGAGTTGCTCTATCTGGGTCATAAGCGACTGCGCACGCTGCTCGTCGGTGGGCTGACAGGCCATTAGCAGGATGCCAAGGGCTGCCAGGCTCAAGAGGCTTCTGATATTCATATTATTGATTTTCCTATACTTATTTGCCGATACTTACGCCCAATGGGGCGAGGGTTGCTGGATGCAAACTTACATATTTTTTTTGACTTTGGGGACGTATTTGGGCAAAAAGTGAGTACCGCGGGACTTTTATCTGCCGTCTCTGGCCGCCTAATGACGGCTCCGGGACGGCTACTGACCATCATTAGCAAAGCCGGGACGGCCCCTTTGCTCGCCCCGACACCCAGCCCACCGAGAGAAACTACGACCCTGACCACGAACATGGACTTAGCTGTTGGCCGACTGCACTTTTACGGCGTTCTGCTTGGTAAGACGGGCTAAAATGAGTAACTTTGTCGTTAAAATAGACTAAGACAATGAGAAATCTGAGTGACGCCGAGCTGGCCAAACTGCTCGACAAGGACATATTCAGGACGATAGGGCGCGTGGCCGACGAGCTGGGCGTGGCGTGCTATGTGGTTGGCGGCTACGTAAGAGACCTATTTCTTGAGCGGCCGTCTAACGATATTGACGTAGTCGTGGTGGGCAGCGGCATACAGGTGGCCCAGGCTCTCAAGAAAGCCCTGGGGCGCAAGGCATACATATCGGTGTTCCGCAACTTCGGCACCGCCCAGGTCAAGTGCCACGGCATGGAGGTCGAGTTTGTAGGTGCCCGTAAGGAGAGCTACAGTCACGACAGCCGCAAACCGCATGTAGAGGACGGCACCTTGGAGGACGACCAGAACCGCCGCGACTTCACCATCAACGCCTTAGCCGCATGCCTCAACGGCGACCACTTCGGCGAGCTGGTAGACCCCTTCGACGGAGTCTATGATATGGAAGACCGCATCATCCGTACTCCCCTCGACCCTGACATCACCTTCTCTGACGACCCCCTGCGCATGCTGCGCTGCATACGTTTCGCCACGCAGCTCAACTTCTATATTGAGGATGACACCTTTGATGCCCTCACCCGCAATGCTGACCGCATCAAGATTATCAGTGGCGAGCGGGTGATGGAAGAGCTCAACAAGATAATGGCTACGCCCACTCCCAGCAAGGGTTTTGTAGACCTGTACCGCTGCGGACTGCTGCCCATACTGCTGCCAGAGCTCACAGCCCTGGATATAGTAGAGACACGCAACGGGCGTAAGCATAAGAACAACTTCTATCATACCTTAGAGGTACTGGACAACGTGGCAGCCCACTCGGACAACCTGTGGCTACGCTGGGCGGCCCTGCTACACGACATAGGCAAGCCCAAGTCGAAGCGATGGGACCCAGTACAGGGCTGGACATTCCACAATCACAACTACTTAGGGGCCAAGATGGTGCCAGGCATCTTCCGCCGGCTCAAACTGCCGATGGATGCCAAGATGAAGTATGTCCAGAAGATGGTAGACCTACACATGCGCCCCATCGTGATAGCCGATGAGGAGGTAACAGATAGTGCCGTACGCCGACTGCTCAACGATGCAGGCGACGACATAGACGACCTGATGCTGCTATGCGAGGCCGACATCACCAGCAAGAACCAGGTGCGCAAGCAACAGTTCTTAGACAACTTTGCCGCTGTCAGAACCAAGCTGGCCGACCTCAAGGAGCGCGACTACAAGCGTCTGCTACAGCCCTGCATTGACGGCAACGAGATTATGGAACTGTTCCACCTGCCTCCCTGCCCTCAGGTAGGTGCCCTCAAGCAGGCCCTCAAAGATGCTGTCCTTGACAACCGCGTGCCCAACGAGCGCGAGCCGCTTATGAACCTGCTCATGGACAAGGCCCGGCAGATGGGCATCACGGGCGACTGACCCCAGCCGCCAATATACGGCAAGCGCCCCCAACTACACCATACGGATAGTTGGGGGCGCTTATATTATATAGGTATAGGCCGTCAGGCCACACACCAGGTCAACGCATGTACCACACGCCACGCACACAGACCATGGGAACAGCCACTTGCTCGCGCAGGCTGTCACCATAGGTAAACTCCAGATAGGCTGTACCCACATGGCGAGCCGTATCGGCCTGGGCACCCACTGCGCGCACACGCTGTATGCCGTGGTGCTCATCCTGCTGCTGGCCTACATACATACGGGCATTGGTTATAAGTTGCTCGCGATAGCCGGCAGGTATGCTGTCGGGCCTATAGGTTCCGTCAACAAACTGGTCATAATGACCGCGAAGCAATGCCTCGTAATAGGCACAGGCCGTGGCAGCCACCATGTTGTCTTCCTTAGGCTGCTCTGTACAGGCGGTCATCATGGCAGCCGTCAGCCCTATTATAATAAGGTATATATGTCTCTTCATCTGCATCTGCCACCCTGTCGGGCGACGTGTCTGGCTTATTTCTGACGTATAAACACGTTGATGGGACAGCCGTGCATAGACCAGTTCTCCCTTATCTTGTTCTCGAGGAAACGGCGGTAAGGCTCCTTGATATACTGCGGCAGGTTGGCGTAGAACACGAAAGAAGGAATCTGCGTGTTGGGCAACTGGGTACAGTACTTTATCTTGATATACTTACCCTTGATAGAGGGGGGCGGCGTGGCCTCGATGATGGGGAGCATCACCTCGTTGAGTTTGGAGGTGCCCACATGGGCGCGACGGTTCATGTACACGTCCTTGGCGGTCTCGAGCACACGGAAGATACGCTGCTTGGTGAGGGCCGAGGCAAAGATGATGGGGAAGTCGACAAAGGGTGCCATGCGGTTACGGATGGCGTTGGTAAAGGTGTCGATAACTTTCTGGTCTTTATTCTCCACCAGGTCCCACTTGTTCACCACCACCACGAGGGACTTGTTGTTCTTCTGGATGAGCTGGAATATGTTCATATCCTGGGCCTCGATGCCACGGGTGGCATCAATCATGAGGATGCAGACATCACTGTGCTCGATGGCGCGTATGGAGCGCATCACCGAGTAGAACTCGAGGTCTTCAGACACCTTGTTCTTGCGGCGGATGCCTGCCGTGTCAACCAGGTAGAAGTCAAAGCCGAACTTATCAAAACGCGTGTAGATGCTATCGCGGGTAGTACCGGCTATCTCGGTCACGATGTTACGGTCCTCGCCTATAAAGGCGTTGATAATACTGCTCTTGCCGGCGTTGGGGCGACCCACCACGGCGAAGCGGGGTATGTCGTCCTCGACATCCTCCTTGTTCTCGGCGGGCAGGCGATCCAGTATGGTGTCAAGCAGGTCGCCCGTGCCGCCTCCTGTGGCTGCGCTGATGCAGAAGGGCTCGCCCAGGCCCAACTTGTAAAACTCGGCGGCCTCATAGTATTCCGAGCTATTATCTACCTTGTTGGCTACGAGTATCACAGGCAGCTTGGCGCGGCGCAGTATAAGGGCCACGTCCTCATCCCAGTCTGTCAGACCGGTCTCCACATCCACCAGGAAGAGCACCAGGTCGGCCTCCTCGGTGGCCACAAGCACCTGTTTGCGTATGGCATCCTCGAACACATCGTCAGAGTTGACTACCCATCCACCGGTGTCCACTACCGAAAATTCTTTACCGTTCCACGAGCACTTGCCATACTGCCGGTCACGGGTGGTACCGGCGGTGTCGCTCACGATAGCATGACGGCTCTGCGTGAGCCTGTTGAAGAGTGTAGACTTGCCCACATTGGGGCGGCCTACGATAGCTACTAAATTTGCCATTTCTGTTTGTTTTGCTGAAGTTTAACATTCTCCGGCCCTCGCCATGGCGGCGAGAGTATCCCCTACATCTCATCAGGGGGAGGTCTATATCGTTATTCGGGGTCGTACCCGAAGTGTTGCAGTTCGCGCTGCGAGTTACGCCAGTCCTTGTCTACCTTGACGAATATCTCAAGGAATATTTTCTTGGCGAAAAACTTCTCCAGAGCCTTGCGGGCCTCGGTACTCACCTTCTTGAGCGCCACGCCCTGGTGGCCTATCACGATGCCTTTCTGGCTGTCGCGCTCTACATAGATGACGGCATTGATGTGTATCTTGGCCTCATCCTCCTTGAAGCGTTCTACCACCACCTCTACCGAGTAGGGTATTTCCTTGTCATAGTAGAGCAGTATCTTCTCGCGGATAATCTCTGAGACAAAGAAGCGGGCGGGCTTGTCGGTAAGCTGGTCCTTGGCAAAGTAGGCGGGCGACTCGGGCAGCAGTTCCTTAATGCGCTTCATCAGAATGTCGGTGCCAAACTTGTTCTTGGCCGACACGGGCAGTATCTCAGCATTGGGCAGCAGCTGGTGCCAGTGCTCTACGATGTCGCCCAACTTCTGCTGGTCGCTCTGGTCTATCTTGTTGATAAGCAGGAGTACGGGAATGGTCATCTTGGCCACCTTGGCCAGGAAGTCAGCGTTTTTCTCAGGGTTCTCCACCACATCGGTGACATAGAGCAGCACGTCGGCATCGGCCAGGGCCGACTCCGAGAAGGCCAGCATCATCTCCTGCATCTTATAGTTGGGCTTGAGCACGCCCGGCGTGTCCGAGAACACTATCTGGCAGTCGGCATCGTTGACAATGCCCATGATGCGGTGACGGGTGGTCTGCGCCTTGAAGGTGGCTATGCTTATGCGTTCGCCCACGAGCTGGTTCATCAGTGTAGACTTGCCCACGTTAGGGTTGCCTACTATATTTACAAATCCTGCTTTGTGCATAATCATTCCGGAATAGGCTACAAAATTAGCCAAAAATACTGAAATAGAATTACAGAGAGACGAAAAAGTAGCCAACGGCAGACAAAAAAGAGGCAAAAGAAGCCACCCTCCGCATAATTGTCAGCACTTTGTTTGCCCAGTAAGGATAAAAATAATACCTTTGCCCATATACGACTGCTTATGCAACCTACCATTTGTTTTGTCACTACGGGCGACATCAGTATCAACGCCACCGCCAAGAGGGCACTGGGCATGGCTGCCCCACTGACCCAAAGGGGATGGGCGGTAACCATCCTCATGGAAGACACGACCGAGAACCGCCACAGGGCAGAAATAGAATGTGCCGACGCGGCCAACGTGATATTCTTTACCCAGCACTCGGCACTGGACGAGATTAGGAGCAAGAACCGTATCATCGCCCACAGGCATATAGACGTTCTCTACCTCAGTGCCCCTGTAGCCCGCAACATGGTGCGCACGCCCAGGCACTGTCGGCTGGTAGTCGAACACTCTGAACTGATGTCACATTTTTCCGGCCTGCATAGCATGGCCAGGCTCAAGGCCTTGTTTTTCGAGATGCTGTCTGTCGTCCAGGCCGACGCGCTGGTGTGCGCCAGCCATTACCTCTACGACATTTTCAGCCAGAGAGCCCTGCGCATGCGGTGCCATCCCTCCATGCTCTACCTGCCTTATGCCTACAACGAGCGCGTGTGCCATCCCACGCCTGTAGACCGTTCCAAAATATGCGGAGGACGCTATGCCGGACGCAAGGTATTCTGCTATATGGGTAGCATTACTCACAGCTACGGTGCCCTCACCATGACGGCCGCCATCGACCAGCTACGCCGCAGCCATCCCGAGGTCCTGCTCATTATGATGGGCCACGGCCCTGCCTATGACGGGGTCCGACAGGAGATAGTACAGCACCGGCTGGCCCACCATATCGAACAGACCGGTTATGTAAGCGAAGAGGACATAGACCGTTACTTCTCGCTGGCCGACTACTTTATATTACCGATGCGCGATACCGAGCAGGACTGGGCCAGATGCCCCAGCAAGTTGTATATGTACCTGCCTTATGACCGGCCCATTATCACCTGTCGCATAGGGGAGCCTATGAGCGTCTTAGGCGACAAGGGCACTTATTACCAGGCGGGCAATGCCGAGGATATGGCTACCAAGATGGCACAGCTCATTGACTCGGGAAACAGCCATCTGGGCATAGCGCCCAAAGAACATATATGGCAGGCTCGCGCAGATGTCTTCGACCAATGGATAAGAGGACTGGCAGCGTCTGGCAAGTAGCACCCCGAGACACCAAGTCTGTCCACGCCTGACAGCCGACAATGAGCCGACAACCCATATCTACAACGGTGACAGTAAAATTTCAGATATATGGACATAGAACAATTCAGAACATACTGCCTCGGACTTCCCTTAGCCACCGAGGACTTTCCCTTTGACGAGTCTACACTGGTCTTCCGCGTACTGGGCAAGATTTTCGCCATGGTCGACCTGGACAGGCCCACCCGAATAATCTTAAAATGTGCCCCTGCCTACGCCTTAGAACTGCGCGAGCACTATCCGGGCATAGAGGGAGCCTATCATATGAACAAGAAGTACTGGAATCAGGTAGCGTTAGACAGCCCGATAGCCGATGATGTAGTTATCAGCCTGATTAGACACAGCTACAGCGAGGTGGTCAAGAAACTACCACGCCACGAGCGCACCGCCCATACCGAGATAACCAATGTAAGCAGCGAGCAGACTGTCTAACCCCCGCTCATTATTATAAGAGGTATAAAAGAAAGCGTGTCTGCATAGCTGATTACAACTATTGCAGACACGCTTGGGTCTATAGTAGCCGTCATAGACGGCAGCCTGTTATTTCTTAGCAAAATCAGAGCCGTTGTAAGCCCACTTATAGTAGGAGGCACCATGGACGAAACCGGCACCAAAGGCGGTAAAGATAACCTTGTCGCCTTTCTTCAGCTTGGCCTCATTGTCCCACAGGGCCAATGGGATGGTGGCGGCGCTGGTATTGCCGTAATGGTCTATGTTAATCATTACTTTGTTCAAATCCAACTCGGCTCGCTTGGCCACAGCCTCGATGATACGCAAGTTGGCCTCGTGAGGAACCACCCAGTCTACGTCGTTGCCCGTAAGATTATTACGCTTCAGTATCTCCAGCACATCATCGCTCATACTGGTCACCGCATAGCGAAACACGGTACGCCCCTCCTGATAGAGGTAGTGCAGCCGGTGGTCTACGGTGAAGTGCGATGCCGGGCATACCGAGCCACCAGCCTTCATATGCAGGAAAGGCAAGCCCTTGCCGTCGGTACGCAGATAAGAGTTCTGCACGCCCACACTGTCCTCAGTGGTAGCTTCAACCAGCACTGCGCCGGCACCATCGCCGAAGAGTACGCAGGTCTGACGGTCTGTATAGTCTACCAGAGACGACATCTTGTCGGCACCGATAACGATAATCTTCTTATAGCGCCCACTCTGAATCATCGAAGCAGCCACGTCGAGCGAGTAGAGAAACCCGCAGCACGCAGCCTCGAAGTCGAAAGCGAAGGCGTTCTTCAGTCCAAGTTTGCCCACCACGATTGAAGCCGTAGAGGGGAACTTGTAATCGGGGGTGGTGGTGGTTACGATAAGCGCGTCAATGGTATCAGGGTCTACGCCTGTCTTGGCGATAAGCTGCTTGGCCGCCTTGCGTGCCAGATAGCTCGTGCCAAGACCCTCCTCTGTGAGGATGCGGCGCTCCTTGATGCCCACGCGGGTGGTTATCCACTCATCGCTGGTATCTACCATGCGCGACAGCTCATCATTGGTGAGCACATAGTCGGGCACGTAGCCACCGATGCCTGTGATAACTGCGTTTATCTTCTCCATTACTCAGCGGCTTCCTTAACAACAGCTACCTTACCACGATAGTAACCACAGGTGTTGCATACGGTGTGATATACGTAGTAAGCGCCACAGTTAGGACATACGGCCAGTGTAGGAGCTACGGCCTTGTCGTGAGTTCTTCTTTTAAGTGTACGAGTCTTAGACTGTCTTCTTTTAGGATGTGCCATTTGTTTGTAATTTTTTAATTTATTCTTTAATATTCAACTTTTTAAGGGCCTCCCAGCGAGGGTCCACGTCATCGCGGTCATCCGCTTCGCCGCTTCGGGTGGCGGAAAGTTCGTCCAGAACTTTCATCATGGCAGGGTTGCATTTTCCAGGTGCATGCACATGCCTGATAGGGATATTGAGCACGATAAATTCGTAGACAAACCAGGCCACGTCGAGTATTCCTTCGTCCTCACAGACCGTCACCAGGTCGTCCTCCTCGGAGTATTCCTCTCCGAATTTGGCTACGAGCCGCTCATCGCAGGCGACAGGCTGCTGCATGTCGTCCAGACAGAGGTCGCAAGGTACAATTACCTGACCTTCTATATGAAATACCAACTCAAAGATGCTGCCCTTACGGCTGATAGCCAACGTTACATCAAGCGCACCACGCTCTACATCGGGGGCCTCAATGGCCTCGAAGTAAGCGTCGGTCAGCTTGAACTTAAACGTCGTCAAGCCCTCATGCAACCCTTTCAAGTCGATTTTAAAAGGTGCCAAATCGTACATTTGGGTGCAAAGTTACTAAAATTGTGATAAACAGCCAAGTAAAAATCCTTTTTATTTTACATTTGTAGTCAGGTCATTACATCCGTGACGACAACACCCCTACACACCGCGATGACCACGGCTACTCCCCCATCATCTCCGAGTCTTTATACCTTATTATATATAATAGGGGCCGGCATCCCGGCCAGGACAGCAACATCCATCACAAAGCCGGCACCCCACCCTACCCGCGTAGGGATGGCCAGCAGCCTGCCATCTGTTATCACTGCGCGGCCAAAGAGGGTCATTAGCAAAATCGCAACTCTGGCCCATATAATATTGTTGTGTTTTTAACAATCTGTATTTCTTATGCAAACAACTGTTTTACCCTATAAAGATA
>CAKPZJ010000016.1 GCA_934204655.1 uncultured Prevotella sp. | reverse complement strand
AAATCCTTGCAGCCGCCGAGCGACTCGTTTTTAGGACGTGTTGTAAAACGGCTGCAAAGATACGCATTATTTTTCTACTTCCAAAACTTTTTCTCGTTTTTTTTAGTGGTTGCGTTGTTTTTCCTTGAATTTGACAAGCTGCACTTTCATGCTTTCCACACACTGATCCACGCCTTCTTCAAACGTATCACAGGTTTTCTCCGCATACAGCGTGCTTCCCGGAACAGCCACCGTGACACCCACTTGCTTGTTAAGTGCCGTTGCTGGCTTCACCACTTTTAATTGCACCTCTACTTTCTGAATATCTTCATAAGTTTTTTCCAACTTGGCGATTTTCTTCTCGACAAACGCCTGTAACTTCTCGGTAGCGTCGAAGTGTATCGACTGAATCTTGATTTCCATAGTTACCTCCTTTTTTATGATTAAAGAGAAGCCCTTGGATGGGCTTTTGAATATACTCGTTTCAGTTGCTCAAAGGTGGTATGCGTATAGATTTCGGTCGTGGCCAAGCTGGCATGTCCCAGCAATTTCTTCACGCTTTCCAATCCCGCATCATGATTGAGCATCGCCGTAGCAAAGGAATGACGGAGCACATGTGGCGAGCGCTTATGAAGAGTCGACACCTTAGCGAGCTGCCGCCTCACTTCATACCGCACCTGGTCGCCATTCATCCGCTCCCCATCAGTGGTAACGAAGAGAGCGCCACTGCTCTGCCCCACCCACTGAGCCTTTACCTTATTATATATATATAAGGCATGGCGGAGTTCTTCTCCAAAGGGAATGAGACGCACCTTGCGACGCTTTCCAAGCACCCGAATCTGACATATTTCCATGTCGACCGAGACATCGTCGAGACCAACGAGTTCAGACAAGCGGATACCGGTTTCATAAAACACCATGAGTATAGTACGCGTACGCACTTCCTCAAAGCTATCACCCCACACCACATCGTCCAACAGACGATTCATCTCGTCTTCTTTTACGAATTGGGGAAGAGGTTTACTCTTCTTGGGACCCTTAATCAACCGCGACGGGTCTCGTTCTACCATGCGACGAGCCAACGCAAACCTGAAGAACGAACGCAGGGCACTCAGCCTCCTATTAATAGAAGTGGCACGATTGCCCTTGTCCATCATATCCTCCATCCAGTCCCGGATAACATCGGCATCAACCGACTGCCAAGTAAGCTGTTCATCCAGCCCCTTGAAATACGCCTCGAACGATTTCAAATCATTGGCGTAGCTATCCACCGTCAGCTCTGAGCGGTTTTTCTCATACCGCAAGTAGTCCAAAAACTCGTCTACCATCATTCCCGTGCCTACTTAGCTATTGTTTTCGGCAACGAATATACGGAAAATAATTCAAACTACCAAAATTCAGAGAGAGAAAAATTTATTTCTCTTCCTGACGCAGCTTCTGTACGTAGATGGCGTGCTCCATCTTGAGACGCTTCAAAACAGAAGGCTTATTGAACTGCTGACGAGAGCGAAGTTCCTTGATAACACCTGTCTTTTCGAATTTTCTCTTGAATTTTTTGAGAGCTCTTTCGATGTTCTCACCATCTTTTACTGGTACAATAATCATGTTTTGTTGTTATTAATATTTTGTTAAACTTATGCCTCAGGGCCATAGCGCCCATTATTAGCGGATGCAAAATTACACCTTATTTACCAATCAGCCAACTTTTTCGTCATTTTTTTTCACGAAACGACTGAAATAGTTACATTTACGCCCATAGAGAGGGCCACGATAGAGCCCCTAACTGCCCCGGTTTGGCCTGCAACTGAACGCCACCCTACCCCTTAACATTCCCATTGGAACAGAAAGAAGAAATGCAGCAGGCAGCAACAACTTTGTGCTTTCTGTCAAGGCCTGGATACAAAGAACTGGTGCTATAGGGATTATGGCTAAAGCTGGTAGATACGGAGAGACATACGCCCATCGTGAATTGCCTATCATTTTGGAATGTGGATAAGTCCTCGTTTCCAATTTTTATTGGTAAAAGAATAGAAAAATATTTATTTCCATTTCTTTGTGCCCACAATTCTTTTTACTATCTTTGCGAAAGAAAAGAGTTCGCAGCAGATAAACTGCTTATATTTAATCTATAAACAAAGACCTAAACTATAAATGAGAATAATACTTAAAAGTACCATTACTATAGTAATACTATGTTTTATATGTAAAAACATAGGAGCAAATACTATATATACATCCATTAAAACAGAAACAACTGTAAAAGGAAAACAGATAGACAATCTCCGTAAGAAAGTACTTGCCTCCTTTAAAGAGGATATACGAAAACAGGAAGCTGCCAAATTCCTTTTGGAGAATATGGATGCTCACTACTCGTTGGAGAGCAGCCGTATCATAACATTCCAATCCCATATGGACAGCATATTTACCCATTATGCTGACAGAAAAAATGATTTTCACAAGGCAGCTTACGATTCGGCATCTGCGAAATACGGTCCCTTTGAAGTAGACTTTACAAAAGTTTACGACACAGAAAACGTAACTGCTGAATATCTGATACAACAGATAAACGAGGCGTTTGACGCTTGGGACAAGCCTTGGAACCGCGATGTGTCTTTCTCTCAGTTCTGCCATTATGTGCTCCCCTATCGTATCGGTCATGAACCGCTAAGCCCTTGGCGAGCGGAGTACGCCGAGAAATACAGGAAAAGTACGGAAAGGTTCCGACTGTCGCAGTCTAACAGATTCTTCAAAAACTACATCTACAGCCAACTTAATCAGAAATTCAACACCTACATCTATATTCCTAACCAGTTTCTCCCAGATTTCTCGCTTTGCTCACTCTTAAAGATGAGGATTGGCAACTGCGACATGAACGCTATGCGTAACGTGGCACAGTTGAGAGCAGCGGGTATTCCTTCTACTATCGATTTTGTTCCCCAGTGGGGTAATCGTTCTATGGGTCACTCGTGGGGAGTTGTCTTTACGGACGACAACACTTTTCTCCCTTTCGGACTAAATGAACGCCTCGGTGACCATTTCGGCTTCCGCCCCGACCATAAACTTCCCAAGGTATATCGCCACACTTTTGAAAAACAGGCAGAGATGGCGGACATTGCTAAAGATGCAACACATGTAATCCCAGAGTGTTTCCAAAACGAATGTATCTACGATGTGACCGACCTATACACAGAAACGTCGGACGTGAGCATCAACTTGTACAAGGACATTGATGTTGAAAAATATCGGTGGATTTACCTCGCAGTGTTTGATAATGCCGATTGGATTCCTGTCGCTTTCGCGCAAGCAAAGGACGGCAAGATTGTTTTTCCGAAGATGGGACGTGGCATAGCCTATCTGCCCATTGTGGTAAGCAATGACGGTGAAATGATTCCGGCAGGTGATGCCTTTGTTTTGGAACTGTCGGGAGTGGTAAGACCTTTGCGTGCTGACAAGAAGAAAGAAAAGGTGCGACTTATTCGTAAATACTCCTTATCGCAGGAACAACAGGAATATTGTTTGGGACTAAACGGTGGTGTGTTCCAGGTAGCCAACTCTAAAGATTTTAACGATTCGCTCACCATTGGCAGAATACAGGGCATTACAGAAAGCCGCTACCATAGTCTCTCGGTTAACTATAAAGGTGAGTATAAATATTTCCGCTATGTAGGTCCGAAGGGAAACCATGGTAATATGGCAGAAATACAGATATACGACACCGAAGGAAACCGTCCTAAGATACTACCCAACAAATATGGGCAGAAAGGTGACAAAGACCATGGACCAGAAAAGATGTACGACCGCAATGTGCTCACCTCTTACATTCTCTCTGGCAACGAAACTCCATGGGGGGCCGTAGAATTTGACAAGCCAGTCAACCTAAAGGAGATTCGCTTTGTACCGCGTAACGACGGTAACTTTATCTACGAAGGTGATAACTACGAGTTATACTATTGGGAGAAAGAAGGATGGACACTCCTTAGTAATATAAAAGGTACGCGCGACGGTGTACTCTTTGTAGACAATGTGCCTCAAGGTACTTTGCTGCTCCTGCACAATGCCACACGAGGAAGAGAGGAGCGTGTCTTTACCTATGAGAATGGACAGCAAATTTGGTGGTAATGTTTGTAAGGAAGTGCATGGTACGGATGTGGAACATAGTCTTTCTATTAGCTGTGATAGGCAGCGTCTTTATATCTTTCAGTTCTTTCATAGAACCCAAGATATTGCCTAAGTGGTTGGCACTCTATATCGTAGTTGGTGTGGCAGGACTTTTCCTGCCCATCAAATGGATGCGTGAGGATGTCAAAGCAAAATTCTCTATCAGACAATGTAGTATTATCCTTGTTTTAGCTGGCGTTGTCGAAACTGTCGTAGGACTGCTACAGTTTGCCAAGGAGTATCCTGATGTAATGGGAAACGTAGTGACGGGTACCTTCGACAATGTAGCCGGCTATGTTTCCTGCTTATGTATCGCCCTTCCGTTTGCTATATATCTTTGTTCTGAAATAGACAAAAGACTGCGACTGCTTGGAAGAATTGCTGTTACTGTGATGGCGTTGGGCGTATTACTCTCTTGTTCTCGCGCAGGATGGGTAACGCTGTTGGTACTTGCATTCCTCTACCTTATCATAGTTTATCGACCGAAGAATAGGTGGCGAAGAACGCTCTGTATAGTCTTGCTTACATTGTCAAGTGTTGCCATACTCTCATGGGGATATATCCAAAAGCAGGATTCCGCAGACGGACGATGGCTCATTTGGAAGAATGGTATAGAGATGTTCAAGGATGCCCCACTCTTCGGGCATGGGTACAATGCAGTGGAGAAAGAATATATGGACTACCAGGCAGCCTATCTGCAGCAACACGCAGACAGCAAGGATGCCTATGTGGCAGACAATGTAAAGCATCTCTTCTGTGAACCATTGGAGATAGCAGTACGCTATGGACTATTGGGTTGTCTGCTCTTGTCGGCTCTTATCTATACCATACTCCGTCTCTACTTTCAACAGAAGACTCGCGAGAAGACCACAGCCCTTTTCTCCCTTGTTGCGTTGGTGGTATTCTCCTTGTTCTCTTATCCCACCACCTATCCGTTTACATGGCTTATGATAGCAACGGATATCGTCATTTTGCTTGGCGAGGAGAAACGAAAAGTGTTAGAACAAAGATTAGTGAATCATCGCTATATAGTAGCTCTGATTCTTGGTACTATTTCGCTCGGTCTACTCTTATCGGTTGCCTATCGTTATCATACTGAAACCCGCTGGGCAAAGGCGTACGCTCACGCCGTAGCAGGGAAAGATATGTTGAGCGAATATGAATCGCTTTATACCGTGAAAGGCTGCGACCCTTACTTCCTATACAATTATGCCGCAGAACTCCATTTGCGCGGACAATACCAAAGATCGATGGCCATTGCACAAGAATGTACTAACTATTGGGCAGATTATGACCTTGAACTCTTGTTGGGGCTTAACTATATAGAGTTGGGAGAATACGTGCAAGCAGAGCAACACCTCATGCAAGCCCACAATATGTGTCCATCGCGTTTTGAGCCTCTCTATCAGTTAGTACAAGTGAAACAGAAACAAGACTTGCAACAGGAGGCAAGGAAGCTGGCTCTTCAGATTTTGCGGAAGAAAGTAAAAGTTCCATCTGCGGATGTGGAGGATATAAAAAGTAAAATGAAATTTATCTTAAATAATAACTATATATTAACAAATTAAAATTAAGGAAAAATGAAAAAGAAAGTATTAATGATGATGGTGGCATTGGCAACCTTGTGTGCCTGTGACAGTGAGATGATGACCGAAGAACAAATCGAAACTCAGTCTTTGGCTGCAAGCAAAGTGGAAAAAGGGTATTTGTCGGAGATGACTCTCCCTAAAGGATACTCAGATTTGGGAATAGTACCACAAGATGCACAGGCAAAAATGTCAGATGAGGAGAAAAATTTTTGGAGTGAAATGAGCAAGACTTTCTACATCGATTATTCGGTGTTAGAAAATACAGCTTACACGAGAGACAAAAAGAAGTACATGGATAGATTAAGAAAACACTGTGAACTTCTGAAGAATAATGGAAAAACGGGTGTCCTTTTATATGTCCCAGCAAGGAAAATGGGAAAGAGAAAAATCCAACGTATGAAAACATCATCAGAAACGACTCCAGTCCCTAAAACATATTATTTAGAGAAACAGGCAGGAACATTTAACGATGACCTAATTATATATGTGAGATTAAGTTATTCCCGAGATAAAAAAAATAATGTATGTATTGAGTCGGGACCAACTGTAGAAGGACATGGAACTATATATCAATTAATAAGTGGAACTACAGAATTAACAAGTTGGAGTGATAATTTCAGGTCGTATGATGTAATATGTACAATTACGAATCCAAAAATAGAGAACTATAAACCTGCAATATGGATAGGATATGTAACTTTTGATTTTACAGAGTAATGAGAAGAATTATATTTATTGCATTTTGTGTCTTTAGTCTTCAGTTGCAGGCACAGATTCAGAAGAAAGCACCAAGGTGGACAAAAGAGATTTTATCTCCATCAGAGATAAAATTGATAGAAGATTTTACCAAGGAGTATGATGAGATAGATTGGAATCAACTAAAATCCATCGCGTGGAATCGTGACAGAATAAACAAGATGTTAGAGAGAATAAAATCTGAAAAACTTCCGTCTCCGTGGGCAAAGTATAACGGTAAAAAACCTAAGGGAAATTCTTCTTCAAGAACTATGTTACCTGTAGGTATTTTCCATACCATACAACCTATATATAGTTGTAAAGGAGATACATCCAAGGCAGTTTTCATAACCCATTCTCAATTGGACAACTATGATGCTCATGTCAAAATAGAACTAACCTATGTGGAGCACGAAGATAGTGCAGAAGTAATAGACTATACATGTAAAGGTTTTAGTTTGTCTGGGGCTCCCGTTTCCTATCGCCCTCATTCAGGAATAAAGCTAAACAAGAGCGATAGTCCATCAAATTATTATAAACGACCCACGACTCTAAGTCCCCAGAAGACTCCAGATGACTTCGGAGACATAAAGAAGTTGGGCATCCAAAATGGGCATTATGTATTGCAAGGAATATTACATGGAGTACTTACTTATAGGGCAGAAGATTTCAAAGAAAGAAGCGATGAAGTTTTAGATCATATCCTATTAGAACTGCCATAGATATAATAACTATTTTTATGAACTAACAAATTAAAAAAATGAAGAAGTTTATTTTATTATTGGGATGTATGGCATACTTTGTATGCCCTATTCTCGGTCAAATAGGACAAGTAAGAGATGTTTTTCCAAAACCTAACAGAGAAGTGGGATTCTATGAGCATGGTCGTGAGGTGACCTGTGTGGATGACAACTTCGTAAACTTGCGGAATAACATTGACCGGTATGTAGATAAAAACGAAGGAGTTCAGATAAGGAATCTTTCCTGGAAGTATGTGGGTGAGGTGGAGTCTGCACGACAAGTAGAGAAGCTCATCTTGAAGAATTTTACCAATCCTCCTATCGGTGCATATTCCATGCTAACGCCCAGACAAGCACAAGGAAAATATATATACGAAGGCAAATCTTCTTTCACTTTCCATCCTTACACACGGGACAAGGGCGACCGACGGATGTACAAGGCAAAGGCTCGCTATGCTGCCGGATACGTAATACGTGAGGGAACGCGCATCTACGCTCTGTCGTTTACAGCCGATGGCAAGCCCTATACCACGTATGTATTTGTAGATCCCAATACGCTGAAAGTGATTACCGAAGCCTATTGTAACCTGTTTTGGTATAAGATTCCCCTCACTCTGATTGCTGACAGGGACAAGTTTCGCAATCACGGCAACTAAGGACACAGCAAAAGGGATGTTACAAAGTCCTTCCATACAGGCTGCAAGCCTAACGCCTCTATAGCTCGGGGCTACACGCCTTGAAAAGGCAAAAGTATAATAGCAGGGGGATATACTTTTACCTTTTCAAGGCGTATATTTTTTTGTTTTCAATGCCCAGGGTGTCACTACGCTTGCCCTGGTCTATGGACGCATTGCCTCTTCGAGGCGCGCTTCTTATGACCTTGACTCACTCTTTTCGCCATCCTCCCTTTTTTCCATTCCTTTGTAGCGTAAAAAAGCACCGCCAGAACCATCTTTGTTTGACTAGGGGGCTTACTTTAGGAAAAACATCTGCAACGCCTATTTACTGGTACTCGGATAGGGAATTTATGCTGTTTTAAGTTTTAGCGGACAGCAATATTATTTTTGAAAAAAGTGAGCGCCTGACTTAGTTTTTTGCTCTCCTGAACTGTAGTAATAGTAGACAATAATGAAAAAAGAGCGAAGAATAAGGAATATATGGCAACGAGAAAGATAAAAATCCTATTGGTAATGCTGTGGGCTATCTGCTGCTACCCGTCAGCGATGGCCCAGCGCATTACCCGACAATATAATAATGTATCATTTGCTGCGGCACTGAAAGACTTGAATGTGGCCCAGGACAAGTATGCCATCAACTTTTTGTACAATGAGTTGGAAGATTTTAAGGTTACCAAGAGCATCCATAACATGAGTGTCCCCGATGCCATACGTCAGCTGATAGGTTTCTATCCCATCAAGATGACGCAGTTGGGCAACACTATCATTGTCGAATGTACGCAGAAAGCTCCCACCAAGATGACAGGCCGTATCATAGATGCTCGCCACCGCCCCATCGAATATGCCAATGTCTGCTTGCTCAATGCCCGAGACTCCAGCTTCATCACGGGTGGCACAACCAACGAGGACGGCCAGTTTGTAATTCCGTGCGAGGAGAATGCCGCCATCGTAAAGGTGAGCTGCGTAGGCTATACGACAGTCTGCCATACCTATGGCACGGGCGCGATAGGAACGATTGCTCTAAAAGAGGCAACGATAAGTCTACAGAAAGTTGTCGTCAAAGGTCACCATAAAATCTATAAGACCGACGGCACCAACCTTATAGTGGACATCCAACGGTCTTCGCTGAGTGATTTTGGCAACGCCGACGAGGTCGTAGCCCAGTTGCCCACCGTATCAGGCAGCGATGGAAGCTACACGGTATTCGGCCGAGGTCGCGCAGAGGTGTATATCGGCAATAGGAGGTTGAGAAACAATAGCGAACTGAGTCGTTTGAACTCACGAGACATCTCGACGGTAGAGATTATCAGTAACCCTGGCGTGGAATACGATGCCGACACCCATGCCGTCATAAAAATCAACTTGCGCCATAAGGTCGCCGGAGGGTTAGGGGGCCGTGCTTCAGCCTTTAGCAGCCAAGGCCGGCGAAACTCTGACACCGAACAGACACAACTAACGTATGATACCCGCGCAGTTAACGCGTTCCTGTCATTCACCAACTCAAGCAATAGATATAAGACTGACCAAACGAATAGGGAACTAACCAACGTAGCCACCGATACGTGGCACCTGGAAAGCGATATGGCGGGTTGGAAATCTAACTATTACAACCAGACCCTCACTGGCGGCATCAGCACGGAGTTAGCTAAGGGCCATTCAGTTGGCACCAGCCTAACATACTCCAAAGAGACTGACCGATGGGGCGGCACCTCTATCAGTCAGATGCACCACAACGACAAGCTGTTCGAAGATTTGTACTCCGACATCCTGTCTCATGCCAATTATAATCAATGGATAGGCAACCTCTTCTATAATGGAGCCTTGGCCGACAAGTGGAAGATTACATTCAATGCTGACTACGTAAACCGCAACGCCAAAGACAGTCGCGTAAACCAAGAGAGTGGGAACCTGACAACACGGCATGAGGCAAAGAACGAGAACAAGACCTCGCACGACATCTACGCAGGCAACATCAAGATGACCTACCAGGCCAGCAAGAAATTGGCGTTCAACGTAGGAAGCGATGCAAGCTATGTGGACGAGAAGAAAGACTATCAGAGTTTGGAGAATGACGAACCCAGCACCCCTAACCACCTGCATGCCGAGGAGAGCAAGTGGGCCGTTTTCGCAGGATGCAGTTTCTCTGTCGCCTAGTTGGTCACTCAGGCCGGACTGCGATACGAGACATTTACCACCCGGTACCGCAATGCCATCTCACATGAATCCTTGGTAAACAGGACGCAGCGCCATCTCTACCCTTTCTTCTCAGTGTCGCTGCCGATAAAGAGTGTCGAGATGGGGCTGAGTATGACCACCAAAGTTAAGCGGCCCAGTTACTATGAGCTTCGCAACAGCGAGGAGTACTTCAACCGCTATTCCATCGAGGCTGGCAACCCATGGCTACTGCCACAATATACCACCGACGTATCATATTCATTACAATGGCACCAGCTGCGCTTCTCGGTAGACTATCAGAAAATAAAGGACTATATCCTATCAACCAACATCATCCGGCAGGCCAGTCCCTTGATAGCCCTATCAAGACCCGACAATTTTCCTCGCTACTCTGCCATCAACGCGAGCGTAGCTTATCATACCAACATAGGTGTCTGGGAACCTTATGTCAACCTGAATATGATGCGCACCTACCTGTCGCTCTACAATGCTGACGGCAGTAAGGTAAAGAACAACAAGCCGTATCTGTCTATGTCGTTCAACAGCTACCTTAACTTACGCCACCAGTGGATGCCGTATCTGCTGATAAGTTACAATTCGGACGGTAACATGAGAGAATACCGTGTCCGCCAGGCTCTATGGATAAGTCTTGGCCTCAGCAAGCATTTGGCTAATAACGCATGGATGGTTAGGCTGAGCGCCAACAACATCTTAGGAACCAAGGAGCACGAGATACGATATGCCCCCGACTACAGCTTCGACAAGACCAACTTCAAAGACGGTCGCCGCATCAGTATCTTAGTAAGATATACTTTCAAGGACAAGAAACGCTACAAGGGCGAGCGTGCTGCCAGCGAGGAAATGGACAGGCTATAAGGGCTCCCATGGGCTCTGACACCTTCTACTAACAGAAGTTGACCAGAGTTGGCCTCCTCATTGCCCCAAAAGGGAGTTTGCCCGTTTCTCCCGTTACAGCAGATGCTTTTATGGGTATTTCCAATAAAAGCATTATCTTTGCATTACTAAACCACAGCGCAAGCAACAGGGATGCTGTGAGGAGAAAGGATAACTACTTATTAATTTTAATCTACTATACGACTATGAAAGTAATGAAAAGATTTGTGGCAAGCATTGTTCTAATCGCCATTGCCTTATTGGTTTCAGCGTGAGGAGCAAGGAGGATGACCGAGGCGGTCAACCGTCCCGTACTGTCTACCGTATCGTACAGGGAAAGCACGCGGGCCACCACCAAGGCCAGCCCTATGACGCTCACAGATACATATAGCCAGAAACTGATGAACAAGAAACGACAGAAC
The DNA here is from genome assembly GCA_934204655.1 of uncultured Prevotella sp. Lineage (GTDB taxonomy): Bacteria > Bacteroidota > Bacteroidia > Bacteroidales > Bacteroidaceae > Prevotella. The sequence goes on along the minus strand of CAKPZJ010000016.1, from coordinate 42,005 downwards.
CTGAGCTTGGGGCTCAGGTTCTGTCGTTTATATTATATAGGTATGGGTCTGCGCCTCATCAATGCACGTAGCGCACCTGTACCTCACGGCCTTGGGCATCCATGACACGCAACCGGAGCTGACCGCCATTGTGGTCAAAGTAACGGGCATAGAGGGGATGGAGCCCGCGACGCATGGCGTGCTGGCCAATGATCTCGCGCGGACTGTGTTCACCGTCATTGTCCACCACCATCTTGCCATCCAACTTGAGGTAACTACCATCGTCCGACAGCAAGGCAAAGGTATAGATGCCATCGGCAGGAATATCTATATAACCCGTAATAATCAGGCCGATATTACCCTTAGCCTCAGCCGGAATCTCCACGCCCGAAGTCACGAAGGTGCCATTTACCTTGGCCTGGTCTATCCCGGCGCAGTCGGCACCCTCATAGTCGTGCCACTCAGCGGTTAGTCCCTCCTGCACCTTGTCTACCGTCACAGCAGGAGCGTAGTCTTCCTTTACATAGCTACACTTGACCACATCTCCCTTACGGCCACCCAACCCAAAGGTACGGAAAGCGTAATGGGTGGTCTGACTGATGGTCATCGGGCCGGTGTACTGTGGCGAAGAGAGCTGGGGGATGGATCCATCAGTGGTATAGCGGATGGTGGCCGACGGGTCGGCACACTGGATGTCGACCACGCCTTTATCCGTAAAAGCATTGACGGCATAAAAGCCCGTCAGGTCGGGTATGCGATAAGCAACACCCAGATTCTGCAACCGCGGCAGATGAGCCACCATACGCGTGCGGAAGCTGTCAAGGTTCATCCTGTCAGGACTGCTCCACCCTAACTCGGCAATGGCCAACATACGGGGGAACGCCTGATACCACATACGGTCGTACGACGGCACCCACTCGGTCCACAGGTTTCCCTGTACACCCAGGATGAGTTTCTGTTCCTGCGCGTTGAGCCCTTTCATGGGGTCGAAGTCATAGATAGCGGGAATAGAAGTGCCCGTTTCCTGATAGTCGATATAGAACTCCGAGTTGGGGGTACAGATGACAGGATTGCCCTGGGCCGTGGCCTTCTTAGGCGACTCTGGGGCCCACGAGCGCCACCACATTACCACCGAGTTGGGGGTAAGTCCGCCTTCAATGGTCTCGTCCCACCCTATCATGGTCTTGCCGTGGGCATTAAAGTAGGCTTCCATATAATGGTTAAACCACGTCTGTAACTGCTGACAGGTCTTCAGACCATGGTCGCGCATACGTTTCTGACAGTCGGGACACGTCTTCCAGTTCTTCATATCCACCTCATCGCCGCCGATGTGTACATACTTAGACGGGAAGAGGTCGAACAGCTCGCTCCACACGTTCTTACAAAACTCGAGCATGCTGTCCTTGCCTGGGCACATAGGGGTAGTAAAGAGTTTGCCCCACCCCGTCTGCTTGTAGCACGACAGACCATCGTAGTTGCTGATAGCCATGAGGCTGTGACCCGGCATGTCTATCTCGGGTATTACTTCGATGCCGCGCACACGGGCATAGCCTACCACATCGCGCACTTGCTGCTGAGTATAGTAGCCTCCGTACTCCACCTGGCCCTGAGCACCGCGGCGGGTCTTACTCTGCTGTATCTGCAGGTCGGGAGCATCCTCCTCGGAGGCCCGTCTGATGCACACCGAGTCCTGATTATTATAGGTACGCCAAGCCCCCCGCTCGGTAAGCAGTGGGTAGCGCTTTATCTCGATACGCCAGCCCTGGTCGTCAGTGAGATGCCAGTGCAGCTTGTCTATCTTGTAGAGGGCGAGCACGTCGAGGAGATGCTTAATCTCGTCGACCGTGAAGAAGTGACGGGAGCAGTCGAGCTCCATGCCACGCCAGTCGAAGCGCGGGCGGTCATTGACCGTCACACAGGGCACCGTCCACGAGCGCTTCACCACCTGGCCTTGCTCGATGTCGGCCGGCAACAGCTGGCGCAACGTAGCTATACCGTTGACAACTCCTCGGTAGTCGCCACCCACGATAGTGGCTCCCTTGGTAGTAACGCTGAGCGAGTAGGCACCAGTTCCCTTAGACGGGTCGAGCGACAAGCGCACGCTGCCCCGTCCCTTGACAATGGACCACCGGTAACCCGTGGCTGTACTGAGCATGTTACTGAGGTACTCGGCGGCCGGGCGCAGCTGGGCATTGTCACAACTTACGGTGGCTCCTTTCTTGATGGTCCACTCACCCGTACCCATGGTCATCTGGTCGGGCATCGGGATGATAGCGGGTTGCTGTGCCAGCGCTGACACGCCTATCAGCATCAGGCCGCAAACCAATAGTTTTTTTAAGCTAATTGTCATATTGCTAGGTTTTATTCTCTGCAAAGTTAGTGCAAGGCCGAGATACCACAAAGAAAAACGCCAAGTATTTTTCATTTTGCCATCTCCAACCGGCCCGCGAGGGTCGCCACCACCTTGTAATCGGCCATTAGGTTTCGCCCAATGGCCCATGTACCAGAAATCAGAATAAAGGAGAGGTTGAAAGAGGGCTCGCAGTTATCCACCACGAACCCTGAAAAACAAGAAAATGACGGATACGACCACGCGCACCCGCCATTCTACCTATAAATCACAACTTGCTTATTTCTCTAACAGGGCAGCAGCACACCACAGATAGGGAGCCTGACCGTGGTAGTCGCCGGGGTAGCGCTTGCGGTCATAGTAGTACTGCTTGTCATTCTTCTTGTCGGTACCCTCGCACACGTTGAGTACATCTGCATTGTCATTGATGTAGTCTACCAGCTTTATCCAAGCCTTGCGGGCCAACGGGGCATAAACCTTGGCATCGAGCCATCCGTACTTAACACCGTTGATAAAGGCATAGGTAAACATGGCCGAACCAGAGGTCTCTGTCCAGAAGTCGGGTTGGTCTATGAGTTGGTTCCACAGGCCCTCCTTGTTCTGATAGGTACGCAGCGAGTTCATCATCTTCTGATAGCCCTCCAATATACGTGCCCGACGCGGGTGGTTAGTAGGCAGCAGCTTGAGCATCTCGGTCATTCCGGCTGCCATCCATCCATTGCCACGCCCCCAGTAGAAAGGTACGTCGGGAGCATGATAGAAGAGGCCGTTCTCGCACTGCAGATGGTCCAAATAGTAGGCCATCTCATCAGCGGCGCGATCCAAGTATTTCTGCTCGCCGGTAGCGCGGTAAGCCTCGGTCTGTACGATGGTTATCATGTACATATCATCGATCCACATACGGGTCTGCCAGGAAAAACCCTTGTCAGCCCAGCCTTTCTCAGAGACGCGGGGGTTATTAGGGCACTGCCACTGAGTATCGGCGTAAGGCAGTCCCAGGTCCAGATACTTCTTATCCTTGGTAATACGATAAAGGAGAAGGGGCAGGCTGCCGAACATATTATGGTCAACATGGTTCTTAAAGGGCAGGAGCTGCTTCTCAGGGCCGAAGAGGTGAGCGAAGCGACCCTCAAGCAGGCGGAGCAGACGGGTGTCGCCAGTAGCCTGGGCGAAAAGGAGTGAGCCACGCCACGCAAAGGTCTCAGGATAACCTATCACGTGAATGGGGGCATGACGGCTCACAACGAAATGGTCGGCCAATCGGACGCCTACCTCCTGGGGAGTATATCCCTTGGGGAAGTTAATAAACTCTTTGGGCTGAGCTGCCGGCATGCTCAGTGAGCACGCCAGCATCAGCATTATCATTAAAAGCAGTTTGTTTTTCATTTTATTTCAGTTTTATGTTATTCGTATGGGTATTCCAGCCACTCACTTTGAGCTGGCGGTAGCGGCAGCCTCCGAGGCGGTCTATATCTTCTCTAACAGGGCAGCAGCACACCACAGATAGGGAGCCTGACCGTGGTAGTCGCCGGGGTGGCGCTTGCGGTCGTAGTAATACTGCTTGTCGTTCTTCTTGTTGGTACCCTCGCACACATTGAGTACATCTGCATTGTCGTTAATGTAGTCTACCAGCTTTATCCAAGCCTTACGGGCCAACGGGGCATATACCTTAGCATCGAGCCATCCGTACTTAACACCGTTGATAAAGGCATAGGCAAACATGGCCGAACCAGAGGTCTCTGTCCAGAAGTCGGGTTGGTCTATGAGTTGGTTCCACAGGCCCTCCTTGTTCTGGTAGGTACGCAGCGAGTTCATCATCTTCATATAGCCCTCCAATATACGTGCCCGGCGCGGGTGGTTAGCAGGCAACAGCTTGAGCATCTCGGTCATTCCGGCTGCCATCCATCCGTTGCCACGGCCCCAGTAGAAAGGTACGTCAGGGGCATGATAGAAGAGGCCGTTCTCGCACTGCAGGTGGTCCAGATAGTAGGCCATCTCGTCGGCGGCGCGGTCCAAGTATTTCTGCTCGCCGGTAGCGCGGTAAGCCTCGGTCTGTACGATGGTTATCATGTACATATCATCAATCCACATACGGGTCTGCCAGGAGAAGCCCTTGTCAGCCCAGCCCTTCTCAGAGACGCGGGGGTCCTTAGGGCACTGCCACTGAGTATCAGCGTAAGGCAGTCCTAAGTCCAGGTACTTCTTATCCTTGGTGATACGGTAAAGGAGCAGAGGCAGGCTACCGAACATGTTAACGTCAACATGGTTCATAATGGGCAGATACTGCTTCTCAGGGCCGAAGAGGTGAGCGAAGCGACCCTCAAGCAGGCGGAGCAGACGAGTGTCGCCAGTAGCCTGGGCGAAAAGGAGTGAGCCACGCCACGTAAAGGTCTCAGGATAACCTATCCACTTGCCTACGTGAAGGGCATGACGGCTCACCACGAAGTGGTCGGCCAACCGCACACCTACCTCCTGAGGAGTATATCCCTTGGGAAAGTTAGTAAACTCTTTGGGCTGAGCTGCCGGCGTGCTCAGTGAGCACGCCAGCATCAGCATTATCATTAAAAGCAGTTTGTTTTTCATTTTATTTCAGTTTTATGTTACTCGTATGGGTGTTCCAGCCACTCACCTTGAGTTGGGCGGTAGCGGCAGCCTCCGAGGCGGTCTCTATCTCGACGGTCTTAGACGCGCCGGGGAGCAGCGTAAAGAAGTTGTCGGTATAGAAAGTAGGACGTACGGGCGAACCCTGGGCATCGAGCAGGTGTACCTGGTTGAAAAAGGCTATCTGCTTGCCCGCATTACGCAGGGTAACGCGCAGCAGGGTCTTGCCGTCCTTGCGGGTAGTCTTGACGGTGGTCTTAACTACAGCGGCGGGCATGTTCTGCAGACTCTCGAAACCAGAGGTACAGGGGCCGGTGAGGGTATTCTTACCCTTGTAGGCATCCTTAGAGCGCCAGTAGAAGTTGTCTGATACCACGCGGCCCTTAGCATCGGTAAGCAGCAGGTGGATAAAGTGTACCTGGGTAAGTTCGTCGGGGAACGAGAGCTTCAACACATCGTTGGCCACGCCATCCTCGGGCACATCCACGTTAGCGGTCTGTGTAGCCACCTTACGGCTGTCCAGGTTGTACAGGGTGGCTGTCAGACGGTAGCCCTTGAGCGTCTCATAGGTGTCGTTGGCCACCGAGACGGTATTCTTGAGATAGTCAAACTGGGCATGGATAGGCTCCAGCGAGTGCATGGTGTGATAGAGCGATGCTGTAGGCTCCAGCGTCCAGTCCCACTGGCGGGCGCAAACCTGCTGGTTGGCGCAGTTGTGGTACCAGAAGAGCAGACCCGAGCAGAAACGGTCGCCGTAGTTCAACTTATTCTCATTCCAGCACTCCCAGATACTCTTCGAGTTCATAGCGCCCACGAGCTGGGCTTTCTTGCAGTAGTCCTCGATGGTAGCGGGCTTGCCGTACTGGTTAACCATATCGGTGTAGAGGGTAGTCATAAGGTGGAAACCGCCACCATCCATGTAGTCCCACACATCCTTGTTGATGGGCCAGAGGTCTTTGGCGGGCATCATCTCACGGAGCGACTCGTAAACGGGCAACGTAGGAGCGCCGTACTCGGGGTTGAAACCATCAATGCGGCTTCCGCGGTCCGAGGCGGTATTCTCGTAGTGGCGCATGGGGTTAACCTGCTTGTAGGGACTACCGTCGTGTACACCGTCGCACTCGCTCTGCATCTGGTAGGGGCGGGTGCCGTCCAGACGGGTAATGAGGTCGTGGGCGCCGCTCACTTCCGAACTCTCGTTAGAAGAGACGTAGAAAGCAAGAGAAGCGTGGTTGCGTATGCGCTTAATAGTAGACTCGACGTTGAGCAAGTAGAGTCCCTGGTCGTGTGGATGGCGGGTGTCGCCAGTAAGCCAGAACTCCTGCCAGACTAAGAGGCCGAGCTCGTCGCACAGTTCGTAGAAGCGGTCAGACTCAGCAATACCGCCGCCCCAAAGGCGGAGCAGGTTAACGCCACACTGGGCGGTCATACGCAGCTCAGCGTCCATACGGGAGTCAGAAGTACGGAGCATGGCTTCGGGAAGCCAGTTGGTACCACGGATAAAGAGAGGCTTGCCGTTAATGTAGAAGAGCTTGGACTTGTCAGGGGTGTTGCGCGAGGTAGTAATCTCGCGGATACCGAAGCGGGTAGAGAGCGAGTCGCTCACTTTGCCGTCGACGAGCACCTTGAACTTGAGCGTGTAGAGTGGGTGGGCACCCTTGTTGACAGGCCACCAGAGCTTGGGGTTACGGATAATGAGCTGCGAGAACTCCCGGGGAGTAAAGTCGCATGTAAGGCGCTCACCGCGGAAGAGGTTGAACTTCTTGGCGAAGGTGATGCCCTCGCCCTCAATCTCGCCAACCACCTCGCACTTAGCCGAGCCGTTGGTGGGGTTATGGAGTTCTACGGAGATATTCTCGTAGGCTGTCTTGTAGTTGTCTTTCAGCGTAGACTTGACAAAGGGGTGGCGCAGGGCCACCTTGCCCGTGGCGTAGAGGCTGATGCCACGCCATATACCGGTATTGCGGTCGCGGATGCCGTCAGAGTAGGTAAAGTCCCAGCCCACGGTCATAAGCTGGGTGACGTTCCAGCCGATATTTCCATTACCTCCGTTGCGGAACTCGCCCACGGCGCCCCAGCTCTTAGGCTTCGAGGTACCGGGTACATCGACCGGGCGAACCAGCACGGCGATGGCGTTCTTCTGGCCGACCTTGACAAAGTCGGTAACGTCAACATAGTCGTTGCGGAACATACCAGCCATGGTGCTCACGAGGTTTCCATTGACCCAGATGTCGGCTCGGTAGTTGATGCCGTCGGGCTGCAGCCACACGGTCTTACCCTTAAACGACTCGGGAACGTCAAACTCGGTGCGGAACCAGTAGGTATAGAACTCGGCTCCTACCTTCGAGATGTCGGGAATACGGTTGTTGCCTATCTTGTTGTTGTCGCCATAATACGGGTCGGGATACACCTTATTATATACTAAGGACCGGAGCACCGTACCGGGTACCACCGCATCCATCCAACTACCCGTGGCGAAGCCGGGCGTAGACATGGCCTCGGCCGTAGCCTTGGCATCTGACGCTTTGAGCATTTTCCAGACAAATGCTCCCTGGTGTTCTGCCTTGGAGTCAAGGTAGATACTGTTAGGGCGCTCGTTGCGGAACACGGGGGCAGCCGTGGCCAGCATCGTCGTGAAAAGTGCTAAAGCAAGAAATACTTTTCGCAAGTTCATTGTCATAAATTATAGGTATTTGTTATTGTCAGTTGCAAATTGTTTAACCATCGGTTCACAGAGAGCGGCACTCTCCACCGATATGGTGCAAAGTTAGACAAAAGACACAAGGGTGGGGTGTATTTTTGTACATATCTTCGGAAATATAGATAGTATAAGATACACTATCGCTAATTATCAACGACTTACAAAATAGTTATGGCTATTTTTTATAACACCACAAATAGGTGTACGACCACTGTCAGGTGCCTATTTTCAGCAGTTGACCCTCAAATCCGGCAGGGTCAAGAGCCTTGTTACGGGTACGAACCCTGTAGTTATACACCGTATTGAATGAGTAGTCGAGCACCCGGGCTATGCGGTTGTTGTCAGTTATGCCCAGGCGGATGAGCGCGAAGATGCGCAGCACGGGCGTCAGCGAGTTGGGCTTGGTGGCCACCTGCTTGCCCTCATCGGTCATTAGCGCATTGAAGTCTTCTACAAAGGTGGGGAACAGCAGCATGAAGTTGTGGTCAAACTCCTCCTTCACCACCTTCTTGCTAAACTTGCCATGGAGCTGCTTGATTAGTTCCATGAGGCTGCCCTCCTGGTGTACCTTTATCTTCTGTTCGGCCACTAAGGCAAACCCGTCTATCTCCATGACCAGTTCAGACACGCGGTCCATGTAGTAGCCCAGATACTGGTTCTTGATAAGATTGGCCTCGTCCAGCTGACGGTTGGCAGCAGCCAACTGCGTACGCGAGTCGTACAGTTTCTTCGAGTAGCGCAGGTTTTGCCACAGGATGACCATCAGCACCACCACCAGTGCCAGTACCACGCACACCGCCCATGTCAGCGTCTTCTTGCGGCTCTTCTCCATGGATTCTTTCTGCCCCTGTAAGAGGGGCACCAGGCTGCCCATGGAGTTGAGCCGATAGCGGGTACCGAAATACTTGGCGTTGTCTATGGCGGCCATCAGCAGGTCCGATGACTTGTAAGCATCCTTGTAATGGTCAAAGAGCAACTGGGCCAGGCCGCTGATGGCCACGGTCTCTACGATGGCATTGTTAACATCGTTCTGAACCGACAACAGGTAGTAATGGGTGGCCGAGTCTACATGGCGCAGTTTCAGTTCGATGCTGGCCAGCGACGAGTAGAGGATGGACCGATACTCCACATCGTTGGCCCGACACAGGCTGAGCGCATGGGCATAGTAAGGACGGGCTTCCTGGGGCTTGTCCTGCCAGAGCAGTATCTTGCCCTTGACGTAGAGGTTAGCCACCGGCGAGTCGATGTAAGGCAGGGCACGGCGCAGCAGTTCGTTGCCCCGCTGCTTATATTCTAACGACAGCTGGGGGAAGTCGGCATAGTCGGCCATATCGTGCCAGATGCGCCCGCCATAGAGATATACGGCCGCCAGGACCGAGTCGGGCATCGAGGCATTGACCTGTATAGCGTTAAAGCTGTCTACGGCTTCCTTAAAAAAACCTCCCCTACACATAGAGTAGGCCAGATACGCCTGGGCCTCGGCCTTGCGCGCCGGGTCGGCCATGCGGTCGGCCAGCGCCATCATGCGCCGTGGAAACTCTAAGGAGTAAGAAAACTTCACCAGGTGCGACTGCATGAAGAGCAGTTTGTAATCGGCATACTGGAGACTGAGCGGGCGGGTGGCCGAGCGGGCCTCTAAGCTGCGGGCCACAGAGTCTATATGGTGCGAACGAGTATCTATGATGGCCTGGCGCTGTGGCAGCAGACTATCTACCTGCCGGAGCAACTTGGCGTTAGTCTCTGACAGGCCACTGGGGGTGCCCACCATCTGGCCGTAGATTACAAAGCCTATCACGATGATGATAACCACGACGCTCGCGGTTATCATATACTTGGAGAAACGTACTATCGGTTTAGCCATACTCTCTGTAGCTGTTATCAGTATAAGAAGGGGTGTCCCTACTGGGCGATGTGTATCTTATGGTCGCCAGCACCAAGCCAGACGGCGGTGTGGCCGGGCTTGACCAACTGGCTGTCAGTTACGACACGGCGGACGGCCAACGGGCGACCGTCGACGGTAATGCGGGCCACGTCGGCCGACGGGATATAGACCAGCGCCTGGGTACGGGCCGGAACGCCCACCGACATGCTGAGGGCATCCTGGCTGCGGTGGAACGCAGTAGAGACCGTACCGCTCAGGGTGGGGAACGACAGCGACGCCTCGCGGAACACCACATACTGCGGCTCTATCTTGAACTTGCGCCAACGTGGCTCCAGGGGCTGAGCTCCCATGAGCTGCTGGGCTATCACGGTCAGGCCGCCACCACTCCAGGCATGGTTAGACGACCCTATGCGGAAGCCGCGCTTATGGGCGTCCCAATATTCGAAGAGTGTAGGATAGTCCTTGTCGTTGACCATCGGGGCTATACGCTTGCGCAGGCGCGCCATGGCATACTCGCCCTGCCCCATCTGGAACAGCGCCTCCATGACATAGCGCTCCATATAGGGGCTGGCGTACTCCTGGCTCTTCAGGACGTTAAAGATGGCGGGATATTTAGACGCATCGGCTATACCGGACAGCACAGCCAGGGCCTGGACACGGTCGTCGGTGGCACCCATATACTCCGGGTGACGGTAGCTACAGCCATTCCAGCAGCGGTTGTAGCCCTCCTTGATTTTCAGCATGATGGCACGATACTGGCGGGCATCGTCGGGCCGGCCGAGCAGGTCGGCGGTACGGGCCATGCCCTCTAAGGCCATGTAGTGCCATCCGGCAAATATAAGGCGTATGTCGCGGTTGTCGCCCCAGTCGCCCCAGAGCCACGTGGCCTTGTAAGCAGCGGTGAGGCCAGTATCATCCAGTGGGAAGCGCTCCAGATAACGGCGCACGGCGGGGTAAACAGCACGCAGGGTGGCTGTGTCGCCGGTGTTCATGTAGTAATTCCAGAAGCCGTAGATGCCCACAGCGGCCAGCATCTGGCCAGGGAGTTCGCTCTTATAGCTGCCGGGTACGGGGGCGTGAAGCACGCCATTGGGAAACTGCCATCCGGCCAGCTCGAGCATGCCTTTGCGCATCAGGTTGACAGAAGAGAGCGAGAGGGTGTAGAAAGCCTGACTGGTAAGGATAACCTCGTCGCCCCACCACTGGGCGCGCTCGCGCTCGGGACAGTCCATGTAGGTGTCGCGCATGTTGACGTAGAGCGTGTTGAGTGCTTTCTGCCAGAAACGGTTATAGAAGTCGTCGTCGCAACTGAAGGTGCCCTGGACATAGGTGTCATAGCCCGTCTGGCGGTAGCTTACGCCATGTACCGTGAGACCCTTGGGCAGGTAGAGGATAATCTGCTCGCCGTTCATCCACCCCAACGACTCGTACTGCTGCCGTCCCGGTCGGGTGATGTACTGGGCCCTGACGTTCCAGGCGCCTGCCATGTGGCTGTGGTTGGTCCATATATCTATGGTGTGGCCGCCCTGTGGGTCGGTAATATCTATAACGGGGGTTACCTGTAGGTTGCCGGGCAGGGTGGCGATAACCGTGTCGCGCTCCGTGCCGGCATGCAGGGTATAAGGGGCACTCTTGACGCCATAATCGCGAAACATGGGGATGGGGCGCAGGGTCATCTTGCCCCAGGGGGCCGACTCCCACTGACCTATCTCGGCCGATGGAGCAAATCCGAGACGCGCTGGTGCCTGCGCAGTTTGCCATCCATCGATAGACAGCCGGGCATCATAGCGTATATTACTCTCTGACAGGCGACTATTGGGGGCTTCGCCATCGGCGGTGCCATAAGCAGGGTGTACACGGCTCACCCAACTACGGTCGGTGTTAAAGGCTGCATTGTCGGCACTGACATACAGGCCCGAGCGACCGCTGTCCTCGTGCGAAAAGCCCGAGCGGCCAAAATAGCACACCAGGATGGCCATTTTATTGGCACCTCGCTGCAGATAACGCCCCAAGTCTACCTCATCATAATAGCTCTGGCCAGGGGCGGGGCCACGCTTGAGCTGGCCCTCGAACACCACCAGGCGGCCGTTAATCCACAGCCAGTACTTAGAGTCGCAGGCTATGCGGGCCGTCATGTGTCGGGGCTTGCTGCTGAGTACTACGTCTTTACGAAAGGCTATCCAGGTATTAGGGCGGTTCACGCTGTCGTGGGCAGCAGTAATCCACCGAGCATCGGCCCCATATACGGCAAACGCACAGAGGTACAGTAGGGCAATACTGATAAAGGTTCGCAATTTATTCATTATAATGGTAGTTGTATGTTACAAAATTACACATTTTAAGGGAGCAAGCAAAGATATTTCTACTTTTTGTTTAACCGTCATGGAATATTGGGTAATTTTGCAGCGTAACTCGGCTGTCGCTACAGCCCCAAATGTAAATACTGATGGATGTAATACGCTTTATCAAGAACTGGACGCTACCGGTGGCCATAGCTGGTGGCATCGTAATATATCTTATCTTTGCGCTCGTGCCGGCACTCGATGGCGCAGCACAGCTATGTGCGCCCATCTGCGACCGCATACTGCCTGCGTTCATGTTTTGCACGCTCTTCGTTACATTCTGCAAGGTAGACTTCAGGCGGCTTGTACCCGTAAAGTGGACGCTGTGGCTGAGCGTGGTACAGGTGGCATTAGTGGCGCTGATAACGGCAACAACCATAGAGTTAGGCCTTACAGGGCGGAGCCTGATTATGGCCGAGGCCATACTTACCTGTATCATAGGGCCCTGCGCATCGGCTGCGCCTGTGGTGACGGCCAAGTTAGGGGGCAACCTGGAACAGATGACGGCCTACACCTTTCTGTCCAACTTTATCACGGCCCTGCTCATACCCATCTGTTTTCCGCTGATAGACCGCTCGGCCGACATATCCTTTATCGATGCTTTCCTAACCATACTACGCCAGGTGTGCATGGTACTGCTCATGCCGCTGCTCATGGCCTATGTGGTTAAGCATGCCATGCACCGATTTCACCGGTGGGTCACAGGCGTCAAGGACTTGGCCTACTATCTGTGGGGAGGGTCGCTACTTATCGTATCGGGTACCACGGCCAAGAATATAGCCCACGCAGACACCTCGGCAGAGTTCTTGCTCATCATAGCAGCCTTAGGACTGGTGCTGTGCATAGCCCAGTTTGCCATAGGGCGATTTGTGGGCCATTACTTTGGGGCCAGTGTCGAGGCCGGGCAGGGATTGGGACAGAAGAACACGGCCTTTGCCATCTGGATAGCCTACACCTACCTGCACCCGCTGTCCTCGATAGGTCCCGGATGCTACATCCTGTGGCAGAACATTATCAACTCGGTAGAGATATGGCACTACCGCAAGCACGAGGGCCACGAACCCACGATATAAGCGGCAAAAGAATAAAAAAAGCAGAAACGCAAAAAGGTAAAACGACTGCAAGGGTGATGGAGGAGCATCGGCCAAAAACACACAGGCTATCATTAAAATCGTAGAGATGGCCTTTAGCGAGCCAGAGACCGTCTTTAGAGTGCTGGAAGCCATCATTAGAAACGTAAAGGCCAATGACTATAATTGTGGGGCCACAAGCTCATCTGCCATGATAATATGCTGCATAGACAGTGCCCCAACGGGCCGATGGATAAGAGCACCTAAAAAGCAGGGCTGCACCAGTACACTCTCATAGAGTGACCGATGCAGCCCCGCTGATATATGGGGTTGTTACAGAGCAAACTTATAGCCTAAGGTTATCTGGAATACGCTGTTGCGCCAGTCTACATCGCGGTACACCTTGGTAAGGCCCAGGTTGTAGCGGCCGTCGAGCACCACCTGGCCGAACTGATAAGACAGGCCAAGGGGCAGAGAGAGGTCTACGCTCTTAGCGTTGGTGCCGTCGTCGTCGACATTGAAGCCCAACTGCAAGCCAGTCTTCAGGGCGAAGTTCTTAGCCAGGTAAAAATCGAACACCACAGGGATGTTAAGGTAGTCGAGCTCGAGCGAGCCGTCGTCGTCCTTGGCGCCCTGCATAGAGTAGAGCAAGCCGGTATTGAAACTTACGTTTCTGGCAATACCATACTCGAGCTCGGCACCTACCACGGCGCCCACGCGCGAGTCTGAATTGGTAACATTGGTAAGGTCAGAAATACTAAGGCCCACCTTGGGCTGAATGGTAAGCTGACCTACACGGTTCTGTGCAACGGTTGTCAACGACACTATCGCCAATACAACCACTAACAAAATCTTTTTCATGTACAATTAGAGTTTTATGTTAATACTACGGACATGGCCCTAAGCCCGCCCACTTTTTATATCTCTACTGAAACGTCTCCCATTCCCGGCATGAGCTTGCTCAAATGCCCGAGGTGCAGCCTGCACTTATGCAAAGATAAGCACTTTTAACGTAGAGCATCCTGTTTTTTGAGTACATATAACTAAAAACGGGCTGTTTTTAAGATTTAATAACGCCACAAGCGCCTCTAAACGGTCCTAAACGCCCTTTACAACTCTGTGGAAAAGCCCATGAGATGCCACAACTGACATAGGGGCCATGGAGACCATCTACAGAAACGGGCGCACCGCTATGCGGCACGCCCGAGTACTGTCTATGGGTTAATGATTAGAGGCTGAACTTATAACCTACCGTTATCTGGAACACGCTGTTCTTGACATCTCCACCGTCGTACACCTTGGTAAGACCCCAGTTGTAACGGCCGTCGATAACGAAGTTGTTGTACTGGTAAGACAGACCTACAGGGATAGACAGGTCTACCGTCTTGGCCTCAAGACCTACGCGGTCGCCACTCACGCTGCCAGTAACGCCATCGGCACTGACCTCGACAGAGTTGTTCACATTGAACCCTGGCTGCAAGCCCAACTTTACGGCCAGGCCCTTGGCTACGTACACGTTGGCCAGGATAGGCACGTTGATATAGTCGGCCTTGAGAGTCCCGTTTCCATCGTTATTCTTGCATCCCTGCATCGAATAGAGGGCACCAAAGCTGAGACCGAAGATGTCACTCACACCGTATTCTACCTCGGCACCCACTGCAACACCGCAGCGAACCTTGCTGTCATCGGCTTTCTGGAAGTCGGCGATGTTAAGACCTACCTTGGGCTGGATGGTCCACTGCCCTACTGCGTTCTGAGCAAAAGTGGCTACTGAGGCCATCATCATTGCTGCTACTAAGAGAATTTTTCTCATGTTTTTTTCAATTTTTGGTTTAACTTAAAGTGCTCTTCTCTTCAAGAGCCACTGCAAATATAGTTACTAAAGCGCAACCGACCAAGAAAAAAGCAGGGAAAAACGCGCCCGTTGTCCTAACAGGCGCGCAAATTGTCCTGTATTTACGTGCCGGGATATATCCAGACTATGTCGTAATAATGTAATGCAACTGCAAATACGTGATTTCGGCCGAGAAAAAAATGCAGCGCACTGCTTTTTTCTGCTATTCCGATGATAAAAATGCAGCGCGCTGCATTTTTATCATCCTCACGGACGGTGGGGCAATGGCTATAAATGAGGACTTGGCCGTGAGAGATAATGCCAATCGCAATGAGGGGCTGCACTTGATAACAACGGCAAACAAAAAGGGCACTGAGCCTATGCCCAGCACCCCAATTAAAAGATTGTTATATTAGGTAAGTGTTTTAATTAGCCACATATACGCCCAGTTCAGCCAAGCTGGAAACCGTTGACTCACCACTCTCGAATGAGAAACGGAGATAGCGGGCAGATACGCCACCGTAGAACGAGCAGTACTGATAACCCTCAGACTTAGGCATGGCACTCTCGGTAGCCGTACCAGCCTCGTTCCAGGTAGAGCCGTCGGTACTGAACTCTATCTTGACTGACGAGAAATAGTACTCATCCTGCCACCATCCATAATAGTCCTTATAGTAACGGGCGAAACGGAAACCGCTGACATTCTTGGTGGCACCCATGTCGAAAGCAATGACCTTGGTACGGCCACCGTCACCATCGGCACGCAGGGCGGCACCATTCTCCAAATTGCCATCAAAGAGCTGGGCCACATCGATGTCACTGCCAGGACTGTATTTGGCTGTCCAACCTGTATAGTCGGTAAGCAGAGTGCCCGTTACATCATCCTTAGACTCGATATCCTTGATGAGCTTGGTCTCGGTGTTAACAATGATATAGCCAAAGCCACGCTCCTCGCTACCCTTGCCGTCACCCTGAATCTGCGACAGGCGGATAGGAAGCAGGTAAGCCTTCTCGGTGAGTGAGGCGAGAGCTTCGTCCTTGAGAGACACCTTGATAGAATCATCGGCCTTTACGGCACCCTTCTTAATAGTAACGGTCATACCGCCCAGGTTGACTGCGCTCTCAGGCATAGCCTTATAGTCGGTATTGTGAGCAGCATTATACTCCTCAACGAGCGATGCATCGACCATGGCAGTAACCTTAGTGTCGCACGAGGCGGGACGCAGGATACGTACGGGGAACTTAGCGCTGACACCACCGAAGTCGCCTACTGGCGTATGAGCCACTGTACCCGTAAAGGTGTTGTCAGCATTGGCCTGGAAATAGACGAGGTTGTTAGGGTTGCCATATACATCGTAGCTTTCATCGTCAGAGCACGAAGTCATTGTGATGCCGGCTACAGCCAAAAGGCTGAGCGCGGCATATTTGATATTTATCTTCATAACTTTGAGTCTCCTTTTAATTACTGTGCACACTTATTGATATCGTCCTTAACCCAGTTGATGCTGTTGGCAGCATTAGGAGTATCCGTGAGATCGTCACCGCGTACGGCACGCTTGGTCTTGCTCCAGTCCATATCCATGCCGTGGTTAGAGGCATCCTTGAATACATGACCGGTACCCTCATTGAACTTCCAGTAAGCTACCAGGCCCTCACTCTGTGGGTCAGCGCCACACATATTGGCGTTAATCTCGCTGGTAGACAGGGCTCGGTTCCAGATACGGAGCTCACAGAAGCGGTGAGCAAAGAACTGCTGGCTGTTATAACCTTGATAAGACATACCCATCTCATAGCGCTGGAAGTCGATACCATTGATGGCAGCTGCACCAGAGGTGTCAAGAGTTCCGTTAACGTAGAAATAGACATTGGCACCATCATAAACCCAAGTGAGCAGATACCAGCTGCCATTCTCAAACTGAGTGTTAGACATAATCTTGTTACCAGCGAGGATGGTCTGCAGCTTGTTGTCAGAGTTGGCCTCGTTAAAGCGCAGCAGGAGTGACTTAGACTCGTCTTTCTGCTCAAGGGCGAGGAAACGCTGAGGATAGTTACGACGATGCAGGCCCTGAGGATAAATCTTAACCTCGTAAGTGAAGGTAGACAGGTGTACAGGCTCGTCGAAGATGAAGTTAGAAGAAGCTCCATAATCAGCCTGGATGGCGTAGAAGTTGATAACGCGTGATATGCGCAGGAAGATGGTCTTCGAGGTAGGTATCACGTCACCCTGGCTTACCGACTTGACGGTTACAGGGATAACATAGTTACGACCCTCGACCAGGTCTTCTGTGCTGAGCACCTTGACATTGGCAGCCGTAGAAATGGCCGAACCAGCAGCAATGCTCACCTTAGAGGTTTCGAGTTCTACGCTACCCTCAGGAGCAGCTACATAGTTGGTACCGTTGGCCTCATTGTAGGCATCTACAGTAGAGGCATCGATAGCCAGCTCTATATCTACCTTGCTGTCCACCTTCTTAGTCGACTGCACCGTTACGGCATAGCTGGCGGGAGTATCCTCGACCACGAATTTTACGACTGGGTTGTTCTCTGTACCTGAGACAAAGAGAGCAGACTTGTCCCAATCAAAATCGTCGCCCTCTGAGTTACAGGCGGTGAACACACTGCCTGTAAGCATCAGCAAAGCTGCGGAAATGATATTTATTCTGAGTTTCATGTTTATACGTATTTATATAATTACTTTTTAATAGCAGGGTTCTGGATCTGAATGGCCTCACGGAACTCCTTGTAAGGAATACCAGAGGTAGACTGGTAGTTGTAGTCGATATAGAAAGCTCCGAAACCACCCTTACGGCCAGAGGCAGGCTCAAAGGCTGCATACTCGCGTACCATGGCACCATCCTTACCACCGTTGGCAGCCTCGGCACCAGTACTCTCGCAGAGCACTAACTTCTCGTAGGGACGACCAGAGTTGCCGGTGGAGAAGCCTATCTGCCAAGAGTAAGCCTGGCGGACGAAGTAATCGGTAACGTCATCACAACCACTGGGCGAACCACCAAAGAAGTCGATGATAAAGAGCTTCTCGGGCCACTTGCCTTCGGGGCCGAAGTACTTGTTGCACTCATCGGCTACCCAAATCATATCCTGGTTGTTCCAGCCCTCGTAGTCGAAGTCGACACCATCAAGCTCGCACTTAACAACAGTATCGACAGCCCAGCGGGCATAAGCACGGATAGCTTCCTCACGGCTCAGGCCACTGGCAGAGATATTGCTGAGGTCTACCTGACGGCTCTTGTCGATAACGAGGTTCTCATCACGATACCAGAAAGTGTGGTGATAGTTAGAAGCATCACCGTGCATCACAAACTTCTGACCTCTAACCTCCTGGCAGTACTTCATATCGGCATAGGCTACAGGATATTTCTCCTTAGTAACCACATCGCCCCAAAGGTTGATGATATCAAGACTATCGGGAAGACCGATGAAGCGCTGACCGTAAGAGTTAGGAGACTGCGAGTAAGACCATGAGTCATAGTAGCAGTATGAAATCTCGTGATCCGAGTTGTGAAAATCGCGCAGATTCTTATAGTACTGTGCATCGTACTTGTAAGGGTCCTGGATATCTATCTTCTCAACATCTGTATCGCAGCTGGTGAGAGAAGAGCCCATGATGGCCAAGGCACATGCACCAAAAAATATTTTCAATTTCATAATTATAATTCTCTTTAGTTAATTAGATAATTAATGATTGGTGTTCTTGTCCCACCAGAGACGGGTTCCGCCATTATCGCCACCACCGAGGAGCTGCACGCCAGCCTCCACTGCCTCGCGGTTGTTGTCATAGAGATCCTGGGGATAAGGCATACGGCGTATCTGAGTATTGGTATTGATGGTACCACTATTGCTGTTACGCGTAGTGGGGAACAGCTTAGGATAGCCAGTACGACGGAACTCTGCCCAACCCTCAGGCGAAATCATGAAGTTGGCAATCCACTTCTGGGTGATAATGCGTTCCAAGTTAGTTTCGAAGCTGGCAGCATCGTCCCACTTTACACAGATAGTACTGGGCTGTGCTGCATCGCCACCATTACCGGTGTTATCAACAAAGGCGATAGGCTCGGCTGTGCTGTTGATATAATCGGTAGGATCGGCAGAGATGCCCTGCTCGGCCATTGACGCCTTGATACCAGCCTCATAGAAGTGCTGAGCTGTACCGCCCATGTTCCAGCCACGCAATGCACCTTCGGCACGCAGGAAGAAACTCTCTGAGCTGCTCATATAAGGTACGGTAGAGCTGGAAGTAACGTTGAAGTTAGAAATCTTGCCACCCGTATAGGCGCTGTTACCACCGGCCATATTGATACCCAAGCGTACACCATGATACTTGTTATCATCGGCAGCGGGCTTGAAGTAGACAGCCCGACGTGGGTCATTATAACCATTCATATAAGCATCCATAGAGGCGCTCATACGCTCCTCGTTCCAGCTATAAGCCTGCTCGTAGATAGGATTCATCATAGTGATGCCCGAAACTACGGCACGGTCATTGGCCTCCTCAAGGAAACCAACGGTAGAGTTGACACTCTTCTCGGCCTCCTGCTGTGCCAGGGCTGCATTAGCATAAACTACACGCATGGCGAGACGCAGACGGAGAGTATTGGCGAACTTGGCCCAACGCGTAGCATCGCCTTGATAGATATAATCGAAGTCTGCCAAAATCTTCTGACCTGAAGCGGCGAATGGGGCCAGCACTTCGATAGCATTGTCAAGCTCCTCAAAGAACTTATTGTACACTTCTTCCTGGCTGTTAAACTTGTTCTCGGTACTACCCGAAACATAGTCAACATAGGGAATAGGGCCATACTGGTCGGTTACACGGTGCATACCATATACCTTTACGACTGTAGCCAAAGCGGCCACCTCGGGCATATTGTTCTTGGTAGCATTCTTAACAACTGTAGCCCATGGAGCCATTACCTGAGTAAAGTTCTGTCTGTACATAGAGTTACCCCAACGACCTGTGAAGTAGTAGTTACCGTTGTGGTTACCATTGGCCCATGTACCGGTAGGGCCTACATAGCCAGAATACCAGTCTGAGCAGAGTCCTTGGAAGTGCTGGTAAGAACCTGTTGATGCGAATGAGTCATCCTGCTGACCACTTGCCGTGAAAGGTACCAGGCGAAGCACCATCTGCTGGAAGAAAGAGCCCACGGTAAGGTTGTCCTTCTCCAGGTCATCGTCAGTGGCCTCGTAAGGGTTGGTATTGATATCGGTGAAATTGTCGGTACAGCCAGTGAAGCCGAGCGTCAACGCACCAAGCAATGTATATTTGATAATTGATTTCATAATTGATAATTCTCCTTTAATTTAGAATTTAACCTTTACTGAGAAGCCCAGGTTGCGTGAACTTGGCTGCATAAAGAAGTCAATGCCCTGATTGTAAGTACCGCTGTAGGCTGTCAGCTCTGGATCGAACGGTGCCTTGCAGTAAATCATCCACAGGTTGTGAGCCACGAATGAAAGGTTGAGTCCCTTAACCCACTTTACATATTTAGTAATGGGGAAGTCGTAACCGAATGACAGCTCCTGCAGGCGCAGGTTGGTAGCGCTGTACACATACTGCGAAGCGATGGTCTGCGTGGTACTTGCTATAGTCTGATAGTAAGCCTGGGGGTTGTAGCCACCCATACCATTGATTACTACACCACCGGCATCACGTGCGTCGGCACTGGTCTTTGACGAACCGTAAGCATCCATCAGCGACTCGGTGAGTGATACTACGATACCACCCTGACGGTAGTTGAACAGGAAGCCGAGGTTAAAGCCCTTCCAGCTGAAACTGTTACCCCAAGAGAGGTTATAGTTAGGTGTAGTATGACCTGCATTGATATATCTATTGGCATCTACCTTGATAGACTTGTCCTGCGGATCTACTACTATTTCACCATGTTCACCAGTGGCCAAGGTACGAACATATATATCGGTAAGGTTACCACCCTTGACGATGGTGTTGCGGGTACCATTGAAACCACCCAAATTCATAGCATCCTTCATCGAATATTTCTCGCCTGTCTCTGGATCAGTGTACTCGGCGCTAACTTCCTTAACCTTGTTACGGTTGAGGGTCCAGGTAAGATAAGTTTCCCACTGAACGGGGCCAAGAGGCTGGTTGAAGCGAGCTGAGAGCTCGACACCCTTGTTGTCGACAGTACCACCATTTACCCACATATTGGTGTAACCAGATGCTTCGTCAAGCTGGATATTGAAGAACTGGTTATAAGTACGAGACTTGTAAAGCGTGGCGTTAATCTTCAACTTGTTCTGGAACAGCACGAAGTCGAAACCAGCCTCCCATGACTTGGTAAGCTCAGCCTTCAGGTTGGGGTTCTTCTTAGATGTAGTAAGATTAGGACCACTGGCAGAGATACCGTAGGTCGTGGTGGTCAGATAGGGGTCCGATGGGTCATTACCTACCTCTGAATAAGAGATGCGGGTCTTGAAGTAGTTGAGCCAATCGCCTGTCTTGAGAACGGGGAAGATATCAGTCCAGATACCAGAGATACCACCAGACCAGTAGAAGTAAGACTTGTTAAACGGAGCAAGGGCCGATGACCAGTCGTTACGTGCGGTAAGGTCAAGATAAGCCAAGCTCTTATAACCCAACTGGGCACTGCCGTAAACGGCCTGCTTGATGCGGCGCTCTGTGTACTTCTGACTCAGCTTAAACTTAGGATCAGAGGGGTCGAGGTTGTTGAGGGTAAACTTATTGGGAACGGTAGCCAGGTTACCCGAAGCACTCTCCTCCTTGGTGTCGCGACGGTCGTAGTTGGTACCTACCACACCGGTAAGGCTCCACTCGTTGTCGTTCCAGTACTTGTTGATAGTAGCAAAAGCCTCGGCATAGAGCTGGCTGGCGTTCTGGTTGCGCAGCTCATAGTAACCGGCAGCTGAAGCAAACTGCAGCTTGGTACCGGCATTGAACTTCTGCTCGAAACGGTTGCTACTGTTGTCATATTTCACACGGCCGGTCAGCGAGAGCCACTTGGTAACATCCCACTTGAGTGAGGCGGTTATCATGTTGCGCACCTTGTGGTTCACGAACTTTTCTTTCTCGGCTATCCAGTATGGGTTCTCCATCAGGTCGCCCTGATCGAGCCATGGCCAGTACTGGGTTTCGAGGTTACGAGAGAGGTCGTGACGGCTGTAGTACTGCATACCCTGCCAATCGCCACCTGCGGGGAAAAGATACAAGGTGTACAGAGGGTTGTGATACTGACCCTGAGTAATCATGTTCTGCTCGCGGATGTTAGACAGCGTGTAGTTGAAGTCGAGCGTCAGCTTATCGTCACAGAACTTAGCCGTATTACGGAAGTTGAGGTTATAACGGTCGAAGTCGTTGTTGTGGATAAGACCGGTAGAATTGGTAGCACCGAGAGACAGGTATGTCTGGTTCTTGTCTGTACCTGTAGAAACTGACACGGTGTTAGAGATGTTGGTTCCGGTCTGGAAGAAGTCGTTGGGGTCATAGCTCGAAGGAGTAGAGAGCTTGTTGCCCCAGCTGTCGAAGGATCCTGTAGACGTCGGCCCGTAAGTATTCTGGAACTTGTGGGTCACGAAAGGACGAGAGAACTGGAAGCTACCACTATATGTAACATCCAAACGACCGGCCTGGCCCTTCTTGGTGGTGATAAGTATCACACCGTTAGAGGCATCTGAACCATAGAGAGCTGCTGCCGAGGGGCCGCTCAGTACAGAGATACTCTCGATATCATTGGGGTTGATGTCGGCAGCAGAGTCTCCGGTAGAACCAGCACCGCCGAACATGGTCGATTCCTGCGAGCTCTGCAGGTTTGGCATTGGCACACCGTCTATTACATAGAGAGCGCCATTGTTACCGTTGATAGACTTGATACCACGCATCACAACGCGGGTAGCAGAACCAGCACCGGCAGAACTCTGTGAGAACTGAACACCGGCCACCTTACCGTTCAGAGAGTTAACGAAGTTAGCATCCTGAACCTTAGTTACAGCATCGCCGCCGAGCTGCTGTACATTGTATGAAAGTGACTTGGCCTCTTTCTTGATACCAAGGGCTGTCACTACTACCTCGTTCAGCACCTGGTTATCGGGCTTCAGCGTTACCTTGATATCCTTACCTGCGGCAACCTCTGTGGTAGTATAACCCAGATAAGTAATGACAAGTGTGCTCCCAGCAGGAGCCTTCATGGTAAATTTACCATCTACATCGGTAGGCACAGCGGTCTTGGTACCCTTAACTGTAACGGTGGCGCCGATAACGGGCTCTCCGTTTTCATCAAAGATTTGTCCGCTAACCTGCTTCTCGTTTGCCTGCTGTACGGAGTAAGTGGTTCCCACATTGGCCGTAGCCGCTGCGTTAGCACTCACTGCGCCCATGCACAAGGCTGCCGAAAAGCACAATTTTAGAAATTGCTTTTCATTCATAGCGTTGAACTTTATATTAATTAAGTTAGACATAAATTCTTCAGCCAATACTTATACTACTCTATTAGGTTTTATTCACACTCTCATGGCCACTTGCTGCCATTTTTTAGAGTTATTATAGTAAGACGGCCACAAATTTAGCAAAAAAAAAAGTATCACCCCAAATTTTAAGGGTAAAAATTAGCTTTTTAACACTTACTTTTCTGACTTCCGCGGCTGTGCGCGCACACAGAGCCAGGACACTGACTGCCGAGAGGGACATAAGGGCCGAAAAAGGCACTGTTACATCTATTGGAGAAATGGTCGAAAAGGCTATGAGCACTACCTTTTTACCGCGCTGATGGGTGGCCATGCACCCGTCTGCCATCAACCTGCGCGCAGAGGGTATCTATAGGTAAATATGTATCGGTCATTCTATACATTTTTACAGCATTTAGGGGGCAGCAGATGATGTATTTTCGTCCAAAGCAAGTCTCCTACTTGCCATTTGTCATATCTCATAGGCCATCTACTATCTTTTTGCTTTTCTTAACTGTCCCAACACGGCCGACCATCCCCCCCCGAGGGAGAAGAGAGAGAAATGAAAGCCCCAGAAAGTTCAAAGAGTAAATGCCAAGTACCCACGGAGAGAGGTAAGATAACAAGGGTGTGAGTCGTAGCCACCCCGATAACAGAAGAAGACGGTCTCTGAAACCGTAAAGGTCGGCCTTTACGATGCTGGGAGCCATCTTTGGCGAGCCGGAGGCCGTCTTTAGAAAGCCAAAGGTCGGTCTTTTCATTTTCTGCAATGGATCCGGTGGTACACGCCACTGCCTTGGCCGCGCTCTTGGTTATTATGACCACTGGCCCTAACGCCATCCCACCGCCCATTCATTGGCATGACTATTTCGCGGCCCTCTCGGGGGGATTAGGGGCCGCAGTCCTCGGGGTTACCTACCCTAATACAAAAAAGCCGGCCCAGAGACAATCCCTTGGAGGGATGCCCTGGGCCGGCCCTAAACACAGCAGTTGAGCGTGCTGCCACTCACTCTATGCTCGCAAACTCAACTACTTGTATCCGAAAGCGTTCGTGGCGCCCTTGAAGATAAGCCCCTCGTACGTACTGGGGTCAACCGTTACCGTAGACTGCTTTACGCGACTCCAGATGCCCTCTTTAGGGAGTCCCTTGGCGTAAGTGTGTACCTCGATGGTAACACCGTCGCCATACTCCTTACGGAGAGCCTTGATGTAGTCTGCGCTGATGGCAGAAACGGTAATGACAACAGCCTTGTCCTGGTGTTTTACCGTCAGCTTGATAGGTTTGTTGTCCTGGAGCTCGTATTCGTGACCATTGATGTACACTTTGCTCTCAAGATCGAAGCTATAAGTGCGTATGTGCATATCATCGGCCTCGGCTACATACTCTTTCTCAAGCGGGATGGTCACCTTGACACCGTTAACCAGGTCGCGCACGTGGATAGAGGTTTTGATTTCTTCCCAGGTGTTGTGCGCCTGCTGATGGATGTCCACCTCTACGTTGCCCGTACCATACTCTGGGTCTACAGGGGTCTCGTCGGCCTTGTTGTCCAGGTCCTTGTTGTCGTCCTTGATGCTGGGGATAACCTCAGTAGCATCCTTGACATCGCTCTTGGCCACCACACCATCTACGTGCCAGTTGTTATCAGACCACTTGACGATGTACCAGATAATCTTGTAGCCCTTTGTATTGTATTTACGCAGGTCAAGCCTTGTGTTCTCGTTAGCTTTAATCAGGTCGCCGAGGTCAGGAGCGTTCGCAATGACACTCTGGGTAGCCTTGCCAGTAGTATCGTACACATATTTCTTATATGTACCCTCGCTGAAGTAAGGAAAACTAACCTGAATAGTACCGCTGTTGCGCTCAACAAAGACAGACTGATGGTAGCGCGTCTGCGGGAAATACTTGGCAGACTCAACATCAGAACCAAGGTTAGGGATAAGGTTGTCAAGACGGATGTAGAAGTAGGCCTTGCCGGTCTGATAATCAGCCGGGGCCTTAGTCACCCTGTTGGCAGCCATCCTTGTACCCTGCACGTACACCTCGGTAGCTGGCTCCGACTCCTGGCCAGAGCCTCCAGTTACAGTAGTCGCGTCATCGCTGCATGCTGCGAGAGCAAGAGCGGACATGGCAAAAAGAATAAACTTTTTCATCATAGTTACTTGTGAATTTATTAAACATTAAGTGAGCTCATTATTTATCGGCCCATCGCTACCGCCCGTGGGGCAGCCGTGGGCTGTGGAGTCGTCTACTCGCGCCAGGGATAGCGCACATGTCGACGGCTGTCCTTGGCACCCTCGTCGTCGGTATAGTAGCCCTTCTGGGCGGGGGTTCCGTCGACCAAGTCCTTGACACTGGCATCCGTCTCGCGCTGGTAGGTCTCCTCGTAGTCGGGAATGGCATCCGAGGGTGGCACCACGTTGACATCGAACACCAGGGTGGCCATGCCCCGCGGCAGAACGTTGCCGAATATGCGTATGCAGTGGCGCACGTAACCCACATTCTTACTCGAGTCGAACACAAAGGACAGCGTGAGCGAGTCGTGAGGCGGTATGGCTACTTCCTCTACCTTTCCGGCGATACAGCCGCACGACGGCTGAACGTCATCGATAAGGAATGGATCGTCACCACGGTTCACTATGGTGTAAACCACGTTGAGCTTCTCGCCAGCCACGATGGGGTAATAGTGGCGGACAGAGTCTATCACGCTCAGCGTGGTGGGCGACACGCGCTTCTTACATCCCGAGAACGACATAAGGGCCACCATCAGTACGAGGGTGACTAAGGCGCAGGCGGTGATGTGCGCGTGGCGGTATAGGGGGGTTGTTGTTTCTGCCATAACTGGTGTTACATTACTTCTATTTCGTCGCAGGCCAGCGTAACGCGGCCTTTGGCCTGGTTATTCTGCTTGATGCGTATCTCGATGGGCTTCAGGGGTACCAAGCCGGCTGCCGGCAGTGTTACCCGGGCGCGTCCGTCGGTGGCCGCGGGTACCGTAGCCCGTCCACAGCACGTGTCGCCCTGCCATACCGATACCTCCGAGGGCAGATAGATGTGCCACACAGGGGCGTGGAGGAACGACAGGCTGAGCTGCACGGATGCGCGCTGGAAGCCCTGACCCTGCAGGCACAACTGGGGAGCACTGGTGATGTACCAGCCGGTATGATAGTCGGTGGTAAAGCCCTGGCGGCCGTCGGCGAGCACTTCGACAGACTGTCCCTCGGCACCGCCCTCCAGGCAGCGCAAGCCCAGCAGGGGCCGCCGGCCCGAGTTGCTGGGCCAGGGGTACGACAGGCGCCACTGGTTCAGGTAGCTGTCTATGTCGCCCAGGGCCTCGCGATAGTTGGCCATGTCCTTAAAGGCGGTATGGGCGGCGAGCAGCGATGTGAGCTGGGCCACCGTGGCGTCCGAGGGTTTTACTTTTTTTAGGCGAAGGGCCTCCAGACGGGGGTAGGCCAGCGCCGTAAGCAGCGCGTTTATCTTCTTGCGCTCGGTCACGTCGGCCTTCTTCGAGGCCACCTCAAGCTGATTGGCAAAGCGGTTCAGCGCCGTGGGATCGACCCCTGCAGCCACCATATCGGCCATGCCGCCATACCAGGGCAGCACGTGGCCGGCAGCCGCAGCCTCTAACGAGGTGTAGTAGTTCTCCAATAGCTGTCCCGTAACGGGATAGGTGGCGGCCAAGTAGGCATGTATGCCGGCATCGACATCGGCCTCGGGGTTCAGGAGTAGCTGGGCCAGTACATAGGTCTGCACGTCGTCGAACGAGGCATAGTCGTAGCCGCTGCCGTTAAAGAATACGCCCCTGATGCCCAGTTGCTGGTAATAGCGCAGCCTGCCCTGCAGCGCGTGCAGACAGGGATAGGGGGTAAGATAGTCGTCAAAGTTGCGCATATAGTCCCACACATACACGCGGTCAGTACTGCACTGCCACGCCTGGATGGTCTGGCCGAACCTGTCCTTGGCCTTGGCGGTCTTGGCAGCGGCTGCCTTGTCGTCCTCATCGGCCACTAAGGGCAGGTCCATGGCGCTTACCAGTACACCGACATTGGCGGGCAGCCTATGGGTGGGCGGCGTCTGCGTGGTGGCATAGGCCGAGGTGAAGAACAGCTGATGGGGAAACCGCCGCGACAGCCGCTTTACCATCCGCGTTACCGCGGGGGTGGCCGAAGTGGGCGTATTGCCGGCAGCCCGACAGTCGGGACACTGGCAGACCTCATCGTTATCGTTCGGCATCACGCTGAAACGGGTGGGGGCATCGGCAGTGCCGTCACCGTAGTTATCTATAATGTAGCGCTCGTAAGCGCGGTACAGCTCGTCAGACGAGAAGCACCACTGGCTGTCGCTGCGGTGTCCGCCGACGAGGGCGCGGGCCTTGTCGGGCACGTTGCCGCCAAACACCTTATTAATATTATGGCCCCAGAGGCCCCAGTCAAAGTCTACGTTGTGTACGCCCAAGATGGGCATCAGGTCGGCATCGGCATTAGAGGGGCTGTAAATGCCGCGGTACTCGAAGGCAAAAGTTCCGGCGGTGTCGCGCTGACAACTGAGCACGGCCGGAGGCAGGTCGCTTACCGCCAGACGGCTGTCGGCACGGGCCGCCGCACTCATAAACTGGTACAGCAGCCACAGCATGGCCTCGGTGTTGCGGGCCGAGAGGTTCAGGGCATGGTCGGCCACGCCCACCTGGTAGTCGGTGGCCAGCCTGGGGTTCAGGTCTACCGTTACCTGTAGCTGACTGTCGTCCTGTGCGGGTGTCGCGATGACGCAGTCGCGGTCAGTGGCCCTCTTCTGGAAGTGGGTCTTCAGATATGTAGCCCACTTGACATCTGCCCCATCACTGGAGTTGGCTGGCAGTATGGCATACTCGCTATACAGGCCAAAGGACTTCAGCGCGGTCGACATGCAGGCGGCCATGAGTGTCAGGGGCACGGCCAACAGCGCTGCGCACAGTACCGACACCAGTGTTTTAGAACGATATGAGTATCTGCGCATCAACATTAAACAGGTTTTTATAACGAGTAGTGATATAGTCGGTATAGCTCTCCTCTGTGCCACGGCGACCGTTAGACTGGGTGTAGTAAGTGTACCACGTGCCGAGGATGCCCAGCGTCACGTTGCGGTGAACACGGTACTGGCCGCCCAGTCCCACCTGTGTATTGAGGTGGTTAAAGGTGCCCGGCATGGCATAGTCTATCATCGTGGCCTCGGGGGCGCTTCCCACGCTGGCCAGGGCCTGTATGCACGACTTGCCATCGCCCAGCACGAAGTACTTGGCCTGAGCCAGCAGGTTGACATAGAACTTGCTCGACATCTGATAGCCGTCGAGTTTGGCGTTGAACCAGAAGTCGCCGAGTGTGCGGCTGGCACCCAAGCCTAAGTTAAGGAGCGTCATGCGGTCTTTCTGCCAGCCGGCGAAGCCCCAGAGACCATATTGGCCCGTAGCCTCATCGTACACATCGCTATTCCACTGGAAAGTCTTCTTATAAGAATCGAATCGACGGAACCCCACGTGCGCCTCGGTCTCCCACTCGTGTTCCCAGGAACGCTGCACGCGCAGGTTGGCCATGAGCTGCGGAAAATACTTACTGGCCACGCCCGCATTGGCCGTGGCCTGCCATCGGTCGTTGAACACGTGTGTCCACTCGGCCACCAACTGCAGTCCCGTGCCGCCCGAGACCTGTTCCTCGGAGGCTGCGCCGGCCACGGCACCCTCTCGCCCGGCGTAGTTGAGTCTCACGGCTATGTCGTTGGCGGCATCGAGCTTGCGCGTGTACTCCACCGAGGCCACGGCCGTTATCACATCCTGCTCGCCGTAGCGGCCCTGAAGATACTCGAAGTTGAGCCCATTGCGGTAGCCACGGGCTATCAGACTGTTGAGATGGCGGGTAAAGGAAGCCAGTTCGGAGATATCCGGGCGGTAGTACTTCTGGTACACGTAGGCAGAGTCGTACTGATGCAGGGCCTCGTAAGCCAGACCCTTAGTGTAGAGCAGCAGCCGGTTATCGCGGTCGAATACCAGCGCCGAGTTGAGCACGGCCAGTGCCGAGTCGGCCTGGTGATGCTCTATCAGGTCGGCGGCCCAGTCAGAGCTGTTGCCGCTGTTGGCCCTTATCAGCAGCGAGTCGCCTAAGTACTCGCTCACGCGTGGCCGC
This sequence comes from uncultured Prevotella sp., assembly GCA_934204655.1. Lineage (GTDB taxonomy): Bacteria > Bacteroidota > Bacteroidia > Bacteroidales > Bacteroidaceae > Prevotella. The sequence goes on along the minus strand of CAKPZJ010000016.1, from coordinate 12,657 downwards.
AGTATCTCGTCGGCCCGGGCAAACTGCTTGGCACCTGTGTAGAGGGCTGCCTGCTTGATGATATAGAAGTTGTCAGAAGCGTAGCGCATACGGCCCATGCTGACGAAGCGGCGGTAGTCGGTCCAGCGCTGCAGTTGGGCCGACGCATTGACGGCATAGTGGAGTCCATCCTCGGACATGGGGCACACGCTGAGCAGGTTCTCGCACTGGGTGTAAGCCTTGGCTACGGCACCGGCTGCCATGAGCCGCTTAATGTAGGGCACGGCTGTCTCCTCGTAGGCATTGACATACTGCGCCCGCGTCAGTTCATCGTTCTCGCTGTTAGCAGCCTGAGCCAGGAAGCTGAGGGCGGCCTCGGTGCGGCCACTGCGGTTGAGTATGTCGCCATGGCGGAGCACATAGTCGGGGCGACCTGGGAAATGGGTGTTGTACTCGGCCAGCGCGCGGTCGGCAGCGTCGTAGCGGCGCAGCTCTACGTTACAGGTAACGATGCGGCTGTAAGCCGACTCGCGTACATCTTTCTCCTGGGAGTGGCCGGCAGCAAACTGGAGCAGTGGCAGGGCCTCGCCGTACGACTTCTCGCTCATCAGGCGGACAGCCTGATTCAGGCGGAGCTGTGCCAGGTCGCCAGCCACGTCCTTGTTACGTGGGTTGCGCTGGTAGAGGCGAACCAGCAGGTTGTTAGCAGCCTGGGTATTGCCCATGCGCTTGTTAACGATGTACTGTTTGTACAGCAGGTCTTCAGTGTCGCCCTTGCGCTTGCGTGCCTCGCCGATGTAGTAGAGTGCATTGTCGTAGTAGCCACGGGTAATGGAGGTAGAGAGCAGGTAGTCGAGCGACTCCTGGCTCTTGGTACGCTCATAGACCTTGCCATAGAGTACGTAGGGGTCGTTGTGCGAAGCGGCGCGGGCAGCATCGGCCTGCATGGAGTTGTAGAACGACACCAGCTGTGGACTGCGGTTGGTCTTCATGGCCTGCTCCACATAAGCCATGGCCTCGGCGTAGCGGCTGTCGTCGGCCAGTATGCCGGCCTTCTTCATCACCAGTCGGCTACTGTTAGGCAGATTGGCGGCTCCGCGCCCTGCCACCTCGATAGCCTCGCTGCGATAGCCCTCCTGGAGGAGCAGGTTACAGAGCTGCAGATAAGGTTCCTCGGTACGGGGATTGTTCTTGACCAGCTCGCGGAGCGAGGCGATGGCGCCCTCCTTGTTACCTTTCTTACGGTCGGCGTTGGCGCGCAGCCCGAGCTGGTAGTTCAGGTCTTTCTTGAGTTGAGCGTCGTTGGGGTAAATCTGGCAGAGACGGTGCAGCAGGCGGTCGGCCTCCTGGTCGTTGCCCTGCTTGCGGTACAGACTTATCTTGTGGCGCCAGAGACCCTTCCAGTAAGGATGTATCTCGAGCAACTCGTTGACATAGCATATCGCGCTGGAGTAGTTCTTGGTGTCCTCTTCCACCTTGACCATGAGCTGCTTGGCATCGACATTCGAATTGTTGTCGCGCAGCGCCCTTACCAGATAGAAACGGGCATCGTCGTAAGCCCGCTTGTGGTAATAATACGAGCCGGCCAGCTCATTGAGCACCGAGAGAGAAGGATAGTACTTAAGACCCTCGTCCAGGAGCCGCTTGCCGCCCTCCCAGTTGCCGCGCTTAAAGGCGGCACGCACCGTGGCGTCGTAGTAGTCGGGCGTATGGGGAACCTTGCTCTTGACCAAGCCGTCAACGGGGCCAACAAAGCCAGCAGCCCTGACCACCGGAGCTACCAGCAGCAGGGGCAAAGCGATATAGAGTATATGAATAAGTCGTCTCATGTCTATATATATAATAAGGTGTAATCTATCTGTCTACTCGGTGGGCGCCGTGTCATCCACGGGCACCGTGGCAGCCGGCGGCTGCTGTCCTGGCGAAGCCTGGTTCTGCTGAAATCCCTTGCGTTTCATCTCTCCCCATACTATTCCCTGCTTGAGCAGGAACCGCAGGTAACCGCGCAGGGAGAAGAGCAGTATCAGCGGATGGTAAACCAGCGGCTCCAAGAGTGCCGCAACGACCAGGCGGATGTAAGAGGCTCCGCGCATCTTAGTCTGGGTGTAGTCGTAGTAGATAACCACGAACGAGAGTTGGAAACAGAACACGTACATCACGAGGAATATAATCCACGCGGTACCCCAGTTGACTCCCCCGGTAAAGGCGAGATAGAGGAAGATAAAGAATCCGATTATCTCGATGACGGGGGCGAGAAACTCGAAGATGAGCAGGTACGGCAAGGTTATCAATCCCAGTTGCCGGTACTTCCTGGAGAATATCATTCGGTAGTACTTGCCGAACGTCTGTATCAGCCCGTGTCCCCAACGGGTGCGCTGGCGGTACAGCTGGCGCAGCGTAGCGGGGCCCTCGGTCCAACAGCAGGTGTCGGGTATCTGGATAACGCGGTAGGGACGGTTGAAGTCGCAGCAGTAACCTATCATGCGTATCAGCATGTCCATATCCTCGGCCAGCGAGTCGGCCGAGTAGCCGCCGGCAGCGATGGCCACCTCGGTATCGAACATGCCGTAGCCTCCCGACACGTTGGGCATGGCGTTAATGGCGCTCCACCCCATCTTGCCGACCATGAATGAACGCAGATACTCGAGCGTCTGAAACAGGGGGATGGGACTCCAGGGTATGCGGTACTTCACCATGTTGCCATCTTTTACCACACAGGCGTTAGATATACTCATGACACCCGAAACGGCTATCACGTGGCTGTGGTCTATCATCGGGCGGATGCACTTGCGTATCGCGTCCTTAGACAGGATACAGTCTACGTCGGTATTGATAAAGTATGGATAGCGGGCCACGTTGAGCCCGGCGTTCACGGGGTCTGCCTTGGTTCCACCGTTGACCTTGTCTACCACGCGGAGGTTCACGTACTCTTTATTGGTTGACAGGAACATTCTCTTGAACGGCTTGGCGAGTATGCGCTGCCTATAGTGATACGGCACCTCTATCAGGTCGAAGTTGTCTATCATCTTCTGAAGCGTAGAGTCCTTACTGCCGTCGTTCACGATGATGACCTCAAACTTGGGGTAGTCCTGTGAAAGCAGCGACTTAACGTTGTCCACGATGGTGTTCTCCTCGTTGTAAGCCGGAGCCACGATAGACACGCCCGGAGTAAAGGGCGAGTGCTCAAAGATTTTCTTTACATAGGCATCGGACATGATGTGGCGGTTGCGCTTCTGCTCGCGGTACGCCAGCAGCGTGAGTATCACGTAGCTGATCATCAGTGCCATCGAGTAGAAGAACACCAGGTAGCCGTATGTATAGAACAGTATCTCTTTCATGCCGTTATCTTCTTGTAAATGCCTGTAAAGGCGCGCACCTGACCGAACAGCAGCAGGTCCGCGCCTGTGGCGCGATGCTCCAAGCGGGCAAACTCTTCCCGGCCGAGGTCACTGTAGTGCCACAGGCACAGCAGCAGGTTGAGCTTGACCGACATAACGGTACAGTCGGTCCACGCCCTGACCAGGAAGCCCACCGCATTGCCTGAGTCGATTTGCATAACAGCCTCCAAGGTATGCAGCTGCACGCGCTTGGGCTGCGCGGGATACATCTCGACCAGCCTGTGCTCGGCCCTGGCACTGCGGGCTATGCCCATGCAGTCTATGGCGGCCATGCGGATAGCCATATTGTTCGAGTCGAAGTAGCGCTCCATCCCCTCTATCTCATCGGGCTTGCCCCAGAAGCCCACCTCGCGTATCAGACACGCCTTGAGGCGCTCGTCACGGCACACTGTCACTACGGGCAGCAGTGCCGGCATCTCCTTACCGGCACGCTGGCGCGCACGGAGCAGATGGTGTATCTCCAGGTTGTCCCAGGGGCGATACTCGTAGTCGTAGCTGGTGTCCTCGAAGAAGCGGAAAGGGTCGTAGTCGCAGAGCCAGAGGTAGTACATGCGCACCTCCTTGCGCAGGGTGGAGCTCGACGAGTTGAGCAAGCGTACCAGTATCGACTCCGGCACGTCTATCATCAGAAACTGGGCCAGCTGCATGGCGCGCAAGCGCTTGGCCATGGAGCCAAAGGTAAACACGTGCTCCATGTGCTCGGTCAGCCCGAACGCCCGGACTATCTGCTGGATGTTAGCCTGGTTATATGTCTCGTAATACTCCGACTTTACCTGCATCAGCAGTCGTCCCAGCATAAAAATACGCGCCCCCTTGCGCAACCGTTGGCGCTGCTTCTCGGTTACGCCAAGCCTTTGGGCCACTTCGTGATAGTCCAGGTCTTCCTGGGCCGATGAGATGTCGACCAGCTTGGTGTAATAGCGGTTGTAAAGACTGTTATAATACCAGTTATTGCGGTTGTCCTTGACTTTCTGTGATATCAGCAGGATAGTAAAGCAGAAGATGGATATACAGCTCACCAGCAGTATGACGATACAGGTACGTACCACGAACGGGTAGTTCTCGTACTGCGTGCTAAAGATATGCAGATAGTAGTCTATGTACTGCCAGTTGGCTATGTCGCGTGTACGCATGCGGTCCAGGATGCTCTCGGCCGATACGGTGAGACACCCCATGACGAATGTGACCATCAGGACTATTATGCGTTTGGCGACTGACATGCTATCTGATATATATGCTTATTCCATTTCCGTTAGTTGAGTGTGGGGAGACAACGGCCAGAGGGTTCTGACACCCTCGGCCATCATGCCGACCACCACCCCGTGGGTACTAAGTACAGCTACCCACTTTGCAAAAGTAATAAAAATCTTTCTTATAAACGTCTACCCCCCCCCCTGATTATTTTTGTAAATAAAAAGTCAAATCTTCGCACACGTACACGAGATCATCGCAAGAGCCACAGCCAACGCGCTGACCACCAAGACGTTAGCCACTCGCGAAAAAGACTGCATAAGCCTGCTAAAAAGTTGCGCAAAAATTGTGCAAGTCTCCTCTGCATTTCCTTCTTCGCCTCCGTCATATCCTTTCATTATCCCCACGGGGTAAGAGCTACCTCGGGGAGGAAAGCTGCGATGTGCCGGCAAGCCAAAAACCACCACTGGAAACATGGGCATTGTCATTAAATCCGTGGAGACCGACCTTTACGTTTCCCGGAGCCGTCTTTAGAAACGTAAAGACCGGTCTTTTCATCGGCCGCGATGGTCACGATGGTAATTGGGGTGGTCTTGCCTGCACCCATGGCTACACCGGCCGTTGCTCCTGCTATCATTCCACGGCCAGCCATTTTTGCTGCCATCTTACATCCCACCTGCGTGGGCTTAGGAGATATTTTCCGCTGTTTTACATCCCCCTTGGGGGGATTGGGGGCCGCATCCCTTGCTCTTGGGGGCCACAACCTTGCCTTTAAACGCTGTGAGCGCGGACACAGCCATGGCCATGTCCGCGCTCAGATATAACGCTGTGGTAACCAGAGGTTACAGTATCTTCTTGTAGAGGGCTACGATGTCGTCGCGGGTCACCTCGCGGGGGTTGCCCGGCGTACATACGTCCACGATGGCCTGGTCGGCCAGTGCGTCGATGTCCTTCTCGGTGATGCCCAGTTCTGACAGATGAGCGGGGATGCCCACCCGGCGGCTCAGGTTCTCTATCTCGGTGCAGGCAGCATCGGCGGCCTCCTCCTTGGTCATTCCGTCGCGGTACACGTCAAGCGCCTTGGCTATATCTACATACTTGTCCAGCGCGGCGGGAGCATTGAAGCGCATCACCGTAGGCAGCAGGATGGCGCAGGCCACTCCGTGGGGCACATCGTAGAGCGCCGACATGGGGTGAGCCATGCCGTGGTCTACGCCCAGGCCCACGTTAGAGAAAGCCATGCCCGCCACGTACTGGGCCACGGCCATGCCGTTGCGGCCCTCGGGGTTCTTGGGATCCTCGACGGCTATGGGCAGATACTTGTGTATCATCTGGATAGCCTTGATTTCAAACATATCGCTCAACTCCCACGCGGCCTTGGTGATAAGGCCCTCTATGGCGTGGGTCATGGCGTCCATACCCGTGGCAGCGGTAAGGCCCTTAGGCAGGCTGTACATCAGCTCGGCATCGACGATAGCCACGCAGGGAATGTCGTTCGGGTCTACGCATACCATCTTCTTCTGCTTGCTCTCGTCGATGATAACGTAGTTGATGGTGGTCTCGGCAGCCGTACCGGCCGTGGTGGGCAGGGCTATGATAGGCACGGTCTTCTTCTTGGTATCGGCCACACCCTCCAAGGATACCACGTCGGCAAACTCGGGGTTGTTGCTCACGATACCGATACCCTTAGCGGTGTCCATAGAACTTCCGCCACCTATGGCCACGATGAAGTCGGCCTGGGCAGCCTTGAGGGCCTCGACACCCATCTTCACGTTGGTCACCGTGGGGTTGGGCTTCACCTCGTCGTACACGGCGTAGGGGATATGGGCCTCGTCGAGCACGTCGAGAACCATCTTGGCCACGCCAAACTTCATCAGACCTTTGTCTGTTACTACCAGGGCTTTCGTAAAACCTAACCGGGCTACTACACCGGGCAGCTCCTTGCGGGCGCCAGGGCCGAAGTAAGATACTTCGTTAAGGATAAATCTGTTAATCATAAGTGTTTTTGTTGATATTGTACTGATTTTGTATGTGTTATTAGTGGTAGACGTGTGCGCGACGCCCTCAGCGGGCAGGGCCATGTGCCTGGGCGCACCTATCATGGACAAAGGTAGCGGTTTTAGGGCAACGGGCAAAACTTTTGGGGCAAAACTTTCGGAAAATGTCATAAAAAAACGCGGCACCCACGCTGCCTGGGGCGTACAGGCAAGCGTGGGTGCCGCGCGGGCCGTGGCCCTGTGGCTGCGGACTACTCCTCGACGGGCCGCTTGCGCCAGTCGTCTTTCTGGTAGCTGTCGGGGTAGGTGGTGCGCAGCTCTACCCCACCCCTGCGGGTACGTATCCAGGTGTCAAAGCGGCGCTGGCCCTCGTGGAGCACTATGACGCGGGCACCGTTAGGCAGATGGTTGTACTCGGTGTTGCCGCCCGAGAAGCGGCCGTAGCCTAACAGGATGTCGTAGTACAGGGTGGTGTAGTCGTTGTCGTGGTCGTGTCCGCAGAAGATGCCCATCACATCGCCACCCTCCTTCATGGCCGTAAAGAGGCCACTGTTCAGAATGGGCGGGCACGACTTCTCCATACGGTTGCCTATCAGCACGTTGCCCTCGGCCGATGCTGCGGTGGCAAACTCGGGCAGAGGGATGTGGAAGAAGGCCAGGGCAGGCACAGGCTTGCCTGCGTTGGCGGTGGTGTAGGCTGCGCTCTGGCTGCGGTACCACTGTACCTGGTCAAAGGTCATCCAGGCGTAGGTGCCCACGCGCTTGATGGGCGTATAGCTGTGCGAGTCCATGCAGTACAGCAGCGCCGAGGGGGCCGACGACCGGCTGCCGGCGATGGTGAGCACGTAGTCGGGCGAGGGCGAGCCCTGGCGGTCGGGCTGTAGGTTGTGGCGGCCCGTGCGGGCTATGTCGTAGAGCTGGGCGCGGGTGAGTCCCTGCTCCTCGTCGTGGTTGCCAAAGAGCAGCACGTAAGGTACACGGTGGCGCTCGATACAGCGGATGATGTGGTACATGGCGCTGTCGGCCGGGCGCGAGTAGATATTGTCGCCGTCGAACACTACCAGGTCGGGGCGCTCAGCCTGGACCACGCTGTCGATACAGCGGAGCGCCACGCGGGAGCGGGGGTTCTGGCTCTGATAGTGCAGGTCGGTAAACTGGACTATCTTGAACTCGCCATTCTTGTTAAACTTGAGTTTCTGCGCCCTCGCACCGGTCACCGCGAGGGTCAGGACTAACAGCGCCAGGGCTGTGCGGAGTGTCTGCATAGTTGTCTTCATATCGGTAATGGTTCTTAATGATTGTCTATGGGTGCAGCAGTCTGTAGCATACGACTGCAGGCGCTCTCGATGAGGTCGAGGGCCAGCTCGAAGTCGCTGCCATCGCCATAGTAGGGGTCGGGCACCGAGTCGTAGCGGCCGTCGGCAGGCAGATAGCTGCTCATGCGCACTATCTTGGCACGGTCGGCATCGCCGCGGGCCTGGGCGCTGATAGCGCGATAGTTGCCCTCGTCCATAACGACGATGTAGTCGAAGCGGTCGAAGTCGGCCGGCACAAACTGACGGGCGCGGTGGTCTACGGCATAGCCGCGGCGGCCCCCATGGCGGCGCATACGGGCATCGGGTAGCTGGCCCACATGCCAGTCGCCCACCCCGGCCGAGTCTACAGTTATCTGGTCGGCCAGTCCGGCCCGCTCTACCATCTGTTCCATGACGGCCTGGGCCGCGGGCGACCTGCATATATTGCCTAAACATACAAAGAGCATGCTACAGGGCATGCGCAGGGGTGCGGGTGTGTCGGTTCTGTCTGTCTTCATCATCACTGTAAGAGCGGTGGCATGGTCTACGGCCCTCCACCTTATTAATATATATAGATAACGCCCTCCCCTGCTTTTTATTGTAACCGGGGGCACGATAAAAAGCACCGCGGGACAGACAGAGCGTTTGCCTGAGCCCCTCCGAGCCATGGTGCAGACCGCCAAAGATGGCTCCAAGAACGCCCGAAACTGACATTTTTCACACTTTTCGCCACATTTCCTTACACAAAAGTAAATGTTTTCAGAAAAAAGCGACACTTTTACAGAAAAAAGTCACTACCTTTGCAGCGATAACAAGCACTTAACACGCATACATATATTATTAACGTAACTATAAAGCACATGAAAAAATTTCTACGCACACTGACCGTAGCGACAGCGCTGGTCGCCCCAGTCGGCATGGGCACTGCCTATGCCCAGGAGGGACAACCCCACTCGCTCACGGTCAAGTCGGTCTTCAACCAGGTTACACTTAACTGGCAAGAGCCCACTTCGCCCATCGCGCTTCAGTGGCATGACGGCAATGACTACAACGGCGCCGACGGTATCCTCACCAACCCCGAGGGCAGCATCAGCATCTACGCTGGCGCCAAGTTCAGCGCCCAGGACCTGAGTAACTACGTCGGCGAGAGCGTTGACTCCATCGCCTTTTTCAGGTACCGCCCCGTCTACCAGGCTTACATCCTGGTGTACGAGAATGGCCAGGAGGTACGTAATGTGCCCGTCGACATGAGCGATTTCAAGAAAAACACATGGAAGAAGGTAGCTCTGCCTAAGCCCTACACCATCAAGGCCGGGGCCGAGGTAACCTTTGCTGTCAAGATGGTGTACGGCCGCAACTTGGATCTGACCGCCATCTGTGACCGAGCCGCCACCGTGGGCAAGGGCAACGTCTACTCGTACGACGGAAAGACCTGGAAGAGCGACGCGCCAGGCGATTTTCTTATCACGGCTTACATTAAGAACACCGCCACCACCACGCCTACCGGATACAACATCTACCGCAACGACACCAAGGTAAACGCTGAGCCGCTGGCCAGCGACGCTACCACGGAGACGCTGACCAACGAGCCCGACGGCAACTATGCCTATAAGGTGGCTGCCATCTACGCCGACGGAGAAAAGGCGTCGTATGCCGTGAACGCCTCGCCCAAGTCGGTGTATGCCCAGGTGCCGCCCGTGTCGACCCTTACGGCCAAGGCCAGCGGCCTTACTAACACCGTGAGCTGGACGACTCCGCTGAAGCGGGGCTCTGAGATGACCTGGAGCAACAAGGCGCTGCACGTGGCCATTGGCGGAACCGCATCCAAGAACACCAAGCTGTGGATAAAGCAGTCCTTCAGTGCCGAGGATATGGCGGCGTTCCCCAATCACCAGATTACGGCCATCAACTCGTTCGTAGGGCCCGAGGGAGGCATCCTGAGCGTTACCCTCTGGGTAATGAAGAACGGCGTGATAGACTACTACGAGCCCGTGAGCGAAGAGGCTGTGGCCGCCATCAAGGCGGGCGACTGGAACAAGTTCAAACTGGCCAAGCCGTACGTCATGACGCTCGGCAATGCCTACGCCTTCGGCCTATACTATACCCAGACACCCAAGAAGCACCCTGCGGGCGTAGACACGTCGGCCGGCATCAACACCAAGGGCAACGAGTTCTCCATATCGTCGCCCAGGAGCACCGGATTCGACAAGACCAGTCCGTCATGGAAGACCCTGGCATCGGGTAAGATTACGGGTAACTTCATGCTGACAGCCGATGTAGAGGCCCTGAGCGAGGAGGCTAAGGCCGAGCAGACCGTGGCTTCATACAACGTGTACCGCGACGGCACCTTAGTGGCCGAGGGCGTTACCGGAAACGAGTATGCCGACAACGTAAGCGACCTGGGCAACTATACTTACAGCGTGGTGGCCCGCTCGGCTGACGGCAAGACCAGCGCTCCATGCTCAGCCAGCGCCCAGGTGTCGCTGCCAGAGGAGTACACGGCACCGATAGTTATCAGCAAGTCGCAAGAGGGCAAGCAGGTGAAGCTCGAATGGAGCGCCAATGCCTACGAGATGAGCCACTACACCAAGGCGGTTAACGCCACGGGCTTCAAGGAAGACATGTCGCTGCTCTATGGCGCCAAGTTTACCAAGGAGGAGCTGGCTCCTTACGTCGGCTACAGGTTCTACTCTATGAAATTCGGCATCTATGCAGCCATCGGCAAGTTTAGCATCGAAGTGCGCGACAGCAAGAACAACGTGCTGCTCAAGCGCGAGTACGCCGACGGCGACATAGAGCCCGGCTATCTCTACAACACTACCTTCGACAAGGGCGAATCGTTCAATATCCCGGCCAACACAGACCTCTATATCTGCTACAACGCCAATCTGCCGGCTAACTCGAGCCCTATACTGCTCGACGACGGCCCTGCCGTAGAGGGCGGAGCCATGATAAGCCTGACCGACGGTGCCAAGTGGATGAAGTTTGGCACTGTGGCTGCCGAGATGGCCAACAAGAACTTTGTCATAGGTGCCATGGCCATAGCCAATGGCTCGGACGACGACGCGTCCAAGGCCAAGGCCGCCCAGCTGACACCCGAGTCGATTAACACCGCCACCATAGAGCGGCTGCCCATAGGCACCGTCAAGACCGGTGTCATAGAGACCGAGGACGAGGGCTTCGGCATAGAGCCCGACCAGCCCATGAGGGCCCAGGCCAATGCCGAGAAGCCCGCTGTCAAGGCTTTCCGCGTGTACTGCAACGGCAAGCAGGTGTACGAGGGTACCAATACATCGTACGAAAGCACTCTGGACAAGTACGGTGTGTTCGACTACTACGTTACCAGCGTCTACAGCAACGGCTGGGAATCGCCTGCCAGCAGCGTGAGCACCTTTACCAACCTGATAAGCCAGAAGCTTCAGGCTCCTTACAACCTCAAGGCCACTACCGACGGGTCTACGCTGAAGCTGTCGTGGACTGCAGGCGCCAATGCACCGGAGTATAGCTATCAGCACGACGGCAATGACATGGTACTGGGCATGACCAAGTCGAGCGGAACCCTTGAGGGCTATCACGCCATTAAGTTCAAGGCCGCCGACATGGCCGACAAAGTAGGGCAGAAGGTGGCCCGCATCCGGTTCAAGCTGGCTGACACCAACCTGAACTCTGCCTCTGTCTTCGTGATGTATGGCAAAAACATTATGTACGAGCAGACCGTAGCGCTGTCGTCACTCCAGAAGGGCTGGAACACCGCCGTGCTCAACGAGGCCGTACTGGTACCGGCCGGGCAGGACATCTCCGTGGGTTATCACATCACCTACAAAAGCGGCGTCAAGCCCATTGTACTCGACACGCAGCCTGCCGTGGCCGGATACAGCGACCTTATATCCGGGTCTGGCTCTCCGGACTATTGGAAGTCCCTGGCCACCGATTACAAGCAAAACTACAACTACCGCATAGCCGCCATACTGGAGACAGCCGACGTGGCCCTGCAGCCACAAAGGGCTCAGCGGGCCATAGCACTGCCTGGCTACAACGTGTACTGCAACGGCAAGAAAATCAATACGGCCAACGTGGGCACTACTGAGTACTCCGTGCCTAACGCAGCCTACGGCGAGTACACTGTAACAGCCACAGCCATGGGCAACGAGTCGAGCGAGTCTAACAAGGTAGTATATAGCGAGACCACGGCCATAACCCTGCCCACCGCAACCACGCCGACCGATGGCAAGGTGTACAGCATAGACGGCCAGATGGTTAGCCGCGACACCAACACCAGTTCTCTGCAGCAGGGTGTGTACATCCGCAATGGCAAGAAGATCGTCGTGAAGTAAGCCACGGCTTACCCAACTATCATAGAGGCCCTGTCCACCAGCGCAAGCGTGGGCAGGGCCTTTTATAGTATCGGCGGGAATCGTGGGATACCATCGCGGGCGATGAAAAGACCAATCTCTACGTTTCTAATGACAGCTCCCAGCGTGCCAAAGACGGCTCCCAGCATCGTAAAGGTCGGTCTCCACGATTTCGGCAGTTGCCATTAGCGTGCAGCAAACCATCGCCAGCACGCTGGCAGCGCCTTTTACCCTTTTGTCTGTCTACTTTTTTACCCTTCAAACGGTTTCCGCTCCCATCGGGACCACTGCGGAAACCGGGCGAATATATAAAAACTGTAAAACGTTTGGCCATTTCGATATTTTGGATTACCTTTGCAACCACTGTTAATGCGGCAATAGCTCAGTTGGTAGAGCACGACCTTGCCAAGGTCGGGGTCGCGAGTTCGAGTCTCGTTTGCCGCTC
>CAKPZJ010000015.1 GCA_934204655.1 uncultured Prevotella sp. | reverse complement strand
TACCCCAGTTCGGGATAAGAATCCAGAAAAACAAGTCATAAAAAGTTGGTAGTCTAATAAATATTTTGTACCTTTATAGGTGAAAATCAAATAGTTACAAAGATATTGATTATGACTACCGATTACAAAGTTACAGAATTATTTTGTGTTATTGATGAGTTTTGCAAACATTTTGATGCAGAAAATGCAGGTAAACTGCTTATTGGCGATGACGGAACAAAGCGCAGAAGGCGTAAAGCATCGTTGTCTGACAGTGAAATCATGACAATCATGTTGCTCTTTCATTTTGGTTCTTTCCGTAATTTCAAGCATTACTATTTATTTTACATAAAGGGAACCTTAAAGTCGTATTTTCCAAATGCGGTTTCATACAACCGACTTGTGGAACTTGAAAGCCGCGTGTTCTTTCCTCTTATGTTCTTCCTTAACCTTCAGGCTTTCGGCAGATGTACTGGCATTACATTCGTGGACTCTACCATGATACCAGTATGCCATAATCTTAGACGCTATACCAACAAGGTATTTAAAGGTTTGGCAACAGATGGAAAGGGAACTATGGGCTGGTGTCATGGCTTTAAGTTACATCTGGCATGTAACGACAGAGGTGAGATTATTGCATTTGTGCTCACAGGAGCAAATGTCAGTGACAAAGACCCGAATGTATTCAAGGTATTGGCTAAGCGACTGTATGGCAAGCTGTTCGCAGACAAAGGGTATATATCTCAAAAACTTTTTGACTTCCTTTTTGAGGATGGAATTCAGTTAGTGACTGGACTAAGAGTAAATATGAAAAACAAGTTAATGCCATTCTATGACAGGATGATGCTGCGCAAAAGATACATCATCGAAACTATAAACGATTTGCTTAAAAACACAGCGCAAATAGTACACTCGCGCCACAGGTCTGTTACAAATTTCATTATGAATCTCATATCTGCATTGGGGGCATACTGCTTCTTTGACAACAAACCGAAGGCTCTTGTTGGATACACCATTGAAAACACAAGACAGTTGAAACTCTTCTAAAACAGCATATTTACTTTGAGGTTTTTTAGCTCAGCAACCATCTTGGATCTATGGATGGCTGCTAAGCACACGTAACCTTATTCAAACAGTAATGGTCGCCTTGGAACGTGGCATCTTATCCCGAACTGGGGTAGGCAATATATCCCTAAAGGAATGGACATTAGTGAAGTTACTGACAGGAGAATTGCCTCTATCCAAGCAAAAATCAATAGAAGGCCAAGAGAGAAACTCAACTTTTCTACACCTAAAGAAGAGTTCTTCAAGGTTTATTCGTAATTTTGCACTTGCTGGTTGACTCTATAGTTTATATAAAAAATCATTCAACTAATTTTAGAATAGCATATGAATATGAGATATATTGCAGTGATCACACTGTTTATAGCAAGCCTGACAGGTGCTAAAGCCAAAAACAACATCAGCGTCGACTATACGGAAGAGAGCGAATTGGTCAGCGTTATAGCCCACCTTGCCAAGGTGCCTGGATATATATGGCCAGAAGAACAGGCTGGAGTCATTGACTATTTTCACCAAGTAGACAGCACCTTCGCACCTTATGCCAATCATCCCATCATGGTTTTTGTGACAGACAGTCTGGTGAAGCAGGGCTTTGGCTATCATGTTCCGGTTGCCATGGCGCTGCGCCTGAAGTTGAAGAATGGCAAGCTACATTATAATACGGACTTGGAGGCTGACTTCAACCATTACTATCGGGGCATTACTCCACAACACGAAAAAAAACTCATCGCCCTACTTGAGGACTTCTATCAGAAAGCCCATTTTCATTCCTTTTTCAAGAAGAATCTGCCCCTCTACAATGCTTGTAAACAAGCCATGCAACAGCAGTTGGTCAACAAGATTGACATGGATTGGTACAAGTCATTCTTTGGCCCTATCAACAATGTCTCTTTCCATATCTATCTCGGTCTGCTAAACGGTCCGGGCAACTATGCCATTCCGCAGAAGACCAAAGATGGCTCGGAAATAAAGAACGCATTCATGGGTTGCGCCGACCGTAATGCCACTGGAAATATTTACTATGGTGAGGCTTATACACTGCCTATCATCATTCACGAGTTCAACCATTCTTTCTGTAATCCTCTAAACGAGGAATACTGGAATGACATCAAGGACAAGATGATTGCTTTCTACAATAAGAACGCCAGCTTTTATGCTCAGCAAGCCTATGGCAACCCACTCACAGTGGCCAACGAGATGTTCGTGGAAGCATGCGTGATGAGGTACCTTGCCACACACCCTGTGCAGTTCACAAAGGAAAGCATTCAGAAAATCAAAATGATTTATCAAATGCAAAATGCATCAGACGAGGAAATCGTGGCCGGCTATTACGAGACACAGATTAAAATCCGTGAAGCATACAAAAGGTTCTTTATGATCCGTGACATCATGAAAGCACTGGAAGAGCGCGAGGCTAACACGGTCAGCTACCCTACCATGCGCGACTTTATGCCAAAATATGCCAAAGCAATCAATGCTTATCAATAAACATTAATGCAAGTTGGGGTAACGGCTCCAAAAACTTGAATGGATTTATCCCCCGTCACCATGATTTCGATTCAAGCCGGAGCAGGCAGTGGATAAAGCCATGGGGCTATCAGTTCCAACCCTCGCGACACCCTTTACAATTCTAAAGACCGGTCTCCACGTTTCTAATGACGGCTCCGAGAGTACTGGGAGCCATCATTAGAAAGCAGGAGACGGGTCTTTGCTGATGCGGGAGAGATTTTCCCAGACTTTCTGGCCATGCTTCCAACTAAAATCTGTATCTTTGCAGGGTCTGAATTACATCCATTACAACTCCAGTTATGAAGAGACTTCCGATTATCGTTTTCTGCGCGACCCTCATGTGCTCGCTCTGCATGGGCATCCATAGCTACCGGTGTACCCAGCGACTGATTGCGGCCGATGTACAACAGGCACTGACGACCACGTTAGGGCAGATGCGCGCCGATGTGGTGAGCGCCGACACCATCAGGTGCTACCGCAGTCATCTCACTATAGCCGCGCTGCGCGATACGGCCTGCATAGCGCTGCGCACCACGCGCCGCAAAGACCGGGTGGTCACCGAGATGGTGGCCGATGCCAACTGCGACTTTGCCACCATCTACGCCCTGTCTGACCAGCGGGCCTCGGCCACGCTCTTAGCCCTCGGCCTGCTATGGCTGATGGCCAGCACCTGGTACATGCGCCGCAACCGGCCCGCCCAGGCGGCCGCAGGACTCACCTATGGCGGACTGACGCTGATAAACGACCATTTCATCGGTGCCGCAGCCACGCCCGTAAGGCTCACGCCCATGCAGCACCGCCTGTTAGTGCTGTTTATGCAGGCCGAGGGCCACACGCTGTCCAAGCAGGACATCTGCAACCGGCTATGGCCCAAGAAGCCCGATGCCAGCGACACCCTCTACACCCTTATCCGTCGGCTGAAGCCCGTCATCGAGGCCAACAGCCGACTGCGCATCATCTGCGAACGCGGCCGCAGCTACTCGCTCACTTTCAGATAGTTAGATTACCGGCAAGCAAATGTCAGACAGTTGTCAGACAGATTTCTCGGCCCTATCCTTGTTAAGCTATATCTTTGCAGAAGTAACCACACAACTTCATGCAGATGAGAATAGCAGCTATGATAGGGCCGATACTCGTCATGGCCATACCCATGACAGCGGCCGCACAGAACGACAGTAAGGCCGTGGCCCTCCAGGAGGTGGTGGTCAAGGGTGCCAAGGTAGTAAACCGGGCCGACGGAGTGACCCTATACCCCACCGAGGCGCAGAAGGGCGCCGCCACCAATGCCTACGACATACTGCGTATGCTAACAATGCCCAACATACGCATAGACAACACCGCGCACGCCATCACGGCCATCAACAACAAGGGCGAGGTGCAGGTGCGCATCAACGGCATCATCGCCAGTCGGCAGGAGCTGATGGCACTCACGCCCAAAATGATAAAAAAGGTCGATTTCATCGATAGCCCAGGACTGCGCTACGGCGACCAGGTGGCCTATGTCATTGACATCACCATGCGCCGCCCCTCGGGCGGTTACACCGTGGGCACCGACATCACCGCCGGGCTCACCGCCCTCCGGGGCGATGGCATGGTGTATGGCCAGTGGCACCGTGGCAAGGGCGAGTGGTCGCTGTCGTACGATTACAGCGGCTACCGCCTGCGGGGTCAGCGCAACTGCGAGGAGGCCGCCTACACCCTCAGCGACGGGAGTGTGTACACCATGAGCCGCAACGACACCGAGACACTACGCAAGAAATCGCAGCACGAGGCGCGACTGGCCTATAACTGGGCCGACAGCACGGCCTGCGTGTTCCAGGCGGCACTGAGCGGTACGCTGACCCGCACACCGGGCGACTATAGCATCAGGGACATAGCCCAGGCCAACACCCACACCACGGCCACCGATAGAGAGTGGGGGCACAACGGCTCGCCCGTGGCCGACCTCTACTTCTTCCGTCAGCTTACGCCTCGCCAGTCGGTCACCGTCAACACCGTGGGCACCCATATCAGCACCCAGGCCAACCACTACTACGACGAGGACACGCCCTATCAGTATGCCGTCAGCGGCCGGTCTACCTCGCTCCTGTCCGAGATAATCTACGAGAACAGGCTGAAACCCTTCACCCTGTCGGCCGGTCTCAACTACCGATACAAACACACCCGCAACAGCTACCATGGCAGTGCCGACGCTCTCAACCTAATGATGAACCACTCGCTCTACGCTTTCGCCGAAATCAAGGGCATCCTCGGCCCCCTGCGCTACACCCTCGGCACTGGGGCCAGCCGTCTATGCTATACCCAGGATGCCCACCGCTACCGTTACTGGACCCTGCGCCCCAAGCTATCGGTAGCCTACGCCCTCAGCGACGGCCTGCAGCTGAGCTACGACTTCTCCATCCGCGAGAAAGTGTCGCGCATAGCCTTTATCAGCGATGCCGCCATACGCAACAACAGCATGGAGTGGACGGTGGGCAACCCCGACCTACGCCCCAACCGCGAGACGGAGCACGCCCTGCGCCTGTCGTACAACAACGAACGCTGACAGACCTCTATCGACGGCTACTACAAGCGCTGCAGCAAGCCCAACATGGCCCACTACGAACGCACGGATGATAATAAGTTCATTTATACTCAGACTAATCAGAAAGAAATATCCGTAGTCCAGTCTATGGCCTACGCCAGCTACTGGGCCATACCCGAGCGGCTGCAGATAGCCGTTTACGGGGGCCTCTTCCGCTGTTTCAACTTCGGCAACGACTACACCCACTGCTACACCTCCTACTTCTGCGTGGGCAGCGTCACCGCCTATCTTGGTCGCCTCACCCTGCAAGCCTATGGTGACAATGGCAATCGGTTCTTAGAGGGCGAGACGCGCGGTTTCAGCGGAGCCTACAGCAACCTCCAGGCCGCCTACAAGGCAGGGCGCTGGCGGATACGCCTCAGCTGGATCAACCCTCTGAGCCGCCAGCACGTAGCCAACCGCTCAGACCTACTCAACCGCAACCTGCACAAGCACATTGTGGGCTACGCCAACGACCAGGCTAACAGTCTGACGTTCAGCCTGTCCTTCCGCCTGTCGCATGGCAGCAAGCGCCAGGCCACCGAGAAGCGCATCGACCTGAGCGACAACGACAACGGCATTATCCGATAGTTCCCAGACTGCCGAAACGGCCCGCCTACTCCCCTATCGGCTCATCGCCAGGTCTACTAACAGCACGGCCGTCTCGCGCTCAGTCTTGGGCGCATCCTTGGGTTTCCAGGCCACTATAAAGCGCACCTTCGCCCCCTTCACCTGGTACCCCCGCTCCTGCCATTCGGTCAGCCGCTGCTGCATAGTGGCCGACAACTTGGCCACGGGCCGCCCGCCCAAGTCGTAGAGCAACCAGTCCCTGTACGTCAGCCCGTCGCCGCTACGCAGCGACAGCAACTCGTTGGTCCGGTTCTTAAAGAAACCCAAGTAAACATCGCGGTACGACAACTGCAACACAACCTCCGTCGGCAGGGGGTAGTCTTGCTGATGAGCCGCCACATGGTCGGCACCTATGCGGTCAAAGAGAACTGTATTAGTGAATATGGCCAGCCGACGCTTAGCCCTGGTCATACCTACATAGAAACGTCGCAGCTGGTCATCGGTCAGTCTGCCCACATTGGCTATCAACATATACACATTGTCAAACTCGCGGCCCTTGGCCTTGTGGATGGTCGACACGATGACCTGGCCATCCGCGGGCGGTGTAAAGTCTTCTATCGACGACTCGAAGACATATTCCTTAAAGTCGTTGAGGTACTTCTTTGGGTTAGTCTGCTCAAAGAGCGCGATGCAACGCCGTACATAAGGCAGCGCATGGCTACGGCTGTAAACTGCCAGGGTGGCTTGCCGGGCTTTATCCCATACCTCCTCGTCCACGATGGGCGTATGGGTGCCACGCGTAATGTGCTTCATAAAATACCTCACCTCTGCCAGGTTCCAAAACCTGATGCCGCCCATCGACTGTATCAGCTTGCTGCTCACGCCCAGCCTCTGCAGCGCCGCCACCACTATCACTGCCTCCTCATTGGTCTGCGTAAGCACACAGGTAGAGCCCTCGCCATGGTGGCTGGCCACCTCGGCCACGAGGGGCTGATACATATATGCCGACGAGTACCTGTCTACCGTCACCTGGCCATCGTCATGACTCATCGAGACAATAGGACTCTGCTTCAGCCGGTTATGGATAGCAGACACAAAGTTGTTGGCCGCCCCTACGATATGGCGCGCACTGCGGTAGTTCTCGGTCATCTCGACAAACCGGGCACCCGGCAGCTGAGCCAGAAGCTGCATATAGTGCGAGTTGGCCCCTCTGAACTCGTAGATGTTCTGGTCGTCGTCGCCCACGGCTATTACGCGCATCTCCTCGTTATTGTCCATCAGGGCCTTGACCAGCGCATAGTCATCGGCGCTCATGTCCTGTGCCTCATCTATTACCAGTACCGCCTTGCCTATCTTGGCGGGCTCCACCTCGCCGTCGCGTATCATCTTGGCAGCATTGGCCACCACATTATCAGACTCCTCCAGTGTACCAATGCGACCTAACAGGTCAAAGCAGTAGGAATGGAAAGTTTTAATCTCGACGAAATGAGCCGCATTGCCTATCAGCCCGATAAGGCGCTGCTTGAACTCGGTAGCCGCAGCCCTCGAGAAGGTGAGCATGAGCAGCTGCTCGTGCTTCACGTCCTCTAACAACAAGAGCGAGGCCAACTTATGAGCCAGCACGCGGGTCTTGCCACTGCCCGGACCGGCCGCTACTACAATACAGCGCGACTCGCGGTCGGCTATTATCTCCATCTGACGGGCTGAAAGTTGGCCAAAAAGCTGGTGATACTTGGCCGGCGTCAGATTGCGGGCTATCTCCCCGACACGGTCGCCCTTGAAATACTTGGCTATAAACCGCCGATAGTCCATATTAAAGTAGTCCTGGACATACTGCAGGGCTGCCTGGTAGTCGCGCACCATGAGGTTGGCATACTCGCCCACGATGTGTATCTGCTGTATCTTCTGCTTATAGAACTCGTTGAGCATCCTGTAGTCGTCTATCTTGTACCGCAGCTTGCTGTCCTTGATGCGACGAATCTCCATGGCGTTGTAGAGAACCAGGAAACCACCCTCTAACTTGATGGCACCAATCTTAGACAGATACAGCAGAGCCTCCTCTACATCCTCTATCAGTATCGTTCCTATCTGGTTGAAAAGTTCCTGCTGCCCCTGAGCCATCTGCTGCATCAGTTCTATAACCGAGAAAGTTATCGAGTCGGTCTTCCCGGTGGGTGCCGTCTGTTTCTCGGCCACTAATGCCTGTCGCTCTGCCTGCCCATACAGCCACTCGATAGCAAACCGACATATATACAACCGCTTTTCATATCTGCGCAGGATGGTCTCAGCATCGCCCGTTCTGTCTACCTTGATGTTATGGCCCGCATCTTCGGTCTTACGGGTATAGCCCTTGATGGATAGGAAGTAAAGGAGCGTGCGCACATCTTTCTCCTTAGAGGTGGTGATGCCCTCGGTTACGGCCTTGTCGTTAAGGAGCTTGCACGAGGTTTGCAGAGTGCCCTCCTGGATGCTGTCGAGTATGAACCGCTCGAGCCGGGCAAAGCGTTCCAACTGCATACGGGCCTTGCGCTCGGTGTCACCGCTGTCCATCAGATAGGCCGAGATGTCCTTGCTGTCGGCCAGGATGCCCTCCTGCCTCATCCGCTCTACCGCCGAGATTACCTCGCGCTTGCTCAGGCCCAGTATGTCGGCCAGATAGTCTACGCGCGACTCTGCCTCTTGGTCTTCGCCACGTGTCGTGTATTTCTGGTGGATGAGCGACCGGATGATGCGCACCACCTTCTCGGTTTCATCGCCCGAGAATAGGGCCGAGGCCATGATGCGTGCCCGCGCCTCGTCCATATTCCTGACCGTAATGCCGGTGGCGTAGACATGGGGCACGTTGTTGCCGCGCTCCACGTAGCCACTCTGTTCCAGGGCCGATATGGCTGTACGCACGCGGGTCTCTATATCCGATACCGAGTCGTCCCATCCAGCCTGGCGGGCTATCTCTAAGGCCGAGCAGCACACCCTCGGCCGTTTACGGGTAAAGGCTTTCACCGCCATCCACACCTGCTGTATCTCGCTTATGCTCAGTTTGGTCTGGTTGAGCAGTATAAAGTGCTTGTCCAGGTCGTTATCATTATATAATATGTAGCAGCGCGCATCCAGATGAGGGTCGCGGCCGGCACGGCCAGCCTCCTGCACGTAGTTTTCGAGCGAGTCTGATATGTCATAATGTACCACCAGTCCTACATCTTTCTTGTCTACACCCATGCCAAAGGCCGAGGTAGCCACGATGATGCTCACCTTGTCGGTCATAAAGGCTTCCTGGTTAGCTATCTTCTCATCGGCATCCATCTTACCATTGAAGGGCAGCGCCTTATAGCCGTCGCGGGTAAGTCGGGTGGCCAACTCGCGGGTGCGCTTGGTACGCGACACATAGACAATGACCGGACACTGGGCCGAGGCTATCAGCGACCGCAACTTGGCATACTTGTCTTCATCGGTATCGGTATGTATCACAGAGTAGCGCAGATTAGTCCGGGCCGCCGAGGAGGCGTAGAGGTCGAGCTCCAGGCCCAGTTGATTCCTGAAATAGTCACAGATGTCCTGCGCCACCTTCTGCTTGGCCGTTGCCGTGAAGCACGATACGGGGATGGGATGCCGCCGCTGCTTGGCTGTCTGATAGTGGCGGATAAACTGGCCGATGTACAGATAGTCTACGCGGAAGTCCTGGCCCCAGGACGAGAAGCAGTGGGCCTCGTCTATCACGAACCGCGCCACATGGCGGGCCATCAGTATGCGCTCTATGGTCTTAGACCGCAGCATCTCGGGGGCTATATACAGCAGCGAGGCATCGCCCGTCTGCACCCGCTCTATGGCCAGCGCCCTGCTGATAGGGTCCAGCAGACCATTGATGGTCACTGCATCGGTAATGCCCCGTTCGGACAGATTGTCTACCTGGTCTTTCATCAGCGATTGCAGGGGCGATATGACCACCGTGAGGCCGTGGGTGGCCCTGGCCTCCATCAGCGCCGGCAGCTGAAAGGTCAGCGACTTGCCACCGCCCGTTGGAAAGATGGCTAAGAGCGAGCGCCCCGACACGGCAGCCCGGGCAGCCTGTTCCTGGAGGGGCTCGCCGTTATAGGTGCGAAACTCGCTGTAGCCGAAGAAGCGGCGCAGATTATAGTGTACATCGAGCTGGCGGTTGCAATAGGCGCAGCCCTGCCTGCACGGGGTGGCACAGAGTGCGTGGATGATATGCTCTACCTCGGGATAGTTGGCCAGCACCCAGCGTGGGGTCAGCGAGCGGTAGTCAGCAGCACCTATGAGCGACAGGGCGTAGGACAAGGCCACAGGCTGGTGCCGACACATATCGTCCAACTGAGCATGTTGGCAGATACAACCCTCGTACGCGATGCGTATCAGAGCCGTCACATCGCCTGTCACGGGTGTGGCTCCCACCATACGCATAAAGCCCTCAAACTCGGGCACGCCTGCCAGCAATGTGGCGAACACTTGCCGACGGGTCTCGGGCAGGTGAGCCCAACAGCCCTGTTCGTCAAAGAGCAGGTCCTGGGCCTTACGGCAGTCGTTAACGGGGTTATTGGCCTGGTCGCTTATCAGTTTATCGTCTTTTAACAGTTTATGATAGGGGCGGTCTGGAAACAATATGGGCGACATATAGAGCGTATCGACCAACTGCCAGCGACAGGGGCCGTCGCCGAAGAGATAACGGGCATCGTGATGCACGATGTTGTGGCCGCAGAGATAATCCACGTCGGCAAGAAAGACATCCAATCCTTGCCGCGAGGCATCGTGATACACGGCACCGTCGTAACGCAGGGCGCCTATGTCGTGTATCTTATGATCGCGCAGGCCCACCTCGGTATCTATCAGGGCATAATGCTCGGCGCGAAGCACCTGTGAGGTTTCTCCTGACTGGTTAGCGTCAGGAGCGAGGGTGCGGTCTACGGCTTTTAGTATCTTGTCCCATATAGGCATTGGCGTCAGTTTTTAGGTTATCTGTTGTCTCCAGTAAGGAGCCGATGATGGCTGGTACCTTATATATAATAGGTATAGTTGCAAAAGTAATGCCTTTTTTCGTCATAGCCATACAAATAAATATTTTTTTCATCTTTACTATAGTTTTTGACCATCAGGGCACGTTAGGCGCTGATGGTCATCTGCCTTTAGCAAACCCATGTGCAAGCCGATATATTTAGGATGTCAGCCCTGGCGAGCACCACCTTATTTCTTACTATTTATAAGTCAGAGACGGAAATAAATAGAGAAATATTCGTCATATTAATATTTTTTACATACATTTGCAAGAAATTTAAGAGAAAGCATTACAGATTGTAAACATAACTTTTAATTTTATGAAAAGACTTACTCTATGCGCCTGCTTGCTCACACTGATAGTGGGGCTTGTCTGGGCCAATCCCAAGGGAGCTTACAGAGCCGCACCCAACCCGGTGACGCTCTACGGAGCCATCTCCTCGGGCAAAAGTCCGGTGGGAATCTACTCAACTACGACTGAGAATCCACCCACGTTGAAGAATCTTCTGCCTGTGTCTTTCTACACGCCCGTCGCAGGTGTGTATGCCAACGGAAACTACTACTTCTTTTCAGCATATATGAAAAAGAATGTAGTAATAGCCGTCAAGTTGGAAAAATATGATGCCAATACATGGACAAAGATAACGGACATGTTTCCTGAAAGGATTGTACCGACCGCTCTGACCTACGATGCCAAGAGTTCGCAGGTCTACGGCTGCTACCCTAACACCTCCAATGGATACGATTTACGCACACTAAACTTGGAGACAGCTATGACCACTGTCGTAGCTACCCTGCCTCAGCAGTTTGTTGCCCTCTATTCGGATAATCAAGGGCGTGTTTACGGCATTGGAGTAGACGGTACCCTATACCTGTTTGACCTCGCCACAGGTAAGCCAAATGCCATTGGCTCCACAGGCGTGGTTCCGTCAACAGATATTCAGGGTGCCTGTTTTGACGAAAGTACAGGTACTGCCTACTGGTTTGCCCGCACAGCTACCGAGAGCTCTCTGTACACCATAGACTCAGCCACTGGCAAAGCGACTAAGGTTACCGACTTTGACAATGCCAAGATAAGCTGGTGCGGAGTATTCTCCATTCCTAAGAAGACCGTTGTTAAGCCTGCCTTCATCACCAAGATGCGGACAGAGTTTGCTAAGACCAGCCTTACGGGTAACTTCATATTCACCCTGCCCGACAAGGCCGAGAATGGCGATGCCCTGAGTGGAACTCTCTCATACAAGGTATATGTTGACGATGCCGAATCCACTACCGGCGAAGGTCAGCCGGGAGCCGAAATCAGCGTTCCCGTCACCGTTACGACCGAGGGAATACACAAGTTTGCCGTAAGCGCCAGCCTGAATGACGTTAGCGGCCAGATTACCTCTATCCAGAGTTTTGTAGGCCAAGACACCCCCAAGGCCCCCGCCAACTTCCAAGCCGTCAAGGCGGCCAACTCTAACGAGGTGACCATCAGCTGGGATGCCGTAACTACCGGTGTCAACGGCGGATATATCAATGCCGAGGCCGCCAAGTACACCCTGACCCGTATGCCCGACCGCGTGGTGCTGGGCAATGACATCACAGCTACATCGTTTGTCGACAAGACCATCAACTCGATGAACAACTACTACTACACCATCACCGTTACCGACGGAGTGAAGACCAGCCAGACAGCTACCAGCAACACCCTGCTGGTAGCCGAAGACATGGGCGTGCTGCCCCCATTCAGCCACACATTCCTCAACGAGCAGGGACTGGGCTTCTTCAAGACCATCGACGCTAACAATGATGGCAACACCTGGACTACCAACAAGAAGAACGTCTACTACAACGCCAGCAAGGAGAACGCTGCCGACGACTGGTTGGTATCGCCCAAGATGAGACTGGAGGCCGGCAAGAGCTACCACATCAGTATGACCCTGATGGCCAGCGACGCCTCTAAGACAGAGAAGTTTGAGATAACATACGGCAAAGTAGCTCAGCCAAGTTCGCTTACCACCGTTATCTGCCCTGCCACCACCACTTCGAGCAGCTATACCATTGACCAGTGGTTTACGCCGATATTTTCAGGTTCTTACTACATAGGCATCCACGCCCTGTCAGACAAGGCCCAGGGTGCCTTGGGCATTATGAACTTCAGCATATCGGGCGCCGTGGCCAAGAGCAGCCCTGCGGCAGCCACGGATATAACCACCAAGCCCGATGCCAAGGGCGAGCTTCGCAGCCAGATAGACTTTGCCTGTCCTACCACCACCTTTGGCAATACAGCACTTGACGCCATCACCAAGGTAGTGGTTACCAACCAGACCACAGGTAGCGTGATAGCCACCGAGACCGACGTACGCCCCGGCCAGAAGGTCAGCGTAATAGACCCCGCCCCTCAGGCCGGCATGAACCAGTACACCATCGTATGTTACAACACTGCCGGAGCCGGTGTGGTAGCCACCGCAGGTTGCTGGGCTGGCATAGACATTCCCGCAGCACCCTCTAACGTTACCTGGTACCAGAGAGGCTCGCAGGCTGTTATCAACTGGGAGGCCCCCACAGTGGGTATGCACGGTGGCTATATAGACCCGTCTAAGGTAACCTACTCTGTGTACAACCTGGAGACCAGCCAGGACGTAAAGAAGGACCTGAAGGTATGTACCTATACCGATACGCCTCAGACCACTGACGCGCAGACCGCCCTGACTTACTTAGTATATGCCAAGAACGACCAGGGTACCGGCAATGCAGGCCGCAGCAACAGCTCTGCTTTCGGCGTGGGCTACGAGTGCCCCTACCATGAGTCGTTCAGCCAGAAAGAACTGCAGACAAAGCCGTGGCTCATCAGCCAGGTGTCGGGCAACAACGCCTGGCAGCTGGTAGATGACCTTGCCCCGCAGGCTTCTCCTCAGGACAAAGACCGTGGCATGATGGGCTACAGCGCCGTCAAGCCTGGCAGCGCACGTATCGAGTCGCCTGTACTCAATCTTGCTAAGCAGGTAAAGGCCACCCTGAAGTTCTGGTACTACATGTTTGATACCAATACAGACCTGAAGGTGGTAGCATCTAACGACTGTGGCGCAAGCTGGACCGAGATTGCCACCGTACCTAAGGACGTGCTCAACAAGTGGGCTATCGCCACCATAGACTTGACCCCCTACAAGGAGTGCGAGCACCTGCAGATAGGCTTCGAGGCTTCTAACAGCACGCCTGGCGCCCCCGTACTGGTAGACAACATCTTCGTGGGCCATACCTTTGACTACGACCTGGGCATCCAGGAGGTAAACATACCTACCATGGTTCATGCCGGCAATGCCCTCAAGGGCTCGGTGGTAGTGGCCAACAAGGGATTCAAGACCATTGACAGCTACCAGGTAGAATACTACCTCAACAGCAAGCAGGTCGGCACCGTCGACGGCCACCAACTGGAAGCCAACGCTACCGAGACGCTGCCCTTAGAGATAGATTTCCCCGTCTCCTACAGCGACTACATGAACATTACCTGTAAGGTGGTATGCGCTACCGATGAGAAGTTGACCGATAATGAGCAGGCCACACTCGTCTTAGTGACCCGTTCGCCCTATCCTAAGGCATCTAATGTCAAGGCTGAGGTTAAGTCGTCTAAGGAAGTAGCCCTGACATGGACTACACCTAACACCACTTACTACCCTATCCGCACCGACGACATGGAAAGCTACGAGGCATGGACCGTAGGTGGCATTGACGTAACCGAAGACCGCACCACCCACAAGATGATAGTCAAGCAGGACCGTGGCACCATCGGCGACTACACCCTCATCGACAAAGACCATCTGCCCACTCAGTATATAATGGGTGCGTATGGCAAGCCCATACCTCACCTGGGCGACGGAATGGTGTGCATGGTGATGGACATGACCCTCTACGGCAACAAGAGCTCTATCATGGATGCCCACAGCGGCAACAAGATGCTCTGCTTCTGGACTTCGCCCCAGAACGACGACTACTTCATACTGCCCGAGCTGGCTCCTAACAGCAAGTACATCTCTTTCTGGGCCAAGTCGCTGTCTGCCAAGTACGGACTGGAGTCATTTGACATCATGGTGTCGACCACAGGCAAGGAGCCGTCAGACTTCACCGTGTTCAAGAGCGTCAAGGACGTTCCCACCGGCTACAAGACCGACTTCGAGAAGGGCTATTCGTTCTACGAGTTCGACCTGCCGGCCGACACCAAGTACGTGGCCATACACTACAACTCTAAGGATGTGCTGGCACTGCTCATCGACGACATCACCTGCACGCCCAACTACGAGACGCAGACACTCACCCTCAACGGCTACAACATCTACCGCGACGGCGTGAAGGTCAATGATGAGCCGGTCAAGGAGACTACCTTTACCGACCGCCTCGCCGAGGACGCTGCCAGCGCTTCTGAGCACGCTGCCCTCTATGCCGAGAAGACACCTCACTACTACAACGTGACGGCTGTCTACGAGGAGGGCGAGTCGGGCTTCTCTGAGACGGCAGAGCCTACCCAGACCGATGGCATCGACGCTTCGACCATAGCCAATGGCCGCATCTACACCATCAGCGATGCCATCGTAATAGACGGCATGGCCGGTGCCAACGTGGCCATCTACACGCTCGACGGCCGACTGGTCAGCAAGGTCAAGGCTGCAGCCTCTACCCAGGTACCTGTCAGCAAGGGCGTGTACCTGGTTAAGGTTCAGCAGTACACCCGCAAGGTTGTAGTGAAGTAAACGCCCACACGCGTCAGTGGCAAGCCACCGGGCACCCACCCGCACTGGTTAGCCCGACGCCCGGGGATAACTCTAAGAAGATAGGACGTATCAGCAGGATATGTCCTATCTTTTTTTGTGTCCAGCCCCACGCCCCGCAAACCAAATGAGATGCCAATGGGCAACAACATGATGGGCGCGGGCAACCCTGTGTGAGCAACGCGCGCTAGTTACAGGGAACCCCTACCACATCCGAGGTATCCGCAGATTTTCCAAAGGCCATCGCCCAAGATGAAAAGACCGGTCTCCACGTTTCTAAAGACGGTTCCCAGCATCGTAAAGGTCGGTCTCCACAATTTCCACAACTGCCATGGGCATGCAGAAAATTAGCACTAACGTACAGGCAGCGCTTTTTACTTTCTTACTCTTTTACCTCTTTACCTTTCCGAGCCACCACCTGCCTCCTGCTTTTCGTGTCTTATCATCCCGGGGGCCTCCCCTTTTGCCACGCCGCAATAATTTATTTGCTAATCTCTTGCTATTATTCTCAGATATTTTATAACTTTGCAAGCAGAGATGGCGCTGGGACGGGCCATGAGAGCCAGGCTGACTGACACAGCCGCCCCAGCCGTCACCGGAACAAGAATAAAACCTAAACAGCGTTATTATGAGCAGACAGTACTTGCTGGGCTTTGATGTGGGCAGTAGCTCGGTCAAAGCCTCCCTCGTAGATATAGACTCCGGAACGTGCGCGGCTACCGCTTTTTACCCCGAGCACGAAGCTCCTATCAAGTCAGTAAAGAACGGATGGGCCGAACAGGCTCCCGATATGTGGTGGACTAACGCTAAGTTGGCCCTTGCCAAGATAATGGCCGACACGGGGGCGCACGGCGAGGACATCAGGGCGATAGGCATATCGTACCAGATGCACGGGCTGGTATGCGTGGACCGCGAGCAGAGGGTGCTGCGCGACGCCATCATCTGGTGCGACTCGCGGGCGGTGCCCTATGGCGAGCGGGCGTTCAACGACTTAGGCAGGGCCACCTGCCTGGGCACGCTGCTCAACTCGCCGGGCAACTTTACGGCGGCCAAGCTGGCCTGGGTAAAGGACAATGAGCCCGAGGTGTACGAGAAGATATACAAGGTGATGCTGCCGGGCGACTACCTGGCCATGAAGCTGAGCGGGCAGATTAACACCACCATCGAGGGACTGTCCGAGGGCATGTTCTGGGACTTCAACCGGCGGCGCATAGCCTCCTTCCTGCTCGACTATTACGGCTTCAGCCACGACCTGCTGGCCGATGTGGTGCCCACGTTTGCCATCCAGAGCCGGGTGAACCGTCAGGCGGCCATGGAGACGGGCCTGGCCGAGGGAACGCCCATCAGCTACCGCGCGGGCGACCAGCCCAACAACGCCCTCAGCCTGAATGTGTTCAACCCGGGCGAGATAGCCTCTACGGCAGGCACCTCGGGCGTGGTATATGGCGTGCTGGGCGATGTAAACTATGACCGCAAGAGCCGCGTCAACACCTTTGCCCACGTCAACTACACCGAGGAGCTCACCCGCCTGGGCGTGCTGCTGTGTATCAACGGCACGGGCATCCTCAATGCCTGGATGCGGCGCAACGTGGTGCCGCAGGGGCTGTCGTACGGGGCCATGAACGAACTGGCCGCGCAGGCTCCCGTGGGCTCGGGCGGCGTGCGCATCATCCCCTTTGGCAACGGGGCCGAGCGCGTGCTCGAAAACCGTGAGGTGGGCTGCTCCATCCACGGCGTAGACTTCAATCACCACACCACGGCCCACCTGCTGCGCGCTGCCCAGGAGGGCATCGTGTTCAGTTTCTGCTACGGCATGGAGATTATGCAGCAGATGGGTGTCAACATCCACGACATCCACGCGGGCCGGGCTAACATGTTCCTGAGCCCCACGTTCCGCGAGGCATTAGCTTCTACCTCGGGGGCCACCATCGAGCTGTACGAGACCGACGGCAGCATCGGCGCGGCCAAGGGTGCGGGCATAGGCTGCGGCCTCTACAGCAACCACACCGAGGCTTTCGACTCGCTGCGCAAGCTCGACATCATAGCGCCCGACGAAGAGAAGCGCCCGCAGTATGCCGAGGCTTATGCCGAGTGGAAAGACATCTTAGAGAATATCATCAGACAATCTAAACAATAATAAAAATTAATCATTATGGTAAAAGAGTATTTCCCACAGATTGGCAAGATACCCTTTGAGGGTACCGCCAGCAAGAACCCCATGGCATTTCACTACTATGACGAGAACAAGGTAGTGGCTGGAAAGACGATGAAAGACTGGCTCAAGTTTGCCATGGCTTGGTGGCACACACTGGGCCCTGCCAGCGCTGACCAGTTTGGCGGCCAGACCCGCACGTACGCCTGGGACCAGGCCGAGACGGCCCTGCAGCGCGCCAAGGATAAGATGGACGCCGGATTTGAAATCATGAAGAAGTTAGGCATACACTACTTCTGCTTCCACGACGTAGACCTGATAGACCCGTCGGACGATATAGACGAGTACGAGGCCAACATGAAGGCCATAACCGACTATGCGCTGGAGAAGATGAAGGAAGCTGGCGACATTCAGCTCTTGTGGGGCACCGCCAACGTGTTCGGACACAAGCGGTACATGAATGGCGCTGCCACCAACCCCAACTTTGACGTAGTGGCCCGTGCCGCCGTTCAGATTAAGAACGCCATAGATGCCACCATCAAGTTAGGCGGTCAGAACTACGTGTTCTGGGGTGGCCGCGAGGGCTATATGAGTCTGCTCAACACTGAGATGCAGCGCGAAAAGGACCACTTGGCCCAGATGCTTACCGCCGCGCGCGACTATGCACGTGCCCACGGTTTCAAGGGCACCTTCCTCATCGAGCCTAAGCCCATGGAGCCTACCAAGCACCAGTACGACGTAGATGTAGAGACCGTTATCGGGTTCCTGCGTGCTCACGACTTGCAGGACGACTTCAAGGTGAACATCGAAGTAAACCACGCCACCCTGGCTGGCCACACCTTCGAGCACGAACTGGCCGTAGCCGTAGACAACGGCATGCTGGGCAGCATCGATGCTAACCGCGGCGACGCCCAAAACGGCTGGGACACCGACCAGTTCCCCATTGACAACTATGAACTCACTCAGGCCATGATGCAGATTATCCGCAACGGCGGCCTGGGCAACGGCGGTTCCAACTTTGATGCCAAGCTGCGCCGTAACTCTACCGACCCTGAGGACATCTTTATCGCCCACATCAGTGGCATGGACGCCATGGCGCGTGCCCTGCTCAACGCGGCCGATATACTGGAGCACAGCGAGCTTCCTAAGATGCTCCGCGAGCGCTACGCTTCGTTCGACGAGGGCGCTGGTAAGGATTTCGAGGAGGGCCGCCTCTCGCTCGAAGACTTAGTGGCTTACGCCAAGAAGAACGGCGAACCCCGCCAGATTTCGGGCAAGCAGGAGCTCTACGAAACCATCGTTGCGCTGTACTGCAAGTAACCGCCATCCCTACCTATATTATATACGCATCCGCCGCAGCCCACTATGGGTTTGCGGCGGATGTCTTTTTAGTTCGGCCGGTGATTAGCCCGCCTGCCGGAGCCATCGCGAGCCCCGCGCTGATAACGGCCCTACTCATGCTGAAGTGCTTTTTTTAGACCACGCAGGCATTTTTTTCAACAATCATAGACCCTATCTCCGATAAAAACACTAAATTTGCAACAGAAACCAATAATACCTAATTTATAGATGAAAAGACTTCTAATATCATGCTTCCTCTTCATAGGAATGTATGCCAATGCACAGACCGTGCCTGTGTATTTAGACGAGACCAAGCCCATAGAGCAGCGCATAGACGATGCCCTAAGTCGCATGACGCTCGATGAGAAGATACGTGTCATTCACGCTCAGAGCAAGTTCTCTGCGGCTGGTGTGCCCAGGCTCGGCTTCCCCGACCTGTGGACCGATGACGGCCCTCACGGCATCCGCCCCAACACGCTCTGGGACAAGTGGCGCGACGCTGGACAGACTAACGACTCTTGTGTGGCCTTCCCCGCGCTTACCTGCCTGGCCGCCACCTGGAACCCTGTCCTGGCCGACCACTACGGCTTTGCCCTGGGCGAGGAAGCCCGCTACCGTGGCAAGGATGTGGTGCTCGGGCCTGGCATGAACATCTACCGCTCGCCCATCGGTGGCCGCAACTTCGAGTACTTAGGCGAGGACCCTTACCTCACTTCGCGTATGGTGGTTCCTTACATCCAGGGCGTTCAGCGCACGGGTGTGGCTGCCTGTGCCAAGCACTTCGCCCTGAATAATGAGGATGCCTTCCGCCAGCGCAACAACGTCATCGTGAGCGACCGTGCTCTCCACGAGATTTACCTGCCTGCCTTCAAGGCTGCTGTCCAGGAGGGCAAGGTCTGGGCTGTGATGTGTGCTTACAACTGGTACAACAACCAGCCCTGCTGCGCCAACGAGGTGCTGGTTAAGAATATCCTGAAGCGGGACTGGAAGTTCGACGGCGTTGCCATTACCGACTGGGGTGTCCGTACTACCACCGACGATGTGGTTAAGAACGGCCTCGACATGGAATTTGGCACCCACACCGATGGACTGGCCAAGGGCATCGACAATGCTTACGAGCTCTACTACCTGGCACGTCCCTACAAGCAGGGCATCCTCTCCGGCAAGTACACCACTAAGGAACTCGACCAGAAAGTACGCAACGTGCTGCGCCTTTACTACCGCACCACGATGAACAAGCATCGCGCCGTGGGCTTTATGGGGTCAGACGCTCACTATGCCACGGCTCGCGAGATAGGCCAGGAGGGCATTGTGCTGCTGCAGAACCAGCGCAGCCTGCTGCCCATCAGCGCCAAGGCCAAGCGCATACTCGTGGTAGGCGAGAATGCCATCAAGCCCATGACCGTGGGCGGCGGCTCATCATCACTCAAGGTTCAGCGCGAGGTAAGTCCGCTCAGCGGACTCCAGGCTGCCTTGGGCAAGGATGTACAGATAGACTACGCCCGCGGCTATGTGGGCGACACCATCGTAAGCTACTCTGGCTACAGGTTCAATGCTGACCTGCGCGATGACCGCACACCTGAGGAGCTTACCCGCGAGGCCGTACAGAAGGCCAAGGGTGCCGACTACGTCATCTTCGTGGGCGGCCTCAACAAGAGCGATGGCCAGGATGCCGAGGGTTACGACCGCAAGGGACTGGAACTGCCCTACGGACAGGACAAACTGATAGAGGCGCTGGCTGCCGTGAACAAGAATATGGTGTACGTGAATGTATCGGGCAACGCCGTGGCCATGCCCTGGCGCAACCGTGTACCTGCCATCGTCCAGGCGTGGTTCTTGGGCTCCGAGGCAGGCAACGCCCTGGCCGACGTGCTTACCGGCAAGGTCAACCCGTCGGGCAAGATGCCTTACACGATGCCTCTGAAGTTGCAGGATGTAGGCGCCCACGCACTGGGAACCTACCCGGGCACCTGGCGAGCCGACAAGAAGATCATAGACCGCGAGTATAAGGAAGGACTGTACGTGGGCTACCGCTGGGTGGACCACGCCAAGACCACCCCGATGTTTGCCTTCGGTTACGGACTTAGCTATACGCAGTTCAAGATATCCAACCTGCGCGCCGACCATGCCTCGATGACCAAGGATGGTACCATTACCTTTACCGTCAACGTGAAGAATGTAGGCCGCCGCGCCGGTGCAGAGGTTGTACAGCTGTACATACACGACTCGAAGAGCTCACTGGAGCGCCCCTACAAAGAGTTGAAGGGCTTCAAGAAGGTGTTCCTGCAGCCCGGCGAAAGCCAGGATGTGGCCATCACCATCGACAACAAGGCCCTGAGCTTCTACGATGACACCAAGCAGGCCTGGGTGTCTGAGCCAGGCGAGTTTGTCGCCCTCGTGGGTAACGCCTCGAATAATCTGAGGAACGCTGTAAAGTTTAATCTTCAATAGACAATTTTTCTTATAATAGGTTTTATTTTTAGAGACTGAGAGGTGCCCCGTCGTGAGACGAGGCACCTCTCTTTTTATGGTTCCTGCCACGGCAGGGGATAACGCCATGGGAGCCCCAAAACCTCCCACGAAACCCCCAAGCGCCCAAGGGGGATACAAGGCAGTCCCGTAATCAGCGCGCGCTGAAAGCGCAGAAGTTTAGAGCCTGGGGCAACGCCCCAGGTACCGTCCCCCCATGAGCAACGCGCGCTGTAAGCGCAAAAACAGTGTAAACCGAGTGCCACGAGCTTGCTCGGATGGCCGAGGCGCAGCCTGCTTTCTATAAAAGTAGCCGTAGGCGTTATCACGGCGGGTATGTCCGTAACCGTAGTGATACTCGTTTGTATAATGGCGGTATTGGCATTGTTCCCCAATGTAACGCCTACGGCTACTTTTGCGCCTACAGCGCGACAATAGTTTGGTGGTTGTGTACCTGGGGCGTTGCCCCAGGCTTTATACTTTTGCGCTTTCAGCGCGCGTAGCTCACACGGGTTCGCACATGGCATCATGGGCATAGCCCCTCACCATCTTTCCTGACCGTTTGGGTGTGTTTTCGGGGCGCGTTGGGCACACGGGGGGCGCACGTGGCACCATGGGGATTATCACTCGCCATCTTCTCTGGCAGTGGGTGACGTATTTCGATGCACGCAGTTCACATAGGGCTACTTATGGAATTTGCTGAGGATGTAGGAATAGACTTGTTAATCGCTGTGACCGACCTTTACGATGCTGGGAGCCGTCATTAGTAAGCAGGAAGCCGCCTTTAGAAACGCAGAGACCGACCTTTCTGGACGAGAGGTCGGTCTTCTTGCTTTCTGCCGTGGCTATGGGCGATGACGCGGTTGCTTCGGGTGCATGGGGAATAATCACATACGCAGCGCATGGCTCACACGGTGCTACCCGCGCTCTTCGCTTTTTGTCTTTTTACACTTTTTCTTTTTTACTTTTACAACGCTGGCAGAGCGGGTGATGGCTGCCCTGCCAGCGACTGCCCTGACGGGCGGACGGGAGTTACTGGGCGTTAATCTCGCGCAGCAAGCGGTCAGCGTGGCCCCAACGGTCCATCATGTAGAGCACGTAACGGATGTCTACGCCGATACAACGGGCCAGGCGCTTGTCAAACCAGATGTCGCTGGAGAGTGAGTCCCAGTTGCCGTCGAAAGCCAGACCTATCAGGCGACCCTTTCCGTCGAACATGGGCGAGCCAGAGTTGCCACCGGTGATGTCGTTGTTGGTCAGGAAGCACAGTTGCATCTTGCCCGTAGCCTTATCAGCATAGGGGCCGAAGTCGGCCTGCCCGAAGAGCTGCTTCATAATGGGCTCCACCTGGTAGTCTATGGTGCCGCGGTCGCCAGCCTCCATCTTGCTGACGATGCTCTGAGCGTCGGTATAGTAACCAGAGAGATGGCCACCAAGCTGGTAACCGCCCACCTGGCCATAGGAGAGGCGCATGGTAAAGTTGGCGTCCGAGTAGTGAGGCAGGTCCTGCTCCATGCGTATCTTGGCGTCGCAGAGATACTGTTCCTGCTGCTCTATGGTGTCGCCACCCTGGAGGTAAGCCTTACGGAAGGCATCGCGCAGGGCCATAAGCTCACGGCCATACTCATAGCCGGGGTCGCGCTGCAGTTGCTTCGAGTGGAGGTATATCTTGGTACCGCTCTTCATAAGGATAGAGTTGGCGTAGAGCCAGTCGACATACTTACGGGTATCGCCACCAAAGCGCGACTGGATAGTCTGGTAGAAGGCAGGCTCTTGGCCGGCGGGCAGATACTGGCGGTAGTTGTCTATGAGTGTAGCCATCACGTCGCGGTCCAGGTCGGCATCCCACTCGCTGCTGTTGTCCTCGAATACATAGTACTGCTTGCTCTTGGCAGCCTTGGGGTTGGCGGGGGCAGGCTTGCCAGCTATGCGCAGGGCGCGGTCGTTGAACTCGGCAGTACGGCGGAAGCTCTCCATCCATGCCGTAAGCTGGCGCGAGGCGTCGAAGCGACGGGCGTAGAGACGGCCCAGAAGCCCGAGGTCCAGTTTGCCCTTCAGGTAGCCCGTCCACTTCTGGTATTCGACGATGCGGTCTTCGAAATCGGCCTTCTGGCGGATGATGCCGACAGAGTCTATACACTTGTTCATGCCGAGAGAGTTTTTCCAGTAGTTAGAACTCTGGGCGTACTTGCTGTCGTACTTAATACGGACAGCTTCGCTGGCGCGCATGTGGCGTATCATCACGTCCTGCTTGACGCCACGTATCTGGGCACGAGGGGCGTTGTCGGCGTCGCGCATCTCACGGATGCCGTAAGAAGAGAGGTAGCGCTCGGTAGAGCCCGGGTAACCCACGGTCATAGCGAAGTCGCCCTCGCGGTAACCGTTCATCGACACGGGAGCCCAGTACTGGGGATGGTAGGGCACATTGTCCTTGGAGTAGTCAGCGGGGCCGTTGGTCTTGGGGTCAGCATAGATACGGAAGACTGAGAAGTCGCACGTCTGACGTGGCCACATCCAGTTGTCGGTCTCTCCACCAAATTTACCCATTGACTTAGGGATGGTAAAGACCAGGCGCAGATCGCGGAACTCCCTGTAGGTGGTGGCGTAGTACTTGTTGCCCTCGTAGAAGGGCTTAATCTCGAGCTCCAGGTTAGCGTCCTTGGCATGGATTTCCTTGATAAGCTCGTTCTCGACCTCATTGAGCAGACTGTCCTGCCCTTCACGGTTCATCTTGCCGATGCCGCGGGCCTCGAGCATAGGGGTAATGTCGCGCTGGTCTACCATAAAGCGCACGAACATACCCTTGTTGGGCAGCTCGTCAGCGTAGGTCTTGGCGTAGAAGCCGTTGAGCATATAGTCGTGCTCTACGGTAGAGTGGCTGCGTATGGCCTCGAAGCCGCAATGGTGATTGGTGAAGACCAGGCCATCGGGCGACACGACGACACCCGAGCAGTAGCCCGAGAAGTTGACCACCGAGTTCTTGATGGCGTTGTCGCTCTGGTAGAGACGGTCGTAAGGCAGGGCAAAACCATAGCCCTTCATCTGCTCGTACACCGCCTGGGGCAGGTTGTAGAGCGTCCACATGCCCTCATCGGCTCGGGCCACAAGGGTGGCCACGGCCAGGGAGAATACTAATATTATTTTTTTCATAATCAGGTTGAATGGTTTATTTCTTGAAATACTTGCCTACCACAGGGAGCGACGACAGGGGAAAATCGTGCCTTACCAGGTAGACTACGAACACGGCTATGAGCAGGGTGTTAACGGCCAGCGACCCGACCATGGGCAGGGCGCGGTTGGCCAGCGTCATGCCGGCGGTGAGCACGGCGGCCAGGGCCACATAGACCATTATCTGGCGCACGGGATAGTTGATGGGATATTTCTTCTGGCCCACTATGTATGACAGGAGCATGGCGGTGCCATAGCCAGCCACTCCGCCCCAGGCGCAGGCCATATAGCTATAGCGGGGCACAAAGGCCACGTTGACAGCCACCAGCACCAGGCAGCCAATGCCCGAGAACCAGGCGCCATAGATGGTCTTGTCGATGAGCTTGTACCAGAATGACAGGTTAAAGTACACGCCCATCATTATCTCGGCGGCCATTACGATAGGCACCACCCGCAAACCAGGCCAATAACTGCGGTCGCGGATAATGTAGCGCAGGATGTCCATGTAAGCCATCACGGCTAAGAAGGCCAGCAGGGTAAATATCACGAAGTACTTCATGGCTTTGGCGTAGGTATCGTGGCTGTCGCGGTCCTTGGCCTTACCGAATACGAATGGCTCGTAGGCATAGCGGAACGCCTGGGTTATCATGGCCATTATCATGGCTATCTTGGTGGCCGCGCCGTAGATGCCTAACTGTGCTTTCTCATCCACCCCGTCGTACAGATATGGGAAGATAATCTTGTCGAGGGTCTGATTGAGGATGCCGGCGATGCCGAGGATGAGCAGGGGCCAAGCGTAGCGCATCATGCGGCCCCAGAGGGCGCGGTCAAAGCGGTAACGGAACCCGGTGAGCTCACGCCAGAAGCACACCACCACCA
The DNA here is from genome assembly GCA_934204655.1 of uncultured Prevotella sp. Lineage (GTDB taxonomy): Bacteria > Bacteroidota > Bacteroidia > Bacteroidales > Bacteroidaceae > Prevotella. Next base: position 32,893 of record CAKPZJ010000015.1, on the reverse strand, counting down.
CGGCGGTACATATCAGGTTGATGTAGAACACCATGCCCACGTTTAGGGTAAACTTATCGTCGTACAGCCCGAACGGGTTAAGCCTCAGCGCGGGAAGCACGATGAGGTATAGTAGGTTGAGCACTATGTTGAGCACTATGTTGACAAGTTGCAGACAGGCAAACTTGACTGCCTTTTTCTGATAGCGTAGATAGGCGAACGGGATGCACTTAAAGGCGTCGATGGCCACGCACACGAACATCACCGCCACCCAGTCGGGGTGGTTGGGGTACTTCATCAGCGTGGCTATCATGGGCAGAAAGGCGAAGACCAGGGCTATGAACATCGCCGAGGTGGTGCCCACGGTGATGAGCACGGTCGAGTAGACGCGCATAGGGTCGTCGTCGGTCTTGTTGACAAACCGGAAGAAGGTAGTCTCCATGCCGTAGGTCAGAATTACCAGCAGCAGCGCCGTATAGGCATAGATATTGGTCACCACGCCATACTCGCCACCGGCGGCGGCAAAGGCGGCTGTCTGAATGGGTACCAGCAGGTAGTTGATAAACCTGCCGGCGATACTGCTGATACCATATATCGCAGTATCCTTAACTAAGCCTTTTAGATTGCTCATTGTTTGCTTGTGTTTAGAAGAAGAGGTAGCATATCATTATCGCCGCTATAATCCCCGCGAGGTCGGCCAGCAGGCCACAGGGTACGGCGTGGCGGGTGTTGCGTATGCCCACGCTGCCGAAGTAGACAGCCAGGATGTAGAAAGTGGTGTCGGTAGAGCCCTGGAAGATGCAGCTGAGTCGGCCCACAAACGAGTCGGCTCCGTATGTGGTCATGGCATCGACCATCATACCGCGGGCACCTGAGCCCGACAGCGGTTTCATCAGGGCGGTGGGCAGCGCGCCCACAAAGTCGGTATTGCCACCACAGGCGTGTACCACCCAGGCTATGGCGCCGATGACCATGTCCATGGCGCCCGACGCGCGAAACACACCGATGGCCACTAAGATAGCCACCAGATAGGGTATGATGCGCACGGCAGTAGAAAATCCCTCCTTGGCTCCCTCTATGAAAGCATCGTAGACATTGATACGGTGGCGCACGCCAGCCAGGATAAAGGCCACGATAATGGTCATCAGCAGGATGTTGGCCACCGAGGTACTCACTACGTTCATCTGGTCCTTGTCCAACTGGCTGAAGCCCCAGATGATAGCCCCTACCGCCACGGCCATGCCGCCTAAGGTAAGCACCATGGTGCGGTTGAGCAGGTTGATGCGCTGGTAGATAGAGGTAATGACTATGCCGGCCACGGTAGAGAAGAAGGTGGCCAGCAGGATGGGTATAAAGATATCGGTAGGCTGGGCGGCGCCCATCTGGGCCCGGTACACCATAATGGATATGGGTATGAGCGTAAGTCCCGACGTGTTGAGCACCAGGAACATTATCATGGGGTTGGTGGCCGTGTCCTTACGTGGGTTCAGGGCCTGCAGCTGCTCCATGGCCTTGAGGCCTAATGGGGTGGCGGCATTGTCGAGCCCCAGCATATTGGCGGCTATGTTCATGAAGATAGAGCCGGTCACGGGGTGACCCTTGGGAATGTCGGGAAAGAGCCTTACGAAGACAGGCGACAGCACGCGCGACAGGGCGTTGATGACCCCGCCGCGCTCGCCTATCTTCATGATGCCCAACCACAGCGAGAGCACGCCGGTAAGGCCCAGCGAGATCTCGAAGGCCGTCTTGGACGACTCGAAGGTAGAGTTCATCATAGCCGGAAACACCTCGACATCGCCCAGGAAGACCAGCTTCGCCAGGGCGATGACGAAGGCTATGACAAAGAACGCTATCCAGATATAGTTGAGTACCATTGCCGATTACTTAACGGTGGTACGGCGGTCGCGGATGAGCTTTATCTGGCGCAGCAGGTCCTCGTAGTGTAGCTTGTCGAGGCCCGTACTGTGGCCCAGCTGGCTCTGGGCAAACTGCTCTATCTTATCCAGATGCTGGAGCACGTAGAGCAGCGCGTCAGAGTTGGCATTGAAGTCGCTACTGCCACTGCCCGATGCCGAAGAGAGCAATATTACCAAGGCGCCCGATGACGAGCTATTCTCCTTAGGATTGAGCAGCGAGTTGATTCGCGCCATATAGTTGCGCTCCAGGCTGCGGCGCATCTTGTCGCGCAGGGCATCCCGTCCGTCCAGGGGTTTCCACACGGCGGTGAAGAGGGCATCCAGATAGGCATCGAGCCTGAGGGCACCCGGGGCCATGTACGAGTCGTTGTAAATCTTGACCAGGGTGCTGGCCGAGACGATGCGCGACAGGGCAATGCTTTGCTGGTTCTCTATATCGGTCGACGCGTTGACGCCAGTCTTCTCTGTGAGCGATGTGGGGTAAAGCCACAGCGGCGCATCGAACAGGTTGCGGCCCAGCCAGTCCACTGCCTTGAGCTCCATGGCTGCCGGGGCTATCTCCACGGGCTTCCGGCCGGGCATATTGTTCAGATAGTGGCCGCCTACATGCTTCAGTACGTGGCCTGTGTAGCGTCTGAACTGGCCGCGCACACTCTCGTACATGTCTGCCAGGTCTGTATACTGGTCGTTGTCTTGGTGAGTCCACTTGGGCAGACCAGCCAGGACGCGCTTGAGGTTCTTGATGCCATAGTCGCTGGCGCGCATGTTGTCATCGCTCAGGTCTTCGGTCTGCGAGCGGGGGTCTTCATCGCGGCCCTCGCCGGCAAACCAGCAGCGGGGATGGCTGGCCAGGTACTGGGTGGTCTCGCGCATCAGGGCTTCTTTCTCCTGGTACTCGTCCTTGAACTCTGGGCGGTACTGGTAGCCCCACTTGATGGCCCACTTGTCGTAGTCGTTGATACGGGGGAAGAGTCCCTTGGGGCCCACGTGGTCCTCGGGCTGGGCCACGTAGTTAAACCGGGCGTAGTCCATGATAGAGGCGGTGTGGCCGTGGGCCTCTACCCACGCCTTGTCGCGCAGTTTCTCTACCGGAGTGGCAAAGCTGGCGCCCATGTTGTGCCGCAGACCTAAGGTGTGGCCCACCTCGTGCGAGGAGACAAACCGTATGAGCTCGCCCATGAGCTTGTCGTCAAAGTTCATGGTCTGGGCGCGCTTGTCCAGCGGCCCGCACTGGGTCATATACCACTTGGTAAGCAGGCTCATCACGTTATGGTACCAGCAGATGTGGCTCTCTATAATCTCGCCGCTGCGGGGGTCCGACACATGAGGGCCATAGGCGTTCTCTATCTCAGCGGGCAGATAGCGCAGCACGCAGTAGCGGGCGTCGTCGACGCTCATGTTGGGGTCATTGGGCCACGGCTTGGCCTGGATGGCGTTCTTGAAGCCGGCAGCCTCGAACGCCACGTTCCAGTCTTCTATTCCCTTAATCAGGTAGGGCACCCACTTCTTCGGGGTGGCGGGGTCTATGTAGTACACGATGGGCTTTACGGGCTCCACGAGCTTTCCCGCGCGGTAGGCCTTGACATCGCGGGGCACCAAGCGGTACCTGGCGATAAAGGCCTCGGGCTCTGTCTTGTGCTGAGCATCCGAGAAGCGTGTAAAGCTGCTCGCGAAGTAGCCCACGCGCTTGTCCCAGATGCGCTTGCGCATGGGCTCGCGCGGCAACATCACTATCGAGGTGTTCATGCCCAGCGTTATGGCGCCCGTGGCTCCTGCGGCGGCGCGGCTGGGCGACGCGGCATAGGTGCGGGTGGTGGCCACCTCTATGTTGATGGGAAACACCTTCATGGTGTCTATATATGAGCGGTCGGACTGCAGCCCGGCGGTCTTGGCGATACGGAGCGAGGGGGTAACGCTGGTCATGAGCTTATTGTCCTGCATGAACAGGTTAGTAACGTCGATACAGCTCTTGCCCTTGGGGCTGTTGCCTATTATCTTGAACGCTCCCACGATGGGGTCGATGGTCGATGCACGCAGGGTCTTGGCTATGCGGTCGGTAGAGTCGGCCAACTGGGTCAGTACATAGGCTCGCATGTAGAGCGTCTTGTAGTCGTGCTTCTCGAAGTAGACCGTGGCCTCGTTCACCTCCTCACCGGCGTACTTACCGTAGTTCTGGGGAACGGCCGTGTAGCGTGTCACACACATCAGGTAGCGGCCCAGCAGACTGTCGGGCACCTCAAAGTACCACTTGTCGTCGATATGGCGCACGGTGAAGAGGCCCTCCTTGACGGTGCCGCCCTTCTTGATGAGGTCGGCATACTCGTCTTTTTTCTTCTTGGCCTTGTCGGTGGTGTCCTTACGCTGCTTGAGCGTGTCGGCGGCGGCTTTCTTGCCGCTCTTCAGGGTGTCCGTGAGTGTCGCTTCTATCTGCCCCTTGGCAGTGCTCGGCGCAGCCTGGCCCGCGGCCATCCCTACGCCCTGGGTGGCGTAGATGCCACCGGCCACCATGAGCACGGCGGCGCTTACCAGTAACTTGTTGTGCATAGACATATACGATAATCGTTTGTTTTACTGCTGCAAAATTAGCAATATATTATCAATAACAGGGCGTTAGCGGTAAGAAAATGCTGCTTGGCACCCTATATCGCACCAAATGTAAGCCGCAGGGGGCCATAAGTGGTCGCGGCGGCAGGGGTTGTAACCGTTTTTCAACACGATTGTAACACGCCTGTAACAGGGGGCGCTTACCTTTGCCGGCACAATCATTCACAACCATACCGCGTATGAGAGTTATCGTGCTGATGGCGGCCCTGGGTACCTGGGGAGCCACACTGACGGCCCAGGAGGGCGCTACGGACAGGACCCCTAAGATAGGTGGAACGCTGAGGAGTAAGTATGAGTACCAGACGGCCGAGGGCAAGGGGCGGTTCGAGGTGCGCACGGCGCGGGTCAACATCCGCGGAAACCTGTCGGCCATGGTGGCTTACAAGGCGGAGATAGACCTGTGCGACGAGGGCCAGATCAAGATGCTCGATGCCTACACTACCCTCTCGCCCACGCCCTCCCTGGAACTCACGATAGGCCAGATGCGCGTGCCGTTTACCATTGACGCGCACAGGTCGCCTCACAGCCAGTACTTTGCCAACCGCTCGTTTATAGCCAAGCAGGTGGGCAACATACGCGACGTGGGGGCCAAGCTGGAGTGGGCCTTGCACCCTGGGTTCCCTGTCAGGGTCGAGGCGGGGGCTTACAATGGCTCGGGACTGACCGACCAGAAGGATTTCTGGACATCCAGCGTCAACTTCTCGGCCAAGGCGCAGCTGCTGTTGCCCATCGGGCTCAACGTGGTGCTGAGCGCGCAGAAGATAAAACCCGACGCTGTAACGGTCATGATGTACGATGTGGGACTAAACTACCACCACCGTCGCTGGATGGCCGAGGCTGAGTATCTGTACAAGCACTATGGCTGTGGGGCCTTTGCGCCGGTACATGCGGTAGATGTCATGGGGTGTTACGACATACCCCTGCGCCACAAGCTGTTTACCCAGATGTCGCTGCTGGCGCGCTACGACTACATGAGCGACCACAGCGACGGCCGCCGCTATGCCGACGGGGCCGTGAGCAGCCAGGGCAGCCTCATCATCAACGACTACCGGCGTAGCCGCGTCACCGCGGGCTTCACCCTGAGCATGAACAAGCCGTTTGTAAGCGACCTACGCATCAACTACGAGAAGTATATGTACGGCCACAATGCCATCGTCAAACCGTCAGAAGGCGACAAGATAGTGGTAGAGGTAGTCACCCACTTTTAAAGGTAAAAGAGTAAAACGGTAAAAGGGTAAAAAGCGCTGCCCCGAGTGGTTATGGGTGGCGATAGGATTGCAAGGGGCATGGCTACAATGACCACGCGCCAGTCCGTGTGGCCAGCGCGTGCCGAAAGTACGGCCCCACGGCCAGGGGAGGTGGCGAGGGACAATGCCATGATGGCCACGGACAACACCCATGTATCCAACGCGCGCTGAAAACACAGCCCCACGGCCAGGGGAGACAGCGAGGGACGATGCCATGATGGCCACGGACAACACCCATGTATCCAACGCGCGCTGAAAACACGGCCCCACGGCCAGGGGAGGTGGCGAGGGACGATGCCATGATGGCCACGGACAATACCCATGTATCCAACGCGCGCTGAAAACACAGCCCCACGGCCAGGGGAGACAGCGAGGGACGATGCCATGATGGCCACGGACAACACCCATGTATCCAACGCGCGCTGAAAGCACGGCCCCACGGCCAGGGGAGGTGGCGAGGGACAATGCCATGATGGCCACGGACAATACCCATGTATCCAACGCGCGCTGAAAGCACGGCCCCACGGCCAGGGGAAGGTGGCGAGGGGCAACGACATGATGGCCACGGACAATACCCATGTATCCAACGCGCGCTGAAAGCGCAGAAGTTTAGAGCCTGGGGCAACGCCCCAGGTACATAACCACCGAACTATTGTCGCGCTGTAGGCGCAGCAGTAGCCGTAGGCGTTACATCTGGGAATAGTGCCAATACCCCTGTTGTACATACGAGTATCGCATCGGGTATGGTGGTTATCCCCGTGTTTTTGACGCTTCGCTACTGCTGCGCTTACAGCGCGCGTTGCTCATGGGGGAACGGTACCTGGGGCGCTGCCCCAGGCTCTATACTTCTGCGCTTACAGCGCGTGCCGATTGCGGGGGCACTCCCACCACATCCGAAATTCCAACAGATATTCCAGCAGCCATCGCGGGAGATGAAAAGACCGACCTCCACACTTCTAATGACGGCTCCCAGCGCGCTAATGACGGCTCCCAGCATCGCAAAGGTGGCCCCTACGGCTTCAGACTACATCAAAAAAGGCACCGCCCCTGGTGGTGGGCGGTGCCTGGATGGTAGTGAAGTGTCTATCTATCAGTTCTTGAGAAAGTACATGGACTCGCTGTTAGAGCCATTGTAGTTGGCCTGATAGATATTGTCGTAAGTAGCGGTGAATGAGCTGGCCTCGGGCGACGAGCTGGCCACGATGGAGATGCCGCAAACATAGTAGGCACCCATCTTCTGGCCCTCGCCGAAGTACTGGTACTTGAGGCTCCTGTTGTCGGAACCGAGCTTGAGCCACAGCCAGTCGTACTTAGTGGTCGAGAAGTCCTTGGGCTGGAAGTTGTAGTTGCCCCAGCCGTTGCCGCCAGAACCCTCGGGCAGGTACATGCAGTACTTGCGGGTGGCGTTGCCTGTGGCCTGGCCCTCGCGGCAGTCGAACATGATACCTATCTTGACGGTCTTCTTCTCGTAGTCGATGGCGATGGTGCCGTCGATGACAGAGTCGAAGTAGAGACCCTTGATACCAAAGTTGTTGGTATAGGTATTGCCGTCGGGAGCGGTAAGGGTTTCGCCCTTGAGCGGAGCGCCGAAGGTGACGGGCATCTTGCTGGCAGAGTTAGAGCCTCCCCACGACTTAGAGCCGTTGAACTGCTTAGAGTAGAGTGTCCACGAGCCGGTAAAGTCGCTCACGCCTATCTGGGTGATGGTGTACTTACGGCCGTTGTCGAGCTCCATGGTGCCCTTGCGTATGTTGCCGGTGGTGTTGGCCTCGATGCTGATGGTGCCGTTGGTCAGGCTCATCCACTTAGGAGCCGACACCACGTTGCCGGTAACGTCGTCGATGGTGGCAGCGTCGTCGGTGTACCAGAGGTCGTACTCGCGCGAGTTGAAGTCGACGGTAGATGCTACGGTGTTAGTCTGTCCGGGCTGGATGGTGCCGGCCCTGAACACGCCCGAGAACGAGGCGTTGTCGATGGTGGCAGCCAGCTTGACAGCGCTATAGCTGGCCTGGGGCCAGATGAGCGCGTAGGCCGTAGCGGTCTTGGTGGCCTCGTCTATGACGGTCGGGGTGAGCGTCAGGTCGCCCTGGGTGCTCACCACGCCCTCGGTACCGGTTACGGGCTGGCCCATGGCGAGTACCAGCTTGTTATACAGGCCCGAGAGGGTAATCCGGGTGTTGCTGACGGTGGGCGCGTCGGCATCGTCGGGGAACCGCACGTCGACCTTGACTACAGCCGTCTTGTAACCTAAGGTTACCTCGGCGTTCTCGGCCACGGCGGTGGTGGCATCGAGTACAGAGTGGGCGCGTATCCAGTCCTCGGTGCCCTGCTGCTCGGCAAAGGCGCTTATCTCGACGGGCTTGCCCTCGTAGTTGATGTTGTTGGCGGGGTTGTCCCAGGTGAGGAGCATGTTAACGGCATCGTTGGGCACGGCCACGTTAGCTGCGCCAAAGGTGGCGGTGGCTCCGTCGGCGCTCTTGCAGCGCAGGGTCTGGGTGCGGCCCGTCTGGGTGCCGTCGGCCTTGACAAAGGCCACGTGCAGCAGGTCGCTCATGGTGAAGGCCTTGACCATGCCAAAGCCATTGGTAGCCGGCAGACTGGCCTTGACGGTGAGTGTCTTGTGCGACACGTTGGGCTCCGAAAATTCGTTCACATCCTCGGCCGTGTCGCTACAGGCTGTAAAGGCCAGGAGCGCCAGCAGCATGGAGGCGTATGTCAATATTCTTTTTTTCATGTTTTGTTCTGTTTTGGGTTATCATTAGGTTTATGGCGGGTGGGCCGTACAGGCACGGGGCGAGCCGGCCCACCGCGCTGGCAGCGCCGCTTAGTCGAGCGAGCGCCAGTAAGGATTGCCGATACGCTCCTTCTGGGGTATCTCCCAGGTAAAGTGGGGTATCTGGGTGGTGCTCCAGTGGTTGGCGCCACGGCGGAACTGCTCGCCCCAGCGCTTCTGGTTGTAGAAGGCCCAGTCGCCCTCGCCCCACATCTCGATACGCCACTGCAGCTTGACCATGTCCATGACGCTCATGCCGGCCATGGTGTTGTCGCAGGTCATGGTGGGACGGCCGTCGATGGTGCGGGCCTCGAGCAGCTTGTTCAGCGTCTCCTTGGCCTTGGCCTCCTGACCGCTCTGGGCGTAAGCCTCGGCCAGCATAAGCCATACGGCAGAGCTGCGCAGGTAAATATTGTCTGACACGGTGTACTGGTTACTGTGGTTCTTGCCGTTGTAGCCGATGGCCGACGAGGCGGCCCACTTCAGGCTGGTGTACTTAGGCATGGTGTAGTGGTACCAGGTAGAGTCGTTGTTCTCATACGAGTAGATGGGATAGTTCTCGAAGTCCTGGGCCAGGATGCAGGCCTTGCGGCAGTCGTTGTCCGACAGGGCGTTGTAGATATTGGCATCTACCTGATAATAGCCCGATGGACCGCGCTTGAGGGCGTTGAAACCACAATTGGTCCAGAAGATGCTGCTGCTACCACGGGCTCCACCGAAGATGCCCTCGGGGTTTTTCTCCCAGTTGTAGAAAGCGTTCTCCTCAGCATTGAACTCCTTGCCACACCATCCGTTGTCGTTGCGGGCTGCTACAGAGGCCAGCTTGGACTGATCCATACCGTAGTCGGCAGCCTTGATAAAGTTGGGATAGTAGCGGAGCAGCTCGGTGGCACCGTCGATAACGGTGGCCCAGTCCTTGCGATCCAGGGCAGCGCGGCAGCGGTAGTACTGAGCTATGCCACAGGAGAGGGCGTAAATCTGATCAGAGGCGTGGCCCGAGTAGTAACCCTGGGTGCCTATGTTAGAGGCGTGGAACGACTCGACAGCCTTGTCGAAGAAGTACTTGACCGAGTCCCACGACTCCTTGACCGACTTGGGCTCATGGGGAGTGTTGTAGGCATACTCCCAGTAGAAGGGCATGCCCTGCTTAGTGTCGCTGGCAACGTCCTGCAGGTCGGTATAACGCTCCAGGAGCATCATGTAGGCTATGCCCTTCATGGTGAGGGCCTGTGCCTGGTAACCCTTCATCAGTGGGTCGTCCTTCACATTGTAGTCCTCCAGGTACTGCATGGCCTTGATGGCGGCGCCGAGCTTCTTAACAGGGCCCAGGTAGTAGCCGTAGTTCTGTATGTTGTCATCGGTCTCCCAGTAGGTAAGGTTGGCGCTGTTCTGGTACCACTGGTTATAGGTACCCATGTTGGCCGAGGAGCCCTCTACGACATCGCCCGACTGCATAAAACGGCGCAACTCGAAGTTGGACTCTATGGCATAGGAGTTAGAGTAGCCACCGTTGAGGTCGGCACTGTTGATATTGATATAGCCGGGGAGCACGGTGATAAGACCGGAGATAACTTTCATCTTCTTCTCGGCATCATTGCCCTGAAGGATCTTGTCAATATCCTTCTGGTCGAAGTAGTTGGGGTTGTTAACGTCCAACCGGCTGCTGCAGGCCGATACTCCCGCCACAAGCAGGACGGCCGCTATAATGCTCTTATATATTCGTTTCATATCTGTTAATCGTTAGGAATAGTTTTAGAACTCAAGATTTAAGCCCAGTGTGATGGTCTGCATCTGCGGATAGATGTAGGTATCGACCTCCTTGCCACCGATGGCCGACATGGAGGGGTCTACACCCTTCTGGGCAGAGAAGAGCAGCACGTTGTCGGCAGAGACAAAGGCGCGGAGCTTGCTGACACCAATCTTGCGGAGCAGTTTCTTGGGCACGGTGTAACCGAGGGTGATGTTCTTGATGCGGAAGTAAGACGCGCTGAACAGGGCCATGTCGGTATAGCAGTGACTGCCGGGCAGATAGACACCGTCAAGATAGTAGTTGCCGCCAGAGCTGTTGAACCACTGCATGGGGTACTTGGCGCCGGTGTTGTTAACATTCCAGGTGTTGCCTATAACGTCCTTGGACACAGGGATACTGCTGCCGCCCATAGTAGAGGTGCGGAAGAGATGCTGGGCATACTCCATGGAGAAGAACTTGCCACCGAGCTGGTAAGCAGCTACGATGCCCAGGTCGAAGTCCTTGTAGCGCAGGGTAGTATTAAAGCCGCCCATGAAGTCGGGAGTGGCGCTGCCCACCTCGTACTCAGAGGCGTCGGTAGCCACAGTGGTCTTAACATTGTCGCCCTGCTGGAACTCGGCATAGCGGCCGCCGTGGGCATAGTTGCCGTTGGCATCGGGATGTACGTCGGCATAGGTAACACGGTGCCAGTACATGGGCAGACCTGAGTTCTGGTCTACGCCAGCATACTTGTACATATAGAGGTTGAAGAGGTCCTTGCCCTCGCCACGCAGGTAGAAGTCGCCACGGCCAGCATGGCTGGCGGTACCAGCCTGGGCCATGTCTTCGGTCTGAACAACCCACGTACCCTTAGGTACATCCATGGTGTTGTCCCAGTTAGGAATCTGGTCGGCAGGAACCTTGACGAGGGTGGTACGGTAGTGAGAGCCGTTGACACCTACGCTCCAGGTCCAGTCCTTGGTACGGATGACATCGGCGTCGAGCTCTATCTCGAAACCAGTGTTGCGTATCTTGGCAGAGTTCTTCTGCAGGGTGGTATAGCCCATATTGGCCAGGGGCGACACCATCTGGTTGTACAGGGCGTTAGAGGTAAGGTTGTTGTAGTAGTCGATGGCACCGGTGATACGGCTGTTGAGCACCGAGAAGTCGAGACCCAGGTCGAACTGGTGGATAACCTCCCAGGTAAGGTCGTCGCGCACCAGGTTGCCGCCCGTGATGGTGGTCACCTTAGGCACACCAGTACCGGTGGCACCCTCCTGCCAGGCCGAAACGCCATAGGCGTAGGTGCGGTTGAGGTAGTAGCTGGTAAGACCGTTAGAGTTACCGGTAACACCATAGCTGGCACGCAGCTTGGCGTTGTCGAGCCACTTGCAGGCATCCTTGACAAACTTCTCCTCAGAGAAGCGCCAGCCACCGCCGACAGACCAGAAGGTACCCCAGCGGTTGTTCTTGGTAAACTTAGAAGAGGCATCGCGGCGGTAAGAAGCCGAGGCGTAGTAACGCTCAGCGTAGTTGTAGTTGACACGGCCCAGGTACGACTCGGTGCGGTACTTGTTGAGGGCCCAGCTGGGTGTAGCGGTGTTCTCGCCACCATAGTTGGTGTAGTGACCCACAAAGTTGCCGGGGATGATGTAACCGGGCAGCAGCTCGTACGAAGAACCGAAGTTGACATCCTTGCGGTCCAGATCCTCGTACTCATGGCCCAGGAGGGCATCAACATGGTGCTTGTCTATGTCCTGGCTGTACGACAGGAGCTGCTGGGTGTTGATGATGCGGCGTGTATAGGTCTTGATACCGATACTGCCCTGCCCCGAGGCACGGCCGGCCACACTGTTCATGTAGCTGGTACGGCGCCAGTTCTGCTCATCCATGTTGAAATTGATAGTGAAGTTGAAGTACTTGAGGAAGTCAACCTGCGCGAAGAGGCGGCTGGTCCAGTTGATGATGTCCTGACGCTCCACATTGGTCTTGGTAATATACAGGTAGTCGCTGCCAAAGGGGCGGTCGGCCACATGGTTCTCGCCCAGGGGCGACCACGACTTGTTGTACACGTTCAGGATATTGCCGTTCTCGTCGGTGGCCACGGTGCCGTCCTCATTCATCTGCCATACGGGGTTGATGGGCTGCCATCCCTTGACATGGAGCATGGCGTTGCCCGAGGCGCCACCTATCTGGCGCGAGCCCCACTTACCGGCCTGTGCGCGGGTCTTGGTGTTAGAGTAACCAATGTTGGCGCCGACCTTGAGCCACTTCAGGACCTGTGCATCCATGTTGGCGCGGCCGCTGTAACGGCGGTACGAGCTGGACATGAGGAACGAGGGGTCGTCCTGGTAACCCAGGGAGAAGTAGTAGTGGGCCTTGTCGCTACCACCGCTGGCCGAGAGGTTGTACTCCTGGCGGAAGGCGTTGCGGAAGAGCAGGTCGGCAGCGTCGCCGCTATACAGCTGGCGTGCGGCGGGGTTGATACGGCCCGTCTCGGGGTCTATCAGGTAAGCGCCGCTCATGGTAGAGCTGGAGTTGCTGCCCGAGCCGGTGTTGGTAAACACGGCGCCGGGTACGCTGTAAGCCATATTGTTGCCCAGGAGGTTCTTCTGGAACGCCGTCTCGCTGTTGTTGTAGTCGAACAGGTGCTGGCTGGCAAAGAGGCGTGCCTCGGCATCGGTATGGTTGGGGTTATTGACATTAGTATAGTAGCGGCCGTTGGCATCTACGCCGGGCAAACCCGTGCCGTTGACACCGTAGCGGTACGAGTTGTAGATACTCTGCCATGCGTACTCGTAGTACTCGCTGGCCTTGTCGATGGAGTTGACATTATAGTTACCGATGGAGTTCCAGCCCCAGCGGCTCTCGAACGATATCTTGGCCTTGCCACTCTGTCCTTTCTTGGTGGTGATGAGAACCACGCCATTGGCACCGCGCGAACCGTACAGGGCGGTCGAGGCGGCGTCCTTGAGGATAGATACCGAGGCGATGTCATTGGGGTCGAGCTGCGAGAGGGGGTTCTCATAGGTAGAGTTGGTCTGCTGGGGCACACCGTCGATGACCACGAGGGCCGAGGCCGACGCGCCGTTGGTGGAGCTTACACCGCGGATACGGATAGCCATATCGTAACCAGGCTGTCCGTCGACCGACGACACGCGGATACCTGGGGCGGCACCCTCGAGGGCACGCGATACGGTGGTGGTGTTCTGCACGGCTATGTTCTCGGCCTTGACAGCGGTCATGGAGCCGGTCAGGTCTTTCTTCTTCTGCGTACCGTAGGCCACAACCACTACCTCGTCCAGGGCCTCGCTGTCCTCGGACAGCTGCACGTTGGCGGTAGCTCCGCTCACGGCCACGGTCTGGGCCTTGAAGCCCACAAAGGTAACCGTAATCTTGGCTCCCGGCTTAATCTGTAGCTTGTAGTCGCCGTTAACGTCGGTTATCACGGCATTCTTGGCATTGCCGGCCTCGGCCACGGTAGCACCGATAACGGGGTCGCCAGATGGGTCGGTAACCTTACCGGTAACGGTTTTCTTGGCCTGCTGTACGGCCTGTACTGTGTTTTCGCTCTTACTCTCTACGTTACCGGCCGCAGCCCCCATGGGTGCCAGCGTAAGCATCGAAGCAGTAAGCAGATAGGTCCAGTGCTTTGTAAGGCTCAAAGCACTCAACGGATTTCTTTTCTGTTTCTCATCCATAAATTATTGTTCTAAAGAGGATATTGTTGATAATGTTTTTCTGGTTATAAGGGGTCGTCTCAGACACTGCAAGCGGTCTGAAAAATGGTTAAGATGATGTCTTACATTCTATTCATTGACAATTCTGGTTTTTGATGATGTTCATTGCGCAATTTTTCAACCGCGCGGTGAATGTATTTATCTTTTCGGCTGTAAATGTAGTCATTATTTTTTATAACAAAACAATAATTTGCATTTTTTTTGCCGTCAGCAGCAACCTTTTGATAAGTTCAAATTGCAAAAAGCTACACTTTGCCATCCCTATAGTTGTGCTAAACAGCGTGTTTTTCAGCCACTACAGCCATACTAACGGCTTTTAACTTTCGTTAGATGATGTTTGCCGTTTTTTGCGCAATATTTGCGCAAATCAAGATAATCTTTGATAATGTGTGAGGGGCTGTCAAGAGTGTAAAGGGTAAAAGGAGAGCCTCCTAAGTGGCCATGGAAGCCTCCCTAAGTGCCCCCAAGGGGGAAATCAGCAGCTACTCATTTCTTGCGACCGTCAGGGGAATGAAAAGCGAAAAGGTAAAAGAGGTAAAGAGTAAAAAAGAGCTGTCGGGGTATTACCCTTTACCAACCAGTAACCACTGTGGGGAATGAAAAGACCGACCTCCACGTTTCTAATGATGGCTCCCAACTTGCTCATGATGGCTCCGGGAAACGTGGAGGTCGGTCGCTGCGATTGACATGTCCATTCCAACGCTCTCAACAATTTCCATAAGTACCCCCGTATAAGCTACGCGCGCTGTAAGCACGGCCCCACGGCCATAAGTGATGGCGAGGGGGCAACAACAATGGTGCCACGGACACCCTCGTGTGGGCAACACGCGCTGTAGCCCCGCCCCCACGGCCATAAGTGATGGTGAGGGACAAAGCCCATGATGCCACGGGCGAACCCATGTGGGCAACACGCGCTGTAGGCACGGCCCCACGGCCATAAGTGATGGCGAGGGACAAAGCCCATGATGCTGCGGGTGCTCCCGTGTGGGCAACACGCGCTGTAGCCCCGCCCCCACGGCCATAAGTGATGGCGAGGGGGCAACAACAATGGTGCCACGGGCAGCCCCGTGTGGGCAACACGCGCTGTAGGCACGGCCCCACGGCCATAAGTGATGGTGAGGGACAAAGCCCATGATGCCACGGGCGAACCCATGTGGGCAACACGCGCTGTAGGCGCAGCAGTATAAAGCCTGGGGCAACGCCCCAGGTACTCGACCCTCAAGCTATTGTCGCGCTATAGGCGCAAAAGTAGCCGTAGGCGTTACCGCAGCAAGCCTACCCATGGACGAGGCTATACTTGTTAGTATAATGGGGCTATTGGCATTATCCACTATGGTAACGCCTGCGGCTATTTTTATAGAAAACAGGCTGCGCCTCGGCCATCCGAGTAAGCTCATGGCGCTCAGTTTGCACTTCTTTTGCGCCTACAGCGCGCATTGCGTGTGTGGGAACGGTACCTGGGGCGTTGCCCCAGGCTGTAAACTGCTGCACTTTCAGTGCGCGCTACTTGCGGAGGTCTCTCTTCCCCCGACTAAACAGGTTTCGGTTTTCACCGTAACCATCGCTCGAGATGAAAAGACCGACCTCCACGTTTCTAATGATGGCTCCCAGCACCGCAAAAGTCGGTCGCTGCGATTAGCATGTCTGTTCCCACGTTCTCAACAATTTGCATAAGTACCCCTCGTGTGAGCTACGCGCACCGAAAGCACGCCACCCAAGGCCGTCAAAGATGGCAAGGGACAACGGCCTGATGGGCGTGGACAATATCGTGTGTCCAACGCGCGCTGTAAGCGCGGCAGTTTACAGCCTGGGGCAACGCCCCAGGTACATAGCCACCAAACTATCGTCGCGCTGTAAGCGCAAAAGAAGTTCAAGCCGAGCGCCATGAACTTGCTCGGATGGCCGAGGCACTGGCTGCGGAGACCTGATACAGGTGCAGTACATTCATCCCATAAACGGAAACCATTCCCGCCATTGGCTCGGCTTACATCCCAAACATCAGAGCCATCGCGAGAAATGGAAAGACCGGTCTTCAGTCGCCTAATGATGGCTCCCAGCGAGCTAAAGACGGCTCCCAGCATCGTAAATATTGGTCTCCACGATTTTGGAGATAAATCCCGTTATCGCGAAGAACCTTGCCATCCCCACGCTTTTTACCTTGTCATTTTTTACCTCTTTACTTTTCATTCCCCCCTGACGGTCGCAAGAAATAAGCAGCTGATGATCCCCCCGTAGGGGAGGACTTAGGGGACTATGTCCACCTCTTCCCCAATGAAAAAAAAGGGGAGCGACGATGTTACTCGTCGCTCCCCCTTATGTGAGAGCTTTAATCAGCTATAAGCAGATTAATAGCCTGGGTTCTGTGGATACTCAGCACCACTATTAGACTTGATTACGTCGTCAGGGATAGGCTGCTGGTAGTTGTAAGGCTTGATGTTAGGAATCCAGCGAACAGTCGTAGTACCATCAGTCTTGGTGAGAGTAGTCTTCTCACGGCCACGGTCTGTGTTAACCTCGTCAGTAGCGTTAACCCAGCTTACACCATACTTGCGAACACGGTCGTAGAGCGTGTTACCAGTAGTAGCATCCTGCTTGGGATACTTGGAAGTAACGTAGCTACCGCAGTTGGGGTTGCATGACAGGCGGTTCAGCGTGATACAACGGTGCTCCTCACCGAAGAGCTCACGTGTACGCTCGTCCAGGATGTAGTCTATGTCAACCTCAGATGCCTTGCAATCAGGGGCGTTAGCACGGCGGCGTACAACGTTGATGTCGTCAGCAGCCTTCTGCGTCTCGCCCTTGGCCAGATAAGCCTCGGCACGCAACAGGTAGGTCTCAGCAATACGTATCATGTACGGCTCGTACTCGCACTCCTTAACATTGCCGTTGGGGTGCTTCTCCTGAGAGAATTTCCAGAAACGGGGGAAGATGTCGATAGTATCACCACCAGTGATGGCATAGTTGCTGTTGCCGGGGTGGGCAGCTTCCTGAGCCTTAGCATACTTGTAGCACTCACTCCACTTCTTGCCAGAAGGTGTGTACCAGTCGCTCTGCATCATAGTCTCAGAGCAACGGAAGTCAGACTTGCCAGGCTGAGTGGGGTCGGTAGCGTTCTTCCAGATATAGTTGGGGTCGAACTTGTCGAAGATGTAACGGCAAGGATAGTTACGGTTTTGACCATAAGCATAACCACCACCGATAGAGTCGCGGGTGTTGTTGGCCTGGTAGCGGCCAGCAGCGATAGCCGAGGTAGAAACACCGATAGTGCTTGAACCGCCCTGTACACCTGCGGGATAGCACATAGCGTCGTCGCTCCAGAGGTAGAACTTCACACCATTATCGGTACGGTTGGTACCGCAGTTACGTACCTTGTTACTCATAAAGTCGCCCTCCATGGTGTTGTTGCGCATACGCCACCAGGCATCACCGCTACCACCATTAGAGTAGTTACCTACTGAGAACTGGCTGGTCCAGAGGGCCTCCTTGTTACCAGTTACACCATAGTCCTGATTGGTATTACCGGAACCATCGCCCGGAGTAGCGAAGAGATCCCAGTAAGCACCACCGATAGAGGCATCAAGTGAGTGGCCGTAACGGTCGTGAGTACGGCTGGCCTCGGTACCGAAACGGGTAGTCATCAGATGATAGTCGCCATCCTGTCCGTCGATAACACGGCTTGTGGCCTGGATAGCCTCGTCAAACTTGCCCAGGGCCAGGCATATCTCGCCCAGCATGTGGTCGGCGGCAGCACGGGTAACACATCCCTGTGCACGCTGAGTCTTAGACATATTCTCGGCTGCGAACTTGAAGTCTTCGTAGCAGAACTCCCAAACCTCCTGGCGAGTGTTGGGCTGATAACCCATCTCAATCTTCTGGGTGTGCTTGTCAAGGATTGGCACATTGCCGAACATGCCGGCGAGCATACGGTAAGCCCAGCCACGCATAAAGCGGGCCTCGCCTAACAGCTCGTTCTTCTTTGTATCGGTCGAATACTTAATATTTTTCTCCTGGATGGCGTCAATGGCTGTATTGGCATAGTTAACCAGGTAGTAGAGCTCGTTGAACCAGTGACGGCTATAGCCGTTGGCTGAGTTGAGCAACTTCCAGTTAGACCAGCAGTCATTGTTATTGTTCTCACAATACGTATCCAGACCTACACCGGTAAGCATGTAAGAGTGGTAACCGTGAGTCTGGCCCAGCACCAGGTAGTTGACCTTCTGGTAGCATGAGTTAATGCCCATGGCCACCTCATTCTCGGTATTGAACAGACCTTTGTCATCGAATTTATAAGAGTGCTCCTTCAGGAAGTCGGAGTCGCTCTGACAGGCGGTCTGGGTAAAGGCCACCGCGCCAAGCGCGATGATACCCAATATCTGTTTTGTTACTTTCATAGTTGTTGTCTCTTTTATGTGTTTAGAATGTCACGTTAAGACCGAAGTTGATGGTGCGGTATGAACCGTTGCTGGCGTACTTGGTAGAAGCAGCGCCGGCGGCGATGGTAGCACCCGACTCAGGATCGAGACCAGACCACTTGGTAATGGTGAAGAGGTCGGTACCCGAAACGTAGGCACGCAGGCCGGTGAGACCAAGCGGAGCGATGAGGTTACGGTCAAAGTTGTACGAGAACACGAGGTCCTTGAGCTTGAGGAAACCACGGCTGTTCCACCAGAGGTAGTCGAGGTTGTTGCTCCATCCGCAGCGGGGATAGTCGTTGTTCTTGTTGTCTGCACGCCATGGGTTAACACGGTCGAGCTGGTTGCCACTGGTACCGGTGGGGCCCCAGGCAAACGGGTCGTAACCCAGGAAGTGAGAATCGCTACCCGGCATCCAACGGAAGTTGAAGTACAGAGAGAAGTTCTTGTAGCTGATGGTGTTACCAAAGTTCAGAGTGAACAGAGGATCCATATCACCAATGCAGTGACGGTCAGAAGCCGATATTGAACCATCATTATTCCAGTCCTCGAACTTCACGTCACCAGGCTTAGCATCGGGCTGTATCTTTTTAACCTCTCCTGTTTCGGGATTTGTCCAGGTATAATTGTCTATCTCTTCCTGACTCTGGAAGATACCAAGTTTCTTGAGGTCGTAGGCAGCAGTGATAGAGCTACCAACCATCAGAGCGTAAGCCGACTGAGGCCCATAGGTGTGGAAGTTGGCCACATCATCGGCCTCCTTGCCATCATAGCCCTTGCCATAGAGACGCATCACCTTGTTGCGGTTCAAGTCGAACACAACAGTAGACTCCCAGCGTACGTTGTCCTTACCGTCGCCGTTGAGGTTAACTGAGTGCAGAGTTACCTCGATACCCTTGTTGCTCACCTTACCTATGTTAGCATAAGCAGATGTAAATCCAGAGGGATAAGGTACTGAGCGGCTCATCAACATATCGGTGGTACGGCCACTGTAGATATCGATGCTACCATCCAGGCGGCTGTTAAGCACGCTGAAGTCCAAACCGAGGTTGTACTTGGTGATGGTGGCCCACTTCAGGTCGCGGTTACCCAGCGTGCTGGCAAAGTAGCCCAGCGTGCTCTGGTTGTTGAGCCATGTCTTGGTGGTAGAGATGGTAGAGTTAGTAGCGTAGGCGCTAACCGAGCGGCTACCGTTCTGACCCCAAGAGAGGCGCAGCTTACCATAGTCGAGCCAGGGGAGTGCGTTCTTAATGAAGTTCTCCTTGCTGAATACCCAAGCACCAGATACACCGTAGAAGTTACCGAACTTGTTGCTCTCGCCGAAAGCAGAGAAACCGTCACGGCGGTAGTTGAAGGTGAAATAGTACTTGCTGTCGAAGTTGTAGTTAACACGGGCCAGGTAAGCCACAGCCTGAGTACGGGTACGCTGACGCTTAACGTCCTTAGTATTAGCCGTCTCGGCACCGTAGTAACCCAGACCGGTAGAACCGGTGAAGTCCTTGAAGCTGAACCAGCGGTAGTTGTTGTCGTACGACTCACGGGTGTAACCCACCATACCATCTACGTGGTGCTTGTCAATATCGGTACCATAGGTAAGGATATTATCAGCGTTCCAGTAAGAAGAAACGGATGACACAGAGACACCCTCTACCTTGTTGTTAAACTGGGTGGGGTCATCCATCTGACCGGTGTTACGTGTATCAACCCACATTTCAGGACGGTTAAAGGTGTCCTGATAGCTTGAGTTACGCTGTGCGTTCAAGGTGAAGCGATAAGAAAGGCCCTTGAGGAAGGGGAAGTCTACCTGTGCAGTCAGCACACCGTTGACATTGTTTCCGTTCTTGTCGTTAACACCATAGAGGTACGAGTCGGCCACACCGCTGTTCACACCACTACCCCACAGAGGGCTCAGTGTATTGCCATCGGGGTGAGAGTTGTACCAAGATGCATACTTGCGCGAGCTCTCAATAACATTGCCGTTTCTGTCGTACTGCAATGGCACGGTCATGAACGAATAGGGAGAGTACCACTCAGCGTTACCCAGTGTAGCGGTTACGCCCCACTGACGCCAGCCGAGGTAGTTGGCCTTCAAGCCCACCTTCAACCAGTCGGTAACGGTAACGTCTATCTTAGACATAATATTATACTTCTCGTAGTCGTCACCCTTCTGTACACCCTGGCGGCGGCTATAGTCACCGGAGAGGTAGTACTTCACATTCTTGGAGCCACCGGCTACGCTCACGTCGTACTGCTGGCCTACACCCGTACGGGTAACTTCGTCGAGCCAGTTGATACGCTGACCTGCATCGTAGGCCTGCTCCTCGGTAGTGGTTACGAAGAAGTCTGACTTATGCTGTGTAAAATAGTCCCATGACCACTCTGCATCGGCGGGGAAGCGGCTGTCGCCGACTGCCTGCTTAGCATAGAAACGGTTCATGAAGAAACGCTCGTCATTGTCTACAAACTTGGGCTTGCGGCTCCAGTCAGAGAAACTCCACGAGGTATTGAACCGTACCGTGGGCTTGGCACTCTCACCACGCTTGGTGGTGATGATGATTACACCGTTGGCGGCACGCGAACCGTAGATAGCGGCAGCAGAGGCATCCTTGAGCACGTCGATGGTAGCGATATCATTGGTGTTGATCTCGCTGATACCACCGTAAGAGATAACGCCGTCCACGATGAGCAGAGGGGCGTTGTTAGCCTGTTTAGCAGCCGTGGGGTTAATAGGGATAACGTTCTTACCACGCAGGGTCATCGTACCCGAGTTATCGCCGCTGGCACTATTCGTAGGGTTGTAGTGCAGACCGGCAACCTGGCTCGACAGGGCTGTCAGGGCGTTAGGGTTAGGCAGGTTGGTAATCTTGCCGTCGTCGAACTTCACGCTGGTGATGGCACCAGACACGTCCTTACGCTTGGCGGTACCGTAACCCACTACCACCACCTGCTCCAGGTCGGCGGCGTCATCGTGCAGCGTCACGGCGATGCTCGAACCGCTGGCGGCCACTACCTCCTCCTTGAACCCCAGGCTGCTCACGCTCAGGCGGGCACCCGGCTTGACGCTCAGCTTGAAGGCTCCGTTTACATCGGTGATGGTGGCGTTCTGCGTGCCTACCTCCTTGATGGTCGCACCGATGACGGGCTCACCGTTGGTGTCCACTACGGTACCACTGACTGTCTTCTTGTCCTGCTGTACAGCAAGGGCCTTGCTTCCGTTCAGATTGTTGCTTTCGCCGGCCGTCGCGCTCAGCGGGGCCAGGGTCAACATCGACGCAGCGAACAGATAGGTCCACTGCTTGGAGATGTTCAAAGCACTGAAAGAAGTCTTTCTCTGTTTCTCATCCATAAACTATTATTTAAAAGGTAATAAATAAAATAACTTTCGTAACTATCCAAGTTATGTGGCAGGCACCCCATAGGGTCGGAAGCCACTTGGTGATGTTTTGTTGTTGTCTTTCATACGCTTATCATGTATTTTAAGTTTAGCAAGGAGACGTTCGGGGCCACACGCCACCCTTTTCGCTGACAAATATAGCCATTAAATTTTGATAAAGACTTATAAAATTGTTATTTTTACTGTAAAAAACACGTTACCAGCCATTTTTATTCTAAAAAAGTGTAAAAACAGCGTTACCGTAAGTATCGCGGCCCCATCCACGACACACGCCCCACACAGCACAGCCACCAACCAGGTGGCAGACGGGCCTCCAGACCGCTCCATCGGCCCCTATATAATATAATAAGGTGTAACCACACGCATAAGGCCCCCTTACGTAACTTGGATAGTTACGAAAGTTATTTTATTTATTACCTTTTAAATAATAGTTTATGGATGAGAAACTGAGAAAGACTTCTTTCAGTGCTTTGAACATCTCCAAGCAGTGGACTTATCTGTTCGCTGCCTCGATGTTGACCCTGGCCCGGCACTCGTTTGCCACCATGATGCTTACCTTAGGGGCCGACCTGTACACCACGTCCAAGTTGTTAGGCCATACGGACGTGCGCATGACACAGGCGTATGCCAGGATAGTCAACGAGAAGAAAGCCAGGGCCATAAACCTGGTCAATGGGGTGTTCTGAGAGAGGGAGGAGGAGCCCCCCTTAGTCCCCCCAAGAGGGGGAGACGCTCCCAATGGCGGCCCTACGAGCGAGGGCCCTGCCCTAAGTTGCCACAAAGGGTAAAACTTGCTGCTGCCACAGGCCCACCGACCACTAACATGGTAAGATGGGCAATAAGTGCGGGGGCAGAGGTAGGCCCGATAACAGAGGAAGCCACCTCTAAACTTGCGGAGACCGACCTTTGCGTTTCCCGGAGCCGTCATTAGCGAGCTGGGAGCCGTCATTAGAAACATGGAGATCGGTCTTTTCATTCCCCACGGCTGCCTCGGGGGAAATCGCAACTCGTTCGGCTATGGTAGGGATAGCCCCATAACCAGCGCGCGCTGCAAGCGCAGCAGTTTAGAGCCTGGGGCAACGCCCCAGGTATAGCCCCCACCCACGCAATGCGCGCTGTAGGCGCAAAAGCAGTGCAAGCAGAGCGCCACGAGCTTACTCGGATGACCGAGGCGCAGCCTGTTTTCTATAAAAGCAGCCGTAGGCGTTATCGCAGCAGACCTGCCCGTAACCTGGGGAATAGTCGTTTGCATAATGGTAGTATTGGCACTATTCCCTGATGTAACGCCTACGGCTACTTTTGCGCTTACAGCGCGACTATAGTTCGGTGATTGTGTACCTGGGGCGTTGCCCCAGGCTCTAAACTGCTGCGCTTTCAGCGCGCGCTGGATACACGGGGGTGTCCGCGGTTATCATGGACATTGCCCCTCGCCATTTCCTTTAGTTTGGGGGACGGGCTGGGCGCACGCGTAGCTCACACGGGCTTTCACATCGTTAGCGTGGCTCTTACGCGAGTTATCCATCGCCCTTACGGACAATGCTTTTTACCGTTCAAGATAGCTGGTGGTGCCTCGGAAATAAGAATAAGGGATTCTGAAGATTTAGTTATCAACTAAATCGTGTATTTCCCTCGGCTTGCACTACCTTTCAAGAAGGCAGGCAGCGCCTCAACAATGACAAAGACGAAAAAACATCCGTTTTTTCTTTGCATTGTCTTCGGCTTGACCTTTACGGCTGTTGTCGTGATGGCCGGCGGCACCTCGGAAATAAAAATAAATGGGATTTATTTTGTATTTCCCTCGGCTTGCACCTTTACGGGCACAGCCGTGAAGGTAGGCGGCGCCTCGGAAATAAAAATAAATGGGATTTATTTTGTATTTCCCTCGGCTTGCACTACCTTTGCAAAAAGTAGGGATGGCTGCGCCATACCTGCTGATAATGACACATACCGCAAAGAGATGGAATATACGCTTAACATACGTGGAAAACTGATAAATCTGAGCCAACCACAGGTGATGGGCATACTCAACGTGACGCCAGACAGCTTCTACGCCGGAAGTAGGAAGCAGACGGAGCGCGAGATAGCCCTGCGCGCACAGGAGATAGTGGCCCAGGGCGGAACGATGATAGACATAGGCGCGTTCTCGACACGCCCGGGAGCTCACGAGGTGAGCGCCGAGGAGGAGGGACGACGCCTGCGCGAGGCACTGGCCATCGTGAGGCGCGAGGTGCCCGACGCGGTCATCTCGGTAGACACCTACCGGCCACAGCTGGCACGCCGCTGTATAGCCGAGTGGGGCGCCGACATCATCAACGATGTGAGCGAAGGCGGACTGACGGGCATCGTGAACACGCCCATACACGAGAGCGAGCGTATGTTTGACGTGGTGGGCGAGCTGCACTGCCCCTACATCCTCATGTCGGTCAAGGGCACACTGGGCGACATGATGGTGGCCCTGGCCGATGAGGTGCAGCAGCTGCGCGACCTCGGGGCCCACGACATTATACTGGACCCGGGCTTCGGGTTTGGCAAGACGCTCGAGGAGAACTACGCCCTGATGGCCGAGATGGACAAGCTGCTCGTAATGGGCCTGCCCCTGTTAGTGGGCATATCGCGCAAGTCGATGATATTCCGCCTGGTGGGCGGCGACCCTACCACGGCGCTCAACGGCACCACCGTGCTCAACACCATAGCCCTGATGAAGGGCGCCTCGATACTGCGCGTACACGACGTGGCCGAGGCCGTCGAGGCAGTGAGGATGGTAGGCAAGATGAATGAAGTAAAACCACTATAAGCGACCAACACCGTGTTTTTCGAATTTGGAATTAAGGACTTTATAGACATCTTCTTAGTAGCCCTGCTGCTCTACAACACCTACAGGCTGATGAAGGAGAGCCGGTCGCTCAACATCTTTATCGGCATCATGGTCTTTGTCATCCTGTGGCTCTTCGTGAGCCGAGTACTGGAGATGAAGCTATTGGGCTCTATCATGGACAAACTGGTAAGTGTGGGCGTGCTGGCGCTCATCATACTCTTCCAGGAAGAGATACGCAAGTTTCTGTACACCTTAGGGGCCCACCAGCGGTTCAAGAACATCTTCAGGTTCTTTACCACCACCGACAAGGACCGGGAAGAGGACAAGGAGGCCATCATGCCCATCGTGATGGCGTGCATGAACCTGTCCAAGGGCAAGGTGGGCGCACTGATAGTGATAGAGCGCACCACGCCGCTGACCGACATCATCGAGACGGGCGACGTGATAGACGCCAACATCAACCAGCGCCTCATCGAGAACATATTCTTCAAGAACTCGCCCCTGCACGACGGCGCCATGATCATATCGCACCGCCGCATACGCGCGGCAGGCTGCATACTGCCCGTATCGCACGACATGGACATACCCAAGGAGCTGGGCCTGCGCCACCGCGCGGCCATGGGCATATCGCAGAGCTCGGATGCCATAGCCATCGTGGTGAGCGAGGAGACGGGGCGTATAGCCGTGGCCATGAGGGGCACCTTCAGACTGCGCCTGTCGGCCGAGGAGTTAGAGAGCATACTGGCCCAGCAGATAACGGCCTAAGCCACCCCTACGGCAACTAAAATATCGGGCGCCGAGGGGGGCTCTGTCGAATATTTTTACTAATTTTGCACAGGCGCAGCCCATCGCCGGCCAGCCGGCAACTGTGCCCCGACACATAGCACACATTATATACAATATACATACAACTATGGATTTATTAAAACAGATTGTAGCGCGCGCCAAAGCAGACAAGCAGCGCATCGTGCTCCCCGAAGCAGAGGAGGAGCGTACTCTGAGAGCAGCCGACAAGGTACTGGCTGACGACATCGCAGACATCATTCTCATCGGCAACCCTGCCAACATCAAGAACCTCGCCGCTGAGTGGGGGCTGACCAACATCGACAAGGCTACGATTGTGGATCCATTGAACAACCCTAAGTCCGAGGAGTACGCTGAGCTGCTGGCCGAGCTGCGCAAGAAGAAGGGCATGACCATTGAGCAGGCTCGCGAACTGGTGAAGAACAACCTGTACTTGGGCTGCATGATTATCAAGACCGAGGGGGCCGACGGCCAGATCTCGGGAGCCCTGAGCACCACTGGCGACACCCTGCGCCCGGCGCTGCAGATTATCAAGTGCGCACCCGGCATATCGTGCGTGAGCGGTGCCATGCTCCTCATCACCGACCAGAAGCAGTATGGCAACGACGGTGTGGTGGTTATGGGCGACGTAGCCGTTACGCCTAACCCCACGGCCGACCAGCTGGCCCAGATAGCCTACACCACGGCTCAGACAGCCCACAGCGTGGCTGGCATAGCCGACCCTCGGGTGGCCATGCTGAGCTTCTCGACCAAGGGCAGCGCCAAGGATGCCAAGGACAAGGCCACGGGCAAGAGCGTGTATATCATAGACAAGGTGATAGAGGCTACCCAGATAGCCCACGAGAAGTATCCTGAGCTGCAGGTAGACGGCGAGCTGCAGGCCGACGCTGCCTTAGTGCCCGCTGTGGCCGAGAAGAAGGCCAAGGGTTCTGACATAGCCGGCCGGGCCAACGTACTGGTAGTGCCCAACCTCGAGGTGGGCAACATCGGCTACAAGCTCGTTCAGCGTCTGGGCGACACCATCGCCATAGGCCCCATCCTGCAGGGTATAGCACGTCCCGTTAACGACCTGAGCCGTGGCTGCTCGGTCGACGACATCTACTACATGGTGGCCATCACCGCCTGCCAGGCCCAGGACGCCAAGAAGGCTTAACACAGATATAAGTAATAACAGATAGACAACAGACAATGATAGTATTAGTATTAAATTGCGGCAGCAGCTCTATCAAGTACAAGCTCTATGACATGAGCGACGAGAGCGTGCTGGCACAGGGAGGCGCCGAGCGTATCGGCTTGGACAACGCCTTTGTCAAGGTAACCATGAAGGACGGCTCTAAGGAGAAGGTGATGCACGATATGCCCGACCACAAAGAGGGCGTAAAGTTTGTCTTCGACCTGCTGCTCGACCCCAAGTACGGTGCGCTGAAGAGTCTTGACCAGATAGACGCCGTGGGCCACCGCGTGGTGCAGGGCGGCGACCTCTTCGAGAAGAGCTGTATCGTTACCAAGGAGGTAGAGGACGGCATCGAGAGCCTCTGCGACCTGGCGCCCGTTCACAACGCCGGCCACCTGCGTGGCATCCGTGCCGTCGACGCCCTGATGCCTCATACACCTCAGGTTACAGTCTTCGACAACGCTTTCCACTCTACCATGCCTGCCTACGCTTACCTCTACGCCATCCCCTATGGTCTGTACGAGAAGTATCACGTGCGCCGCTACGGTTTCCACGGCACCAGCCACCGCTATGTGTCGCAGCGCGTATGCGAGTTCTTGGGCGTAGACATCACCAAGCAGAAGATTATCACCTGCCACATCGGCAATGGCGCCTCGGTGGCTGCTGTGAAGTATGGCAAGGTTATCGATACCTCTATGGGACTTACTCCGCTGGCCGGACTGATGATGGGCTCGCGCTCGGGCGACATAGACCCGTCGGCCGTAACCTATCTGATGGACAAGCTGGGTAAGACTCCTCAGGAGATGGCCGAGTTCCTCAACAAGGAGAGCGGCGTGGCCGGCATCACGGGCCTCAGCTCTGACATGCGCGAGATAGAGAGCGCCGATGCCAACGGTGACGAGCGTGCCCATCTGGCCCTGCAGATGTACAACTACCGCATCAAGAAGTACATCGGTGCCTATGCGGCTGCCATGAACGGTGTAGACATCATCGTATGGACCGCCGGCGTGGGCGAGAACCAGGAGGGCGTACGCTGGGATGCCTGCGAGGGTCTGGAATACCTGGGTGTAAAGATGGACAAGCAGCGTAACCACTGCCGGGGAGTGGAACAGATTCTCTCG
This sequence comes from uncultured Prevotella sp., assembly GCA_934204655.1. Taxonomy (GTDB): domain Bacteria; phylum Bacteroidota; class Bacteroidia; order Bacteroidales; family Bacteroidaceae; genus Prevotella. The sequence goes on along the minus strand of CAKPZJ010000015.1, from coordinate 5,185 downwards.
GCCGACGACTCTAAGGTCAAGGTGGTGATGATACCTACCGATGAGGAGATAGTTATAGCTCGCGACACGGTAGAGCTGGTTTCCAAGGCCAAGAAATAATCAGCTAACAGGGGCAGCCCCAACGGCTGCTACCCTCTATAAGAGAGAGCCATCCGCTCAGCCCAAAGGCCGAGGGGATGGCTCTCCTCTTGTTTATAGCCCCCTGGTGGGCCACATGAACCACGTGCGCTGTAAGCGGCCCTGGCACAGGGGTAGTGACTGTCAAGGACTGTCTGAAGATTGTACTTACCAAGCCAGCAACCACCGCGGGAAACGAAAAGACCAACCTCGCGTTCAGAAAGGTCGGTCTCTACGTTTCTAATGACGGCTCCCAGCGTGCCAAAGACGGCTCCCTACATCGTAAAGGTCGGTCTCTACGATTAGCATGATAACTCCCCCTACCATTAGGACGGTCACCATCTCAGCACTTTTTACCGTTTTACTTTTTTCCCCTTTTAATTTTCAGTTTGTGGCCGCTGCCGTGCGCAGGCTGGCACGATACTGGCTGATGCCGTAGGCACATACCACGCAGAAACTGATGAGGGGCAATACAAAGGAGGCATTGACGGCTGGCAGGCCCAGCACGGTGCCCTGGTCGATAATCATGCCCTGGAGCGGGGGCATGATGGCTCCGCCCACGATGGCCATAACCAGGAAGGCGGCACCCAGGCTGGCATCCTCGTGGCTCACGTTTTCAAGGGCTATACCGTATATGGTGGGAAACATAAGCGACATGAATATGCTGATGGCCACCAGACAGTAGAGGCCGGCCAGGCCCACTATGAAGATGGTGCCCAGGGTACACAGACCGGCAAACACGGCAAACACGGCCAACAGCAGACACGTATTGACATAGCGCATGAGGAAAGTGCTGATGAACCGGCCGCAAAGGAAGAACACCATAGCCACAATGTTATACGTCTGAGCGGTGGCCTTGTTGATGCCTAAGTTGTCGGCATACTGTATGATAAAGGTCCATACCATTATCTGCGCGGCCACGTAGAACATCTGCGTAAACACGCCCTCGACATAAGCCCTGTTAGCTGCCAGCCGTCGGAAAGTAATTCGCAGGCTGCCCCGGGCCTCCGTGGTGTCGCGCTTAGGCATACGGGTAATGCCGATAACGATGAGCATGATGAGCACCACCAGTCCGATGGCCACATAGGGGTCGCGTATTACCGCCAAGTCGTGCAGGCGGATGCCCGCCTTCTCGGCCTCGCTCAGGGAAGAGAACAGGATGTTGCCGGCAGCGTCGCGCCGGTCGGACCAGAGGTCGGGCAGCACCACAAACGAGGCCACGGCCATGCCCATGAGCGAGCCTAAGGGGTTGAAAGCCTGCGCCAGGTTCAGGCGGCGCGTGGCCGTGTCCTTAGAGCCTAAGGAGAGGATAAAGGGGTTGGCCGTGGTTTCCAGGAAAGCCAACCCGAATGTGAGCACGTACAGCGATATGCAGAAGAAGGAGAACTGCTGATAAGCCGCGGCCGGAATAAAGAGAAAGGCGCCTACGGCGTAGAGTGCCAAGCCCAGCATGATGCCGCTCTTGTAGCTATACCGGCGTATGAAGAGAGCTGCGGGCACGGCCATGGTGGCATAGCCGCCATAGAAGGCAAACTGTACCAGCGAGGCTTCGGCCACGGGCAACTCCATGACTGTGCCAAAGGCCGCCACCATGGGGTTGGTAATGTCGTTGGCAAATCCCCACAGGGCAAAGAGTACCGTGAGCAGGGCAAAGGGTACGAGATACTTACGTTCTACTAATCGAGAAGATTTCATAGTTGTTATTAGTGGTAAAAAGACAATGGGGGAGCCGGGCTATGGCTGCCGCCAGGGCGGCTTCCGGACTCCCCCATTCATTAATTACAATATAGGTGGCCGAAACGGTTACTTATAGATAGGGCCGAAGTTGGCGCAGGCGCGGTAGTCGGCGCCTTCCTTGTCCATACCGAAAGCATTCCAGGCGGCGGGACGGAATATCTTGTCGTCAGCCACGTTGTGCATACATACGGGGATACGCAGTATCGAAGCCAGGGTTATCACGTCGGCTCCAATGTGGCCATAGGCGATGGCCCCGTGGTTGGCGCCCCAGTTATTCATTACCGAGTAAACGTCCTTGAAGGCATCGCGGGTAGCATCGAGCCTGGGCACAAACCAGGTGGTAGGCCAGGTCTTGTCCGTGCGCTTGTTCAGGATGTCGTGGATGGCTGGCTCGAGCTCCACGGTCCATCCCTCGGCTATCTGAAGCACGGGGCCTAAGCCCTTGACGATGTTTACACGCATCATGGTCATCGGCATGCCGCCACGGGTAAGGAAGTTGCTCGAGAAACCACCTCCGCGGAAGTAGTCTCTGTCGGCTGGATACCAGGTAGTAGCCTTCAGACAGGCATCTACATCGGCCTGAGTCATATCCCATGGGTTCTTCATGGTGGGGTTACCCTCGGCGTCGGTCATGGCACCGGTGGCATCGAGCGTGGTGGCTCCCGAGTTGATAAGGTGGATAAATCCGCCTGCGGCCATGCCTGTAGGCTCCTTGCCGGTAACGCGCTTAACAGCCTCGGGACTCCAGTAGGTACGTATGTCTGAGAACATGACACCCTTGTTGGTGAGCAAATGGCCAAAGAGCATGGCCACGCCGTTGAGAGAGTCGTTCTCGGTGGCCAGGACGTTGGCCTCGCGTATGCCGTTCCAGTCGAACGACGTACACATCAGTGATTCGGGGAAGTCGAAGTTCGGCTTGTAGTCTGTCCACTGACGTTGGCCCTGCACGCCGGCAGCGATGGCGTTGTGGCCGAGGCTCTCCTCCTTGAAACCGAGGTCAAGGAGCTTGGGGTTGCCGTGCATAAGGTCGTTAATGATAAGCATGTTCTTGACGGTGAACTCCCAGTCCTCGTCCTTCTGGCTGCGGGTCTTGGCCTTGCCCTTCTCGGTGTTGTAGTCGTGACCCTCGTTGACCTTACAGTACTTCTCGGTCCAGGCCATGGCCTTCTGGTACTCCTCGGGGTCGTAGATGCCCTCCTCTATGCGGCGCAGTATCTCCACGAGATCCACATACTCGGTACGCATGCCTAAGTAGTCCTGGAAGAAGTCGGCATTGACGATACTGCCGGCTATACCCATACACGTATTGCCCATGCTCAGGTAGCTCTTGCCACGCATGGTGGCCACAGCCTGGGCTGCGCGGGCAAAGCGGAGTATCTTCTCGGCCACGTCGGCCGGTATGGTGTTGTCATTGAGGTCCTGTACGTCGTGACCGTAAATGCCGAAGGCCGGCAAGCCCTTCTGGGCGTGTGCAGCCAGTACGGCGGCCAGGTACACGGCACCTGGGCGCTCAGTGCCGTTAAATCCCCACACTGCCTTGGGGTAATGTGGATTCATATCCATGGTCTCTGAGCCGTAGCACCAGCACGATGTAACGGTGATGGTGCTTCCCACGCCCTCGCGCTCAAACTTCTCGGCACAGGCAGCGCTCTCGGCCACGCGGCCTATGGTTCCGTCGGCTATGACACACTCTACGGGCGAGCCGTCGCCGTTCTTGATATTCTTGGAGATGAGTTCGGCTACTGCGTGAGCCAACGCCATAGTCTTATCTTCAAGACTTTCGCGCACGCCGCCCTGACGGCCGTCGATAGTGGGGCGGATTCCAATCTTAGGATACTTCATGGTTTTGTTCATTTATGTTGTTAGACAGTTATCGGTTCTTAGTCTGTGCCCTCTCAGTACTACGGTAATCGTATAAGGTTACATTAAAAGGCTACTTGTGTTAACTGATAACAAAAGTAGCCTTTTTTTTTGTCTTATATATTGTTTTTACAAAATTTCTTTTTGTAATAAAAGTTAAAGCGACATCAGGGGCGACTCTCGCCCTCGACATACGTTTCCATAAACATGTGCTCGCCATCGAAAACGGCATAAGTAAACTGCCATATCCAGTCGCCCAGTATCATCAGCCGTGTCTTGCGGCTCAGCATGAGGTCCAGTTCTATGTGCCGGTGCCCGAACATAAAGTAGTCTATGTCCTGATGGGTGCGCAGGTAGTCCTTGGCGTAGCGCACCAGGTACTCGCGGTCCTCGCCCAGGTAAGGGGGCTCCTTGCCGTCGACACGCTTCAGGCGGCTGTGCTTAGCCCAGTTGAGCCCGAGGGCCATGCCCCAGCGGGGGTGGATGGCGTTGAGCAACCGCTGGCACACCCGGCTGTGAAAGAGGGCGTGGAGCAGGCGGTACTTGGGGTCGGGGTCGCCCAGGCCGTCGCCGTGGGCCAGGTAGAACACACGGCCCAATATCTCGGTGGTTACGGGGGCTTTGTGTACCACTACGCCACACTCGTCCTGGAGGTAACCATAGGTCCACAGGTCGTGGTTGCCGGTGAAGAAGTGTACTTCGACCCCGCTGTCGGTCAGTTCAGACAGCTTGCCGAGGAAACGGGTGTAGCCCTTGGGCACTACGTAGCGGTACTCGTCCCAGAAATCGAACATATCGCCGAGCATATAGATGGCCGAAGCCTTGGTCTTGATGCTGTCGAGAAACCTTACGAGCCTGCGTTCCTGCATCCGGGCATGGGGGATGGCCAGCGAGCCCAGGTGGGCATCTGATAGAAAATAAACGTTACCCATGGCTCAGTCAAAACCCAGTTCTACACGTGCCTCTTCACTCATCATACTCTGGTCCCATGCCGGCTCGAACACCAGGTTCACGTTGGCGGCCTTCACGTCGTCTATGGACTCCACCTTGGTACGCACGTCTTCCAGGATGAAGTCGGCGGCGGGACACGAGGGGGCCGTGAAGGTCATGTCTATGTCTACCGTACCGTCGTCCTTGACATCTATCTTGTAAATCATGCCCAGGTTCCATATATCTACGGGTATCTCGGGGTCGTACACGGTCTTGAGCACATCCACGATGCGCTCCTCTATACGGGTTTTCTCTTCCTGTGTCATAGTCGTTGTGTTGATTGTTGGTACAAAGATAATGCAAACCGCAGATAGTGCAAAGCAAATGGCCAAGTATTTTAATCCAGTAGTGGGAGCCACTATTAATAGAAAAGTAAAAAGATAAAAGAGTAAAAAGGTAAAAAGCGTGGAAACTGTATATACTAAAACAACAATGATTCGACTTGATGAATTTTGACGATAATACCTGCAAATAACTGATA
>CAKPZJ010000014.1 GCA_934204655.1 uncultured Prevotella sp. | reverse complement strand
AACGAAACGACATTTTCTTCACCAAACTCCCGACAACAAAAGTCATATATGTCCGTTGCCCATCTGTCTATGCCACTACAACTGTCAACATCCCAGTTGTTGCCGTTCTCACTTATTGTCTGGTCGCCAAATGCGAGTTTGCGCATCTGCTCGCGGTTACCACCAAAGACAAGGCTCACGGCACGGTTTGACGTGGCATTCACTCTGCCTGTCACTCTGTTCTTGATGGCTTGCTCGATTTTGTCTGTTATAGACTTATTCTATCTCACGCAATTTGCTGGACATAGCTTTTATGACAAGTTCTTTATCCATAGGTTAATCCTTTTATTTATGCAAAAATACGGAATTATATCAATACAACAGGTAATTCAGACATAAAATTTTCGGATTATCCTTTTTGTGCCATGGTAGATTGTAGCTGCACTTTGTTAAATGTTACGAAGAAAGAATGTAGGCCAGTCTGCGTAACATTTTACGGAAATAAGTGTGAGGTTGGGATATAGAGTTGTATGAGGATAGTTGGAGGAGTAACGCCTACGGCCACTTTTATAGAAAACAGGCTGCGCCTCGGCCATCCGAGCAAGCTCGTTGTGCTTAGCTTGTATTGTTTTTGCGCCTACAGCGCGCATTGATTGTGTGGGGATTATACCTGGGGCGTTGCCCCAGGCTCTATACTGCTGCGCCTACAGCGCGCGTTTGTTCTGCCGTGCGCTTATTAACTCTTGCAGATATTTTTCTCTCTTTATAATCATACTTTACAAAATATTTTTGCGGATTTCCGCAGTTTTCTTTTGCAAAGTTAGTAATTTGGATTGTTTTACGAAAGTTTTTTGCGGATTTCCGCAATTTTCTTACGTACAATTACAGGTAAAAGGGAAGAACGCTGACAGTTATTATGGACCACTTGTACCGCATAGGGCAAGGGCAGCTTTAGGCGGGGGGCTACCAGTGGGCTGTCCTGTATATTTATACACTATTCTGTCGCTCTGGGGGCTAAAATGGGGGACAGGGATAAAAATATTGGGGGATGTGTCCGCTAATAATGTGATAATTACTACCTTTGCAGCGTGGATAGGCGGCGGACGGACCACCATCAGGGGCTAAAGCACGGCTATCCATGCACATTAATATATAAAGGATAAACGTATGCCGATTAACAAGATAACTGCCGCCGAGGGTGCGGCGATGATACAGGATGGTGATAACATAGCCCTGTCGGGATTTACCCCCAACGGATGCCCTAAGGCGGTGTTCCGCGAGCTCTCCCAGCGCGCCGTGCGCGAGCACGAGGCTGGCCGGCCCTTTGCCGTGGGCATATTCACTGGTGCCTCGACCTGCCAGAGTATCGAGGGCGACATGGCCAAGGCTCAGGCCATCAAGTTCAGGGCCCCCTTCTCGACCAATGCCGACTTCCGACAGCACACCAACCTGGGCGAGATAGACTATGAGGACACCCACTTAGGCCACATGGCCGAGCGCCTGCGCCGAGGCTTCTATGGCACCATGCAGTGGGCCATCCTCGAGGTGTCGGCCTACGAGATGGTCAACGGGCGCTGCCGTATCTACCTCACCTCGGCCGGAGGCATAGCCACCACCGTGTCGCGGCTGGCCAAGCGGGTGATACTGGAGCACAATACCTATCATAACCCCAATGTACGCTATCTGCACGACACCTACGAGCCCACCGAGTGTGGACGCGGGCGCGGCCCCATACCCGTGCTCACCCCTTACGGACGCGTGGGCAACAACTATATAGACATAGACCCCGGCAAGATAGTGGGGGTGGTAGAGTGCTGCATACCCGAGGAGGCCCGGTCGTTCAAGGCGGTAGACGAATACACCTCTAAGATGGGTCAGTACGTGGCCGAGTTCTTAGCTAACGACCTGCGCCAGGGGCGCATACCGCCCCACTTCCTGCCCATACAGAGTGGCGTGGGTGCCACGGGCAACGCCGTGATGGCTGCCTTGGGATCCAACCCCCACATACCGCAGTTTAATGTCTACTCTGAGGTGGTACAGGACGCTGCCATACGTCTGATGCTCGATGGCAAGATAGGTTTTGCCTCGGCCACGGCGATGACTGTCACCAATGAGTGCCTGCAGGAGATATATGCCGACATGGACTTCTTCTCGCAGCATCTTACCATACGTCAGAGCGAGATAGCCAACAGTCCCGAGGTGATACGCCGACTGGGTGTGATAGCTCTCAATACGGCCCTGGAGTGCGATATCTACGGCAACGAGAACTCGAGCCATGTCTGCGGCTCGCGACTGATGAACGGCATCGGAGGTAGCTGCGACTACGAGCGCAACGGCTACATCAGTATCTTCACCACCCCATCGGTGGCCAAGGGCGGCACCATCAGCTCTATAGTGCCCATGTGTACCCATGTAGACTCTACCGAGCACGATGTAGACGTGATAGTGACCGAGCAGGGTGTGGCCGACCTGCGCGGCAAGGGCCCGCGCCGCCGCGCCGAGGAGATTATCAATAACTGTGCCCACCCCGACTACAAGCCGTTGCTGCGCGAGTATCTGCGCATAGCCGACAAGGGCCACGAACCCCAGTCGCTCACTGCCTGCTTTGCCATGCACGACACCCTGCGCAAGAAGGGCGACATGCGCCTCACTGATTTTGGTGAATATCTGAAGTAAACATCAATGGAGGGAAGCCAGCCCCGTCACTCTTTAAGTGAGGGGACTGTAAGCCGACCAGCGCACGCCCCTACCCTGACTTGATAGATAGACTTATGGAGTCCCCTCAGCTACTGCGGCAGTTGAGGGGGCTCCTTTTTGATAAGTAGCCAGTTGGGTTATTACTTAGGCAGCATCAGCTGGCGGGCAAACTCCCATACTACGATGCCGGCGGTGGTGCTCACGTTGAGCGAGTGCTTGGTGCCCAGCTGCGGAATCTCTAAGCAGGCATCGCTGCTGTCTACCACCTGCTGCTGTACGCCCTTTACCTCGTTGCCTAAGATGACGGCGTAGCCCCTGTGGGCCGATGGGTCTAAGTGCAGGCGCTGCAGCTTGGTAGAGTGCTCGACCTGTTCGACCGAGTAGACATAGTAACCTTCGCGGTGCAGGTGGTCTACGGCCTCATTGGTGTCGGCAAAGTAGCGCCAGTCTACGCTGTCCTCGCCGCCCAGTGCCGTCTTGTGTATCTCGGCGTTGGGCGGACAGGCCGTGATACCACACAGATAGACGGCCTCGACACGGAACGCGTCGCAGCTGCGGAACACGGCCCCTACATTATAGAGCGACCGCACATTGTCCAGTACCACTATCAGCGGCATCTTGTCGGCTTGCTTAAACTCCTCGACCGTGAGCCGGTCCATCTCTATGGTGCGTAGTTTTCTCATATCTTATTTTGCTTCTATGGTCATATTGGTGTTGTCTACCGTTACCTGTTGCCACAGCCGCACAAAGTCCATACCCAGTCGGCCGTAGTTCTCTGTAAGGCCATTGCCGGTAGAGAGCGCCGCCACGCTCACATTGCGCAGCGTGAAGGGCCGCCCGCCCACCTGCATGGCTATCTGCGGCAGGCGGAAGACGCTGTTATAGACGATGCCGCCAAAGCCGGAAGCTCCCTCGATGGTCCACTTGCCCTTGCGGGCCACCAGGGCCGAGAAGTCTTTGTAGTATGCTTTGCCTAAGGTGGTCTTGTCGGCCCCCGTGTCCAGGACTATGGGCATGTGGTGCCCGTCCTGCGTAATCTCGGCATAGAGGGCACCGTCCAGGTAGGCGTTGCTGCGCACAGGGCGGCGCGCGCTGTGGTGGTATAGGTGTAGGGTGCTGTTGGCAAGGTCTATGGTATAGCGTCCATACTGCCTTAGCAGGGGCTGGCCTATGATGAGCGATATGCGGCCGACCGTATGGCGTATGCGCTCGTTGCCTGCCCCGATGTCGAGCACGGCAAAGGGCACGTTGCGCAGATGCACGTTGCCTAAGGTGATGTCGTCGGCTATGGCCATCTGGCCTCCCCCAAGGCGCGTGCCCTGGGCCTGGATGCTGTCGTCTAACAGGCGCAGACCGTAGCGGCGTGCCAGTTCGGGGGTGATAACATTGTAGCTGGCCCCCGTGTCGAAGATGAAGTCGGCCCGCCTCTTGTTGACGCTGCCGCGCAGCGTGATGAGCCCCTGGGTCGAGTCGGCTATCTGGGTGTAGGCCATGGGCACCGTGTGGTCCAGCGTGTCGGTGCTGTACAGGTCGTAGCCTTGCAGGGCCGTGTACAGCCGCTCCTTGGCCCATACGGGGGCCACGTTGTCGGCCGGTACCTTGCCGTCTATCTGGGTGGCAAATCGCCTGGCAGCCGATGCCGCGGCTGCGTTGTCGCCCATCCGGCTGTAGTTGTCTATCAGCAGGAGCATCATGTTGTACACGTTGGCAAAGCCCATCTGTCCCTGGTGCTGGCGTATCAGCGCCAGGATACGCTCGTTGGCCTCGGCGGGCCGGTTAAACATCTGTGCCGTCATACTCTGGGCGAAGAGGCGTATGAAGGGCGACATCTGGGCGCTGTCGGTGGCGCAGAGGTCCTGCAGGGCAAACCACTGGCGCTGGTTGATGTACTCCCCTGCCCGCTCGTCGGCCGTCTGCGCCCATCCAAGGGTGCAGCAGAACCACAGCAGCACGATGCCCAATGTACGCATCATGCCCCCCCCTTGGTCTTATAGGCCAAGGCGTAGGCCTTAATCTGCTTTATCATGGCCAGCAGGCCGTTGCTACGGGTGGGCGACAGGTGGTCGCGCAGCCCTATGCGGTCTATAAAGTAGAGGTCGGTGTCCAGGATTTCGGCCGGTGTGTGGCCGCTCAGCACCTGGATGAGCAGGGCTATGATACCCTTGACGATGAGGGCGTCGCTGTCGGCCTGGAAGTAGAGGCGGCCGTCGCGGTAGTCGCACTGCACCCACACCCGGCTCTGGCAGCCGTCTATGAGGTTCTGGTTGGTCTTATACTTCTCGTCCAGGGCCTCCAGCTCGTTGCCCATGTCTATGAGCAGCTGGTAGCGGTCCATCCAGTCGTCCATATCGGCAAACTCGTCGATGATGGCATCTTGTTGTTCGTTGATAGTCATTATTGCTGTATATTATTTCTTTATTATGTTGTCTATACTGATAGTATCAAATTCTTTGCTTATTGTATTTGGGATCAATATCTCGGCCAGTTTCTTTCCCTTAGGCTTGCGTCCATACGAGAACTTGAAGCGATTATGAGTGATACACATCGCATAAAAGAGTTTTTCCTTGATGGTCATTTCGCGTTTGGGTATAAGTATGGTCACATTAGAATTAGGTACAAATTCGCTGACCGAAACATAGGCGTAGGTATGGCTACCCTGTCCGTCGGTCGATACATAGAGTGTACCTTTAGGATATACTCCGCTTTCGCCTATCCTATTCCTATTAACATAGGCATCAATACTCGTGCTCTGTCTGTAGGAAGGGCGTATGTAGGGTATCCAGTTGTCATTCTTAGGATAATCAGCCCGTTCTACATTATCAGAGGATGTACCATTATATAGCTTGAAGAGCGATGATAGGGGTACCAGCCGTTGCTCAGTCTCTACTGTTTCTGAGGGTGTAGACAGCTCTGACAGGTTAATGTTGTGGAGCATACTTGTCCTGATGTGCAGTATCGATATATTGCCTACGAATGTCTCGGCATCTTCCCTGCATGGAACCAGCAAGGCGGGCAAGGAGGCATTGGCTTGCCGCCCATACGAGTACTTAAACTTATTCATACGCAGACAGCTACAATAGAACAATTTCAGCTCATCGGTCATGTCTGTAATTGGGGTTAGTACCATGATGTGATAAGCCGTTACAAAGTCCTCGGTCTGCACAAATGACTCCATGACGCTACCGCTTACGGCTACCGTTATACTCCCTTTTTGGAAAATGTGCTCCCAGGCAGGCATGGTCACTCTGGCCACTACGCCATTGTTTTTCTGTGTGCGGGCCACAAAGTTGATGCCTGTACTGCTTCTTGGCAGATTTACCAGTTCCAGCCCGTTCCCGTATTCTATATGGAACAGGCTATCTAATGACACTAACCTCATACTTCCTCTCCTTCGTCGTTATCAGTCTCGTTGTATTTGAGTTGGAAAAGTACATAGTTACGTATTGTGTTTTCGAAGTCAGCCTGTGTGAGTTTTCCGTAATTGGCCTCCAGATAAGCCTCGGCGCACCACTCCATAGTAGCCGTAACCTCTTTCATGACACTGAACTCGCTAATAACCTCGCGGTTCATAAACGCATCTACCCACTTGCGCTTTATAGTGTCCCACGAGTGGTTAGCATCGATACGCCCCACATTCTTTTTCTTTACAAACCCATCGTTGCGGCAATATCCGAACCAGGTTTTCTTACCCTTGGGATGGGGTATTCCGGCTGTTATTACTACAGCACAGGTCACGGTGTTTACCTTAGAATTTACAAAAAGTTCCTCGGGTAACGACAGGACAGCCTCCAGTGTGTTGTGCTCCAGTATCTTGCGCTTTAGCGTACATGAGGTGCCTTTTACGTCGTTTACGCAGCTAATGGGCATTATGGCTACGCACTTTCCTCCCCGCTCAAGCATCGAAAGATTATTAAGGACAAACTCCAGCTCTTCTGTACCCTTACCTTTATTCTTATAAGGAGGGTTGAGCAGTCCCACGGTAGGCTTGAATTTCTTCTTGATGGCTTCGGCATTTTGCTCAAAGCAATTTCCGAGGGTAATGTTGGTCCGTCCATCGCGGTGTATTATCATATTTGATATAAGCAGGGTGTATATGTCTACATCGAGCTCTATTCCTAACAGCTGATTATGCTTTATGCTTGTTTCTTTGGCTATGTCTCCTTTAGCGTCCTCTAACATGGCCTTCATGGCACTTACCAGGAAGCCCCCGGTACCGGCGCAGTTATCAAGTACTACACTATCCTTGTTTACTCCGGCCAGTTCGACAAACAGCTGGGTGATATGTGGCGGTGTAAGCACTATACCCAGTCCTTTATCATTGTTTGCGTACCGCAGAAACTCCACATAAAACTGGCTAACCGTATCAATATACTTATAAGTAACCATGAAGCCATTGATGCGCTTGTCAGCCTCGTCAATGAGGTTCGTCAGAAAATCCTTCTCGTTCTTATGGTTGCTCCCAAAGTTGGTGGTAATAAAGTCGTAGCCCTTTTTCAGTGCGTTCTTATTGCTGTCGGGTACATCCGATTGGTCTAACTCGGCACAGATGGCAGCGTACAGGTTGTTAGAGAGGGCTTCAATGCTGCCGTAGCTCTTGAAGTCTGCCTTGAAGCGCTCATTACGCAGCGCCATCAGTACCCCACTTATGAGCAAGGCACGTTTAGACTCTTTAATCTTATGTTCTTGTAATTTCTCGTTAAGTTCCTTGGTGTAGTTAATCAGTTCGTTGTAATCCTGATTAAACTTGTAGGTACTCTTGTTAACTCCCTCATTATAGTTAGCTAAGTTGAGTATCTCATCGCTGAAATAAGGGTGAGCCTTGGTGGTCTTGGCTATCTGAATGTAATGCTCCAGACAGGTTAAGTTCTTCTTTTCGCCACTAAAGCCAATGGCGATAACGTCGTATTCCTTTGCTAAAAACGAGGCGTAGAGCAAGGCTCCATCTACAGCGTAGTCCTTGAAGTTATCTACCGTAGCCGATTTCTGTCGGCTTATCTCCGCCTTACACTCTACTACGATGATAAGATTAGGGTACTTAGATGAAGTGATGATAAAGTCTGGATAGCCTTTTCCGAGTCCTGATTTAGACGCACACTTCAGCAGCTTCTGTACTTTCTTGTTGTCAGAAGCCTGTTCTTCGACACAGATAGTTGGGTCGTCATAGTATCCTCTCTGTCTCAACAACTCTCGGAAGAGATTCATCGTTTTCGCCTCGTTGGCCATGTTTACAACTTTTTATCAGGTTATCTCTTTATTTTATCTCCTTTATCTCATTAGCGGGCACCAGCTTGAACAGTTTGTCGCTGGGTCTTACCTTGCCGCTCACGGGGATAGACACGCGCCAGCCCTGCTGGGCGGTGGTCACGGGCTTTAGCTCGTAGCGTATCTCTGTGGCGTCCAGGTACATCACACCGGTGGTGGGGCCGGTTATGAGCAGCTTGTCGCCCACACTGAAGGTGGTGGCCTCGACGGCTACCTCGGCCACGCTGAGCCGCGAGAAGTACTTGATGACCTTGCCCACCAGCACCTTGCGCTCGGTAGCTACCGATCCATAATGCTTGTTCCACTCGCCGAGGGTCTGGCCCTGGTAGTAGCCATCCCAGAAGCCACGGTTAAAGACGGTGGCCAGGCGCGCGTCCCACGCATCCTTCTTCTCCTCGGTCAGGGTGCCGTCTATCGCGCTCTGTATGGCCTCGCGGTAACAGCTCACCACGGTATATACGTACTCGGGTCCACGGGCGCGGCCCTCTATCTTGAACACGCGCACGCCGGCCTGCATCATGCGGTCTATAAAGCGTATAGTCTTGAGGTCCTTGGGACTCATGATATACTTGTTGTCTATCTCGAGCTGGTTGCCCGTCTCGTTGTCGGTCACGGTGTACGACCGGCGGCATATCTGTACACACTCGCCGCGGTTGGCCGAGCGGTTAGCGTTGTGCAGACTCATGTAGCACTTGCCGCTGACGGCCATGCAGAGGGCACCGTGGCAGAACATCTCAATGCGTACGGGTTCGCCCTTGGGACCACGGATGTCCTGCTCTACTATCTGGCGGTGTATCTCGGCCACCTGGTCCATGTTGAGCTCGCGGGCCAATACTACCACGTCGGCAAACTGGGCATAGAACCGCAGGGCCTCGATGTTGGAGATGTTGAGCTGGGTAGACAGGTGTACCTCGACGCCCACGCGGTTGCAGTAGGTCATCACGGCCACGTCGGAGGCTATCACGGCGGTGATATGGGCTTCGCGGGCGGCGTCTACTATCTCGTGCATGGTGGTGATGTCGTCATCGTAGATGATGGTGTTGACGGTGAGGTAGGTCTTAATGCCATGGCTGTTGCATGTGGCGGCTATGTCGTGCAGGTCGGCTATGGTAAAGTGGTTAGCCGAGTGCGACCGCATATTCAACTGCCCAATGCCGAAGTAGACCGAGCCTGCTCCGGCCTGTATGGCAGCAGCGAGGCTCTCGCGCGAACCGACAGGGGCCATAATCTCAAAATCAGTAGCTTTCATATTCATAACTGCAAAGTTACAGAAAGTATTGGGCAGGACAAAGCAAGTCAACTTATTTTTTTACCGCGATGGTCATTAGTGTGCTGGAAGCCGTCTTAGGCGCGGCCGTGACGGTCATTAGAAAGCTGGTGACGGCCTTTGGGTAAAAAAACAGGGCCGACGCAGACACGGTACCCGTTATTTTGAGTAACTTTGTAGCCCATAAGAGAGTTATCTGCACTTTATATTAGATGTATAAGGCATATCTATATATCATAGGAGTAGTCATGGCGCTGATGGTGTCGTGCCGCCCGTCGGCCCCGGTTACCGATGGCGCTCCGGCCATGACCAATGACCTGCTGCTGGGCTTCACCCCCGTCAAGGACCAGGGCCGTGGCTCGCTCTGCTGGATGTATGCCATGCTGTCTACCATAGAGACCGACCGCCTGATGGCCGGCGACTCGGTACACCTGTCGGTGGCCTACCCCGTGCGACGCTATATGGAAGACATGGCTGCTCCCCGCTACCTGTGTGGCCCCTCCTACTCGCTCTCTATGCGCGGCACGGGTGCCCTGGCCCTCTACCTTACCGGCCTCTATGGTGCCGCCGCTTACGATGCCTATCCCGACCCGCCCCATGGTGATGCCGATGCCGTGGCCCGCGGTCTGGGTCAGTTGGCCCGTTATGCCCCCTCGTTAGAAGCTATGCGCCAGCGCACGGCCACTTACCTGGACCAGCGCCTGGGTGCCCTACCCTACGCTGTGTATATGCTCGGTGCCCAGTACACCTTTCACGAGTTTGCCCACAGCGTCTACGCCACCCGCTACGTGGCCCTGACCAGTTTTACCCACCACCCTTTCGGACAGTCCTTCGTACTCGAGGTACCCGACAACACGCTTAGGGCCCGGTTTCTCAACATCCCCATAGACAGCCTCATGGCCAGCATAGACCGCGCCCTCACCCATAAGCACGCCGTGTGCTGGGAGGGCGATGTGTCAGAGCCCGGCTTCTCCTTTAGCCATGGCGTGGCCACGCTGCCCGATGGCACACAGGCCGACCAGGCCCACCGCCAGCTCCAGTTTGAGCGCCACCACACCACCGATGACCATTGTATGTCGCTCATAGGCATGGCCCACGACAGCCAGGGCCACCGCTACTATATAGCCAAGAACTCGTGGGGCACCCGCAACCCCTACCACGGACTGATGTACCTGTCCTACGAGTATGTCAAGCTGAAAACCATAGCCATATATATATCCGATGAAACTTATCATATTTGATTTTGACGGCACGCTGGCCGACACCGAGTCCCTTATCACTCAGACCATGCAGAAGACCATCGAGGCCCTGCACCTGGAACCCCGCAGCCGCGAGCAGTGCCGCGCCATGATAGGGTTGCCCCTCAAGGAGACCTTTATGAGGCTCATCCCTATGACCGATGCCATGGGCGACCGCTGCGCAGATACCTATAGCCAGATATTCGACCGCGACAACCGTCCCGGCGTGGTGCGCCTCTTTCCCCATGTGGCCGATACCCTCGCCGCGCTTTATGCCCACGACTACACGCTTACCATTGCCACCTCGCGGCACCGCGAGTCGCTCATGGAGTTTCTCCAGGGCATGCAGATAGACACCTACTTCCGCTACATCGTTACCGTTAACGACGTGGCCCAGGCCAAGCCCCATCCCGACATGGTTCTGCAGACCATGGAGCACCTGAACATAGCTCCGGCCGACACCCTCATGGTGGGCGATGCCGTGTACGACATCCAGATGGGCCACAACGCCGGCGTACATACCTGTGGCGTTACGTATGGCAATGGCACCCGGGCCGACATGGTGGCCTGCCAGGCAGACTATATCATCGACGACTTCGGCCAGTTGGGCTCGCTGCTGCTCTGACCCCTGCCCTACCCTGTCCCCCGATGATAGATACCCATTGAGTAACTTATACCTATATAAATAATAACAAGCATGAAGAGAACCCTTATACTCTCCTTATTACTGCTGTGCGTGGCCGCCTGTGTCCAGGCCCAAGATGCGCGCAGCGAGTTTATGAAGAACCCCGCCCTGTCGGGCAGTAACTATGTGGCTTACCCTGGCCCCAAGCACCGGCTTACCCCCGCGCCACGGGGTTACGAGCCTTTCTACCTGAGTCACTACGGCCGCCACGGCTCGCGCTACCTCATAGGCACCCACGACTACGACCGCCCTTACCTCACCCTGCTGCGTGCCGACAGCCTTGGCAAGCTCACTCCCCGTGGCCGACAGGTACTCGACCAGGTACGGCAGATACGACAGGAGGCCATGGGCCGCGACGGCGAGCTCACCCTCTTGGGTGCTCAGCAGCACAAGGCCATAGCCCGGCGCATGTACGAGCGGTTTCCCCAGGTGTTCAGTGGCGATGCCGTGATAGACGCCAAGAGTACCGTGGTGATACGTTGTATCCTGTCGATGGAAAATGCGCTGCAGCAGTTGCTCGTGCTCAATCCCCGGCTGCGTATCAGCCACGATGCCAGCCATCACGACATGTACTACATGAACCAGACCGATAAGCAACTGTACAAGCAGAAGTTGGCCGGGGGCACCAAGGAACTCTTAGACAGCTTCCGCCAGCGCCACCAGGCTTACGGCCATCTTATGCGCGTGCTCTTCAGCGACAGCGACTACCCTACTCACATTAAGGCTGCCGACCTGGCCGACCAGCTGTTCACCCTGGCCAGCAATGTGCAGAGTACCGAACTGCGCCACCACCTCTCGCTTTACAGCATCTTCACCCCCGATGAGATATACCAGCACTGGCTCTGTAACAATGCCTTCTGGTACCTTACTTACGGTCCTAACACCCAGAATGGTGGCACCCAGCCCTTCTCGCAGCGCAACCTGCTGCGCAACATCATCACCCAGGCCGATAGCTGCATCGCCCTGCCCCACCCCGGCGCTACCCTGCGCTATGGCCACGACACCATGGTCATGCCCCTGGTCTGTCTGCTCAACCTCAATGGTTACGGCGAGCCTGTAGACCGTCTGGACCAGTTGGCCACGGTGGGCTGGTACGACTATCGCATCTTCCCCATGGCCTGCAACCTGCAGTTGGTGTTCTATCGCCGTAGCCAGACCGACAGCGATGTGCTGGTCAAGTTTCTCTTCAATGAAGACGAGGCCCGCCTACCCATCGCCACCGACTGCGCTCCCTACTACCACTGGCGCGACGTGCGTGCCTATTATCTCCACAAGTTGGACAGCTATGAGAAGCTGAAGTAGAAGCCTAAAGAGGATGCTATAAAGGGCAAAGGCCATGCTAACTGATTATGTTAGCATGGCCTTTGCCCTTTATGGTTGTTCCTATTGGCATGGATGGGGCCGCTGCCAGTCAGCAGGGCTCCCCTACTTCAGCCCATGTTAAGGTTTGTACACGGTAAACTTGGCTTTGTGTGCATTTTCGTAGCCACCGTGCGCCTTAAAGTAATCCTCGGTCTCTTTCTTTATCGTGCTGCCCTGGAATGTGAAGAATGGAGTAAGCGACGAACGTACCACCCTGTGATAGGCTGGCAGTGTCAGTAATCCTGCCAATCGTTTTCTCTCTAAGTCGGCGAACCCGTCTTCGCCATCCTCGGCATGGTCTTCGGTTTCGTTATAAGCTTCCACGATCTTGTTCAGTATATCCGCACGGGCCACCATCTCATCCATGACGCTATGCAGCCTGAATGTCGCTGGGCTTGTAGCCCTGATGTATTTAGACATCAGGCACTCGTTGAGCAGTATATACTCTTCTATCAGACTCTGGTTGTCAAGCTCATAGACATAGGTGCGTGCATCGTTCCAGTCGGGCTGTTTGGCATCTTCTTTTGGCGGCTTTGTCGCTTTTACGGTCTTAGTGCCATACGCCGGGTTTACCGCTGGGCCTATAGGGGCAAACAGGGCGGTGTGGTTAGTCGGCCAGGTGGCCGAGGTGGCATTAGATGCAGTCTTTTTGGTGGTGCTGCCTTTCTTGGCGGTCTTTTTGGCGGCAGGCTGTGCGGCTTCTGTCTTCCCCCCAACTTTCTGGGTTACTTCCTGCTTGACCTGTTGGCCTACCTTGGTAGCTGCTTTCTTCAGCGCGTTCTTCAGAAACTGCGCCGAGGCATCTGGCGTCCAGAAAAAGGCAGCCAGCCCGAGTACAATGATGGTACGTGCTCTCATTTAGTTGTCTGTTTGTAAGTTAGTGAATGTTTTTAGTTGTAATTACTACCATGCAAAAATACATATTTTTTATCATCAAACTGCATAATGCAGAACAAAAAATATATATTTACGTCCTGTTTTTTTCAGAAGTGTATTCCAGGAGTGATATAAACTATCGTGGGAAATGAAAAGACCGCTCATTAGCACTGAAAGGTAAAAAAGTAAAAAGGTAAAAGGGTAAACGGGGCTGCCTGAGCATGGCCCTTGCCAAACCAGCGGCCACTGCGAGAAAAGAAAAGACCGACCTCTACATTCAGAAAGACCGGTCTTTAGCTTTCTAATGACGGCTCCCAGCATCGTAAAGGTCGGTCTTTTCATTCACCACAACCGCTTCAGAGGAAAGCACCGTCATTCCGCCCATGGTGAAGATATCCCCACTTACAACGCGCGCTGTAAGCGCAGCTGTGTAGAGCCTGGGGCAACGCCCCAGGTATCGTCACCACACATGCAATGCGCGCTGTAGGCGCAAAAGAAGTGCAAGCTGAGTGCCACGAGCGTGCTCGGATGGCCGAGGCGCAGTCTGTTTACTATTAAAGCAGCCGTAGGCGTTACCACAGGGGATAATGCCAATAGCCCCATTATACTAACGGGTATCGCCTCGCCCATGGGTAGGCTTGCTGCGGTAACGCCTACGGCTACTTTTGCGCCTATAGCGCGACAACAGACAGACTATCAGATTACCTGGGGCGTTGCCCCAGGCTCTACACAGCTGCGCTTTCAGCGCGCGTAGCTTACACGGGGCTGTCCGCGGTCATCATATCGCTGTCCATCACCATCACCTATGGCCTTAGGGGGCGTGTTTTCAGCGCGCATAGCCCACATGGGGTTACTTATGGAAATCATTGAAAGTATGTGAGTCGCCATTTATGTGCAGGAAGCCATCGCCAGCGTGCAGGGAGCGTTTTTTACTTTTTCACCCTTTTGCCTTTTTACCTTTCAAAAAGCGCTTTTTTACCTTTAGAACTCGTCTTTCTTGTTTATTTTTTTGGTCATTACTCCCGTTATTACTATCTTTACATCACCTAAGAGGTGATAGGGGTGTGGCCGCTGGCCTCTTGGGCAACTTGACTGATAACTATATAGGAAATGAAACGTACGGATTATACGATAGAAGTGTGCGCCAACTCGGTGCAGAGCTGCATTGCCGCCCAGCAGGGTGGCGCCGATAGGGTAGAGCTGTGCGCGGCCCTTGCCGAGGGAGGCATTACCCCCTCGTTTGCCACGATAGCGCTGGCCCGGGCCAACACGGACATAGCGCTCCATGTGATAGTGCGTCCACGGGGCGGTGATTTTCTCTATACGGCCCTTGAGGTGGCCACCATGGAGGCCGACATCAACGCCATGCACTCCCTACAGGTTGACGGGGTAGTGGTGGGCTGTCTTACGGCCGACGGCGACATAGACCTGCGTACCCTGGACCGGCTCATGGAGGCTGCCCAGGGGCTGCCGGTAACCTTTCACCGCGCCTTTGACCGCTGTCGCGACCCCCTGATGGCCATGCGTCAGCTGCGTGCTGCCGGCGTGGCCCGCATACTTACCTCGGGCCAGCAGCCCACGGCCCCCGAGGGAACCGACCTGCTGCGCCAGTTGGTCAGCGAGGCCGGTCCGCAGCTCAGTATCATGCCCGGCTGTGGAGTCAATGAGAATAATATACGCCAGTTGGCTGCCGACACCGGTGCGCACGAGTTCCACTTCTCGGCCAGCACCCCCGTGAAGAGCCAGATGCGCATACGCAACGACCAGGTGGTCATGGGCGCTGCTGGCGTAGACGAGTACACCTGTACGGAGACCTCGGCCACCCGTGTGCGCCGTACGATAGAAGCACTATGTGGTAAATGATGAGACATAGAACGATAGCTATACTGGCCCTGGTAGCCCTGATGGGTGCCATGAGCCCCGGTAGGGTAGAGGCGGCCACCCCGCGGCCGCAGTATGTGGCCGACTTCAAGGCCCGGCAGGCCGCGCTGCCCCACGGCGACCTCTTCAGCGTGTTCGACAGCACCATGACCGCAGTCGAGCGCAGCGACATGGAGTTCCTGTACGCCTATATGCCCACCTGCGATATAGCCGACTATCCCGGCACCTTCTTCCTAAGTCAGGTGCGGGCTGCCCGCCATGCCCGCAGTGTGGTGGGGTGGACGGTGCCCGACGATGTGTATCGCCACTTTGTCCTCCCCGTGCGTGTCAACAACGAGAATCTGGACACTTTCCGCTCCGCCATGCAGGGCGAGCTACTGGAGCGTGTCCGGGGTAAAAGCCTGTACGATGCCGTCCTCGAAGTAAACCACTGGTGCCACGAGAAGGTCAACTATCAGCCATCGGACGCACGCACCAGCAGTCCGCTGGCCACCGTGCGCACCTCGTGGGGCCGCTGCGGCGAAGAGTCGACCCTGTTAGTGGCCGCCCTGAGGGCCGTGTGCATACCCGCCAGACAGGTATATACACCCCGCTGGGCCCATACGGATGACAACCACGCCTGGGTAGAGGCTTGGGTAGACGGCAAGTGGCTCTTTATGGGCGCCTGTGAACCCGAGCCAGTGCTCAACTTAGGCTGGTTCAACGCCCCGGCCAGTCGGGGCATGCTCATGCACACCAAGGTGTTTGGGCGGTACGCTGGCCCTGAGCTGGTGATGAGCCGCACACCTTACTATACCGAGATTAACGTGACGGCCAACTACGCCCCGACAGCCCCGATGACCGTTACCATAACCGATGCCCACGGCCGCCCGCTGCAAGGGGCCCGGGTAGAGTTCAGAATATACAACTATGCCGAGTTCTTCCCCGTGGCGAGCCTGCTCACGGCTGCCGACGGACGCGCATCGTTTACGGCCGGCCTGGGCGACATGCTGGTCATAGCCGCCCAGGCCGACCGCTTAGGATGGGCCCGCGTACGGTTTGGGCAGCAGTCCTCAGCTACCATAGCGCTTACCCACCGGGTGGGCGACAGGATCGAGGAAGATATAGACATAGTTCCCCCGGCCGAGCACGCCAACACGCCCCCGGTAACGGCTGCCCAGCGGGCCGAGAACACCCATCGCATGGCGGCCGAAGACTCGGTGCGCGCAGCCTATAGGGCCACCTTCAGCCAGGGAGCCGACTCGGCCCGGGCATTGATGGGGGCCGATGCCGCCGCGTATGTTGCCAAGGCCGAGGGCAACTGGTCTACCATCCTGCACTTTCTCCAGGGCGCACAGGCCACGGCCCGCCTGCCCCGCGCCATGGCCCTGCTGTCTACACTGACCGACAAGGATCTGCGCGACGTGGCTCCGGCCGTGCTCACCGATGCCATGGACTATACCGCCGACACCGCCCAGGTGGCCCATGTACTGGCCCCGCGCGTGGCCGACGAGCAGCTGGTGCCCTACAGGGCCGCGCTGCGTGCCATGGCGGCTCCCGTGCTGGGCAAGGGGTGGGGCAGTCCTGTGGCCACACTCGGCTACTGTCGCAAGCACATCGCCCTGACCGCCGAGCCTGTGGCTGCAGGCACCTACACGTCACCCTTAGGCGTATGGCGTAGCCGCGTGGCCGACGAGCGTAGCATGGCGGTGTTTTTCGTGGCCCTGTGCCGCACCCAGGGCATCCCGGCCTGGGTAGACCCCGTTACGGGTCGTACTTACTACGAGTGGGGCGGTCGCCGCGTACAGGTAGAGTGGGGTAGTGACGGCTCCGCCACCCCGGTTAGCAGCCAGCTGCGGCTGCACTTCAGTGCCAAGCCCCACCTCGCTGCTCCCGAGTACTATACCCACTACACGCTGAGCCGCTGGGGCGGCCACGACCTGTTTACACTGCTCAACTACGACGACGCGCGCCAGTGCCAGGCCCTGTTAGACGGCTCGGCCCCTGTAGCCCAGGGCTACTATCTGCTCACCACAGGCACCCGTCTGGCCAGTGGCAGCGTGCGGGCCCACATCAGCCTGTTCCCGGTAGGGCCGCAACCGGCCGAGGCCACCATCAAGTTGCCCGATGCCGGTACCGCCGTGAGCGTGATAGGCTCGTTTGACTCCGAGGGTCGGTTTACCGATGCCGCCACGGGTCGCGTCAGCTCCGTACTGCTCTCAGCAGGCCGCGGCTACTACGTGGTGGGCCTCTTGGGCGTAGGTCAGGAGCCCACTAACCACGCCCTGCGCGACATAGCCCAGCGCGCCAGCCAGTTAGAGGCTTGGGGGCGGCGCATCCTGCTGCTCTTCCCCACGGCCGAGGACTATGCCAAGTATCTCGCCTCGCCCATACCGGGGCTTCCCAGCACGGTGCAGTGGGGCATAGACACGGGCGGAGCCATAGCCGCCGACCTGTCTGCGCGCATGAAGCAGCCCGCCACCACTCCCCTGCCGCGGTTCATCATCGGCGACACTTTTAACAGGGTGGTCTTCGAGAGCCACGGTTACACCATCGGACTGGGCGACCAACTGCTCAAAACCATTCATGGACTATAAACATCAAGACTGAAACCTATGATAGACAGAGAGACAAGAGCGCGCATCCTGGCGCTGATAAATCGCGAGGTGGTGCCTGCCGTGGGCTGTACAGAGCCCATGGCCGTAGCGCTGTGTGTGGCCCGCGCCACCGAGCTGCTGGGCTGTGTGCCCACCAAGATAACGGTGTGGCTGAGCGCCAACATCCTGAAAAACGCCATGGGGGTGGGCATACCCGGCACGGGTATGATAGGACTGCCCATAGCCATAGCCTTAGGCGCCCTGGTAGGCAAGTCGGCCTACAAGTTGGAGGTTCTGAAAGACCTGACCCCTGCCATACTTGAGGAGGGTAAACGCTATGTGGCCGAAGACCGCATTAGCATACAGCTCAAGATGGGCCAGTGTGACAAGTTGTACATAGAGACCACCTGTCAGGCCGATACCGACTGGGCCACGGCCGTGATAGCCACCGACCATACCCGCATAGTGTACGAGGAGCGCAACGGCAACGTGATGGCCGACAACCGACAGGGGGCGGCCACCGGTACAGAGGCCGAGGGGCCTGAGCTTGACCTGCGTATGGTGTACGACTTTGCCACCACGGCCCCCATAGACGAGCTGAGGTTTATCCTGAAGACACGCGACCTGAATATGAGCGCCGCAGCCGAGTCGGTAAAGGGAAACTACGGCCACTGCCTCGGCAAGACCATGGACAGGCCGCTAAGTCACGGCATTTTTGGCAACACGATGTTCTCGCACATCATATCTAAGACCGCCCTGGCCTGCGATGCCCGCATGGGCGGTGCTATGATACCCGTGATGAGCAACAGTGGGTCGGGCAACCAGGGCATCTGTGCCACCAATCCCGTGGTGGTGTTTGCCCAGGAGAACGAGAATACCGAGGAGGAGCTGATAAGGGCCCTTACGCTGAGCCATCTGACGGCTATCTACATCAAGCAGAGCCTGGGCAAGCTGAGTGCCCTCTGTGGCTGTGTGGTGGCCAGCATAGGCTCCAGCTGCGGCATCACCTACCTCATGGGCGGCAGCTATACCGACCTGTGTCATGCTGTGAAGAACATGATAGCCAACCTGACGGGCATGATATGCGACGGTGCCAAGCCCAGTTGCTCGCTCAAGATATGCTCGGGGGTATCGACAGCCCTGCTGTCGGCCCTGCTGGCGCGCGAGGGCAAGCATGTAACCGAGGTAGAGGGTATCATCGATGCCGATGTGGACCGCTCTATACGCAACCTGACCAGCATAGGCAAGGAGGCCATGTGTGCCACCGACGATATGGTGCTCCGTATTATGACCCACAAGGGTGTATAGCCTGTTATAGATGTACAGATAGGGGGAAGCGCGCGGCGTTTCCCCTTTTTGTTGGTGGTCAGTGTGTATGGGCGAACCGTCAGGGTGTGGGGCAGGGTAGTGGCGGCAGGTGGGGCCGTGGCCTCAGATCTGGCCGCTCTCCACTTGGCGTACCACGCGCTCCGTGATACGGTCTACGCCGTTAGGGTCGTAACCCTTGCGGAGGCTCGCACCGAAGAGCCAGGCAAAAGCTTGATAGACACCAGCACGGGTAGGCCCGAAGAAAGACTGGATAAGATTGTACGAAGAAGAGTTGCACTCGCGGTAGATAAGTTTGATGAGCAGCTTGCCCTGTTGGTAAGTGAGCTTCTTCATGCGGGGCGTGTATTCGGTCTTGATACCCTTCTCGACGAGCTTCAGGTGGCGGTCGCGAGCCTCTTTGTTGGGCAGGGTCTGTAAGTAATCGTAGGTTTCGATAATGATAGCGCGGCACTCCTTAGCGATAGGAAGCACCTTCTTGACATTATACACCAGGCGGTTGTAAGCCTGCATCTGGCGGGCATCCTGGAACACGGGCTTGGGGTAGACATAGATGTTGTTGAGCTCTACGTACTGTATGGAGTCGCGGCCCAGGAGCACCTTGCCCACCTTGACCATCGGCACAAAGGTGGGGTTCTCCATATCTACCTCTCGGTCCTCGGGGTTCACCGTCTGGGGCCGTACCGTCTGAGCCCCGGCAGGCAGGGCAGCCATCAGGGTCAGGGCCGTCATTATCGCAAGACACACTCTCTTCATCGGCGCAAATGTAGCGATAATTATCCATGTAGTGAAATAATTTCGGGGATATTTGCTCAGTTACTCTGTTTTTCTTACATTTGTAAGTCTTTCTACCTGTGTACTTATGACACGTATCTTGCTTATACTGATAATGGCGGCCATGGCCACGGTGCTGCCGGCGCAGACACGCCAGCCCTGGGAGGAGTATCTGGCGCAGACGGGGCTGGCAGAGGATGTGGAGTCGGCCGACTTGGAGGCGCGCTACGACGACCTGTGCGAGCTGGCTGCTAACCGGCTGAACCTGAACACGGCCCAGCGCGAGGATATGGAGCGTCTGCCGCTGCTTACCTACGACCAGATGGTCAGTCTGATAGCCTATCGCGACCGTGTGGGGGCCATACGCTCCTGGGATGAGCTGCGCGTGGCCGGTATAGGCGATGACCGGCTGCGCGGACTGCTGCCCTACTTTGCCTACCTGGGCGAGCCTGAGCAGGCGGGCCATCGGCTTACCATGGCCGACTTGCTACGCTACGGCCATCATGAGGCCGTGGCCTACATGGGGCTGCCCTGCTATGACCGCCGGGGCGACCATGAGGGCTATCAGGGCTACCCCTACCGCCACTGGATGCGCTATACCTATAACTACGGTCAGGACGTGCGGGCCGCCCTCGTGGGTGCCCAGGATGCGGGCGAGCCGTTTATGGCGGGCCCCAACCGGCTGGGTTACGACTACTACTCGTTCTACCTGCAGCTGCGCCACCGGGGGTGGTTGCGCTCGCTGGTGGTGGGGCGTTACCGGCTGCGCTTAGGTATGGGGCTGATAATGAATACCAACTACGGCTTTGGCAAGTTGGCCGTACTCAGCACCATGGGGCGCACGGCCCCGGTGATAACCGGGCACTCGTCGCGCTCGGAGGCTAACTATCTGCAGGGTGCCGCGGCCACCATGGCGCTTACCAGACGGGTGGCGGTAACGCTCTTTGGGTCGTATCGGTGGGTAGACGCCACGCTCAACGCCGACTCGGCCACCGTGGCCACGCTGTTGCGCACGGGCTATCATCGTACGCAGAGCGAGATAGACCGCCGCCACAATACCGCGCAGGCATTAGGGGGTGCCAGTGTGGCCTATAGCCATGGCGGGCTCAGGGTAGGGCTGTCGGGGGTGTACAGCCACTACAACCGCCCGCTGCGCCCCGACACCACCGCCCTCTACCGCCGCTACGCGCCCATGGGGAGTGGTTTCTGGAACCTGAGTGTAGACTATGCCTACAGGGCCCACGGCTTCGAGCTGACGGGCGAGACGGCCATGGGCGACGGGGGTGGCTTGGCCACGGTTAACCGCGTCGTGTACAGTCCTGTACAGCGCCTTTCGCTCATGGCCGTGCAGCGTTTCTACAGCTATCGTTACCACGCGTTGCAGGGCCGTAGCATTGCCGAGGGCGGACAGGTGAGCAACGAGAGTGGCGTGTACTTAGGTGCTCAGTGGAGCCTGCCGCACGGCTGGACGGCACGTGCCTATACCGACTACGCTTACTTCGCGTGGCCCCGTTACGGTCTGTCGTTCTCCTCGCACGTGTGGGACCATCTGCTTGAGGCCGAATACAGGCGTGGCAGTGTGGTGTGGCAGACGCGCTACCGTCTGAAGCATCGCCAGACTGATGCCGCCGACCACAGCCACCTGATAGACTATGCCACCCACCGCGGCCAGACATCGGTAGCGGGCCAGTGGGGTAGGGTGGGCGCCAAGTCGGTAGTGGGCGTGGCTTACAGCGCCAAGGGCCGTGGCAGCTTAGGGTGGCTGGTGGGCCAGTGGCTGCGCTATGGCACCGACCGCTGGCAGGTCAGTGGCTCGGTGGCCTACTTTGATACCGACGACTACGAGAGCCGGCTCTACTACTACGAGCGCGGCCTGCTCTATACCTTTGGGTTCCCCTCGTACTACGGCCAGGGACTGCACTACGCGGTGAGCGTGCGTGCCGACCTGTCGCGCCATGTCCAGGCGGCTGTCCGGGCAGGCACCACCAACTATATGGACCGCGACCACATATCGTCGGGGCTGCAACAGATAGACCGTAGCTCGCAGACAGATGTAGAAATGCAGCTGCGCCTGCGCTTCTGATAGCCGCTACGTGTAAAAAGGGACTTTTGAAAAGTAAAAAAGCACCCTTGAAAGGTAAAAAGGTAAAAGAGTAAAAAAGTAAAAAGCGCTCGCTGTGCGTTGGCGATGCTTTCCTGCACACTAATGGCAACTATCATATTTTTCAACGATTTCCATAAATAGCACCGTGTGTCTAACGCGCGCTGAAAACACGCCTCCTAAGGGCATAGGTGATGGCGAGGGACAGTGCCCATGATGCCACGGGCAACCCCATGTGGGCAACGCGCGCTGAAAACACGCCTCCTAATGGCATAGGTGATGGCGAGGGACAATGCCCATGATGCCACGGGCAACCCCGTGTGGTCAACGCGCGCTGAAAGCGCAGCAGTATAGAGCCTGGGGCAACGCCCCAGGTACACAACCACCAAACTATTGTCGCGCTACAGGCGCAAAAGTAGCCGTAGGCGTTACCACAGGGGATAATGCCAATAGCCCCATTATACTAACGGGTATCGCCTCGCCCATGGGTAGGCTTGCTGCGGTAACGCCTACGGCTATTTTTATAGTAAACAGGCTGCGCCTCGGCCATCCGAGCACGCTCGTGGCACTCAGCTTGCACTTCTTTTGCACCTACAGCGCGCATTGCGTGTATGGTGACGATACCTGGGGCGTTGCCCCAGGCTCTATGCTGCTGCGCTTGCAGCGCGCGCTGCAAGCGGGGGTATCTCCTCTATGGGCGTGATGTCTATATTTCCCCCAAGAAGGTCGTTGGTGAATGAAAAG
This sequence comes from uncultured Prevotella sp., assembly GCA_934204655.1. Lineage (GTDB taxonomy): Bacteria > Bacteroidota > Bacteroidia > Bacteroidales > Bacteroidaceae > Prevotella. The sequence goes on along the minus strand of CAKPZJ010000014.1, from coordinate 39,437 downwards.
ACCGACCTTTACGATGCAGGGAGCCGTCATTAGCGAGCTGGAAGCCGTCTTTAGAAAGCTAAAGACCGGTCTTTCTGAATGTAGAGGTTGGTCTTTTCTTTTCTCGCAGTGATTGCTGGTTTGGCAAGTACAATCCTCAGGCAGTGCTTTTTACTCTTTTACCTTTTTACTTTTTTACCTTTCTCCATGAAAGCCGGTCTTTTTATTTCCCGTGGTGGTTATTGGCTTTCCAATGGCACTTCATTTTACTAAAATAGGCCATTGCCTCGTCTCCCCGGGTACGTTCAGGATACGAAAAAGGCGCCCGAGTAATGCCACTGCATCCTCTGGGCGCCCCAACTAATCTTTTATGAAAAATTTATTATCATCTCTGCCCTCACGGGCATAGCACTATTCGGGAATATTGCCGTACTTGTTCTCGCCATTGGTACCCTGTAGTATCATGAATACCAGCAGGACTACGCTGCCTATACACGGTATCAGGCCTATGAGAATCAACCATCCGCTGTTGTTAGTGTCGTGCAGTCGGCGAACAGTAACGGCCAGCGAGGGTATCAGCACGCCTAAGCCATAGACGGCATAGAGAATATAGCCAACAAGCAGGCCACCCAGGGCGCCGTCAGAACCTCCGGCAGCAGCGCCTATGACGGTGCTTATGATGACCAAGGCCACGATGGCGATAATGTTAAACAGGGTGAAGTACCAATACTCTGAGCGGCTGGCGCGTCCTGTGAATGTGGCGTACTTACTGAATACGCTCTTGACTGACTGGGTAAGTGTCATAGTTGTGTGGTTTTTTAGAATGAATACTATAGTTGTTTATCTGATGCTCCGTAAGGTGGCATTAACCATCTGTACAAAAGCAAAGTTAAGCAAAAATATCTAAATAAGCACTATAAAAGTTTTAATTTCTTTGATAACAGCCCTAAAAAGCATGATTTTTACATTCTGGAGGTATCGGCACACCCACGGCACGGCTCCGCAGCGGCAGGGCGATGAGGGCCGCTGCGGGGGCCATGGTTGTGCTATACGGTGCGGTCGGTGGGGTGCTTGTGCCACACGTATTGGGCTCGGCCGTCGCGCCATACCCACTGCTGTTTGCCCTCGCGGACAAACTTGCCGATGAGGGTCGACAGGGTGATGCCTATCACGGGCGAGGCGAGGGCCACGGCCATGAGTATCCAGAGCGAAATCTGAACCACCACGGCCAGCATGACCACAAAGACATGGAGCGCCACGATGCCTATGACCGTCATGACCACGCCATAGAGGCGTGCGCGCAGGGCGTTGATGAGTATCGGGATGCCATAGCACACCAGGAAGGCGGGCCACAGGCTGCCCGTGAGCTGGTACGACAGCAGCAGGGCGGGCCACTGCGCCAGATAGCCTATGACGAAGGGCCATACTAAGAGCGAATGGTTGGCAAACAGCGTTACACAGAACATGTAACAGAAAGCTAATACCATGAACAGGGCCACGAGCAGCGCTCCCCCGATGGCTTTAGGCAGACCTACGTAGTCGGGGTTGCACCACCACAGGGCATCCCAGTCTATCATCACCGCCATATAGGCCACTATGGCGGCGGCTGCCATGAACGGCAGGGCCGACAGGAGTATGAACCGGGTGCGCAAGATGAGCCATACGGCCATGGCCATGAGCAGTAGGGCCACCAAGGGCAACATGGGGCTGTAGAGGGTGCGCGTGGTGGCAGCGTGCATGTCTATCCGGGGCAGCTGGAGCCACCGCGATAGTTGGGGCCGTGGTCTGAAGTTGTCCGAAGCAAATATATCGGAGGCTGAGGAGGGGTTCTGGTCGCTATAGCGCAGCCATCGGGCTTCGGCCAGATAGCGTTTGCCCTGGTAGACTATGACAGCCTTAATCTGTCTGGCATCCAGCGTGTCGCCCGCGCTGGCAGTGTGTGCGGCCGACTGGCCGTCGGGCCCCGTCACCTTACGTCCCACTACCTGTACGAGTGCTCCGTTGCGCAGGTAGAGTACCGTGCGTGTGCCGTCATAATCGGTGGGTTTACTGGCAGCCACTGCCTTGAGCTCGGGAGCCACCAGGCAGTCTACTACATAGGTCTGAGCCTGTGCCAGGGTAGCTACGCACAGGCAGAAAAGCAGTGATAGGATTCTGTAGGTTTTCATATAAAATTAAATAGGAGCCCACCCCAACCCTCCCCAAGGGAGGGAGCAGTAAGCTGATGGTAACTGAAAATCTCCCTCCCTTGGGGAGGGTAGGGGAGGGCCCCTCTTTTGGTTAGTATTGCGGTTTCCTCCCTTGGGGAGGGCTGGGGAGGGCTTTCTAATGTGCCTCCAGCCAGTTGTGGCCCCAGCCTGCGTCGGCCGTGAGGGGTACGCTGAGCGGGTAGGCGTTCTGCATCTCCTCGATAACGATGTGCTCCACCCGGCTGCGCTCCTCGGGCAGCACGCTGAAGTTGAGCTCGTCGTGTACCTGGAGTATCATCTTAGAGCGTATGCCCTCTGCCTTAAATCTCCGGTAGATGTTTATCATCGCCACCTTGATGATGTCGGCCTCAGAGCCCTGTATGGGCGCATTAATGGCATTGCGCTCGGCAAAGCCGCGTACCGTGGCGTTGCGCGAGGTGATGTCTGGCAGATAGCGGCGGCGGTGGAAGATGGTCTCGGCATACCCTCGCTGTCGGCAGAGTTCCTTGGCGCTCTCCATGTAAGCCCGAACCTTGGGGAAGGTGGCAAAATAGTCGTCTATAAGCTGTCGCGCCTCGCGGTTATCGATGTTCATACGCTGGGCCAGGCCGTAGGTGCTGATGCCGTAGATGATGCCAAAGTTGGCCTGTTTGGCCTTCTTGCGCTGGTCGGGAGTCACCTCGCTCACGGGTATATGCCATATCTTGGCCGCAGTGGCTGCGTGTATGTCAGTGCCCGTCCGGAAGGCTTCGAGCATGTGCTCGTCCTGTGACAAGTGGGCCATGATGCGCAGCTCTATCTGTGAATAGTCTGCTGAAAAGAACAGACAGCCCGGCTCTGGTATGAAGCACTTGCGTATCTCTTTACCATCGTCGTCGCGGATGGGTATATTCTGAAGGTTGGGGTCAGAAGAACTGAGCCGGCCGGTAGCAGTAACAGCCTGGTTGAAGCTGGTATGAATGTGGCCGGTACGGGGGTTGATAAGGCGAGGGAGGGCATCGACGTAGGTGCCAAGGAGTTTTTTCAATCCTCTGTGCGTCAGTATGTCATCGACTATCGGCGCCTTGTTGCGCAGCTGCGTGAGCACCTCCTCGGAGGTTACGTACTGGCCCGTCTTGGTCTTCTTGGGCTTGTCTACTATCTGCATCTTGCCAAAGAGTATCTCGCCCACCTGCTTGGGGCTCGCTATGTTGAAGCTCTCGCCTGCCTCGCTGTAAATCTTCTGCTCTATCTCAGCCAGACGGGCGTTGAAAATCTTTGACGTTTCCTGGAGCGAGCCAGTGTCTATCATTACACCGTTGAGTTCCATCTCGGCCAGTACCGGAACCAGTGGCATCTCTATATCCCAGAACAGGCGCTCGGCCCCGGCCTCCTGCAGACGTGGCTCGAGCACATTCTTCAGTCGCAGGGTGATGTCGGCATCCTCGGCGGCGTACTCGCATATCGTGTCGGGGGCCACATCGCGCATGGAGAGTTGCCCTCGACCCTTGGGACCGATGAGCTCTTCTATGTGGATGGTCTGGTAGCCCAACAAGGTCTCGGCCATGTAGTCCATGTTATGGTGTAGCTCGGGCTGGAGTACATAGTGGGCCAGCATGGTGTCAAAGAGCTTGCCCCGGATGGTCACCCCATAGCGGGCCAGTACCTCCATGTCGTACTTGATGTTTTGCCCAACTTTCATGATGGTGGTGTCTTCGTAGATGGGCTTGAATATATTTACAATCGTTAATGCTTTTTCACGGTCGGCCGCCACAGGCACGTAGAAGGCCTTAAACTCGTCGGCCGCGAAGCTCAATCCCACCAATTCGGCATCAATGGGCGAGGTAGAAGTGGTCTCGGTATCTATACTGACAATTTCTTTTGTCCTAAAAAAGTCACATAATTCGCGCGCTTCGTTCTCTGTATCAACAAGAACGTACTCGTGAGGAGTGGTTTTAGCCGTCTCATATTTCGCGTTTTCTGAGACACCTGGGCCAGTGGCCGCAAATTCGCCAAAGATATCGAGCTCAGAACTGGCCGTTTTCGGGGCACTTGGCGCCTTCTTCAGCAACTTGTCCGCCATGGCCTTAAATTCCAGTTCGGTGAGTATGGGTTCGAGCATGGCGGCATTGGGTTCGGTCACCTTCATCTTTTCCAAGTCCAAGGTTACCGGCACGTCGGTGCGGATGGTGGCCAAGAAGTAACTCATGCGGATGTCGTCGGTGGCGGCCTCTACCTTCTCGCGCAACTTACCCTTGATTTGGTCCGTGTGGGCCAGCATATTGTCTACGCTGCCAAACTGCTGTATCAACTTGGTCGCGGTCTTCTCGCCCACACCCGGGCAGCCCGGGAAGTTGTCGGCCGAGTCGCCCATGAGGGCTAAGAGGTCTACCACCTGGGCCGCCGAGGTCAGGCCGTACTTCTCGGTAATCTCAGTTACGCCTAAGGTGTCATAGCCGCCGCCATGCCTGGGTCGGAAGATAAACACGTTGGGTCGTACCAGCTGCCCGTAGTCCTTATCGGGGGTGAGCATGTAAGTCTCGATACCCTCGCGCGAGGCCAGGGTAGCCACGGTGCCTATGACATCGTCGGCCTCGAAACCATCGACCTGCAGGATGGGTATATGGTAGGCTTCCAGGATGCGCTTGATGATGGGCACGCTGGCCTTGATGTCCTCGGGAGTTTCCTCGCGCTGTGCCTTATAGGCTGGAAAAGCCTCATTACGAAACGTTTTGCCATGGTCGAAAGCCACGGCGATGTAGGCTGGACGCTGCTTGGTAAGCACCTCGTTCAGGGTGTTCATAAACCCCATGATGGCCGACGTGTTGAGACCCTTGGAGTTGATGCGGGGATTTTTTATAAATGCGTAGTACGAGCGGTAGATGAGCGCGTAGGCATCTAAGAGAAACAGTTTGTTCATAATGGATAGCTTTTATCCTGTAAAATTACGAAAAAAAAGGCATAAGTATAAGAAATAATCCGTAATTTTGTATCAAATTAATACCCGTCATGGATTACCTATCACTCATAAGAACACCCATATCAGCCGAATTAAACGATTTCATCGTACTCTTTAACGCTGCGCTCGACCACGAGGACGGCATGCTGGCCCAGGCACTTAACCACATACGTAAGCGGGCCGGTAAGCGGATGAGACCCATGCTGATACTGCTGATGGCCAAGAACTTTGGACGGGTGACGGAGGTGACGCAGAACGCAGCCATCGGCCTGGAGTTGCTGCACACCGCCTCGCTGGTACACGACGACGTGGTAGACGAGAGTGGCGAGCGCCGCGGACAGGCTTCGGTCAACGCGCTCTATGACAACAAGGTGAGCGTGTTGGTGGGCGACTACATCCTGTCTACCGCCCTGCTCCATGTGTCGTACACCCACTCCGAGAAGATAGTACGCTACCTGGCGCAGCTGGGCCGCACCCTCTCGGACGGCGAGATACTGCAGCTGTCTAACATCAGTAACCACGAGCTGTCGGAAGAGGTGTACTATAATATTATAAAGGACAAGACGGCCGCCCTCTTCGAAGCCTGCGCGGCTATAGGGGCTCAGGCGTCGGGTGCCAGCGACGAGGAGGTGGCTGCGGCAGCCCGTTTCGGTCAGAACTTAGGCATTATCTTCCAGATACGCGATGATATATTTGACTACTACGACTCGGAGACCATTGGCAAGCCCACCGGCAACGACATGGCTGAGGGAAAGCTCACGCTGCCAGCCATTTACGCGGTTAATAACGGTGCTCCAGAGGCCATTAAGACCCTGGCCTACAAGGTGAAGGACCGCACCATAAGCCACGATGAGATAGGGCAGTTGGTAGCTTATACCAAGGAGCACGGCGGTATCGAGTATGCCGAGCGCCGTATGTGGGAGTTTCACGACGATGCCCGCTCGTTCATAGCCCAGTACGTACACGACGACAGCATACGCAGCGCGCTCCAGGCTTACCTGGACTACGTGATTAAGCGCAAGTTGTAAGACACCCGGAGGGGTGACGAGCATAGCCGAAAAGGCCCGGAACTCTGCTGTTCCGGGCCTTTTTGGCTTTTAGGGATGCTCCCCGCGGGTGGGGCAGCAATATTAGAAATACTTTACATCGGTAGCGGTGATGGCACTGATGAGCAGGTTGGTAAGGCGACTGGTTCCCAGGCGGAACCACTTGTTAGTTAGCCACTTATCGCCTAACACCTCCTTGACAATGGTGTAGTATGTCACAGCGTCCATGACCGTGTTGATGCCACCGGCAGGCTTTAGACCTATCTGGATGCCCGTCTGGTCGTAATACTCCTTGATGGCCTGGCACATGACGTACACAGCCTCGGGGGTGGCACTCACCTTCTCCTTGCCAGTCGACGTCTTGATGTAGTCGGCACCGGCATACATGGCGATGATGGCAGCGCGCTTTACATCGGCGGCTCCGCGCAGGTCGCCCGTTTCGAGGATAACCTTGAGAGGCACCTCGCCGCAAGTCTCCTTGATTTCACCGATTTCATCGGCCACTCCCTCGTAGTCGCCCGACAGGAACTTGCCCACCGGCTGTACGATGTCTATCTCTGTGGCACCGTCACCGATGGCCAGGGCAGTCTCGGCTATCTTAACCTCTAAGAATGTCTGCGACGAGGGGAACGAGCCACATACATTGGTTACCTCTACGCCGTCGACCTCAAGGCTTTGGCTCACCAACTTGGCAAAGCAGGGATAGGTGCAGATGGTGGCTACATGGGGCAGGGCGGCGAACTCGTGGGCGAAGGTATTGACCTTCTCTACCAGGGCCAGAATCTCTTCCTCGGTATCGGTGGTGTGGAGCGAGGTAAGCTCTACGCTGCCCAAGAGAAACTTCCATACCTCGGGGGTGTTGTTCTCGGCGGCCTTGGCCACGATGGCCTGTACCTGTTGGGCCACCTCGGCATCGGTGATGTCCAGGCGGTACTTGCTCAGCGCCTGCTGATACTTGTCGGGCTGCCCGGTGGGCTGTCCCTCTACTTTCAGATGTAGTTTAGTAGTGTCTATCATATCTATATGGTGTTAATGTTTATCTTGTTGAGGATCATGTAGTTTTGGGTTGTCTATATGGCGGGTAGCATCGCGCTGGGTTTTCTTCTCGAAGCTCTTGCGCAACTCGTCGGTGAGGTCTACGCCCGTCTGGTTGGCCAGACAGAGCAGCACCCAGAGCACATCGGCCATCTCCTCGCCTAAGTTGGGGCGCTCACCGGGTTTAAAACTCTGGTCGCCATAGCTGCGGGCCATGACGCGGGCCAGTTCGCCCACCTCCTCGGTAAGGCAGGCCATGTTGGTGAGCTCTGAGAAGTAGCGCACGCCGTAGCGGTGTATCCACTCGTCGACCATCTGTTGGGCTTCCTTGATAGTCATAGGCTTTGCGTTAGATAATGGCCGATGAGCAGACCTGCTAATACCACGGCCATGAGGCCGTAGAGAACGGCCCGGCGGCGGCTGTGGCGGCTGCGATAAGCGCTGATAACGAAGTAAGCCGTGCAGAGCGCACCGCCCACATAGGTGCTCCGCTGGCCGTGGTAGATGATGCCGCCCACAATGAGCAGCAGCAGGCCCGCTATCTGCAAGAGCCAGATGGCGGTCTCTATTACCTCGTGTTTGATGTCGTTTCTATCCATAACTATTGAGCGTTTAGGGGGCTGCGACGGCCTTATCGGGTACACGCCAGGATGCCCATCCATACCGTGCCCACGGCCCAGAGCAGGGTGATAATGGCGTAGTAAGCCGCGCCGCGGATACGCTGGCCCGTGGTGGCATAGGGTAGCCTCCAGCGCGACAGCAGCACTATGGCCGTGCTGATGCCTACCAGCAGACAGCCCACGGAGGCCATCCAGTAGCCTGCGGGGCGATGCTTGAACTTAGAGGCCGCTAAGATGAGGGCCAGTCCGCTGAATCTCAGTATATAGAGTATGCGGTTGATAGTCTTTTCCTGCATATTGATAAGAGTTGTAATGGTCGGTGTATGGATGGGGTTACTCCTTGTTCTTAGTGTCCATGCAGATGGTTACCGGCCCATCGTTGAGCAGCGATACCTGCATGTCGGCCCCAAACTCGCCCGTGCCCACAGGTCGCCCCAAGGCCTCGCTCAGGTGGTCGCAGAAGTACTCGTAGAGGGGGATGGATATGTCGTGAGGGGCGGCGCGAAACCACGAGGGGCGGTTGCCCTTCTTGTAACTGGCCATGAGGGTAAACTGCGACACTACCAGGATGTCGCCAGCGGCCTGTACGATGTCGCGGTTCATTATGCCCTGGTCGTCGTCGAATATGCGTAAGCCTATCACCTTGTGTATCAGCCAGTCGGCATCATCGGTGGTGTCGGCAGCCTCGATGCCCACTAAGATGAGCATGCCCGGGCCTATGGCCGACTTGACCTGTTGGTCGATGGTTACCGATGCGTGGGCTACGCGCTGTATGACAATTCTCATAATGGTCTGCGTGATAAACGGGCCGGCTGCGGTGCCGGACACGCTTACAAAGATAACAATTTAATTAGTTACAGCGCGTGGTTTGGTCAGTTTTTTTTTATCGCTGCGGCCCGTTCTCTGGGTTTTGTGGGTGGCTTTAGGCGCTGGGTGAGGGCTGATTAAAGGTTTTTTAGCCCGTTCTGGGGCGTGGTTAGGGGTTCGGGCTGGTACTGCCACGGGCGTTGGTGATAGGGGCGGAAAGGGCTACGGAGGATGGGGTGGTGGTTAGCGTCCTGGCGGACATCGGGCGAAAAACCATGGCCTGTCTGCTGAATAAGTAAAAATGATGGACAAATGGCTCTGAATAATTATGCACGCACGCGCCGTTGTCGGTATATTTATGCAGAGAATGGGCCGCTATGGTGGGATGATTTTTAGGAAAATAGGGGCCGATAAAGGGCCTAAAGAGGTTGTCGGGGCCCGAAACGGGGATGGCGCGGAGGCTGGCATGGGCTGTTTTTGGCCAAAATGGGACTGAAAGTCCGTCCATGGGCAGTTGTTTCGGCATAGGCAGACGAGGGCGTTCTGAGGCCCTGGAAGTACCTTTGGCGAGCTAATGACGGCTCCCAGCGCGCTAAAGATGGCCGTTAGCCGGCTGGCGATGCTTCTGGCCCTCGCCATAGTGCCCGTTTTCGGTCCCGTCGGGGTCAATGGTGTGGATTTGCGCAAGCCCTGACAGGCCATCGACCCCCGTTTCTGCATAAATATACATGGCGGTGATAGGGGATCGGGTTAAGAAAAATACGGACAATATAAGGATGACGGGCGAGGTGGCTCCCACAGATTGCTCCACAAGGCTGATAGGCAGCAGGTGATGCCCCCGCGCTTCTCGGTGCGGCAGCCAGGCGCAGGGCGCTGTCTGCGTACTTGGGCCGAGGTGTCAGGGGCATCCACAGAGTGGCGTTACAGGGTGGGCTGATTGGCAGTCGTGTCGCCCTCGCCCTCGGGGTGGAAATGCTGATAGACCACCCGCGCTTTGGCAGAACCTACAATGGATGTAAGCGTCTGTATATCAGCGTTCTTGATGGTTTTTACCGTCTTCAGTTGTGCTAACAGCGCCTCCTTAGACTTAGGTCCTATGCCGCGGATGTCGTCGAGTTCGCTGTGCAGGGCGTGCTTAGACCGCTTGTCGCGGTGAAAGGTGATGGCGTAACGGTGAACCTCGTCCTGGATACGTGTGAGGGCGTGGAAGAGTTCGCCTTTGACATCGAGGCCGACTGTGCGGATGGGGTCGCCATAGAGAAGTTCGTTGGTGCGATGGCGGTCGTCCTTGGCCAGACCGGCCACGGGGATGCTCAGACCTAACTCGCCATGTACCACAGCACTTACTACGTCCATCTGACCCTTGCCGCCATCGGTAATGATGAGGTCGGGTAGGGTGGCACCCTCCTCGACCATGCGCGAGTAACGCCGCCGCACCACCTCCTGCATCGAGGCGTAGTCGTCGGGGCCCTCTACGGTCTTGATGGTGTACTTGCGGTAGTCTTTCTTGCTCGGCTTCATGCCCTTGAATACCACGCAGCCCGCCACGGCATCCGTGCCGGATATATTGGAGTTGTCAAAGCACTCTATCTGGTACGGCAGGTGTTCCAGGTGCAGCTTCTGCTGTAGCTCTTTCATCAACCGCGTCTGTTTCTGCTCCGGATTGAGTTTCTCGGCTTGCTTCAGGCGGTCAAACTTGTACTGGCGGCTGTTCATCTCAGACAGTTCGAGCAGGTGGTGCTTGTCGCCACGTTGGGGGACGGTAAAGGTGGCGTCGTGGAGTGTCCATTCGAGCTCGAAGGGGACAATAATCTCGCGGGCGGAACTGCCAAAGCGCTCCCTGATGTCAGGGATGGCCGTGAGGAGCAGGTCGGCATCGGTCTCGTCGAGCTTGCGGTGGTATTCGAAGGTAAAACTCTGGTTGACGGTGCCGTTCTTGACGTGTATATAGTTAATGTAGGCGTTGTGGTTGGCCTCGTCATCGGTTATGCTGAACACATCTACGTCGGTAATGGTATGGCTTACCACTTCGCTGCGGCTCACGAAACTCTGCAAGAGCAGGTAGCGCTGCTTGATGACCTCTGCCCGCTCAAACTGCAGTTGCTCCGCCAAGGTCTGCATCTGCTTATACAGCAGCTCGCTGAGCTCGCGGGTGTTGCCCTTGAGTATTTCGCGGGCCTGGCGTATGTTTTCCATGTAGTCGTCGTAGCTCTGGCGCCCTATGCAGGGGCCGTAGCAGTTGTGTATGTGGTACTCTAAGCACGCCTTGTACTTGCCACAGGCTATACCTTCGCGGGTAATGGGCTGGTGGCACTTGCGGGGCTTATAAACTTTGCCTATAAGCTCCAGGATGTTGTACATACTGCTGATATGGCTGTAAGGGCCGTAGTAGGTGCCGCCACGGCGGTTGATGGTGCGTGTCTTGAAGATGCGGGGCAGGTAGTCCTTGGTGATGCAGATGCTGGGGTAGGTCTTGCCGTCCTTGAGCAGCACGTTGTAACGAGGGTTGTACTTCTTGATGAGACTATTCTCTAACAGCAGGGCGTCTTCCTCGGTGTTAACGACCGTGTAGCTGATGTCGCAAATCTTAGATACGAGCACCTTGGTCTTGAACCGGTCCACCTCGGTATGAAAGTACGACGCCACGCGGCTCTTTAGCCGCTTGGCCTTACCCACGTAGATGATAGTGTGGTCCTTGTCATAGAACTGGTAGCTTCCGGGCTTCTCCGGCATATTCAGTACAATGTTCTTGAGCCTTGCTATCCGCTCCTGGTTATCTTTGGTCATGGTCTAAATGGTTGTGAACGAGTTGGTTGTACGCTTAAAGTTTCACGTGAAACTTTAAGCGTTTCCCGTGGTAATAGTGATAGGGGCTGGGGTGTCTACACGCATCCCAGCCCCTATCTCCGAAGTGTCCGCAGTGGTCTGCGTGCTTATATCTGTATGAGCGAGGTTACCTCTATGTCGTCGTCAAAAGCGGCGCGGCCGTTAAGGCCCTCGTTGATGAGTTCGATAATAAAATTGCAGTACACGCGCTTGGGGTGGAACTTTTTTACCAGGTCGCAGGCAGCCTTCATGGTGCCGCCCGTGGCCAACAGGTCGTCGTGCAACAGTACTACATCATTTTCATCGATAGCATCCTTGTGTATCTCGATGGTATCTATGCCGTACTCTTTGGCATAACTTTCCTGAACGGTCTCACATGGCAGTTTGCCAGGCTTTCGGCAGAGTACAATGCCGGCGTTGAGACGCAGGGCAACGGCTGAGGACATCACAAAACCGCGACTTTCGATGCCCACGATTTTAGTTATGCCTTTATCTTTGTACAGCTCGCACATCTCGTCGGTTATGATGCGCAGGCAGTCGGCACTCTTGAATAGGGTGGTGACATCCCTGAAATTAACGCCTTTAATCGGCCAGTCCGGGATGCACCGCAGATTTTTAATTAGTACTTCGTTGTTCATAATTATAATTGATTTTATCGTTGTTGTCGTTCGGTTTCACGTGGAACTACCTTCCCATAAGTACCAGTAGTACATTGATGTCGCTGGGAGATACTCCGGGAATACGGCTGGCCTGCGCCAGGGTCTCGGGGTTAATCTTGGCGAGCTTTTGGCGGCCCTCGGTCGAAATCTCGTGCAGCTGACTGTAGTCAAAGCGTCCCTTTATCCTTATATCTTCCAGTCGGTGCATCTTGTCGGCTATTACCCGCTCGCGCTCTATGTACCCCTTGTACTTAATCTTAATCTCGGCAGCCTCGGTTATCTCTTCCTGCCGGTTGGGCAGGGTCTCTATCAGCGTGCGCAGTTGTGGCAGCGCCTCGGCTAACTGGCCGATGCCTATCTGCGGGCGCCCTATCAGGTCGCTCACCTTGCAGCCGAAGCGTAGGGGAGTGGTGCCTAAGTGCTCCAGGTAGCCGTTGATGTCGCGCGGCTTGACGGGGGTGTTGTCGCAGTAGTCGAGTAGACGCCCGATGCCCTCTTTCTTCTGCAGCCACCAGTCGTAGCGCTCACGCGAGGCCACTCCCAAGTGGTAGGCACGCTCGGTGAGCCGCGCGTCGGCATCGTCCTGGCGCAGCAGGATGCGGTACTCGGCCCGCGAGGTAAACATGCGGTAAGGCTCGTCGACCCCCTTGGTGGTAAGGTCGTCTATGAGCACACCGATGTAGCTCTCGTCGCGCTGCATTACCCACGGCTCGGCTCCACTGCACTTCAGCGCAGCGTTGATGCCAGCCATCAGCCCCTGTCCGGCGGCCTCCTCGTAGCCCGTGGTACCATTGACCTGTCCGGCTAAGAACAGCCCGTCTATTACCTTGGACTCTAACGAGTGTGTAAGTTGTGTGGGGTCAAAGTAGTCGTACTCTATGGCGTAGCCCGGACGGTAGAAACGCGCGTCGCGCAGTGCCGGGATACGGTGTATGGCCTCTATCTGTATGTCAATGGGCATGCTGGAAGAGAAACCATTAAGATACATTTCGTTGGTGTTGTCGCCCTCGGGCTCAAGGAAAAGGGGGTGCTGGTCTTTGCCCGGGAAGGTGACGAGCTTGGTCTCGATAGAAGGACAGTAACGTGGGCCGGTGCTCTGTATCTGTCCGTTGAAGAGCGGCGAGTCGGCCAGGCCACTGCGCAGTACGTCGTGAGCCTCGCGGTTGGTGTAACACGTCCAGCAGGGCAGCTGGCGCAGCTGGCGGTGGGTGCCCATGTAGCTAAACTGATGGAAAGTCTGCTCGCCGGGCTGCTCTTCCATATCCTCGAAGTGTACGCTGCGCCGGTCTATGCGTACCGGGGTGCCCGTCTTCATGCGGCCCACGCGCACGCCATGCTCAGCTATGCTCTCGCTGAGGTGGGGAACGGCCGGTTCGGCACACCGGCCTCCGGGATACTGGTGCCGGCCTATGTGCATCAGTCCGTTCAGGAATGTGCCCGCCGTGATGACCACGGCCCTGGCTCTGAACGTTACGCCCCACACCGTCTGTACACCTGTGGCCACACCCTGCTCTACGATGAGCGTGTCGGCCTGGTCCTGCCAGATGTCCAGCCCGTCGGTGGCGTCAAGCACCTCGCGCCACTTCCATATATATTTGCCTCTGTCGCACTGCGCGCGGGGCGACCAGACGGCTGGCCCCTTGCCCTGGTTGAGCATGCGAAACTGGATGGCGGTGGCATCGGTTACCAGGGCCATGTGCCCACCTATGGCATCGACCTCCCTGACTATCTGGCCCTTGGCTATGCCGCCAATGGCTGGGTTACAACTCATCTGGCCTATCTTGTTCATGTCCATAGTAATCAGGCAGGTATGGGCACCCATCCGGGCTGCCGCCGCAGCGGCTTCGCAGCCTGCGTGGCCCCCTCCGACTACTATCACATCGTAGGTAAATTCCATATTGGTTACAGTATTTTCGGCAAAAGTAAGAAATTAAATCCAAATTTTTGACGGTTTTGCTTTGAATTATCACTAAAATATAGTATTTTTGCATGCTGTGTGGCCTTGCCGATACCTTATATATATTAGGAGCGTACTGATAGGCGGGTAGTGACATGGCCACCGATAGTAGACGAAGACATTAACAATTCAAATAATTCAAATAATTAAATTACAATCATTTATGTGGTTAATCAATTCATCTATTGGTAGAAAGGTGGTGATGTCGGTAACTGGCATCGCGCTTATTCTCTTCCTGACGTTCCACTGCTGTATGAACGTTGCCGCCCTCTTCTCGGAAGAGGCCTACAACACTATCTGTAAGTTGCTCGGTGCCCACTGGTATGCCGTTGCGGCTACGGTGGGTCTGGCTGCCCTGGCCGTCATTCACATCGTTTATGCCTTCATCCTCACCGCGCAGAACCGCCGTGCGCGTGGTGCTTCGCGGTATGAGGTTACCGCTAAGCCCGAGAAGGTAGAGTGGGCTTCGCAGAACATGCTGGTACTTGGAATCATCGTCTTGCTGGGTCTGCTGCTCCACTTGTTCAACTTCTGGTTTAACATGATGTTTGCCGAGCTTACAGGCATGTCGGTAGGACACCTGCCCTCACACGGCTTCGCTTTCATCTGCGACACTTTCAGCAATCCCTTGTATGCAGTGCTGTACATTATCTGGCTCGTAGCCCTCTGGTTCCACCTTACTCACGGTTTCTGGAGCGCCATGCAGACCCTCGGCATCAGCGGCAAGGTGTGGTTCTGCCGCTGGAAGTGCATCGGCATGGTCTATACCACCATTCTGATGGTGCTCTTCATCGTAGTGGTATTGGCATTTGCCCTCCACGTGGCTCCCAGTCTGTGCTGCGCTGCCTAAGTTATCATTAATGTATCAACCCGAATAAGTAATAGTAAAGTTATGACTAAGACTTTAAATTCCAGAATACCTGAGGGTCCCGTAGCTGAGAAGTGGACCAACTACAAGGCTCATCAGCGCTTGGTAAACCCCAAGAATAAACTTAAACTTGACATCATCGTCGTAGGTACTGGTCTGGCTGGCGCCAGCGCAGCTGCTTCGCTCGGCGAGATGGGCTTCAACGTGCTCAACTTCTGCATCCAGGACTCTCCGCGCCGTGCCCACTCTATCGCTGCACAGGGCGGTATCAATGCTGCTAAGAACTACCAGAACGACGGCGACTCTGTATACCGTCTTTTCTATGACACCGTGAAGGGTGGCGACTACCGCGCCCGCGAGGCCAACGTCTACCGTCTGGCTGAGGTGTCTAACAATATCATTGACCAGTGCGTGGCCCAGGGTGTTCCTTTCGCCCGCGAGTACGGTGGCATGCTGGCCAACCGCTCTTTTGGTGGCGCTCAGGTTTCGCGTACCTTCTACGCTAAGGGTCAGACCGGCCAGCAGCTTCTGCTGGGTGCCTACTCTTCGCTGAGCCGTCAGATACACGAGGGCCGCGTCAAGCTCTACACCCGTTACGAGATGGAAGACCTTGTTATCGTCGACGGTCACGCCCGCGGTATCATCGCCAAGAACCTCGTTACCGGCGAGCTCGAGCGCTTCTCTGCCAACGCCGTGGTTATAGCCACCGGTGGTTATGGTAACACTTACTTCCTCTCTACTAACGCCATGGGCTGCAACTGTACAGCCGCTGTACAGTGCTATCGTAAGGGCGCCTACTTTGCTAACCCCTGCTACGTGCAGATTCACCCCACCTGTATCCCTGTTCACGGTGACAAGCAGAGCAAACTTACCCTGATGTCTGAGTCGCTGCGTAACGACGGCCGTATCTGGGTGCCCAAGAAGCTTGAAGACGCCAAGAAGCTGCAGGCTGGCGAAATCAAGGGTTCTGACATACCCGAGGAAGACCGCGACTACTATTTGGAGCGTCGCTATCCTGCCTTCGGTAACCTCGTTCCGCGCGACGTGGCCTCACGTGCAGCCAAGGAGCGTTGCGACAAGGGCTATGGTGTTAACAACACTGGTCTGGCCGTGTTCCTCGACTTCTCTGAGTCTATCAACCGCCTCGGTATCGACGTTATCCTCCAGCGTTACGGCAACCTCTTCGACATGTACGAGGAGATTACTGACGTTAATCCTGGTGAAGTGGCCAAGGAGATTGACGGCGTGAAGTACTACAATCCTATGATGATCTTCCCCGCTATCCACTACACCATGGGTGGTATCTGGGTTGACTACGAGCTGCAGACCACAGTTCCCGGTCTCTTTGCCATTGGCGAGTGCAACTTCTCTGACCACGGTGCCAACCGTCTGGGTGCCTCTGCCCTTATGCAGGGCCTGGCCGACGGTTACTTCGTACTGCCTTACACCATCCAGAACTACCTGGCCAACCAGGACCTCTGGCCCCGTCTCTCTACCGACCTGCCCGAGTTTGCTGAAGCAGAGAAGGGCGTTCAGGCTGAGATTGACCGCCTGATGAACATCCACGGCAAGCGTTCTGTCGACTCTATCCACAAGGAGCTGGGCCACATTATGTGGGAGCATGTGGGCATGGGCCGTACCAAAGAGGGCCTCGAGAAGGGTTTGCAGCTGCTCAAAGGCATCCGCGATGAGTTCAATACCAACCTCTTTATACCTGGTACCAAGGAAGGACTCAACGTCGAGCTCGACAAGGCCATCCACCTGCGCGACTTCATCCTCATGGGCGAGCTTATCGCCTACGATGCCCTGCACCGCGAGGAGAGCTGCGGTGGCCACTTCCGCGAGGAGCATCAGACCGAGGAGGGCGAGGCTAAGCGCGACGACGAGCACTTCTTCTATGTAGGCTGCTGGGAATACCAGGGCGACGACACCAAGGCCCCTGAGCTCATCAAGGAGCCTCTGGAGTACGAGGCAATTAAGGTTCAAACACGTAACTATAAGAATTAATAATCATGGCTAAGAATATATCATTCACACTAAAGTATTGGAAGCAGAACGGACCCAAAGACAAGGGCCATTTCGATACACACGAGATGAAGAACATCCCCGACGATACCTCGTTCCTTGAGATGCTCGACATCCTCAACGAGGAGCTTATCGAGGCTGGTCAGGAGCCTTTCGTCTTCGATCACGACTGCCGCGAGGGTATCTGCGGTATGTGCTCACTCTATATCAACGGTGTGCCCCACGGCAAGACCGAGCGTGGCGCTACCACCTGTCAGCTCTACATGCGCCGTTTCAACGATGGCGACGTTATCACCGTAGAGCCCTGGCGTTCTGCCGGCTTCCCCGTCATTAAGGACTGCATGGTAGACCGTGGCGCCTTTGACAAGATTATCCAGGCTGGTGGCTACACCTCTGTCCGCACAGGTCAGGCCCAGGATGCCAACGCTATCCTTATCTCTAAGGAGGCTGCCGACGAGGCTATGGACTGCGCTACCTGTATCGGCTGCGGCGCCTGCGTGGCTGCCTGCAAGAACGGCTCGGCTATGCTCTTCGTCAGCTCTAAGGTAAGTCAGCTCGCACTGCTGCCCCAGGGACGTCCAGAGGCTGCCAAGCGTGCCAAGGCCATGATAGCCAAGATGGATGAACTCGGATTTGGTAACTGTACCAACACCCGCGCCTGCGAGGCCGTGTGTCCTAAGAACGAGACTATCGCTAACATAGCTCGCCTCAACCGCGAGTTTATCTGCGCCAAGCTCAGCGACTAACACGTCGTCACAGCATACTGCTAAAGAGCCCTGCAAGCACCCTCACCGGGTAGCCTTGCAGGGCTCTTTTTTAGTCTGTCGTCATCGCGGGTTTAGCAGTGGCCTCCCTCGTCCGCCCCCTTATAACTTGCTTTCTACGTAAGGTTTAGCGGCAAAGAGCGGCACGTTCTCCATCCATCCCTGGTCTCTGTACCCTAACATGCTGAAGCGTACTCCTTTAAGGTGGTAGGAGGCAAAGTCGTGGGTAATAAAGGCTGCTAACGACTTGGCCTTTACATTCTCCTCGGCCTTTACCTCTATGGGCAGAACCGTGCTTCCTGCCTGGACAATGAAGTCTATCTCCTGTGTTGAGTTCTGCTTACTGTAATAATAAATAGGTAGGTTGGCGATGACTTTCAGCTGCTGTAGCACGTAGTTCTCGGTCAGGGCACCCTTGTACTCGCTGAATACGTTATCCCCGATGAGTATCTGCTCTGGCGGAGCCATGGCCAGTGCGCCCAGTAGGCCCACGTCCAGCAGGTAGAGCTTGAATATGTCCATATTGGCATAGAATTTGAGCGGAATTTTGGCATCCCTCACCTGTTCTACCTTGTGTACCAGTCCAGCGTCTATGAGCCACTGGATAGCCACCTCGAAGTCTTTCGCCCGTGCCCCCTTGCGTATGGCCCCATAGACAAATTTCTTGTTCTCCTTGGCCAGTTGGGCCGGTATCGACTGCCATACCATCCTTACCCGTTGTGTTTCCTCGCCTGTATGCTTGCTTATATCGGCCTCGTAGGCCGTTAGTATGTTCTGCTGGATAGCTCTTACCTCCATGGGGTTGTAGTTCTGTGTAAAGCGCAGCACGGCCTCGGGCATACCTCCCACGAAGTAATACTGCCGCAGGTATTCCGTATATTTAGGCGACAGGCTGTCCGTCAGCTCCCTGTCGTCGCTGTGTAGCAGTTCGGCAAGCTGATTTTCACCGTTGGCCACCAGAAACTCCTCGTAAGTCATTGGGTATAGGTGCATGATGTCTACCTTGCCTACGGGAAACGACTCGCCTTTCATGTTCATCACCCCGAGCAGCGAGCCTGCCACTACGACGTGTAGCTCGGGCTTGTCCTCGCAGAAGTACTTGAGCGATGACAGCACAGGGGGTATCTCCTGGATTTCGTCTAAGAACACCAGGGTTTTCCCTGGCCGTATCTCTTGCTGAGCCAGGGCCGACAGGCCGATAAGGATGCGGTCTGTCTGCGTGTCGCCCTGAAAGAGCTGGGCCACGATGTCGTTCTTATAGCAGTTAATGTACACCATGTTGTCAAATTCACGGCTCCCAAACTCTTTGAGGATATAGGTCTTGCCCACCTGACGGGCTCCGTAGAGTATAAGAGGCTTCCTGTTAGGCGATAACTGCCACTGTTTTAGTTGGTTATAAATCTCTCTCTTCATACAGATACACTTTTATGAGGGAATAATTGCTGCAAATATACACTTTTATGAGGGAATAATCAAGTCCTCGGTACACTTTTATGAGGGAATGATGGCTCCCGTCACCTTCGGATCCCTTGTCCGTGGCCCCGCCATGTCCTCTCTGTCCAGGCCCTTATCCCCCTCCGCACCCCTTATTCTCCGCAAAAACGGGGTGAATATGCGGAGAATAGCGCAGATAATCGTCGCAAAACTTGCGCGGGCTGCCGAAGAGTATAGCTTTACTCCCGTGCTCGTCCGAGTGGTAATTGTCCTCATCCTGATACGCATAGGTGTATTAATAGCCGTTATAGGATGAAAAGTAAAAAAGTAAAAAGGTAAAAGGGTAAAAAGCGCTGGACAGGTTACTTCCCTAATGTTAGGGATAGTAATCATACTAATCGTAGAGACCGACCTTTACGTTTCTCGGAGCCGCCTTTAGCCAGCTGGGAGCCGTCATTAGAAACGTGGAGACCGGTCTTTTCTTCTCTCATGGTGTCCACTCTGGTAGTGCTTGCCTTTTCATATCCCCCATTGGAGGCTTG
Organism: uncultured Prevotella sp.; assembly: GCA_934204655.1. Lineage (GTDB taxonomy): Bacteria > Bacteroidota > Bacteroidia > Bacteroidales > Bacteroidaceae > Prevotella. Next base: position 19,748 of record CAKPZJ010000014.1, on the reverse strand, counting down.
GGGGCCACTTACTTTTTTACTTTTCCCGTGGTTGGCCGTTAGTTTGTTAGTCAGAGCCGCCACGGCGTTTGTTTTTAGTGTTATTTAACTATCGTTGGATGCATTTTTAACGTTTGTGTTGCTTTTTTGTAACATTACCGCTGTAATTTTGCAAATGAAGTCTAAAATATATGAAGAAATGACCATCGCCTTGCCCATTGCAGTATGCTTATGGGCTGTGGTGCTCATCATCTTCTTACTCCGTCAACCAACTATGGCTCTGAGGACGGTCACCGTCCCACTGCCTATTAACTATATAATACTAACATATATATCGCAAACTCTAATAAACATCTGGAATATAAACTATTAAATAATTAATTTTATGACAAAACATTTACGATTATTAATGCTGGCTCTCCTTGCAATAATTTGTACGGGGGGGGTAAAAGCAGCTGTAGGTGATACCTACAAGTTAGTAACATCTGTTGACGAGCTTAAAGCTGGTGATAATATTGTGATAGGATGTGCTACTAAAAATGTTGCTTTAGGAACTGAAGCGGATTCTAAACGAAGAAAGGCTGTTAACGTTACGATTTCCGATACTCATGTATTAGCTATAGTTGATGGTATAGATGAACTAACCTTAGAGGCTGCTAATAATGGTTGGTATTTGAAGTCGTCTACAGGAAATTACCTGACAGCGTCTTCTACATCGAATACAAATTTGGTCTATAATTCAAAGGGAGCATCTAAAGTCGCAGATATTAGTTTCGTCAAATCGACTGGCAATGCAGATATTAAGTTCTTTTTTGATGGCACACTTGCAAAAAGGAAAATACAATATAATGGCACCTCTGGGTTCTTTTTTTCTACTTCTGGAACAGCTGTTCAGATCTACAAGAAGCAAGACTCTGGTAAGATTGCTACTACCACCACATTTGGTGTAGACTTCGATGGGAAGACATTCACATTTACGGATGGCGTATTAGTTGGTTTTACCTCTCCCACTGCAACATGTACCACAGCGGGAACTATCGCATATAGTAGTTCTGCCCCAGATATTGTTACCGTAAAGAAAGAAGGTGAACTTACTTTTACTAATACCAAGTTTGGCACGGCAACTATTACCGCTACATTTACTCCAACAGAAACTACGAAGTATAAAGAATCTTCAGCCTCTTATACTGTAGTCAATAAAGAGGGCGAGCGTATAGCTACTACTATTGCTTTTGCTAAAGGGATAGAGAATGCTACAGTTACCGTGAAAGACGGTGAGGCCTTTGAGGGCTATAAGGCTACGTGTACTACCGAGGGAGCTAAAGGCTCCATCCAATATAGTAGCAGCAATACAGATGTGGCTACCGTAGATGAAAGCACCGGTGCTGTAACCATGGGTAGCAAATATGGGAAGACAGTTATCACTGCTCAGTTTATCGGAACAGGCGGTTATGCCAACTCTAACAAGATTAGCTATACTATAGAATATAAGGGTGACTATGCTTTCTATGAGTCGTTTGATAAGTGTGACGGAGATGGTGGATGGTCAGGTAATGTTGCTGCAGGTCCATGGGACAAAAATAAATTAGATAATGCTTGGACTAGAACCGGAAGTGTTTTTTTGGGCGCTGGTTGTATAAGAATTGGTAAAACTGCTTCAACTGTTACAACACCATCAATAGCAATAAGTAGTAGTGCTGTATTAACATTCAAGGCAGGTTTGTGGAATGCTCAAAAAGAATCTACACCTGTTATCGTTACTATTTCTGATGGAACTTTGACTTATGGGAATAATACAGCTAAAACTATCTCTTTAAATCCAAGTAAAGGGCAATGGGAAGAATTTGAAATTGTTATCTCAGGTACAAAGTCTTTTACATTAACATTCAAGAATAATGAGAATAAAGTAAATAACCGTTTCTTCCTCGATGAGGTGATGGTTAAGGAGATAGCTGCTGTTGATGTTACACTTGACGAGGATAAGGACAATGTTGTAGAGGCAGCAGAAAATGCTAATGTAACCTTGAAGCGTACACTCTATGCAGATGGAGGATGGAATACACTTTGCCTGCCGTTCTCTCTTACCGATGCCCAGACCAAAGCTGCGTTTGGCGATGATGTGGAGCTGCGTACATTAGAGTCTGTCAGTGGCAACACTTTGACCTTTGCCCAAGCTACGGGTATAACAGCAGGCGTGCCTTGTCTGATTAAGGTTAGCAAAGTAGCTAAGGATAACACCTATACATTCACAGGTGTAACGACCATTGCCGTGAAGGATGAAACGGATTTTGGCTCTTCCGAAAAAGGCGATGTAGAGTTTATAGGTATCTATTCTCCTGCAGATGTCAGCGTATGGGCTACAGCAAAAGAAAATGCGCTTTTCCTTGGCGCGGCCAACAAGTTCTACAAGGCTAAGGCTGGTACTACGATGAAGGCTTTCCGTGCTTTCTTCCTTGTCCCTGCAAGCACCGATACCCAGGCGCTTAGGGCTGTTATTGACGGAACCACTACGGGTATAGACGACCTGAACATAGACACGGTCAAGGCCGATGGCCGCGTGTATAACCTGAATGGGCAGTGCGTAGGCTATAGCCTCGAAGGTCTCAAGGCTGGTATATATATCCAGAATGGTAAGAAGGTAATTAAGAAATAACATAATCTAAAAGATATTACGACTATGAACAAGAAATCATATATCACCCCACAGACTGAGCAAATAATGATAGTCAATGATGCCATCCTGGCAGGTTCTCTCACTGGTAATAGTATGTCGGGTACTTATGGTGATGAACCCGAAGCAGACCAGGGCTATGCCCGTGCTCCCCGTTTCAACCTGTGGGAAGACATTGACGAGACCAACGGGTACGTGGAAAAGTAAATATAAGGTAACGTGAGCTACCCTTAGTGGGTGGCCCGATATTATGGCATACGCGCTGTAAGGTGTGGGAGTGGTTCCTGGCCTTGCAGCGCGTTTTTTACAGAAAGTAGGCATCATCTCGGCCATTAGAGAACCCCCCATTCCCTCGGTTGGCAATATCTTTGGAAGAAACCACCATGGCCGTTCCGATGTAGGAGCACTGCTCTGGGCTTTAGGACGATGGCTTCCACGGGCTGTATCTCCATAAAAATATGGTTTTTGCTTGTTTTATTGCTAAATAAAAGTTAACTTTGCGACAGTAACAGATAGATGCAGGGATTTTATGACTGACTAAGATAACCGGACAGGCAGGAAACCATGAGCCGTGGCAGCCTTACTCGGATGCCCGTAAGTACCATAAGTCCGTAGCAGGTTCTGGGTCTATTACCAGATGGGTTTATACGGATATGTTATATCTGCTTGGCTGTGTCCGTTACGGCTTTACAGGTCAGAAAATTCTGGTTCTACATAGATAACTATATATGGCTAACACCCAACTGGCGCAGGGACAGATACAGTTTATGATAAACTGCCGTATCAAGGACATCGTGGTCTGGCTGATGGCCGACTACGGACTTACACTTACGGCTGCTCTTGATGATGTGTACAACTCAGACTGGTACTCTAAGTTGCTCGATATGGATACAGGACTCTATTATCAGAGTGCAGCCTATAACTACGAGTTGTTGAAGGCCGAACTGAAATACGGACAAATAAGTTAAAGTTATGGAAGCATACAAGGTGACTTATATCCTTTATTGTATAGGCAAGTTTGCCCATCATTACCACCTCTCGGACAAGCAGGCTTATGCCTATCTTAGGCGCCACAAGGGCATTGACTTCCTCGTGGACAACTACGAGGCTGAACACCAGCTCTCTCTTGACGATGCCGTAAAAGACCTTGCTTCCGTGTGTCGTCGCTATGGAGGAGGGCTGCCATGCTGACGCTCTATCATGGGTCAAATATGGCTATTGACAAGATAGAACTTGCCTGTTGCAAACCCCATAAGGACTTTGGGCAGGGATTTTATCTTACGGACATTTACGAGCAGGCAGCTAATATGGCCCGAAGAAGAGTTAGCATCGTAGGAAAGGGTCGTGCCATTGTTACGTCGTTTGGTATAGAAGAGCAGGTACTCAATGATGGGACTCTCAATGTGTTGAAATTTGATAAACCTACTGCTGCTTGGGCCGAGTTTATTTTGCTGAACCGTGATATTCGTCAGCCAGATATTCATCATAGCTATGATGTGGTTATAGGACCTGTGGCCGATGATGGAGTAGCGTTCCAACTGGATAGATACCTTGAAGGCATCATCACAATGAACGAACTTGTTAGGCAGTTGACGTATCGCAAGCTCAATAAGCAGTACTATTTTGGCACCGAGCGGTCAATAGCTTGCTTGCAGCATTTCGGAGTGGTGCAGACCCCATAAATCGCGATGTGCCAGGATGTAATCTTTACGCTCCTTGTGGCTCTGCTATCCGTCAAAATCATCCCGCTATCTGCTTTGGTCTGTCTCATCTTTTGCTATGGCTAATCTTTACGTTTCTAAAGACCGACCTTTAGCCCTCTAATGATGGCTCCGGGCTCGCTAAAGATGGTTTCTATGGGCGTGAGGTGTCTTCCGGTGATGCGGAAGCGGGCGAGGATAAGGCAGTGAATGACTATGATGAAGAACGAAGATACAATACGGTTTGTGCGCGAGCACGCCTCGGACGATGTGCGGGCCTTGGCCCTTATGGGCGACCGCCAGGGCATGGTAGACATGCCCTGGGCGCTTAACCAGATACGCGGCCGGCAGACAGCTATGAAGAAACTGCCCACGCTGGCCATGACGGAGGGTATAGTGTACCCTCCCCACCTGTCTATGGAGCAGTGCTCGAGCGAGCAGACGGCCGCGTGGAAGGCCGCGGTGTGCGCCACGGGCGCCCATGAGTCCATGACAGACCTCACGGGCGGTTTCGGCATAGACTTCATGGCCATCTCTAAGGGTTATGCCCATGCCACCTACGTAGAGGCCAACAGCGAGCTGTGCGACACCGTGCGCCACAACCTGGGCGTGCTGCACCGCAGCGCTAACGTGGTGTGTGCCGATGCCACCGACTATCTGCACACCATGGGCCACGTGTCGCTGATATACATAGACCCAGCCCGGCGCAGCCAGAGTGGGGCGCGCACCTATGCCATAGCCGACTGCAGTCCCGATGTGACGGCACTGTGCGACGAGCTGCTGGCCAAGGCCGACAGGGTGCTCATCAAGCTGTCGCCCATGCTCGACTGGCACGAGGCCGTGCGTCAGCTCCGCGCGGTGAGCGAGGTACACATCGTGTCGGTCGATAATGAGTGCAAGGAGCTGCTGCTCCTGCTGTTGGCCCAGCCGGGTGCTGGGGCTGAGGCCCAACCGATGTCCCCGGGACAGGCAGCCCCCTTGGTGCGATGTGTAGACTTCACGGCACGGAGCGCCGAGCCCCTGGTCGAAACTTTCAGCGCCGCCGAGGCCACCGAGCCCCCTGCTATCCTGACCGGTGCCGTCGCCCCCGGTGCCTACCTCTACGAACCCTCTGCCTCGGTGATGAAGGGCGGATGCTTTGGCCCCCTCTGCCGCCGCTATGGCCTGCAGATGGTGGCTCCTAACTCGCACTTGTTCGTGGGCGACGCCCCCGGTAACTTCCGCTCAGGCCGCTGTTTCCGCGTCGTGGCCGTTAGCACCCTCAACCGCAAGCAGCAGCGCCGCGCCCTTGGCGGCATAGACCGTGCCAACGTCTCCGTGCGCAATTTTCCCCTGTCGGCCGACCAACTCCGCCGTCGCCTCGGTCTGCGCGATGGCGGCCCCGTATATATCTTTGGCACAACTCTTTCGGACGGAGGTCACGTAGTGCTTATCTGCGAAAAAATCCGCTGATTTCTGCCGTTGTCTCCGTTTTATTTGCTATTTTTGCATTCTTAAAGAGTTTTTTAATTAATATGTCAGACATACGTATCAAGCGTGTGGAAACCAAGAAAGACCTCAAGGCCTTTATTGAGTTCCATTACGATTTATATGAAGGCAACGCATACGATGTGCCCAATCTTTATAGCGACGAACTGAACACGCTGAGCCCTGAGCGCAATGCCGCCTTTGACTTCTGCGAGGCCGAATACTATCTGGCCTACCGCGACGGCAAGTTGGCCGGTCGCGTGGCAGCCATTATCAATCACCACGCCAATGAGAAGTGGAACCGCCGCGATGTACGCTTCGGCTGGATAGACTTCGTAGACGACATTGAGGTGTCCAGGGCGCTGCTCCAGGCCGTAGAGAGCTACGGGCGGGCCAAGGGCATGTACAGCGTGGTGGGCCCCTTGGGCTTTACCGACATGGATCCCGAGGGCATGCTTACCTTCGGCTTTGACAAGTTGGGCACCATGCCCACCATCTATAACTACCCCTACTACCCCGAGCACATGGAGCGCCTGGGAGGCTGGAGTAAGGACAACGACTACGTGGAGTACTACCTGGAAGTGCCCGAAAACACGCCCGAGAAGTACACCAAGATAGCCCGGATGATAGAGCAGCGCTACAATCTGCACGTGCGCAAACTTACTAAGAAAGACGTGTTCGAGGGAGGCTATGGCCGTAAGCTCTTTGACCTGGTCAACGCCACCTATAAGGACCTCTACGGTTTCTCCGAGCTCACCGACAGGCAGATAAACCAGTACGTCAACATGTACTTCCCTCTGGCCGACCTCAGTCTTATCACCGTCATCGAGGATGGCAACGCCGACAACCGCCTGGCAGGCATGGGCATCACCATCCCTTCGCTCTCGCGGGCCCTGCAGAAGTGCCACCGCGGCCGCCTCTTCCCCTTCGGCTGGTATCACCTGCTGCGCGCCATCAAGTGGCACAAGACCGAGGGCGTCGACCTGCTCCTCATGGGCTTCCTGCCCGAATACCGGGCCAAGGGCGCCAACGCGCTCCTCTTCGCCGACCTCATACCCCGCTACCAGGCTTACGGCTTCAAGTGGGGCGAAAGCCAGGTCGAGATGGAGGGCAACGAGGGCGTGCAGAGCCAGTGGGGTCCCCTGCATCCCACCAACCACAAGCGCCGCCGCTGTTACCGTAAAAACATAGAACGATGAAAGAAGACGACATCGAGGCCCAGGCACCTGTCCAGGAGCAGCCTGTGTCTTATACCGACGACAATATACGCCACCTGTCCGACATGGAGCACGTGCGCACACGCCCCGGCATGTATATAGGCCGCCTGGGCGACGGCAACCTGCCCGAGGACGGCATCTATGTGCTGCTCAAGGAGGTGATAGACAACTCTATCGACGAGTTCAAGATGAACGCCGGCGACCGTATCGAGGTAGACATCACCGACAACCTGCGTGTCAGCGTGCGCGACTACGGCCGCGGCATACCCCAGGGCAAGCTGGTCGAGGCCGTGAGTATGCTCAACACCGGCGGTAAGTACGACTCCAAGGCTTTTAAGAAGAGTGTGGGCCTCAATGGCGTGGGTATCAAGGCTGTCAACGCCCTGAGCGCCCACTTCGAGGTGCGCTCGTACCGCGAGGGCCGTGTGCGCCATCTGGTCTTCGAGCGCGGTGTGCTCCAGAGCGACCATACCGAGCCCACCACCGACGAGAACGGAACCTACATCTACTTTGAGCCCGACAATACCCTCTTCCGCGACTACTCCTTCCACGACGACATCGTGGAAACCATGCTCCGCAACTATACTTACCTCAACTCGGGCCTTACCATCATGTACAACGGCCGCCGCATACGCAGCCGTAACGGCCTGGAGGACCTGCTCACCGATAACATGACCGTCGAGGGGCTTTATCCTATCGTCCACATGAAGAACGACGACCTGGAGATAGCCTTCACCCACACCAACCAGTATGGCGAGGAGTACTACTCCTTTGTCAACGGTCAGCACACTACCCAGGGCGGCACCCACCAGAGCGCGTTCAAGGAGCACATCGCCAAGACCATCAAGGAGTTCTTCGGCAAGGGCTACGAGTACACAGACATACGCAATGGACTCGTGGCAGCCATCGCCATAAACGTGCAGGAACCCGTTTTCGAGAGCCAGACCAAGATTAAGTTGGGCTCTACCCTCATGGCACCTGGCGGCACCGAGACGGTCAACAAGTGTATCGGCGATTTTGTCAAGAAGGAGGTCGACAACTATCTGCACATACACACCGATGTGGCCGAGGTCATCGAGAACAAGATTAAGGAGAGCGAGCGCGAGCGCAAGGCCATGGCCGGCGTTACCAAGTTGGCCCGCGAACGTGCCAAGAAGGCTAACCTGCACAACCGTAAGTTGCGCGACTGCCGCATACACTTCTCTGACGCTAAGAATGAGCGAAAGGAAGAATCGTCGATATTCATCACCGAGGGCGACTCGGCCAGCGGCTCCATCACCAAGAGCCGCGACGTAAACACGCAGGCCGTGTTCTCGCTCCGCGGAAAGCCCCTCAACTCGTTCGGGCTTACTAAGAAGGTGGTATATGAGAACGAGGAGTTCAACCTGTTGCAGGCGGCGCTCGACATAGAGGACGGCCTGGACACGCTGCGTTACAATAAGGTCATAGTGGCCACCGATGCCGATGTCGACGGTATGCACATCCGCCTGCTCATCATTACCTTCTTCCTGCAGTTCTTCCCCGACCTTATCAAGAAGGGCCACGTGTACGTGCTGCAGACCCCCCTCTTCCGCGTGCGCAACAAGCGCTCCAAGATTAAGAACAAGCAGGTGCTGGCTGCGGCCGACCGCCAGCCTGGTAGCCGTAAGGGGCGCACCGATTACATCGTGCGCTACTGCTATACCGACGAGGAGCGTCAGACAGCTATCCGCGAGTTGGGCCCCGACCCTGAGATAACCCGCTTTAAGGGCCTCGGGGAGATAGGGCCCGATGAAATGGCTTATTTTATAGGCCCCGATATGCGCCTGGAGCAGGTTACCCTGCACAAGAACGACCAGGTGCAGAAGCTATTAGAGTACTATATGGGCAAGAACACTATGGAGCGCCAGAACTTCATCATCGATAACCTGGTGGTCGAGGAAGACTTGCCCGAGGAAGACTCGGCCCCGTTGGACTGAGTCTCCCTTAACCCTTTGCAACATAACTAAGATGAAAAGACTCATATCGGTGGCTGTAGCCCTCATGGTGGGCTGCAGTCTGGTGGCCCAGATACGCTTCAACATGGGCGGTGCCAATCCGCTCAACAAGCTGCGCATGGCCGAAATGGCCATCGCCAGCCTGTACGTAGACTCCGTGTCGGACGACAAGTTGGTCGAGGATGCCATCCGGGGTATGTTAGAGAAGCTGGACCCCCACTCGAGCTACACCACGGCCAAGGAGACGAGCGCCCTGAACGAGCCCCTGAACGGGTCGTTCGACGGCATAGGCATACAGTTCAACATCTCTGAGGACACGCTTATCGTTATCAAGCCCGTGGTCAAGGGCCCGTCTGAGCGGGTGGGCATCATGGCCGGCGACCGTATCATAGCGGTCAACGATACCGCCATAGCCGGTGTCAAGGTGACTCAGCAGGAGATAATGCGCCGTCTGCGCGGCCCCAAGGGTACCAAGGTGCGTGTAGACGTGGTGAGGCGCGGCATAGCCGGGGTGCTCCACTTCGTGGTGACCCGCGACAAGATACCCGTAACCACCCTCGACGCCGCCTACATGATACGCCCCAAGGTGGGTTACGTCCGCATAGGCAGCTTTGGACTCACCACCTACGACGAGTTTATGAAGGCCGTCACCGCGCTGCGCAAGCAGGGCATGAAGAGCCTGGTGCTGGACCTGCAGGAGAACGGGGGCGGCTATATGCAGCCTGCCATACAGATAGTCAACGAGTTTCTTTCCAAGGGCGACCTCATCGTGTACACCCAGGGCCGTAGCGAGGGGCGCCGCGACTTCCGTACCAATGGCAACGGCACCCTGCGCGACGTGCGCTTAGTGGTTCTGGTCAACGAGTTCTCGGCCTCGGCCTCAGAGATAGTCACCGGGGCGCTCCAGGACCAGGACCGTGCCATCGTGGTGGGCCGTCGCACCTTTGGCAAGGGCCTGGTACAGCGTCCTATCGACTTCAACGACGGTTCCATGATGCGCATCACCGTGGCCCATTACTATACCCCGTCGGGCCGTTGCATCCAGAAGCCCTACACCAAGGGCAATGCCTTGGACTACGCCATGGATATAGACAAACGCTACAAGCACGGCGAGTTTTACAGTGCTGACAGCATCCACTTCGCTGACTCGCTCAAGTACTACACCCTGCGCCGCCATCGTACTGTCTATGGCGGCGGTGGCATCATGCCCGACTACTTCGTTCCCCTTGACACCACGCGTTACACCTCACTTCACCGCAAGCTCTGGGCAAGTGGCGCGATAGTTAGCAACATGGTTCAGTACATAGACCAGCATCGCAAGGAACTGCGGGGCAGTTATGTCGATTTTGCCGATTTCAACGCCCATTTTACAGTTCCTCAGTCGCTTACCGACAAGGTGCTGGCCGATGCTGCCAAGCAGAATATCAAGCCCCGCGACGACGATGAGCTTCGTATCTCGCTCCCCACGCTCCGTCTGCAGATGAAGGCGCTCGTGGCCCGCGACCTGTGGGAGATGAGCGACTATTTCCATGTCATCAACGAGGACAGTCCCGTGGTGCAAAGGGCCCTTACGCTGATTAAGTAAGGCACCCCGAAGGGGGGAGCCTACCTCAGAAATTGTGAAAACCGACCTTTACGTTTCTCGGAGCCCTCTTTGGCGAGCTGGGAGCCGTCATTAGAAACGTAAAGGTCGGTATTTTCATTTCCTGCGATTGCAACGAGGAAAAATCGCAGTTATTTTAGGTGCGCTGGAGCGCCCTCGTAAGAAGCGCGCTGTTCACGCGGAAGTTCCTATAAGGATTATTGAAAGTACAAATGGTCTTCTCGTTCGTTAGAGCCCTACTTTTCTACCTTTCCGAGCGTTTTTTACCTTTTCACTCCTTACTCCTTCTCCTTGGGTGGCTGTTTCCTGCGGTTCTATGGCCCTCTCCCGCGAAAAAATGAGAGTTCTGAGGGGGTGGAAAGTCGGTTTTTAGTAAGCTAAAAAATAGCTCAAAATTCATTTTGGATATGATAAAAGTGACATTTGCTGTTATTTTAGTCCTATCGACACCTAAAAATTGCGCTGAGATGAATATCTGATAAGCCAAGTGCCTTTTTCGTATTTGTTTTTCTTGTCAGGAGTTGTAAATTTGCAGTGATTAAAATAACAGAGCGGACAGTGGTCTGACTCAGGAGTTATAACATCTTTAATAGTTTCACTTCATAAAATTCGATATAAGGGTATTATGGTAGCTGCATGTGATATGTGATTACCTTTTTTTTGTCCCTGCGCGTGGCGCGATAATGGCGGCATGGCTGAAGAAAAACGCGAAATAAGCCGCGAGAGCGATTTTTTTTGCGTACTTTTGCAGTAGAATGGAAGTGACCCTGATGCGAATATCCTTAATGGTCGGCCTGTTACAGCGTGCAGCCTGTGCCCTCGCGGTGGCTGCCACCCTGCTTATGGTCTCCTGCCCCGTGACGGTGGGAGCCGCATCGGTCAGTGCCTCGTATGGCATCGCACCGGCGGCTGTCAGTGAGGCCGAGTCGTGCTGTATAGACTGTACCCAGGGTTACCGCTATATGCAGCTGGGCCGCTATGCCGACGCGCTGCACTGCTTCCGCGACGGCGAGAAAGTGTACACATGTACCCACGACACCATGCACGCGCTCTTTGTGAGCCACTTCCTTCACCCACAGTTTGAGTGCCTGCGCCAGCTGCGACGCTATGAAGAGGCCACGGTGGTGGCCTCCCGCATCATGCTGATACGCGACAGCCTGTCCAGCCGTTCCAGTCGCAAGCATCGGGCAGCCATTAACCATGCCGAGACCACCGACACCTTGGCCCATGTAACCTTAGACACCCCCTGGTACTCGGTCAGCCTCTCGCCAGCCAGCTTTGTTACCATCCTGTCTACAGCACTGCTGGTGGCCCTGGTCCTGGCCTATCTGGTGGGCTACTATGTGCTCAAGGTACGTCGCGCCTACCGCGCCCAGGTGGCCATCATGAACAGGCTTAACCGCATACGCCACATAGTGTATGGCTCTACCGAAGGGGCCGATATCTGCCTGCCCGCCGATGTGCCCAGTATCAGGACCTGGGCCAGCCGCCCGGGCATATCGGCCGACGAGCGGCTGCTGGCCACCATCATGCAGACCATCGTGGAGAAGAAGATGTACCTCAACCCCAACCTTACGCGCGCCGATGTTATCAGCGAGGTCTACGTGCCCAAGAATAAGTTTGCCCAGTTGTTCAAGACCTACGTGGGCACCTCGTTTAGGACTTATATAAACAACCTCCGCATAGACGAGGCCGTCAGCCTCTTCAAGACTCACCCTGAATATACCGTCGAAGCTATCGCCCGTGAGTGTGGCATGGCCTCGGCACAGACTTTCTACCGTGTTTTCAGTGACACCCTTGGCATGTCGCCATCCGAATACCGTGCCCACCTGCAGCGCAGGTGCGACGAGGACGAAAAAGAGGAGCCAGGCGACTGACGCGCCAAGCTCCCCCATATTATATAACCTTTATTTATTGTCCTATGCGGTACATCACAGTGGTACACGCTACTTGTTGAACAGCGATGTTTTGCAATTATTCTTTAGTACAATAACCACCATCGCGTAGGCCATCTTTATTAACCAGTCGGTTAAGGCTTTCAACCATGCCTTGCATAAGTTTTCCACTCCATCCCAGTTCTTCACCCTTTTGATGCCACCATGTAAAGAACTCGGAATACTCTTTGTGTATCTTTTCAGAATCTTTGCAGTTAAAATCAAAAAGATTCTTGTGCGTATTAATAAATTCGCTGAGAGAGCGGATATGTGCGGCCTCTTCATCTGTCCATGTGAATGATTTTTGGACTTCTTCTATCTTTTCCAGCCAGAATTGCCGTCGTTGTTTTGGGCTAAGTACGGGCCATGCCCATAGTTGATGTTGACGATCCAGCTTACAATAGTCTTGTCGAGACATCCGCTGTATTTTTTTGCCGTTTTCAATAAGCCACTGCTGCTTGTCACGTGGCTGGTTGGAAATCTGTTGTGAAGAATGGCAAGCAGATATAATCAATATCGCAGCAAGTGACAAAAACTTAGTTATATATTTCATAGTTCATATTAATTTATACACACATTCCAGAGCATGTGCTGAGGCCGAAAGGGCCACATCCTATTGTTGTCGCACTACATTTCCTATACTCACAGGCTTGGCCTGTAAGGCCGCATAAATTCCAATTGTTAACAGAACATTCACACTCTGGTATTTTGTTGATTTCCATTGTATCTATATCTGCATTTCCACCTTCTCCAGGGTCTATTCCCCCATCGATAGTATCTATGTCATTGTAGTAAACAATTCTGAATTTTCCATTGAGGGTATTAGCTTTTTTAAAAGTATGTACCATTGCTAAATCCCCTTTTTTATTTAGCACTCTATTTGGTGAACAAAGAATTGCTTTACACAAATTATCAGTCCACCCTAATTCTTCGGTACCATATTGACACCATTTATAGGCAAATATGTCAAGTTCATCTAATTGGCTATCTGACAATTCCTGAGAATACCAATCTGAATGTTGATTTAAAAATAACAGTGCTTTTTGTATATGTTGCCATTCCTGTTTATTCCATTTAAGTTTTTTCAATTCTTCAAACTTATCTTTCCATAGTTGGACTTTTTGTTTAGTGGTCATTGCTCTGAATACTGCTTTTTTGTAGATTTCATTTAAGGCACTCCAATCTTTTCGGGATATTTTCCTTATTTCTAAAAGATTTTCAGCGACACTTTTATTAATTTGCGGATTGCAGCTATAAACATGGTCGGCATCTTGTGAGCATGATACTGCTAAAAGTAGCAGAAAAAAATAAATCAATTTTTTCATAATGATAAAGTTTTTAGTTAAAAATGGTTCCTTTTACTCTGAGTATTTTATAAGCATTTTCTGCAGAAGATAATATAATAATGGACTTGTTGATATTTCCATATTGCTTCGTGAGATCTACATCTATGGTTAAGATTTCTTCTTTTTGAGGTCTTATGACTATTGAAGAAAGTGATGGTTTTAGGCATCCACAAGATACGTCAATTTTATTTATACTAATATTATTATTTCCATCATTTCTTAGTTTGAACGTACATTTTATATGTTTTTTTGCTTGATGTACTTTCCCAAAAGAAATAATAGAATCTTGAACCGATAAATAAGATACTAAATTATTCTTTCTGAGATGTGCTTTAGGGGATGTCGCCGATTTAGAACAGCTAACGGATATTGCACAGCAAATAAATAGTATAAAAAAGGGCTTTAATTTTTTTAGCATGGTTAAAATGATGATGATAATTTTTACAAAAATAACGATAAAATTGGCAACTCCTCATTTTTTATTGTTAATAAATGATAAGAATACGAATAGTGGTGAAATATGTTAGTTAAATAGCTACTTCTTATATACACGATTAATCGGTTGTTGGTATATATGAAGTAGCTAAATGTAAAGAGAATAAAAAAAGTTTCCTATTAGTAATTATAATTGAATGAAAATATTGTGATATTACTCCCTGGTGATTTGAATTTACCGTTTAATATAGAATACAGCAGCAGAGAAAGGACTCAAGGTTAGTACATCTGTAGCAGTCTTGCAGTTATATCGAGCCTTGCCACTCACCATGACAGCCTTGGCCCTGCCACCCTGTGTGGGTATGGTGGCCTTAACGGCTTTCTCCGACGGGTTGAGGGCTACCACGTACACCTGGCCGTCCAGGCTGCGCTGGTAGACCATGGGGTAAGGTTTGTCCTTGTCGCTCAGCAGCGCCCAGGCCGCCGTGTTGCCTAAGGCAGGTGTCTGCTGGCGCAGGCTGATGAGCGTGCGCACGAAGTGGAGCATCGATGCGCGGTCCTGCTCCTCGGCGGCCACCGTGATGCGGCCCCCGTCGGTGCTCACGGGCAGATACAGTTTGTCGGGCGTACACGTAGAGAAGCCCGCCGTGGCTCCGGCCTCCCACTGCATGGGCGTGCGCGTTCCCGCGCGCTCGTTGGCACCCTCCACGTTGGGTGCGTCAGGTATAAACCTCATCCCTATCTCATCGCCATAATATATAAAAGGTATAGTGGGCATGGTGAGGAAGAAAGTCATGGCCACTTTGAGCTGGTCTACGGTGTTGCGCGTGCCCACGTTGGGCCGCTGGAAGTCGTGGTTGGCCGTTGGGATGGCTATAAAGGCGTTAGCCGACCGCGCGCGGTTGTAACAGGGCGTAAAGTTGTCGATAAACTCGGCTATCTGGCCCTTTCCCGTGCGGTTGAAGTAGCTGTACTCAAACTTAGAGCGCTCTCCGTAAGGCGTGCCCTTGTCAAAGAAGAGCGAGGGGTATCCCGGGCGGTTGAAATGGAGCAAGAAGTCGATGTTGAAGCCAGCAGGGATAGAGAGCATGGGGTTGCCCCACTCAGAGATGAGTACACACTCAGGATAGTGCTGGTCTTTCCACCGCCGCATCTCCTGCCAGAGCGCCAGGATGGCGCTGCGGTCGTTGTCGTTCTTGACAAGCGACGACGCCATGTCGACTCTGAAGCCGTCAATGCCCTTGTCGAACCAGAACGCCATCACGTTGCGCATCTCGCGGCGCACCGCCTGTGGCCCCGGAGCCGTCACCGCCTGTTCCCAGGGATGCCGTGGGTCCGGGTGCGCATATCCGTAGTTGAGCGCAGGCTGACTCTCGTAGTAGTTCTTCATGTAGTAGCGTGCCCGCGGATAAGCGCTCTCCACGTACAGGCCGCGGCCGTCAGAGCTGGGGTGTGCCGAGGCGTGGCGCTGGCGTATCAGCTCCTGCTCGCGAGGCGAGATGCTGTCCAGCCAGATGTAGTAGTCGCTGTAGCGGCTGTTGCGGTCGGCCGTGCCCGACTGGCGGAACCACTCGCAGCGGTCCGACGTGTGCCCGGCCACGAGGTCCAGGCACACCTTGATGCCCCGCTTGTGCGCCTCGGTGGTAAGCCGCACCATATCGGTATTGGTGCCAAATCGCGGGTCTATCTTGTAGAAGTCTATCACGTCGTATCCACCGTCTATCCATCCCGACTCGAACACTGGGTTAAGCCACAGCGCGTTTACCCCTAACGACTGGATGTAGTCCAGCTTAGAGATAATGCCCTGCAGGTCGCCGATGCCATTGCCATCGCTGTCCTTGAACGAAGAAGGGTAAATCTGGTAGAACACGGCCTTGTCCAGCCACTGTGGCCCCTTGGCTGCGGTCTGCGCCGGGGCCTGTGCGGCCATGGCCAGCATGGCCATAGCCGTTGCAATAAGTCTTTTCATCATTATAAGGGGTTTTCAGGTAATGTCTTAGATAGGTCGGGCAGGGTAGGGCAGCGCCTGCCCCTAAGCCCCGTACTGCTCCCGGATGGCCAGCGCCCGGTTCTCGGCAGCCTCCATCAGCTCGCGCTCGCCGGGGCCCTTGTCGTTGATACCGCAGAGGTGCAGTATGCCGTGGATGATGACGCGGTGGAGCTCGTCGTCGTACGACTTGCCGAAGAGCTCGGCGTTGCTGCGCACCGTGTCGAGGCTTATCACGATGTCGCCGCTGATGATGTCGTCCTCGTCGTAGTCGAAGGTGATGACATCGGTATAATAGTTGTGTCCCAGATACTCATTGTTTACCTCGAGTATCTTCTCGTCGTTAACAAACATGTAGCCTATCTCGCCCACCTTACGTTTGTAGGTGGCCGCCACGGCCTTTATCCATGCGTTGGTGGCCCGTTTCTTGATGGCCGGCATCCTTACGCCATCTACGTTATATGTTATCATCTTTATGAGGTATAAATTCGTCTGTGGGATAGCCCAGCCGCATCAGTTCCTTGACCGCTGTCGACGACACGTCCTCCAGCTCGGGCAGGGTGAACATCAGCAGCGTCTCCATGTGGCCTATGCGGCGGTTATAGTGTGCCATGACGCGCTCGGCCTCGTAGTCGGCCAGCGTGCGCACCCCTCTGATGAGGCACGAGGCCCCCGCCTGGCGTGCCGCCTCGACCGTGAGCCCGCTGCAGGTAACCACCTCTATGCGGTCGTCGCCCGCGTACAGTCGGCGTATGGCCTCTACCCGCTCCTCGGTGGTGTACATGGTGTGCTTGGCGCCATTGACAGCCACGCCTATCACCACCCCGTCAAAGATGGTGAGCGCCCGCCTCACGATAGAGTCGTGGCCGGTGGTAAAGGGGTCGAACGACCCTGCAAAGAGTGCTTTCTTCATAATCCGAAAAGGTCTTGCATCATCGCCCCGTCGCCCCCCAGGTGCCGGCCTAAGTGCTCGTAGGCCAGCGGGGTGGCCACACGTCCGCGCGGGGTGCGCTTGACAAATCCCTCCATGATGAGGAACGGCTCGTACACCTCCTCTACCGTACCCGTGTCCTCGCCTATGGCGGTGGCTATGGTAGAGAGCCCCACGGGGCCACCGTGAAACTTGTCGATGATGGTGAGTAGTATCTTGTTGTCTATCTCGTCCAGTCCGTAGCGGTCTATGTTGAGTGCCCGCAGGGCAAACTGGGCTATGTCGTGGGTGATGCGTCCGTTGCCCTTGACCTGGGCAAAGTCGCGCACCCTTCGCAGCAGCGCGTTGGCTATACGGGGCGTTCCGCGCGACCGTCGGCTAATCTCTACGGCAGCGTCGTCGTCGATGGGCACACGCAGTATGCTGGCCGAGCGCTTGATGATACGCTGCAGGGTGTCAGGGCCGTAGTACTCCAGATGCAGGTTAATGCCGAAGCGAGCCCTCAGGGGTGCCGTGAGCAGGCCGCTGCGGGTGGTGGCACCCACCAGGGTAAACGGGTTGAGGTCTATCTGGATGGAGCGAGCCGACGGCCCCTTGTCTATCATAATGTCTATGCGGTAGTCTTCCATCGCGGAGTACAGGTATTCCTCCACTACGGGCGACAAGCGGTGTATCTCGTCTATAAAGAGTACATCGTTGGGCTCCAGGGAAGTGAGTATGCCCGCCAGGTCGCCCGGCTTGTCCAGCACAGGCCCACTGGTAATCTTGAAGCCCACCCCCAGCTCATTGGCGATGATGTTGCTCAGCGTAGTCTTACCCAGTCCGGGCGGGCCATGCAGCAGGGTGTGGTCCAGAGGCTCTCCGCGGTACTTGGCCGCCTCTACGAACACCTCCAAGTTCTCCACCACCTTTTTCTGGCCGGCAAAGTCGCTGAACTTGAGGGGTCGCAGCGCGTTCTCAAATTCCTTTTCGGCCGACGAGATGGTCTCCTCTCTTATATCGAAGTCGTCTGACATGTTTATAGTTTTGAGTACAAAGGTAGTGCAAGCCGAAGACAATGCAAAGGAAAAGACGAAGTTTTTTCCGATTTGCATTGTTGAGGCGCAGCCTATCTTCTTGAAAGGTAGTGCAAGCCGAAGACAATGCAAAGGAAAAGACGAAGTTTTTTCCGATTTGCATTGTTGAGGCGCAGCCTATCTTCTTGAAAGGTAGTGCAAGCCGAGAGAAATACAAAATAAATCCCGTTTATTTTTATTTCCGAGGCGCCGCCTGCCTTGACGGCCGTTGCCGTAAAGGGGCAAGCCGAAGACAATGCAAAGGAAATGCCAAAGTTTTTTCCGATTTGCATTGTTGAGGTGCCGCCTGCCTTATTGATTCCCGCAACCATCGCGAGAAATGAAGAGACCGGTTTCCACGAAGAAAGGTAAAAAAGTAAAAAGGTAAAAGAGTAAAAAGCGCTGCCTGAGTACTACCTACATAAAACCAATACCCATCGCGGGAAAAGAAAAGGCAGACCTCCACGTTTCTAAAGACGGTTCCCAGCGTGCTAAAGACGGCTCCGGAAAACATAAAGGTCGGTCTCTACGATTAACATGTCTGTCCCCACGTTCTCAGTAATTCCCATAAGTACCCACGTGTGAGCTACGTGCACCGAAAGGACGTTACCCACGGCACCGAACATGGCGAGGAGCAATGTCCATGATGCCACGTGTGCCCCCGTGTAGCCAACGCGCACCGAAAACACGGCCCCATGGTCAAGGGCGATGGCGAGGGATAATGTCCATGATGCCACGTGCGACCCCGAGTGGTCAACGCGCGCTGTAGGCGCAGAAGTATAAAGCCTGGGGCAACGCCCCAGGTACACAACCACCGAACTTTTGTCGCGCTGTAAGCGCAAAAGTAGCGAAGCGTAAAATTAAGGGAATACTACAGGCGGCTATTGCCATGCGAACAGGTACTGCCCCAATTCTGGGCATACCTGCTGTGATAATGCCTACGGCTACTTTTATAGAAAACAGGCTGCACCTCGGCCATCCGAGCAAGCTCGTGACGCTCAGTTTGCACTGTTTTTGTGCCTACAGCACGTTTTGCCCACGGGGGAACGATGCCTGGTGCGTTGCCCCAGACTATAAACTTCTCCGCAATCAGCGCGCGCTGGTTGTGGAGGCATCCCCACCACGCAGCGAGCGCTTTTTACTTTTTTGCCTTTTTACTTTTTTACCTTTCAAAGCGCTTTTGTACTTTTATTAGCTGCCAGTCTTCTTTTGGGAGATACTTAGAGGAGTTATAGTGTGGTCGCTGCACCCATGGCCGCAATTGACATAAAAATACAGAAAACTAACAAATTCGTCCTAATTACTATCAAAAACGAGAAAATAATGACAAAAACGTGTTAAAGCGGTTAAAAATATGTAACTTTGCTTGTTGAAGTTACGAAAAGAGTGTAATTTATTGGAAATGAGCATTGGGTAATCGCTCATAATAGTAATAGGTTACGAATTA
>CAKPZJ010000013.1 GCA_934204655.1 uncultured Prevotella sp. | reverse complement strand
TCTTGGGGAGACAGCGGTCTCCCTTTTTTATTATTTGTATCGCTGGTTGTTATTTGACCTCCCGATGTGGTGCAGACGTTCTTGGAGCGTAGCGGAAAGGTTGTCTGCACCACATCGGGAGGGATGTTTCTCTATGCTAAAACATTGCACTTCTATCTTGAATGTTGCCAGGTAAACTGCTTATTGGCGATGACAGAACAAAGCGCAGAAGGCGTAAAGCATCGTTGTCTGACAGTGAAATCATGACAATCATGTTGCTCTTTCATTTTGGTTCTTTCCGTAATTTCAAGCATTACTATTTATTTTACATAAAGGGAACCTTAAAGTCGTATTTTCCAAATGCGGTTTCATACAACCGATTTGTGGAACTTGAAAGCCGCGTGTTCTTTCCTCTTATGTTCTTCCTTAACCTTCAGGCTTTCGGCAGATGTACAGGCATTACATTCGTGGACTCTACCATGATACCAGTATGCCATAATCTTAGACGCTATACCAACAAGACTTTTTCTCTTTTTTTTCTGCCTCCATATTCTCCGCAATTGAATATTGCGGAGACACTTTGGCGTATTCTCAAAGGCAAGTGGATAAGACCACAAGATTATATAACTTCTGACATGCTTTTCTATACCACCAATAGGGCTTTGGCGGATATAGGAAAAGGGGTGCGTATAAATTTCTCTAAACATGTCGCTTAAATTTGATTAGTTACTTAGCTCCGTCCGAAAGGGTTGTGATGCGTAGTTTGAAAGACATAAAGAATATGAAAAAGAACACAGCCTCTTTCTTCTATAATAGAAAGAATCGAGCGAAAGAATGATTAGAAATGGCAAAAAGCAACTTTGGGGTCATCATAGTTTGGTTAAAAAGTGGGGGCTTACTCAAAAAAATCCGCAATACCTATTTGCTGGCATTGCGGATGATTTTTTATGCTGCTTTAGTTTCTTATGCAGCTATGAATTATTATATTTTGAGTGGGTAGTATCAGAATTCGTCCTCGGCGACATCTTCAGCTGCGATGTTCAGGTCTTCTGGGTCTGGGTCGAATGTAGTGCGATAGCTCTCTTCGGTGAGCTTGTCATCGTCGAACGCATCATCATCGTCATCGAAGTCATCGTGCTTGTCATTGATTTCTATATCGTTGTCGTCATCGTCGTCCTCATCTCCTGAGCCCATTCGCGACTCCTCTTCATCATCCATTTCTGACTTGTAGCGAGGTTTCTCTATTTCGGGTTTCTCTTTAGCGAATATAGCTTCGACCCAGGAACCCTTGGGAATTTCAAGAACTTCAAATCCATCGTTGATTTTTTTCTCATACATACCGCCAGGTTTGTGCAGTCTGTTGGCGGGTAGGGTAGTGGTACTGATGTCGAAACCACTCTGTATGATATCCTGAATACTCTGTGAGAGCGAATCCCAGCCACCACCGAAATTACGCTCTAATACCTCAATAAGTTTGGCGGCAGAAATATGGCGAATATTCTCATAAGTAAGGTCGGTTACGCGTTTGATGGGGCGCTTCTTGATGGCCCACTTCTGTTTGTTTTTCTCATCGAGGGTAATCTGGCCGATTTTGAAGCCGCGCTCCTCGTATTTGGCGATAACCTTGGGATTGTCTATCTTGATTTCTTCCATCTCAAAAGCACTTCTGATGATGTCTATATAGTGCTGCAGGTTGTCCTTGAAATCCGAGTCTTTCTCGCCGGCTTCCCACAGACGGAAGATGTCGTTTTCCTGAGCATCCCAGATGTTGCTTTTGTTCAATGTCTTGATTGTCAGAGTCTTCTGATCTTGCTTCATGTTTACTTTATGTGTAGGAGTTATAACTGGCTGCAAATGTATATACTTAATTTTTAAGTTGCAAATTTTTGATGTAAAATTTTATGTCAATCTGAAAAATATCATTAACTTTGCAGGTATATGAGTGAGCCATTAGCAGAAAGAATGCGCCCCCGTACTCTGGACGAATATGTAGGTCAGAAACATCTGGTGGGGCCGGGCGCAGTGCTCCGTAACATGATTGACACGGGGCATATATCCTCTTTTATATTATGGGGGCCTCCCGGAGTGGGCAAAACCACCCTGGCCCAGATAGTGGCCTCCATGTTGCAGGTGCCGTTTTACACCCTGAGCGCCGTGACCAGTGGTGTCAAGGATGTGCGCGACGTGATAGAGCGCGCCAAGAACGGCCGCTTTTTCAATACGGCTTCCCCCATCCTGTTTATCGATGAGATACACCGGTTCTCCAAGTCCCAGCAAGACAGTCTGCTCGGGGCTGTCGAGCGTGGTGTGGTTACGTTGATAGGAGCCACTACCGAGAATCCGTCGTTCGAGATTATCCGTCCCCTGCTTTCCCGCTGCCAGCTCTATGTGCTCAAACCACTTGAAAAAGACGACTTGCAGTCCTTGTTGCACCGTGCTGTCACCGAGGATGTGGAACTGAGCAAGCGCCAGATAACCCTGAAGCAGACCGATGCCCTGCTGCGCTATAGCGGAGGCGATGCGCGTAAGCTTCTTAATATTCTGGAGCTTGTCGTGGGAGCCTCAGACCAGGGCGAGGTGGTCATTACCGATGAGATGGTAGAAAGCCGACTCCAGCAGAACCCCTTGGCTTATGATAAGGACGGCGAGATGCACTACGACATCATCTCGGCCTTTATCAAGAGTATCCGCGGAAGCGACCCCGATGCCGCGCTCTACTGGATGGCCCGTATGATAGAGGGCGGCGAGGATCCCAAGTTTATAGCCCGCCGCGTGGTGATAAGCGCTGCCGAGGATGTGGGGCTGGCCAATCCTAATGCCTTGCTCTTGGCCAATGCAGCCTTTGATGTGATTGCCAAGATAGGTTGGCCCGAGGGCCGTATCCCCCTGGCCGAGGCTGTGATCTATTTGGCTACCAGCCCTAAGAGCAATTCGGCTTACTTGGGTATCGACGCAGCCCTTGCCACCGTGCGTGCCACGGGCAATCTGCCCGTGCCGCTCCCCATCCGCAATGCCCCGACGGCCTTGATGAAGCAGTTGGGCTATC
This sequence comes from uncultured Prevotella sp., assembly GCA_934204655.1. Classification (GTDB taxonomy): domain Bacteria; phylum Bacteroidota; class Bacteroidia; order Bacteroidales; family Bacteroidaceae; genus Prevotella. The sequence continues at coordinate 61,213 of CAKPZJ010000013.1, read as the reverse complement.
ACGATGGCTACCTCTACCCGCATGACTATCCTGGCAACTTCGTCCCCCAGCAGTACTTGCCCAACGACCTCCAGAACCAACGCTTCTGGCACGCCCAGCATACCCCCGCCGAGGACAAGTTGTATCAGCGCATGGTTCAGTGTTGGGGCGAGCGTTACAAGGAGCCCGACAAGTAACCTATAATATATTAATGTGGAAATAGTATTATTAGATATGCAGATAGTATTGTTAGATGGATACGCATCCAATCCCGGTGACCTTACCTGGGCCCCTCTTCGCGAGTTAGGTGAACTTACCGTTTATGACCGCACGACCCCTGACCAGGTGGTAGAGCGTGCGCGCGATGCAGAGATTATCGTAACCAATAAGGTAACCCTTGACCGGACACTCTTGGAGCAGTTGCCCCAGCTCCGGCTGATATGTGTGCTGGCCACAGGTTACAACACCATTGATACCCTGGCCGCCCGCGAACGGGGCATTACCGTATGTAATGTGCCTGCCTATAGCACCGACAGCGTGGCCCAGATGGTGTTTGCCCAGATACTCAACCTTACCAACCATGTGGCCCATTATGCCCGCCAGACGCGCGAGGGCCGATGGAGCCGTAACCCTGACTTCTGTTACTGGGACACCCCCGTACACGAACTTGCTGGCAAGACCCTTGGTATCGTCGGCCTCGGCCATATTGGTAGCAAGGTGGCCCGTATAGCAAGCGATTTCGGGATGGACGTCTTCGCCTACACCAGCAAGAACTCCACCGACCTGCCTGGCTATATCCAGAAGACCACCCTGGAGGGCCTCCTCGCTGTGAGCGATGTGCTCACCCTGCACTGCCCCCTCACCCCCGATACTCACGAGCTCATAAACCGCCGTACTTTAGACTCCATGAAGCCTGGTGCCCTGCTTATCAACACGGGCCGTGGCCCGCTGGTCAATGAGCACGATGTGGCCGAGGCCCTCGCTTCGGGCCAGTTGGGTGGCTATGGTGCCGATGTGATGTGTAGCGAACCCCCATCGGTCGACAACCCACTGATAGCTCAGCCGGGTGCCTTTATAACACCTCATATAGCATGGGCATCGGTCGAGGCACGTACTCGGCTGCTTGAGGCGACTTTCCAGAATGTACGCATGTACCTGGCTGGTACACCGCAGAATGTAGTCAATCCCTGACAGATACCCATTAATGCGTCCGGGGTACTTAGAGCATCTGCTCCAAGTACCCCGGACGCATTAATGTTTGCTGGCAGGGTTCTCCTTAGCCCTTGCCTCAGTTTCTCGTTACCTTACTCTCAGCCGGTCGCCTACACGTATCTGGTAGTCGGCATCCAGGTGGTTCATCTTGTACAGGTTCTTCAGACGGATGCCGTAGCGCTGTGCCACGTCGTACATGCTCTCGCCCGCCCGTACCACATGAGGCTTGCGCTTGAACTCTTTAGGCGCGCGTTTCTGCTTCTTCTTCAGATACACGATGTCGCCCTTGTGCAGGCGGTCGTGCTTGTCGCGCTCGTTATATTTGGCCAGGGCGCGGTAGCTTATCCCTATCTCCTTGCCAAGTTGCTTAAAGGTCTCGCCCTCGCGTGCGTAGATATAGTAGTTCTTATTATAATAGTAGATGGGGTGCAGCCCTGGGTCGTCGGCCACTATGCGCTCTGTGCCAGAGTGCTTGGCTATGAAGCGGTCGTACTTAGTGGCGGTGTCGTACTGATACAGCTGGTAGAGCTCTATGATGTTGATGAGCTTGTAGGCATACTGCGGATTAGTGGCGTAGCCGCAAGCCTTCAGACCGTGTGCCCATCCTCGGTAGTCTGTGTTTGCCAGCGCGAACAGTCGACTATAGCGGGGGCTGTTGGTAAGAAATCGGCTGTGGTCCTCATAGCTTTCGAGTACAGAACCATAGGCGCGGAAGCACTCGTTCTTCAGGTCGTCATCGTGATAAGTGGTGGCCCCCGTCCAGTTGTGGCACTTGATGCCGAAGTGGTTATTACCCTTGATGGCCAAGTCGCTCAGTCCGGCGCGACTCTCAAAGAGCCCCTGTGCCAGTGTGATGCTGGCTGGGATGCGGTATTTGACCATCTGCTGGATGGCCAGGTCCTTGTATTGGTTGATATATTGTTGGTATTGGGTGTTCTTCTTCATCTGCCCGCATATAGGCAGGCAGATGGCGAGGATGAACAGCAACGTGCAAACTTTTCTCATGATGAATAGCTTTGTCCCTACAAAATTAGCGATATTTCGTGTAAAAAGTGAAGTCCTCTCTGATAATCGGCCCATGGCCGACAAAAAAATGCGGAATATGGCCCCTGGCACCGATATTTTCTTTATTTTTGTATCAGTATTCTTGCCTGGGCGGGGTGTACTGTCTGGGTGTATTCTCATTGACCATAAACATTACTGATATGACGCTTAGCACACACAAGGTAATATTGGCCTTAGGCACCAATGTCGATGCCACGGCCAACATGGCCCGTATGCAGCAGCTACTGCATGGCCTGTACCCCTCGGTCTGCTTTACCCCGTCGCTCGCTTCTGCGGCTGTGGGCATTGTGGCTCCGCCGTTTACCAATAGTCTGGCGGTACTGCTGACGACCGACGATTACGGCACCCTTAACCAGCGGCTGAAAGGCGTTGAGAGCCAGTTAGGTTCTACCCGTGCCGGCCGTCGTGCCGGTCATGTCGTGGCCGATATAGATGTCCTGTCCTACGATGGCATCCGTTATCATACCTCCGACTGGGAGCGCGACTACATCCGCCGCCTGTTGCCCCTGCTTCCTCCGTTGTCGGCGACCCCTTAGCGCGAAGCCCTCAGGGCTGCCATAATGTCGTACCGCCGTTTCATCCAGCGGTTGTATATATTGCGTAGCCACCACTTGTGCGTAGCTATGAACGCCAGTCCTATTACCATCATAACTGTGTAGCCCACTGTGTCGCTAAAGGCCGACTGCAACACACTTACCAGTATCATCGGCACCAGATATACGCCTATACCGGCCACTAATTGTACATAGTTGGTCTGCAGCCCCCCCTTGCCCACAAACTTGGTGTTCAGCGGAAGGGTCTGCCGATTGTAGATGGCCATCTGGAACAGAATGAAATACTGGAATCCCGCCGTAAATATGCCATACGATACGAGCATGTAGAGACTCCACTTGCCCGCTATGACCGTGGGCAGCATGAGCAGGAATGGCCACAGTAGGATGATACAGTACAGATAGTACTTGGTCTTGAAGCTGCAGAGCAGGTTCTCCTTGTGTATCATCAGCCCGTCGATGTAGTTGCCCTCGTTGCTCATTATGCGCATTACGCCGATAGAGCCGAAGATAAGATAGTTGTACAGCCCCCAGAAGTTGGTGTACATACTATTGTCGTAGATGTCGGTCATGCTGATTATCAGACTCAGTACCAGCACCAGGGCTACGCTCATTATAAAACTCTTGCGCGGATTCTTGTTGCGCAGGATGGTCTTCAGTTCTAACTTCAGATACAGGCCCGTCTCCCCGAACCTGTCTAAGGCTGCCATCTGCGACACCTTATGCTTCTTCGAGGCTTCAGTCTTTATGAGCTCGTTTCTTACATGGGTGTACTGTATCCTGCGGTTTGTCAGCACCAGCACTGCTAACAGGGCCACGATGCCTATCAGGGGCAATGGGTTGCCCTGCTCGGTCAGTGTGCCTATCGCGCCGTATAGTTCGAAGAACTGCTCCCACCCCTTGTAGGCTCCTAACTTCAGAATGATGGGCAGCCCCATCAGGGCGTACACTCCGGCGGGCAGCAACCACCACAGCAGGGTGTCGGTGGTCAGCGTCTTGCAGATAAGGAACCACTGGCTGTTAGCCATAATCATCAGCCACCACATCAACAGGAACAGCAGCGCCAGCCAGAACCCATAGGCAAACACGATAGACATGATGGCGTAGGGTACCAGCATGGCAAACCACACAAAGTTGTACCCTGTAAGCATGGACGAGGCTATGAGCGCGTCTACACAGGCATACCGCGGAATGGGCATGAGCTGGTAGGGCTTAGCTATCTGTGCCGGAGTCTGCTGAGCTAAAAAGCGGGTGCTAAAGTCTAACAGCAGTATGATGGGGGCCGCCCCGAACATAAACTCCATGGGCGTGGTGCCCCGGCTGTCATTGGCTATCAGTGAGAGTATTATGGCTATGAATACCAAGTAGAGCAGCGTAAAACTGGCTGAGAACCATATTACAAACTTGGCCGCCTTGTTCTGCTCATAGTTCATGGCCCTGCGCTCAGAGAGTATGCGGTGGCGTCTCAGCGCCCTGAATAGTTGGTACCTGTTCATGTCTGTGTGTATGGCGATGGCTTTATCTCAGGTCTACGACCTCGGCATGGGGATAGTCCTTGGCATTAAAGGTGAAGAGGCTGTTAGACAACTTGCCTGTCTTGAAGTTTTTCACCATAATGGTCGACCAACTGTTGCCGTGCCGCATCTTGATGGTGCTGGGATGGTAGTTCTTCTTGTTGATAAGGATGTACACCTCCTGCACGCTGCGCTGCTTGTTCTGCGCCGTCAGGTGAACCCAGTAGTTCTTGCCCTTATCAGTCATGGACAGGTTGTACCCACTCTGGTACATGTTGATAAAGCGGTACGGGTTCATACTCATCTGCTTGGCCTCGTTGGGTGTACTTACGTTGACCTCCTCATTGGCTTTGAGATAGGTCCACTGGGTCTTGCCGTTGTACCAGATGATAGACTGGGGGGTAACAGCATGAAACATGCGGCCCTTGATGGCGAGCGAACCGTTAACGGTGCCCGTCTTGGTGCCGGTCATGGTAAAGTTGGCGGTAGCCCCGCCCTTGCTGCTTATCACGGCAGCGGTTCTGTCCAGTACTTTCCGCGCAGTGGCGGCATTCTGGGCATGCAGGCTGATGGTCATTGCCATCAGGAGTGTTATTGCTATGATTTTTTTCATTGCTGATGAGATAACATTGTATTCAGTTGATTTTCGTCGGCCACCAGTACATCGCGGCGCTTGGAGCCCTGGGCAGTACCCACGATGCCAGCTCGTTCGAGCTGATCCATGATGCGCCCCGCGCGATTGAAGCCGATACTGAACTTGCGCTGGATGCTGCTCGTAGATCCCTGCTGGTTGAGTACCACGAAGCGGGCTACGTCGTCAAACATGGGATCCCAGTCGTCTACGGGCTTGGCGCCTCCTGTAGAGCCTGCCCCCTGGTTGTCATCAGCCGGCTCTGGCAGTTCCATGGGCTCCGTGGGCCCAGGCTGGTCGTCTATGAAGGCATTGATGGCCTTAATCTCGCTCGTATCTATAAACGCGCATTGTACACGCACGGGCTCCGACCCGTTGAGGAACAGCATGTCGCCCATACCGATAAGCTGGTCGGCTCCCTTGCGGTCCAGTATGGTACGCGAGTCTATCTGCGCACCCACACGGAAGGCCATACGGCCTGGGAAGTTAGCCTTGATGTTACCCGTGATAATGCTGGTGGTGGGTCGCTGCGTGGCTATCACCATGTGTATGCCCACGGCACGTGCCAACTGGGCTATACGGGCTATAGGCATCTCTACCTCCTTGCCCGCAGTCATAATGAGGTCGCCAAACTCGTCTATGATGACCACAATGTACGGCATGTACTCGTGACCCTTTTCTGGGTTGAGCCTGTGGGCCAAGTATAGGGCGTTATAGTCCTTTATCTTGTTCACGCCAGCCATCTTGAGCAGGTCGTAGCGGTGATCCATCAGTTTGCAGAGCGACTTGAGTGTGCGCACCACCTTCTGCACATCGGTAATGATGGGCTCGTCATCGTTCTCGGGCAGACAGGCCATGAAGTGGTCGGCTATCCTGTTGTAGGGAGTAAACTCTACCTTCTTGGGGTCTACCAGTACAAATTTCAGTTCGTTGGGGTGCTTCTTGTAGAGTAGCGAGTTGATGATGACGTTCAGTCCCACCGATTTACCCTGGCCCGTGGCACCAGCCACCAGCAGGTGGGGCAGCTTGGCCAGGTCTACCATAAACACCTCGTTGGTAATGGTCTTGCCTAAGGCCAGCGGCAGCTCCATCTTAGTTTCCTTAAACTTCTTGACACCCAGCACACTCTCCATCGACACGATGTGCTTCTTCTTGTTAGGTACCTCTATACCTATGGTGCCCTTGCCGGGAATAGGCGCGATGATACGTATGCCCAGCGCAGCCAGGCTCAGGGCTATGTCGTCCTCCAGGTTGCGTATCTTGGCTATACGTGTACCCGCGCTGGGGGTTATCTCGTACAGCGTCACGGTGGGGCCTACGGTAGCCTTAATCTCGCTGATGCTCACGCCGAAACTGCCGAGCACCTTGACGATGTGTGCGTTGTTGGCCTTTATCTCCTCCATGTCCACCTGTGTGTTGTCCTCGTCCTCGTAGGTCTTGAGCAGGCTCAGCGTGGGGAACTTGTATCGGGTGAAAGGCTCGCGTGGGTCTATCGGTGTCTTGCGTATCTCCTCGGCGGTGAGCGCCTTGCCCTGGATGGTCTCGTCGCCCTTGGGCACCTCTACGGTCAGCGGCCGAGGGTTCTCCTCAGCGTTTTTGCCCTCTGGCTCTTTAGCCTCCGGTTCCTTAACCGGTTCCGGGGTCAGGTCTACCACCGTCGGCTCCGGCTCCTGTACTTCGGGGGTGCTTTCCTCCTCGGATTCCACCATCTCGTCGGCGGGGGCTGCGGTCTGGTTGATGGTCACCTTGATGCGCGAGGTGATATAGCCTATCGGGTTTATCATCTTGCGTATCACGTGTATGGTCTCGTTGCTCAGGTAGGTCAGAAAGGCTACCGCCGTAATGGCTAAGACGGCTGTCAGCCCCGGCGGACCTATCAGGTTTTCCAGGTGCTGTACACAGAAGAGTCCATGGTTACCTCCGGGGTTGAACACTAAGTTACCTAAGAACGGGGTGAGAAACTTGGCAAAGGTAACCGAGCACCACACCATAACCAGTGTCATGCCTAAGAACCATTTGAGCAGGTTTACCTGATAGGCGCGCATGAGCCGTAGCGCCACTAACAGTATGAAGGCAGGGATGATAAAGGCGGGAAAGCCAAAGTTGACCGATATGAGTTCGTAGGCTATGATGGCGCCCAGCGAACCACAGTAATTGGTAAACTGGTGGTCGCTGTTGAGCCACTCGCCGGGACGCATGTCCTGGAGCACACTCTGGTCGGCCTGTCCGGTATTGAAGAACGACACCATGGCGATGACCATGTAGATGACAGTGCATAGCACCACGATGCCCAGGATGAAGTCTACCTTCTCATTGCTCAGTAAGTTGACGAAGCCCACGGCCTCGCCTATATTCTTGGGTTTACGTTCTGTCTTTTTTCGTGCCATTTGTCAGTCCTTTGTTGGTATGTAGTGGTGTCGCGGCTGCCAAGGCATGCCGCGGTGCCGCCTATTTTCTGCAAAAATAGTGCAAACCGTGCGGCATGAGCTTGCTCAGATGTCCGCGGTGCCGCCTATTTTCTGCAAAAATAGTGCAAAAAACTTGAAATCGGTTACGATTTCCTGTTTTTTTTCTACCCTCCTGTCTTTTGCTCATGGCATGGGGTGAGTGGGTGTATTCTTTATACCTATTTATTATATCGCGTACGCGCGCGTAAGAGGGCTCCCTCTCCCATGCGCGAAACTCCCTTTTTACAGCGAGCCATCTTGCGATGGCCCGCGACGGCCTTTAGCTTGCTGGGAGCCGTCATTAGAAAACTGGAGAGTGTCTTTCTGATATTCTTGAACAACTACAGCTACGTGGCTAACCGCAGGCATATACACGGTACCAATAAAGGCAATGCCGGCGGCTGTAAAAAAAACAGTGTTATGCGCCCTTATTTCAGTTTTTATGCTTACCTTTACACCCGAACAGGAATATGGCAAAGTATCTGCTAAAAAAAGACAAATTACAAATCAGGATGAACGGGAAAAGGATTTCCTTACTGTCTTGTTTAGTGCTCTGGGCCGTCCTCTCTTTCGCTCAGAGTAGAATCGGATTCGCCTACGATGCTGCCGGCAATCGTGTAAAACGCGAAATTGTGCTGGCGGTTCCTCAGATGATGGCTAACCAAGGGGCTTTCGCTGTGGGAAATAGGAGCTTCACGGATACTATGCAGGGCCATTCCATTAAGATACTCTCTAACGCAGTAGAAGAAATCTTGAAAATCAGCATCTCGGGACTGCAAAGTACAGACAGATGTTCATTAGCAGTCTGTACATATCAGGGAATAGTACTTTTGATGGAGAAGATAAGAGGCGAAGTCGTAACTATCAATATTAGCAGTCAACCGGCAGGTGTTTATCTGCTCAGAATCACCCTCAATAATCACACAACCACATGGAAAATCGTAAAGAAATAAAGCGGGCAGTCTTTATGTGTCCTTTACTAATCTTCCTGTGGTTAGGACTTTCTGAGTGTTTTCCTAAGGCAGTGGCACGTAGTCTTCCTGCGGGCTTGTACAAGGTGCTTGGTGACAGCCTGTCGAACGGGGCTACTGCCAATCCAACGGACACTGCGAAAACTACATCGACCACAATAGTAATAGACCCTATTCCTGCTCCCACGGATAGCCTTGTTAAAGATAGTGACCTTGTGGTTGTTCCTCCGGATATTCCCAAACCATCAATAACTTATAATATGGGATGCTCTGTGGGTACTATTGGTGGCTCCCTCTCTGTTGGCAGTCTTGGTGGGGCTGGCTATAGCCTAAAAATAGAAACTCCAGACGGAGGGTCGCTGACACCGCAGATAGGACTGGCCTATGATAGCCAGTCGGGCGGATATGGCCTTGCCGGCTACGGGTTCAACATCACAGGCATCTCTGCTATCACTCGGGGCGGACATGACATGTTCCACGATGGCAGCCAGTCCGGGGTTACCTATACAGCCGCTGATAATCTCTGTCTTGACGGCAAGCGTCTTATACTCCAGTCTGGCTCTTCCGGACAGTCTGGCTCTGTCTATACGGTGGAGGGAGACCCATTTACCAAGGTGACGGCACACGGAAAGTATGACAATAGTACCGTCACCACTTGGTTTGAGGTGACCACCCGTACAGGCATGACCTACGAATATGGCAATTCTTCAACCTCTCGACTCGCCTATACGAACAAGAGTGGCCATCCACGTATCGCCTCGTGGTACATCAGCAGCGCGACCGACCGGTACACCAATCATATCTATTACGAGTACGAGACCAGCAACCTCGGCATCCGCCCCACAGCCATTACCTACGGTGTTAACTCCTCGCAGGGACGGGGTGTCATCAACCAAATCAAGTTTTTCTATCGAAATCTCGGCGACAAAGCCCGTCCGTTTATGTTGGAAAATCAACAAGGATGGACAGACATGTGTCTTTCATCGGTGGTAACTATGAGCAACAATTCTGTCTATCGCCAATATTCTTTTACCTACGATGACGAGTCCAATCAATCTGATGGCAAATGGGTACGCCTTGTATCGGTAGAGGAGAAAAACGGAAAGGGAGACAAACTTCCACCCGTTAACTTTACTTGGGAGAAGCTGCCTTCACCCATAATACGTGCATCCGAGTTGGATGTAGCGACCAAAGACAGTCACAAGTACGTGGAGGAAAGTGACCAGCATTTTCTATCGGTAGACCTCGACGGAGACGGCATCAGTGATATTGTTAGGGTCTCGCAGGTACAGACGATAAAAGGGGCTACCACCACTGATATAAGCTATGGACATTCCACAAATGTATATGTCTATAAAGGCAAAGTCACCGCTACCGGGGACATCACGTACGAGTTCCTACGAGAGTTGTGTCTTCCAGCGGGAGTAACCATAAACGATTACAAGGTGATACCGGGCGCAGTATCTGCCATGGATTTTGACGGAGATGGCTACAACGACCTTGTGTTACCCTATTTTGACACTTCCTATGGGTATAATCAGGCTATCTTTCATATTCTCAGCGGATATGATATCACCATGGGGGCTGGAGGCCCTCGCCAATTGCCGTCCATAAAGCTCAAGTCCACCAATCGGGTTCCCTTGTACGCCACTTATGATATGGATGGTGACGGCAAAGATGAAATCGTGTGTGTAGAACAGCAGCGGACAGATGGCTACTATCCCTGTACCATCGTACAATATACAGGAAACACATCCTCAAAAAGTACGGAAGTCAGGCTCACGCTCCCCCAGAACTCCGACAAGGAGATCGAAAAGGTGTTCGTGGGCGACTACAACAATGATGGACTACAGGATTTGATACTGCTATGCGATGGTGGCTACAAAATATACTTCAACAATGGTGGTACAGACATAGCCTCTCGGTTCTCGGAGAGCAACACCTGTTCGGGTACCGACCTCGCCAGCTCTTGGAGGATGCAGCAGGGGGATTTTGACGGCGACGGCCTGTCCGACTTTGTGTACAACAAGAAAGGGGAGTCGTGCCTTTGGATAGCGCACAACAACGGCGACGGCACCTTTACCCATACCCAGACGATAGACATAGGCGTGGCGGACCACACTTCCGCCAAGGATGACAGCCGTTTTTCGCTGTTGACCTACGACGTGGACCACGACGGGCGCACTGACGTGATGGTCTGCAAAGCGGGGTATGTACACCGTGGTTTCCCGAAGTTTGAGAACCAGTACACCAATACGCAGGTAAAGTGGTTCATCTCTACCGGCTCAGACATAGAGCTGCTAACCGGCTACACGAAAGGTCGGGAGGACGATGCATGGGAAAGCTACCTTTTCCTGGGTGACTTCGACGGCGACGGGGGGCTTGAACTGGCCAACTACGGAAGTCTGCTGAACAGTACCAACGATACGTTCAACGAGAAAATCAATATCTACAAGGTAGGAGAAAACCTGTCAAAGGAAGGGAAAATCACCGCTGTTTCCAACGGCATCGAGGAAAACGCCATCGAATACACAAGCCTTACCGACGCTTCGGTCTATACAAGAAAAATGGGAAGCGCCTACCCCGTAAACAGCTATACCCCGTCCCTATCTGTGGTGAAAAGTATCACGAGCAACTGCGGCTATTCTGGCTACCTGACGACACGGTATTCCTACGAAGACCTCCAGTTGCATATCGGTGGTCGGGGGATGCTCGGCTTCAACAGCGTGACCACATGTGACCTTACCCTTGGCACAAAAGAGACCACACGCATTACCCGGTGGGACGAAGACCTGTGGATTCCAGTGGAGACTCGGTCGGTCTATACCGTGGACACCGACACGAGTACTACGGTCTCGGCCTATGCGGTCTCCAAAACTGGCAACAACTATTTTGCCTATCTCTCCAATAAGGAAGTGACCGACTTGGATGGTAACAGGACCGCCACCGAAACGCACTATGATGTCGAGAAAGGTGTGGTCACGGACGAGACCGTCCGAAATGGCAACAGCGATGATATGTACAAGAGGGTTGAGTACTCCGGCTATCAAGAGAAAGCCGGGATGTGGGTACCCACAATGCTGACAATGACGCAGAAACACATTGACGACCCTGCGCCCCATACCACCGTGACCACCTACAGCTACGATGACTGGGGCAATGTTCTGTCTACCACCGTACACAGCGGTACGGACATGGAACTCACCACCGCCTCCAGCTACGATGTGTACGGCAACGTGCTCTCTTCGGTCACCACAGGCAGCGGTGTGACGCCCGTTACCAAATACAACGACTATGACGCTTCCGGTCGGTTCATCGTTAAGAGTTACTCCGACCCAGAGGCTGCCGTTAACACCTATACCTACGACCTGTGGGGGAATCTGCTCACCGAGAGCGATGCCACCGAGCCGTCGAACATCCTGACCACGCGATATACTTACGATGGATGGGGACGGAGACTGACCGCCCAGCAAGCCAACGGCACACGGACTACCTACAAGACCGGATGGGGACACTCGCCAAAGAAGGTATATTATACCGAGGAGAACGCTATGGGAAAACTGCCCGTAAAGACATGGTACGACTGGAGAGGGCGTGAGACCTCGGTGGAGACCTATGGGGTAAAGGGACTGGCGGTGACCAAGGCCACCACCTATAACAGTAAGGGGCAGGTGTCGCGCGTGGAGAACAAGACGGGCAAGCTGACCCTCACCCGGGACTTGACCTACGACGAACGGGGAAGGCTAACCAAGGAGGAGCACAGCTCGGGCAAGTCGGTCGCCTACTCGTACGGCAACCGCTCGGTGACCACGACTACTGCCGGCCGCAGCTACACGAAAACCTACGACGCATGGGGAAATGTGACAAAATCGACCGACCCGGTCAGCGAGGTGACCTACCGCTATGGCTCCATCGGGAAACCTGTGAGCGTGACGACACAGGGGGCGACCGTGACCCTGACCTACGATGAGGCTGGCAACCGCCTTTCACTCACAGACCCAGACGCAGGCACCACGATTTGCACCTATACAGCCGACGGGACCCTGCTGACCCAGACCGATGCACGGGGCATCAAGACTGTCTACCGCTACGACGATTTGGGGCGTGTGGCTGCTACTCAAATCGGAGAAAACACGATAACCAATACCTATGGCACTACGGGCAATGCAAAGATGCGGCTTACCAGGCAGGCGATGGGCGACAACTCCATAGAATATACCTACGACCAATATGGGCGCGTGGCTACTGAGCGGCGACATGTAGAAGGAAAAGGAAACTATAGTTTCGCCTATGCCTACAACGACAATAACCAGTTGGCAAAGACCACCTACCCAGGTGGTTTGGAGGTGACCTACCAGTACGATAAGTACGGGTACAAGGCGCAGTCGGCAGTCGGTGACAAGGTTATCTATAAGATGGAGGGCACGGACGGACTGGTAAGTAGCTCCTCCTTCTTAGGGAAACTTACCGCCACGCGTACCTTGGACAGTCGGGGGTATGAGAGCAGCCGTCAGGTAGCCAACGGGAATACGGTGTTGGACAGCTTCAGCGAGACCTACGACGGGGCTACGGGCAATCTGTTGTCGAGCGAGAGGCTTGGAAAGCTGCCCCAAACCTATGTTTACGACAATTTAGACCGGCTTGTTTCTGTAAAAATCGGAGATTATGTTATATCGGATAAAATCGACTATGCTCCCAATGGAAATATCCTTTTCAAGCAAGGCGTGGGAAACTACACATATAATGAGAACGTACGTCCCCATGCCGTCACGGAAGTGGAAAATGTCAAGGGGGATATTCCAAGCGAAGCGTTGAACACCACTTTCAACGACTTGGGAAAGATTGGCAGGATTGAAGATACGGGCAAGAACCGCTGGATGGATTTCGTCTATGGGCCTGGTCAGCAACGGTGGTACACGGAGTTGCTGTCTGGCGATACGATAAAAAGAAGTACCGTCTATGCCGGCAACTACGAAAAGACAACTGAAGACGGAACTACCCGCGAATTTTATTACCTTGACGGAAACACGATTGTAGTCAGGGAGAATGGCGTGATTAGGTACTACCTTGCCTTTACCGACCATTTGGGCAGTATCCTCTCCGTGGCAGACGAAAACGGAAACAGCGTCTTCGATGCTACCTATGATGCATGGGGCAAACAGACCGTATTGCATAATTATATAGGTCTGCACCGTGGCTACACAGGGCACGAGATGCTGAACGAGTTTGGCATCATCAACATGAACGGTCGCCTCTACGACCCAGTGCTCGGCAGATTCTTCAGTCCCGACAACTATGTGCAGATGTCGGACAACAGCCAGAACTTCAACCGCTACAGCTACTGTCTGAATAATCCGCTGAAATATACAGACCCGTCAGGCAACACCTTTATGGAAATATTCGCTTTTGCAATGTTCAATGTGGCGAGCAGTATGATGCAGGCAGGCTTTGAGGGGAAAAACGTATGGAAGGCCGGAGCACTGAGTCTTGTCTCATCTGCTGCAAGTTATGGCATTGGAGAAATATTTAAAGGGGTAGGCACTATGGGACACGAACTGCTCCGAGCTGGTGCCCACGGACTTGCCAGTGGAGCCATTTCCGCATTGGACGGCGGAAAGTTCGGCAGCGCTTTTGTCTCGGGCTTTGCCTCCTCCGCTATTGGTTCGTATGGCCAAAGCATAAAGATGAACACAAGCCTTATGGTAGCTTCATCAACTGTCATGGGCGGAGTCGTAGCTTGGGCAACAGGCGGTGACTTCCTGCAAGGGGCTATGCAAGGGATGAAAATCGGCCTGTTCAATCATGCCATGCACGAGGGAAACGGAGACGTGAAGATTGAATATTCCGTGGATAAAAATGGGAATATTGTCGGTGAGATACCAGAAGTGGTGGTAGTTGCCTCAAGGTCTATAGGTAATGACGTTCTTGGAAATGCCGCATTAATAAATGCTGCTTTTGACTATTTGGGTAAATCTTTGGAAAACAATAGTGAAAAGTCTACATTTGGTAGTAATCACAAATTCTATTGGCATGGAAATGATGGACACGCGTTTTACGGCAACCAATATGTAAGTACCACCAAATTAACACATATAGGAAATAAAATTTCTAAATTTACAGGAAATATAAATACCATTTCAAATATATATGAGTTGGGAAGTGGTTTTTATGCAGATTCGCAAGATTTTCAGAATGGCAATTTTAATGGTTACCATACCATTCGAGCTGCAACTGGAGCTGTTGCCGCTTCATATGGCGGGAAATACGGTGCTGTAATTGGTGCCGAGATTGGTGCTGATATTGGAGCATTCTTTGGCGGCGTTGGCGCTATTCCTGGTGCCATTATTGGTGGCGCCATTGGCGGAGTCGCAGGAAGTTGGTGCGGTGGAAAAGCGGGCAAGTTCGCAATTGATTGGATTTATTATGGTAGATAAATATATTTATGAAGGATTGTAAAATTAATTACTATTTGAATGCTATATATTATTGTATTTGGCTCCGTGAGATGAAATCTGGGAGTAACGCAAGAAAGATAGTGAACGTTCTTTTCGCTCCTATTCCCAAGTATCTTTTTACAAAAGCATACAAGGAAAAATATTATAAGCGTTTGCCAAAAGAACAGAAAAAAGTGGTGTCCTTTTTCAATAATCGAGAAAATGGATATTATATCGGAAGGGCTAATCATTGGTTTGGTTACCTTTATTCTTCTTATTTCAGTTTTTTTTCATTCTTACTAATGCCTTTTATATTCAAGGAGGGAGGAGATTTACATAATATTGTAAATTTAATATTGGTTGCCATTCCTGTAGAATTGGGTTATATACCTGCCTATAGAGCGGTGTTCGCCAATAATCGCTATCTGCAATATTTCAAGCAGTTTGAGAAAGAAGATGAACAATGGCACAGGAAATGGAAACGGATAACCTGTTTTTTTTGTATCGGCTCTGTCGTTACCTTTTTTTCGGGTGTTGGCGCAGCATTCTTTATGCTAATAGTGTTATAAGTGATGGGAAGCTATGTTCGCAGGTAAAAACACCTACGACCAATATGGGCGCGTAGCTACTGAGCGGCGACATGTAGAAGGAAAAGGAAACTATAGTTTCGCCTATGCCTACAACGACAATAACCAGTTGGCAAAGACCACCTACCCAGGTGGTTTGGAGGTGACCTACCAGTACGATAAGTACGGGTACAAGGCGCAGTCGGCAGTCGGTGACAAGGTTATCTATAAGATGGAGGGCACGGACGGACTGGTAAGTAGCTCCTCCTTCTTAGGGAAACTTACCGCCACGCGTACCTTGGACAGCCGGGGATATGAGAGTAGCCGTCGGGTAGCCAACGGGAATACGGTATTGTCCAGCTTCAGCGAGACCTACGACGGGGCTACGGGTAATCTGTTGTCGAGCGGGAGATACCTAAGAAATCCCCAAACCTATGTCTACGATGACCAGGACCGGCTTGTTTCTGTGAAAGTTGGAGATTATGTCATATTGGATAAAATCGACTATGCTCCCAACGGCAACATCCTTTTTAAGCAGGGCGTGGGCAACTACTCGTATGACGAGAACGTGCGCCCTCATGCCGTCACGGAAGTGGAGAATGTCAAAGGGGATATTCCAGGTGAAGCGTTGAACACCACTTTTAATGACTTAGGGAAGAGAGGATACGGGCAAAAACCTCTGGATGGATTTTGTCTATGGGCCTGACCAACAACGGTGGTACACAGAGTTGCTGTCCGGTGACACGATTACAAGAAGCACCGTCTACGTCGGTAACTATGAAAAGATAACCGAAGACGGGAAAAAAGGTGGCAATGCTGCCGATTGTAAAAAAAACGGCGCTATGCACCCTTATCTCAGTTTTTATGCTTACCTTTGCCGTAGACTGATGGGGAACGGGCTGCCCTGTGGCGGTCAGCGGTTACCATCGGGCTGTGGGAGCCTGTGCCGTCCGGCAGGGCTGTCCCCATATTCACCATGCTACAGAGCAGAAGAATGAAAAAGATTATTTATAACAAGTTTGACAAGAACCTGATTACCGCTATGCCCGTGGTGTCGTTCCCCGGGCGCATTATCACCATCATGACGCCTGGCGAGGCCGACCGGGCTGTCGACTATCTGCTGTCGCATACCATCTTGGGCGTAGACACCGAGACCCGACCCGCATTTAAGAAGGGCCAAAACTACAAGGTGGCTCTGCTGCAGGTATCTACTTACGATACCTGTTTTCTGTTTCGCCTTAATTATATTGGTGTTACTCCGGCCATTATCCGGCTGCTTGAGAACCGCACTGTGCCCATGGTGGGGCTTTCGCTCAACAACGACCTGCTTTCGCTCCACCATCGCGCCGAGTTTACTCCTGGTGCTTTCATCGACCTACAGGACGAGGTGGGCCGCATAGGTATCGAGGATATGTCGCTCCAGAAGCTCTACGCCAACCTGTTCCATCAGAAGATTAGCAAGCGCCAGCGCCTTACCAACTGGGAGGCCGACGTGCTGACCGACCGCCAGCGTATGTACGCTGCCACGGATGCCTGGACCTGTATCAAGCTCTATGACGAGCTCTGCCGTCTGTCGCGTACGGGCGACTACGAACTGGTCATCGCCCCTGAGCCCGAGCCTAAGCCCCGTGCTAACACTAAAAAGACAGAACAATGATAACATACCGTACCGTAACACTCAAGCGGGGCAAGGAAGAAAGCCTCCGCCGTTTTCATCCATGGATTTTCTCGGGCGCCATCAGTCATATCGATGAGGGAGTGGCCGAGGGCGATGTAGTGAATGTCTATGCCTCCACGGGAGAGTTCCTGGCGGTGGGCCATTACCAGATAGGCTCCATCGCAGTGCGCGTCCTGTCGTTCAGAGAGGTGCCCATTGATGCCGCGTTCTGGGAGAGCCGGCTGGAGTCGGCCTTGCAGATGCGCATAGCCATCGGCATAGCCGACAATCCCGATAACAATACCTACCGGCTGGTTCACGGCGAGGGCGACAACCTGCCTGGGCTGGTCATAGACTGCTACGGGGCTACGGCTGTCATGCAGGCCCACAGCGTGGGCATGCACGTATGTCGCCACGAGGTGTGCCAGGCGCTTCTCCATGTTATGGGCCACCGTATAGCCCATGTGTACTACAAGAGCGAGACCACGCTGCCCTACAAAGCCGACCTGCGCCAGGAGAACGGCTTCATCTATGGGGGCAGCGACGACAATACGGCCGTGGAGAACGGCCTCAAGTTTCATGTCGACTGGCTCAAGGGTCAGAAGACAGGCTTCTTCGTAGACCAGCGCGAGAACCGGCTGCTCTTAGAGCACTATGCCCGTGGCCGAAACGTACTCAACATGTTCTGCTACACGGGCGGTTTTTCGGTATATGCCATGCGGGGCGGTGCCCAGTCGGTCCACTCGGTAGACAGCAGCGCCAAGGCCATCGAACTGACCAATCTCAATGTGGCCCTGAACTTCCCCGGCGACAGCCGCCACGAGGCTTACTGCGACGATGCGTTCAAGTATCTCGATGCCCATGACGACAAGTACGACCTCATCATCCTCGACCCGCCTGCCTTTGCCAAGCACCGTGCTGCCCTCCACAATGCGCTCAAGGGTTACACCCGCCTTAACGTCAAAGGTTTCGAGCGCATCAAGCACGGAGGCATCCTGTTTACCTTCAGTTGCTCGCAGGTGGTTACCAAGGACCATTTCCGCAACGCTGTCTTTACCGCTGCTGCCCAGGCTGGCCGCAAGGTGCGTATCCTGCACCAGCTCCATCAGCCGGCCGACCACCCCATCAACATCTATCACCCCGAGGGCGAATATCTCAAGGGACTGGTGCTCTATGTTGAGTGATAGCGTACGGCAGTTCATCGCCCGTCATGGGCTCATGGCCCGCACGGACCGCCATATCGTGGCCCTGTCTGGCGGGGCCGACAGCGTGTGCCTGCTGTTGGTGCTTCACGAACTGGGCTATACCGTCGATGCCGCCCATTGCAACTTTCATCTGCGTGGCGACGAGGCCGACCGCGATGAGCAGTTCTGCGTCAGCCTGTGCGACTGCTACGGCATAACCCTTCACCGTGCCCACTTTGACACCCATGCCTATGCCGCCGCCCACAAGGTGAGTATAGAGATGGCCGCACGCGACCTCAGATATACTTATTTCGAACAGCTTCGCCGCGACATCGGCGCCGCCACCATCTGTGTGGCCCACCACCGCGAGGACAGCGTCGAGACCGTGCTTCTCAATCTGCTCCGTGGCACTGGTATCGACGGCCTTACGGGCATAGCTCCCCGTCACGGCCACGTGGTTCGCCCCCTCTTAGGCGTAAGCCGACAGGATATTCTCGGCTATCTCCGCGACCACGGGCAGAACTATGTAACCGATAGTACCAACCTGAAAAACGATGTAAAGCGCAACAAGATACGGCTGGATGTCATTCCCCTGCTTCAGACCATCAATCCCTCGGTCATAGACTCCATCTACCAGACTTCTCAGCGCCTCGCTGAGGTGGCCCGGGTGGCCAACAGCCAGGCCCTGCACGCCCCCTACGAGGGCCAGAGGTTGCCCATAGACCGCCTGCGGCGCGAGCCCAGTGCCGAGTACATGCTCTGGCACCGTCTCCGAGGGTTAGGGTTTACCCCGGCACAGGTCGAGGACATGGCCGCCAGCCTCGATGCGCAGAGCGGCATGGTGTGGCGGTCGGCCTCGCATATCGTGGTGCGCGACCGCGACGCCTTTGTCATCGCCACGCAGCCTGCCGCGCAGCCCGCACCCCTGGTGGTGCCCGAGCCAGGACTCTACCGTTATGGCGAGCGGCTGAAGTTGCGTGTGCAGACTGGTGCTGTAGAGGCCGGCTTTGTCCTGTCGCGTGCCGCCACGTGTGCCACGCTCGACGCCGACCCCATCGCGTGGCCGCTCACCCTGCGCAGGACACAGCAGGGCGACCGCTTCGTGCCACTGGGCATGACGGGTTCTAAGTTGGTAAGCGATTATCTTACAGACCGTAAGAAGAATGTGCTGGAGAAGCGCGCCCAACTGGTAGTGGCCGATGCCACGGGGCGTATCGTGTGGTTGGTGGGCGAGCGGCCCGACAATCGTTGCCGTATAACAGACCTTAGCCGTCGCTACCTCGAACTCAGCGTGAGCGAGGACGACTAAGGCCAGTGGGCCGATAGCCTGTAGGTTATCGGCCGCAGTATAATTTCTCGTATTGTTTAGCTACCTTGATATAGTCATGGTGCCGGCGTATGTACTCTATACTCTGGCGCTTCAGCGGGCCTATGCGCTCAGGGTGATTAACCAGTTTTTCGAGTTCCTCATAGACGCTGTCGTACGTGGGCTGTACGTTAACGATGGGGCGCAGCTCTTTCTCGCCCAGTATCTCATAGTTTTCGGGCTCGCCGCCCCCTACACAGATGATGCCATGAGCCATAGCCTCTAAGGGGTTCATGGAGGGTGTGTAGCTGTACAGCTGGTCCAGCAGTACGTCGCTGTCAGCCAGCTGGCGGGTGTATTCGCTGAAGGGGAGGTTCTCGGCCACCGTCAGCTGCATCCTGTCAGGATAGCGGCGGGCCACATCCTGGGCAGCGCGGAGCATGATGTCGGTGCCCTTGTACACCGAGCGCTCGCGGTTGATGCCGATAAACACGCGCAGGCGGTCGTGGGTACTTACAGGCTGGTCATCGCGGCAGTGTATGGGGTAGGGTATAAACGTGGTCTTGTCGGCAAAGAGCGGATGGTAGCATGCCCAGTACTCGTACAGGCCGGCTATGATGCCCTGGCACTCGCGGGCCATGAGCTGGTTCAGCCGGCCCTTGGCGGTGCCTATCCAGTCCTGTATATAGACCTCGGCCTCGGGCCCGGTGCGCAGGGTGTGGCCGAAGTTGAAGTCGCTGTACCGTAGGGGCATGCGGGTAATGTTCTCGTGAACCCAGTAGTAGTCCATGCCGTAAGCGCCTAAGAAGAGCTGGCCGTTGTGGCGCTTCAGGTACTGGTAGATAGGCTCGACGCGCTCAGCCCGAAGTTCTAAGAACATAGGGTTGATAAACTGGACCACGTCGTAGCCGCGTAGCTGAGGCAGGCGAGCGTAGAGCTGGCCCATGTACCACAGGCCGCCGAGGCGGCCAGGCCGGCGCACCAGCGAGATGTCGCGCGGGTAGTCCTTCCAGAAGTCACCGTTGGACATTACCGTCACCTGGTGACCCAGCTTGTGCAGTCCCTCGGCCAGCGTCCAGTGTACATTGCTGTACTCGCCCATCAGTAATACCCTCATAAGCCGTCTTATCTTATCGTATGGAGTAGTATGGTCCTACCTATGCCCGACTGGACCATGCGGCGGAAGAGCTGGTACTTGTGGGTGTACTTCCTGTCGGGCAGAGGGTACAGGCCGAGTTGGCTTAGGGCCTCGGTGGCATCGTTCAGGCGCTGGCGGCTGTGGGTCAGGCGGATGGTGTTGTACAGGTAGTCCATGCAGAGCTGGGCTATACGGCGGCCGAGGGCCACGCGCTCCTGCCCGGGCAGTGTCTGGGCCAACTGTTGCAGGCGGCCTATGATGCCGAGGGTGTCGGCCAGCCGCTTATCTATATGGTTGGGGGTGGTGTCGTGTACGATAGAGTTGCCGCGCTTACGGTAGTAGTACGCCTTGGCATCGGTACTGTACAGGCGCTCAGCGCGGAGGAGCAGGAGGGGTGTAAACTCCTCGTCCTCGTGCAGGATGCCGGGCGTGAAGCGTAGGCTGCCTAAGAGCTGACGGTTGAAGATGTACCCGCAGGCCGTGCCCCGTATGTTCTGGTTGTGTATGTAGGTGGCGCCGTCCATGGGGCCCTCGAAGGAGTAAGGGGTGTCGGCATCGGGATGGTCGCTGAAGTGAAAGGTGACCACGTCGGGCTGGTGGTAGCGCACTATGTCCAGGCAGTGCTCGTAAGGGGCCTGTACCAGGCTGTCGTCGCCATCGACAAACTGGATGTACTGGCCCGTGGCCACCTGCAGCCCCATGTTGCGGGCACTCGACAGGCCGCGGTTAGGCTGCCGCAGATAGATTATCTCGTCCTTCAGCGAGGCTATGTCGGTGAGGGCCGGTATGGCCGACCCATCGTCGATGACTATGATTTCGCGCTCGTGCGGCAGGAGTATCAGCGTGCGTATGGAGGCTATACACGCGTTGAGCATATCGGCCGGCAGGTCGTAGCAGGTAATGATAAAACTGATCAGTGGCGTCGGGTTATCCATAGGTGTATCTTGCATAAGAGTGTGAGTCCTAATAATCGGTGGGCTAATAACTTGGGTGTCTGCCAGTAGGGCATCCGCGGCAACTGGGGCACGCGGCCCGTGGCGTGGTGTACGTCGAGCGCTATGTTGAGCACATGGGCGTAGTAGTCGGCACTGCTCGCTAACGGCAGTATGCGGCAGTGGCCCTCTAACAGGTTGGCCAGGTCGCGCCCCGTGGCCTGGTGGGTTATGCCGTCGGGGTTGTCATAGTAGTGGTAGCCCATAATGGTGGTGGTGCCTATGACGCGGCACTGCTGGAGCAGGCTGGGGATGGTGAGGATATCCTCGAACGTATGGCCGATGGGAAAACGGGTGTGGTCGAAGAGTGCGCGGCGGTACAGCTTGTTCCAGGCGTAGGTGTGGGTGTAGCCACGGGTGGCCGTCCAGTACTGACGCCAGTCGGTATAGGCCCCGTCGGTCAGGGGCAGGGCGTGGGCACGGGCAGTGCCGTAGTGTACGACGGCCTGAAACTCGGTCAGGTCGTATTCTGGATGGGCCTTTAGCAGCTCCATCAGCTTGGGCAGGGCTCCCGGAGCCATGGCGTCGTCGCTGTCTACGAAGGCCAGGTACTGCCCCCGCGACCATTCGATACCCGTATTGCGTGCGCCGCTGAGCCCCTGGTTGGCCTGGTGTATTACGCGGATGCGGCTGTCGCGGCGGGCCCACTCGTCGCACAGCTGCGGGGCCATGTCGGGCGAGCCGTCGTCAACCAGGATTATCTCGCTGTCGCCAGCCTGGGCCAGCACGCTCTCTACACAGCGGTCGAGCGTGTCGGCAGTCCTGTAAACGGGGATGATGATAGACAGTAGCATGGTTACGAGATGCAAAGTTACTGAAAATGGCTAATTTTTAGGCCCTAATGGTGAACTTTTTCACCAAAACCAGCATTTTGTGGGCTATTTTGAGTAACTTTGCAGCCATAATCACAGGGGTACTTGCTCAACCCCCTTTAACAAAACAAGGAAATGGATAAAAATAGACAGAACGTGAGTATGCTGTTTATGCTTTTCGGCATACTCTTCTGCGTTTGCCTGATTGCGTCAAACGTGTTTGCGACAAAGCAGATTGCCATGGGCCAGTTCAGCGTTACCGGCGGACTGCTCGTATTCCCCATTAGTTATATTATTAATGACTGCGTGTGCGAGGTGTGGGGCTACCGTAAGGTAAGGTTACTCATCTGGGTGGGCTTTGCCATGAATTTCTTCTTCACGCTGGTCGGGGCATTGGTAGACTATATTCCGGGCGCTCCCTACTGGACCAATGACACCGGATTTCATGCCATCTTCGGGCTGGCGCCCCGTGTGGCTGCGGCCTCGTTTGCCGCCTTCCTCGTAGGCTCGTTCGCCAATGCCTATGTGATGAGCCGCATGAAGATAGGGTCCAACGGCAAGCGTTTCTCGCTGCGTGCCATACTGAGTACGGTAGCTGGCGAGAGTGCCGACTCGCTCATCTTCTTCCCCTTGGCTTTCTGGGGTGTCATACCCCTTGCCGAGATACCCGTACTGATGTTCTGGCAGGTGGTGCTCAAGACCCTTTACGAGGTGGTGGCCCTGCCTGTGACCATCTGGGTGGTGCGCCATGTCAAGGCCGTCGAGGGCGAGGACGTGTACGACAATGGCGTAGACTATAATGTACTCAAAATTTTCAATATTTGATTATGGATAGAACTCACGACGGCCTGAAACAACTTGGCTCGGCCACCAAGTACGCCACAGACTATGCCCCTGAGGTGCTGGAGACATTCGTTAACAAGCACCCGGGTAACGACTACTGGGTGCGGTTCAACTGCCCGGAATTTACGTCCCTCTGCCCCATCACCGGGCAGCCCGACTTCGCCGAGATACGTATCTCCTATATTCCCGAGGTCAAGATGGTGGAGAGCAAGAGCCTCAAGCTGTATCTGTTCAGCTTTCGCAACCACGGCGACTTCCATGAGGACTGTGTCAACATCATCATGAAGGACCTCATCAAGCTCATGGAGCCTAAGTATATAGAGGTTACGGGGCTGTTTACCCCTCGCGGGGGCATCAGCATCTATCCCTATGCCAACTACGGCAAGCCCGGCACCAAGTACGAGCAGCTGGCCGAGCACCGCTTTATGAACCACGACCTGGACAGGTAGCAGTCCGCCCGCCGGGGCTACCCGTATAGACGACAGACGCCGCATGGAAATGAGCAATCCATGCGGCGTCTGTCGTAGTGGCTGTCGGGGCTATTGGGCTGACGTAGCATCCTGAAGCGCTTTCTTAGCCTGGATGGCGGCGATGGCCTTGGCACGCTTGTTGATGTCGTCGATGTTGTTCTTACGATAATAGCTACGCGAAATGCCGTCGCTCGACAGTACCAGCGAGTCGCCTTTGAAGTACTCTATGGTACAGGTGTCGTTGGTAAGGTTGGTTACCGTGAGCTTGTTGTCCTTGGTAAACTTGGGGGTGCCGCTGGTAATGACCAGCTTGCCGTTCCAGATGTGCCAGGCAGTGAAGAACCCTAACGGGGGATACACCACGGGACTCTCATCTTCCAGCGATGTCTGCTCGCGCATGTACCCCACGCTCTGGCACGACCACTGGCGCCTCATCCAGAAACCATATTCGCGGGGAATGAGATAGGTCTCCTTAATCGAGTCGGGCATGTTGCGCATGATACGGCGCTGCAGCCGCTCGCTCATGGAGTCGTAGTCTTTCAGCTTAGGCATCACTATGTAGCACCAGATGCCCTTGAGCTGGTCCAGGTCTATCACCATGTCGGCCACCTTGGGGTCCCGCTCATTGACGACCACTCCTATCCAGTCGCCCACCTTGAGCTGGCCCATAATCTTGCCTCGCCGGGTAGCATCGATGACATTGTACTTGATGGGGTCGCTTCCGTCATTGGGCAAGAGCATCACTACCGAGTCCGTGCATCCGTCGCAGGCCAGTCCGTACACCGTCTTGTCGCCCTTGAGTTTCAGCTCGTCGGTCGAGGCACCGTTGCGCGTCGTCGGGGACTCTTTCGAGCCACCCTTGCAGGCCGTTACGGCGATGGCCAGTACCGCGAGCGCCAGGACTATTACTTTATTTCTCATTATCATACAGTTCTTAGTCTTTATCTTTCTCTTTGCAAAGGTAGTGCAAGCCGAAGATACTGCAAAGAAAAATTCGAAGAATTTTTCAGTTTGCAGTATTGAGGCGCAGCCTGACTTATCCAAAGGTAGTGCAAGCCGAAGATACTGCAAAGAAAAATTCGAAGAATTTTTCGATTTGCAGTATTGAGGCGCCGGTGCTTATATATAATAAGGTGTACGCCGACACCATAATCGTGGCTCCGCCAGGCTCCGTCCGAAGACTTAGAATGTAGACATGGAGGTTTGGGATGTACGTCTGGAACTAAAGGCTCTACATCCTAAGTCTTCGGATGCAGCTGTTGAGGGCCCGTAGGGTGGTGGGAGAGGCTGGCGGTTCGTTGTCTGCCATTCGGTTACGCCGTGTCAGCCTTGGCTGCAGGCCGGGTGTCGGCTCCCGCTCGTCAGGCAGTCTCGTCAGCACAGGCACCGATGGCTCCGCTACCCGTGGCGACGGTCTGGGCTACTGGGCGGACAGCTCCGGTGGTAGTAATAAAATCCTAAAAAATGCGGGTAATCATCGGGGAATTGATTTTTTTTATCTAATTTTGCAAGTTGAATAACTCTAATGGAATTATAATAATCAGAAATATGAAAAAGAAAATCAAGTTTAGTCTCGTGTACAGAGATATGTGGCAGAGTTCAGGCAAATTCCAGCCCCGCAAGGATCAGCTGGCCCGTATAGCTCCTGTTATCATCGACATGGGTTGTTTCAGCCGTGTTGAAACCAACGGCGGCGCCTTTGAACAGGTGAACCTGCTGGCTGGCGAGAACCCCAATGAGGCTGTTCGCGCCTTCTGTAAGCCCTTCAACGATGCCGGCATACAGACCCACATGCTCGACCGCGGTCTGAACGCCCTGCGTATGTACCCCGTCCCCGATGACGTGCGTGCATTGATGTACAAGGTCAAGGCTAAGCAGGGTACCAACATTACCCGTATCTTCGACGGTCTGAATGACGTGCGCAACATCAAGCCCTCAATCAAGTGGGCCAAGGAAGGCGGCATGATACCCCAGTGCGCGCTGTGTATAACCAACTCGCCAGTACATACGCTCGAGTATTACAGCAATATAGCCGATGAGCTGATAGCCGCCGGTGCCGAGGAGATATGCTTGAAGGATATGGCAGGTATCGGCCAGCCCGCCTTCTTGGGTAAGCTGACCAAGATGATTAAGGATAAGCACCCCGAGATTATCATCCAGTACCACGGACACTCTGGCCCTGGCCTGTCGATGGCCAGCATACTCGAGGTGTGCAACAATGGCGCCGACATCATAGACACGGCCATCGAGCCGCTGGCCTGGGGTAAGGTACACCCGGACATTATCTCGGTAATCAGCATGCTGAAGAACGAGGGATTTGACGTGCCGGAGATAAACATGAGCGCCTACATGCAGGCACGTGCCCTGACACAGGAGTTCATAGACGACTGGCTCGGATACTTCATCAATCCGCAGAACAAGATAATGAGTTCGCTGCTCTTAGGCTGCGGCCTGCCCGGCGGAATGATGGGCAGCATGATGGCCGACCTGGGCGGCATGCGCCAGACCATCAACAATATCCGCAAGAAGAAGGGCGAGCCCGAACTGTCTATGGATGACCTGCTCATCAAGCTCTTCAACGAGGTAGAGTACGTCTGGCCACGTGTGGGATACCCACCCCTGGTTACCCCGTTCAGCCAGTACACCAAGAACATAGCCCTGATGAACCTGCTCACCATCGAGCAGGGCAAGGGACGCTTCGTGATGATGGACGAGGCCATGTGGGGCATGATACTGGGTAAGAGTGGCAAGATACCAGGTACCATAGCTCCCGAGCTGGTAGAACTGGCCAAGAAGCAGGGCCGCGAGTTTACCGATGTCGACGCCCATACGTTGCTTACCGACGCCCTCGACGACTTCCGCAAGGAGATGGACGAGAACGGATGGGACTATGGTCAGGACGATGAGGAACTCTTCGAACTGGCCATGCACCCCGAGCAGTACCGCAACTATCGCAGCGGTCAGGCTAAGAAGAACTTCCTCGCTGACCTGCAGAAAGCCAAGGACGCTAAGCTCGGCGGCCAGCTCAGCGCTGAACAGCTGGCAGCCTTTAAGCACGCCAAGGCCGATGCCATCGTCAGCCCCGTCAAGGGACAGCTCTTCTGGGAGTTCCAGGGCGACGGCGAGGCCGCTCCTGCTGTCGAGCCGTTTATCGGCAAGGAGTACCAGGAGGGCGATGTGTTCTGCTACATTCAGGCTCCTTGGGGCGAGTTCGTTACTGTGCCTGCCGACTTGGGCGGCAAGCTCGTTGAGATCAACGCCAAGCAGGGCAGCAAGGTCAACAAGGGCGATGTGATAGCTTATATTCAGCGTCCTGGTGCCGATGATTGATGAGATTATAGACAAATACTATCCGGAGCACAACGAGCTCCGTCATATACTTACTGCGCACAGCACGCTCGTTATGAGGCGTGCTGTGCGTATTTGTGATAACCATCCCGAGATGGGCCTCGACCGCCAGTTCATCATTGAGGCAGCCATGTTCCACGACATAGGTATCGTGCGCTGTCATGCTCCTTCCATCTGCTGTATGGGTAGCGAGCCCTACATCTGTCATGGCCGTATCGGGGCCGACATGCTGCGTGCCGAGGGCTACCCCCGCCATGCCCGCGTGTGCGAGCGCCATACCGGTGCCGGCCTGACCCGTCAGGAGATTCTGGCCCAGCATCTGCCGCTCCCTGCCCAGGACTTCCTGCCCGAGACACTCGAAGAGCAGCTCATCTGTTATGCCGACAAATTTTACTCCAAGAGTCACCTGGAACAGGAGAAGAGCTACGAGCAGGCCGAACACAGTCTGGCCAAGTTTGGGAGTGATGGCGTGGAGCGTTTCCGTGCCTGGAAAAAACTCTTCGAGGAGCGTTAAAAATCGGAAAATCATACATTATTATATATTAAATAGCTAACTTTGCACTTCTGATGAGAAGTAAGTCGGTTATAACGTTGCTCTTCCTGGTCGTCATTGTCGTGATGGCCCGTACGGCCATGCCTGTAGGCAAGAAGAAGGACCGGCAGGTTCAGACAGACACCCTGACACTCGTCAAGGATACCCTGAAAGGCACGAAAGTACTGCACGTGGAGCCAGATACCACCAAGATGGACTCGCTGCAGCTCGCCGTATATCACCACAACAAGGCTGTCGATGACTCGATACGCTTGGACTCCATAAACCGTTCTAAGAAAAATGGCATTGATGCTCCGGTAACCTACTCGGGCGAGGACTCGCTCGTATATGATGCCCGCACCAAACGCGCCTATATCTATGGCTCGGCCAAGGTGAAGTATGAGAACATGGAGCTTAACAGCGACCGGATAGCCATGAGCATGGACAGCAGTCTGGTACACGCGGTGGGCACCCCGGACTCGATGGAGAAGGGCGGCGTACGCAATAAGCCCGTATTCACCATGGGCGAGACCACTTATGAGAGCGACACCATGTCCTTTAACTTCAAGACCAAGAAGGGATTTATCAATAACGTCACTACTCACCAGGAGGAGGGTTACCTGTCAAGCGAGCAGTCCAAGCGCAATGACAACGGCGACATTTATCTGAAGCACGGCCGCTATACTACATGCGATGCCGAGCACCCAGACTTCTATATCGCCCTCTCTCGCGCCAAGGTGCGTCCTAACAAGGACGTTGTCTTCGGCCCTGCTTATCTTGTGGTGGCCGATGTACCCCTGCCGCTGGCCATCCCTTATGGTTTCTTCCCCTTTAGTAAGAGTTACTCGTCGGGTTTCATCATGCCCAGTTATGGCGATGAGGCTGACCGCGGTTTCTACCTGCGCGACGGTGGCTACTACTTCGCCATGAGCGATAAGTGGGACCTCAAGTTGCTTGGCGAGGTCTATACCAAGGGCTCGTGGGGTCTCAGCATGGCCACCAACTATCGTAAGCGTTATAAGTATAGTGGCAGTTTTCTGGCCAGTTTCCAGGACACCCGTACGGGCGACAAGGGTATGCCCGATTACCAGCGACAGACCAGCTTCAAGATACAGTGGAGCCATCGGCAGGATGCCAAGGCCAATCCCTTTAGTTCTCTTTCGGCCAGCGTGAACTTCGCCACGAGCAGCTATGAACGCAATAACCTGAACAGCATGTACAACCCGCAGACCATGACGCAGAGTACGCGTACCTCGTCGGTCAACTGGAGTACCACGTTCTCCAGCATAGGTATGACGCTGAGCTCTACGGCCAACCTGAACCAGAATATGCGCGACTCGACCATCGCCCTGACGCTGCCAGACCTCAATATCTCGATAAGCAGGTTCTACCCGTTCAGGCGGAAGAACGCGGTGGGGAAGCAGCGCTGGTATGAGAAGATAGCGCTGAGCTATACGGGGCAGCTCACCAACTCGATCAACACCAAGGAGGACCAGCTGGCTTCGTCTAACCTCATCAAGGACTGGCGCAACGGCATGCAGCACAGCATCCCCGTCTCGGGCTCCTTTACGCTGTTCAACTACATCAATGTCACCCCTGCTTTCAACTTTACCGACCGTATGTACACCCGCAAGGTGAACCGTTCGTGGAACGAAGAGACCCAGCGGGTGGAGAATGATACCGTCTACGGGTTCAACAACGTTTACAACTGGAATTTCTCTATGAGTGCCAGCACCAAACTGTATGGTTTCTACGTCCCGAGCCGTAAACTGTTTGGCGATAAGGTACAAGCCATCCGCCATGTGATAACTCCACAGGTGAGCTTCAGCTATGCGCCCGACTTCGGGTCGTCGCGCTACGGCTATTATCAGACCTACCAGCGTACCAATGCCGATGGCAGTGTAGACCTGGTCGAGTATTCGCCTTACGAGGGCAGTGCCTTCGGGTTCCCCGGCCGTGGCCGCACGGGTAGTCTGTCCTTCAGTCTGGCCAATAACCTCGAGATGAAGGTGCGTAGTGACAAGGACTCTACGGGCTATAAGAAAATCAGTCTGATAGATAACTTCGGGCTGCAGATGTCGTACAACATGGCTGCCAAAGAGAAGCAGTGGAGCGACCTGGGTATGGATATCCGTCTTAAATGGTGGAAGAACTACACCTTTAACCTCCACGCCGTGTTTGCCACTTATGCCTACGAACTGGATAAGAACGGGCACCCCTATGTGGGTAACCACACAGAGTGGGGGCGTGGCCGTTTCGGCCGCTTCCAGGGCATGTCGCAGAATTTCTCGTTCACCCTTACTCCTGAGAAGTTGCGCAAGTTGTTTGGCGGTGGCTCCGATGACGACGAAGACTTCTACAATCGCAAGAATAAGGAAGGCGTGGACACCGATATAGAGAGTAACGTGGACGAAGATATGATAGAGGGTCAGCGCGGTGCCAAGAAAAAGAAAGACACGGGCAAGGCCCAGACCGATGACGACGGCTACATGCTCTTCTCTATGCCCTGGTCGCTTACTGTGGGCTACGGTGTTACGATGAGTGAGAACAGGGACTTGAAGAAGTTCAACTATAACACGATGCGCTATCCCTACAAGTTTACTCAGACCGTTAACCTGAGTGGCAACCTGCGTATCAGCGACGGGTGGAACATCAGCTTCTCCTCTGGTTATGATTTTGACAACCACAAGATTAGTATGACCACTGCCTCGCTCCAGCGCGATCTCCATTGCTTCAATATGAGTTGCCAAGTGGTGCTCGCCCCGTACACCAGCTACAACTTCACCTTCCGCTGTAACGCAGCGACGCTTACCGATGCCCTCAAGTACGACAAGCGTAGCGGCTACTCTAATGCTGTCCAGTGGTATTGATAGGACAGCATGTGGTGGCGTGTTTATCTGATTTTGTAAAAAAAACAGCGGCTTTACTTGTTTATATCATTGACAATTATTAAATTTGTCCGGGTATAAACCAAATACTAACTAAAAACCAATTTTTATGCAAAAGAAAACCCTATTCCTCGTAATGACGCTTGGGCTCTTTGTGGTACTTTCGGCATGGGGTGGGCCACGAACATTCGAGCAAGCGCAGAAAATCGCTGAAACGCAGGCAACCCGTCTTGGCTTGACAGTAGACCGTAAGGCTATGGCCCGGGCTAAAGCCATCAATGGGGTTGTTGATGGTGTACGGAAAGTAGCCAACTACTATGTGTTCCCAAACGGTACCAACAAGGGATTTACCATCGTGTCTGGCGATGACAGTATGCCCGACATCGTGGGCTATTCTGCCAGTGGCACCTATGATGACAGCCAGATTCCAGAGGCTATGACCTATTTCCTAAAGGAGTACAGCGATATGGTCGAGGCCGTAAAGGTCGGCGACAAGAGGGCACTGCGCACTCTCGATGAGCGCCGGGACGTGACAGTGGCACCTGCGGTGAGTCCGCTGGTTAACATACACTGGGGGCAGGGTACTCCCTTTAATAATATGTGTCCCGACTATGCTGTGGGCAAACGCTCGGCAACCGGCTGTGTGGCCACGGCCATGGCGCAGGTTATGGCTTACTGGAAATATCCTAAAGAGCTGAAAGCCGCCATACCCAGCTACACCACCGCGACGAACAATATTGGCGTGCGGGGCGAAACCGCAGGACAAACCTACGACTGGGACAATATGCGGGCTGAATATAGAACGGCCTATACCGCTGCCGAGGCCGCTGCAGTGGCCAAGCTGATGTCGCATTGCGGCAAGGCTGTCGAGATGGACTACGGTGCCAGCTCGGGAGCCATTGTTACCCATAAGGAGCTGGCCACTTATTTCGGTTACGACAAAGACCTTATGCTTTATCTCAGTCGCTCGTCGTTTAACCTGGCCGAGTGGACTACTCTCATTGACAACGAGCTCAAGGCCGGCCGCCCCATTCTTTACAGTGGACAGTCCTCGGATGCCGGCCATCAGTTTGTTTGCGACGGAAGCGATGGCGAGGGTCTCTATCATATTAATTGGGGATGGAATGGCAATCAGGACGGCTATTTTGACATCACTATCCTTAATCCAGACAAGGGCGGCATCGGGTCTGGCAATGCCGAGGATGGATATAGCAAGGACTGTACTATGATTATCGGTATGCAGCCTGATAATGGCATTGTCGATGAGCCTCTGGTCAATTTGCCGTTGGTTCAGGCTTACAAGTACGATCGCGATGGCTACAAGTCTGGTTTTGCTATCACGCAGGGAGTACGCCAGAACGCGTCGGGCTCGTTCCAGCTGACTATCAGCGATGCTTTCTTTTCCAACACCGATGACACCTTTAGCGGCAAACTGGCTTACGGTGTCAGTGATGGCAAAGGCGGCTATACTCCGATAGCCATGATTGACAGCAAAGTACAGCTTGGCGGTCTGTTCTTTACCACCAAAGTCAACTGGAGTCCGGCTCCTGGCACTTATACCATCTATGCTCTTTACTGCGCCAGCGGTGAGGGTACCTGGCATAAGTGTGCATACGCCAATGGGCTGGCCCCGTACAAGTTAACCGCAACAGATACCCAGCTCTCCATGGCCAAGAGCATGCTGAGCGCTACCCTGAAGCCCGTAGGCGAGCTGCATGCTTATGACAATGGCGTATTTGAAGTGGCCTTGACCAATGATGATGAGGATGACTATGTAGGCAAAGTAGCTTTCTGGCTGTCTGATACAGAAGATGAAACAGCTGGAGGAGAGGCCACGACACTTGATGTCATTGTAGGCGCTCACTCAACGCTAACCCGGCAGATAACGGTCAGCTCTTTCCAATACCGTAATGAGGGAGATGCCTATGTATGGCTTAAGGATGCGTCGGGCGCGAACATCTCGCCCATACAGAAAGTAACGGTTAACAAAGCCGTTAAGCCTGTGCTGGTTCTGACGAGTGTGGATACTAATGTTACTCCTGGCGAATACGAGACCGAAAGGGCCTTTTATGGCAGCGATAAGGTAAAGGCACCTAAGGTAAACGATGACTTTGTCCGGGTACGGATGGGCTTTACGAACATAGGGGCCGAGGGCGAGGTCCGGTATTTCATAAGTGCTTCTAACCCTGCTGGCAACGATAAGTACTGGAAAGGTTATAGGACTGTTAATGTGCCTAACGACGGAAGCACGACATATATCGAGGAGACCTGGAGTCCCTCCGAGACAGGATTTGCCTTTATGCTATGTTCTCTTTCTATGAGTTATATGGATTCTGACGACTCCCCGTTTAAGTTTGTAAGCATGGACAATTATATGTACAAGCTGGAACTGGCTGATGGCAGCGGTCGCTACCTCCAGGTGCCGGCCAATATACAGTTCGTATATGTTGCAGGAAAGACCGTGGGTATCAATAATGTTGAGGCTGGGCACGGTGTGACGGTAAGAAGCGGCGAGGGCGAGGTCATCATTCTCGCCGATAAGACGGAGAGGATAGCCATATACGGTGTTGATGGCAGAAAGGTAAAGGATGTTGTCGCTCAGGGTGGCGTTGCCTTGCACGTAAGCGTGCCGTCTGGTATCTATATCGTCAAGGGTACTAAGGTGGTGGTAAGGTAAGTCTTACAGGCTGGTGCCATTGGCAAATGGCAGACAGGCAGCCTTCATAGATAGGCCCGGAGTGGTGATAGCGATGTGTAAGCATCGCGCAGTCACCGCTCCGGGCTTTTAGTTTGTGTGGGGTAGCTTATGCCTGGAGCAGACGGGCTATCGACTCGCTCTCGCCCACCACCCAGAGCACGTCGCCCTGTTCGAATGGGCGCGTGGGAGTTATCATGGTCAGGTTCTGCTGCCCCTCCTCGACCCCTACTACCATGCAGTCGTAGTGTTCGCGGATGCCACTGTCTCTGAGCGACTTGCCGATAAACGGACTGCCATGCCTGATAACCATGCGGTGCAGCTTCATCTCGCGCTTCTCGATGTCGGTATCCTCGGGTATGAGGCCCTGCGACACGTAGGTGCCAAAAGCATGTAGCTGCTCGTCGCTCCCGATGGCCTGCAAGCGGTCGCCGGGAAACACCAGGCAGTCGCCACCCGGAATGTTGATACGGCGGTGGCCACGCAGGATGCTGCTGATGTGTATGCCGAAACGCTGGCGGAGCTGCAGGTCGTAGAGACTCTTGCCGCCCAGCTCAGAGTCGGTGGGGATGGCGAAGTCGGATATGTGTAGGTCGCGGTCCAGCAAGTGGCCTTCGTAGAGCGGGCGCTTGCGACCCGTAACCTGAGCCTCGATGTCGCGCGAGTGCAGGTTCTGGACGAAGAGGCGCTCCAGGCGGATGCTGCTACGTTTCAGTTTGCGCGACACCACCATGGCGCAGATAATCACCGCGGCCAGCGTGATGACCAGTGCATTGGTAAACCGGGCCAGGTAGTTGCAGATGTAGAACAGGAACGCGCCGGCGATGACGATGCGTACCGCTATGGTAAACAGCAGCGGCAGCCGGTTGATGCGGTTGCCCGTCCAGAGCGCTCTGAACTCCTCACTGTGATTGTGCTTCATGATGATGGCCCTCAGAAAGGGCGAGATGAGTGCCACCGTGACCACCCCGCATACCCCGTTGGCCCACCAGTGGGGCAGTATCTGCCGGGCAAAGGTGAGGGCGAAGGTAAACATAAGCGTAATGACCGCCGTGGACAGCGTGGCGTATATCAGCGTGTTGGTCACCAGCTTGCGGATGAGCGCCTGCCAGTTGGCCGCCTCGGCCGAGGCCGAGTGAGTGGCTATGTTCAGGTGGCCCAGCCTGCGCACCCACTTGGTGGGCATGTGGTGCTCCACCCAGGTATAACAGGGGTCGGCCGCCTTCATCATGTAGGGTGTCAGAAACGTGGTGATGACTGACACGGCTACCACCACGGGATAGAGAAACTCGCCTATGACGTGGAGCGACAGCCCGAGCGAGGCGATGATAAAGGCGAACTCGCCTATCTGGGCCATGGAGAAGCCACAGCGCATCGAGTTGCGCAGGGTCTGGCCACTGAGCATAAAGCCCATGGTGCCGAACACCGCCTGGCCTATCAGGATGGCCACCACCAGTGCCGTGATTGGCAGCGCGTAGTCAGCCAGTATCTTGGGGTCTACCAGCATGCCCACCGACACGAAGAAGATGGCCCCGAAGAGGTTCTTTACTGGTTCGACCAGCCTTACTATCTTGTCGGCCTCGATGGTTTCGGCCAGGATGCTGCCCATGACAAAGGCCCCGAAGGCACTGCTAAATCCCACTAAGGTAGACACCCACGCCATGGCGCAGCACAGGCCCAGCGCCACGATGGTCATAGTCTCGTCGTTCATCAGTCGGCGCGTCTTGCGCAGGAAGAGCGGCACAAAGAAGATGCCCGCTACCAGCCATACCGTCAGGAAGAACCCTATCTTGACCACCGAGGCCACCATCTGGCCTCCGTCGGGATTGGCGCCCGTGGCAAAGGCCGACAGCATGACCATCATCACGATGGCCATGACATCCTCGAGTATCAGCACGCTCATAACCAGGCCGGCAAACTTCTGCTGGCGCAGCCCCAGGTCGTCGAGTGCCTTATATATAATGGTGGTAGACGACATGGCCAGCATGCCGCCAAGGAAGATGCAGTCGGTGCGCGCCCAGCCAAACAGGTGACCCGTAAGGGTACCTGTGACCATCATGCAGAAGATGATGGTGAGGGCCGCGATGACCGGGGCCATGCCCATCTTGAGTATTTTCTTAAAGGAGAACTCCAGCCCTAACGAGAAGAGCAGGAATATGACGCCAATGTCGGCCCAGGTCTGCACGTCGCCCTTGTCTATAACCGACATGGTGTACGGCATGTGGGGCGAGACCAGAAATCCGGCCACAATGTAGCCCAGTACCAGCGGCTGGCGTAGCCGCTTGAACAGCAGGGTCACTCCGCCGGCCACCACCAGTATGAGGGCCAGGTCCTTGACCAGTGCGGGTAGTTCAGCCATAGTCTTTGGTGTTAATAGGAATAAAAGAAACTGCCCCGACGAGGGCCGGGGCAGTATGGGTGTATCTCTTAGTCGTTGTAGGCTGCTGTTATCTCGCAGATATGGGTAATCACCTGGACCGCCTTCTCCATCACCTGGACCGAGACAAACTCGTATGGCCCGTGGAAGTTGACTCCCCCGGCGAAGATGTTGGGGCAGGGCAGTCCGCGGAAGCTCAGCTGCGCGCCGTCGGTACCTCCGCGTATCGGCTCCACCTTGGGGGTGACGCCCGCCAGCTGCATGGCTTTGAGCACGATGTCTATTACGTGCATATTGGGGTCTATCTTCTCCTTCATGTTGTAGTACTGATCCTTCAGTTCTACCCTTACGGTTCCCTCTCCATACTTCTGGTTCATCTCTTGCGCTATCTTCTCGATAAACTGCTTACGATTCTCAAATTTCTCACGGTCGTGGTCGCGTATCAGATAGCTCAGCTTGGCACCCTCGGTGTGGCTCTCTATACCGAGCAGGTGGTAGAAACCCTGGTAGCCCTCGGTGGTCTCGGGGATGTCGGTCTCAGGGATGTGGGCGTTAAACTCGCAGGCCAGGCGGCTTGCATTGACCATCTTGCCCTTAGCGTAGCCCGTGTGTACGCTTACGCCCTTGATGTAGACCTTGACGCCGGCAGCGTTGAAGTTCTCGTATTCCAGGTCGCCGATGTCGCCACCGTCCATGGTGTATGCCCAGTCGCAGCCGAACTTCTCGACGTCGAAGTGGTGGGCGCCCATACCTATCTCCTCGTCAGGGTTGAAGGCTATGCGTATGTCGCCGTGCTTTATCTCGTCGTGGTCGCGCAGATAGCACACGGCCTCTACTATCTCGGCTATGCCAGCCTTGTCATCGGCGCCTAACAGCGTGGTGCCATCGGTCACTATGAGGTCTTCGCCGCGGTGCTCCAACAGTTC
The DNA here is from genome assembly GCA_934204655.1 of uncultured Prevotella sp. Lineage (GTDB taxonomy): Bacteria > Bacteroidota > Bacteroidia > Bacteroidales > Bacteroidaceae > Prevotella. Next base: position 24,675 of record CAKPZJ010000013.1, on the reverse strand, counting down.
GGGGAACTTCTTGGGCGACGACACGATACCCTCTGACAGCACGATGTCGCCTCCGTCGTAGTTCTTGACGATGCGCGCCTTGATGTTGGCCCCGCTGCAGTCGGTGCTGGTATCATAGTGCGATATAAAGCCGATGGTGGGTATGCTCTTCTTGGTGTTGGCCTTCAGCGTGGCGTAGATGTAGCCCATCTCGTCCATCTCCACATCGGCCAGGCCCTCGTTTTCCAGTTCTTCTTTCAGATATTTGGCAAATATCAGCTGCTTGGGGGTGCTCGGCACAGTCTGCGAGTCTTCGGCCGACTGTGTATCAAACTTTGTATAGCTTAAAAAGCGGTCTACTAATTTCATAGTCTTTTCTGTTTAATGTACTTATCACTGACAAAATTACCATAAATCGGGCGCAAAACAAAATAAAAGTGCAGATATTTTCTCCGGCTCCTTACATGGGGGAGCCCCCGCCTGTAGGGGTGGCTGCTTACAGAGTGTAAGCTGCTGCGGGCACAGCCACTGCCGTCAGGGCCGCCTCGCTGGCAGCAATGCTTAAAATAATTGGCTTATTGTGACACATTGGCACGGCTGCCTGTCAGATTGTCACCATCTCCGGGATGGGCATGTCTATTGCATAATGACAGAGTGAACGCCGAGGGCAACACCGAGGAGGCACAAGAACCTCTGGAGCAAGCTCGGGGCGCTCAAAAAATAAACGATAAGAATTAAAAATAGGAGGATTAATTATGTTGTTAGTTCGTAGAAATAACTCAATGAATTGGTTGAACAGTTGGTTTAATGACAATTTCTTTGATACCGATGTCGTGGCTCGCACCAATGCTACCGCCCCGGCTGTCAATGTAAAGGAGAACGAAAAGGCCTACGTCATGGAGGTCGCCGCGCCTGGCTTGAAGAAGGAGCAGGTACACATGGACATAGACAAGGACGGTTTCCTGAACGTGGCCATTGAGAACAAGGCTGAGAACAAGGACGAGAACAAGAAAGAACACTATCTGCGCCGCGAGTTCTCGTATAGCAGCTATCAGCAGAGCTATCAGCTGCCTGATAATGTTGACCGCGAGAAAATCAGCGCTAAGGTTAGCGACGGCGTCCTTGAGATAGAGCTTCCTAAAGTGGCCCCATCTACCGTGAAAGACAATGTTAAGCATATCGAAGTGAAGTAATTGATTGGTTAACTGTTGCGAGGGCTGGTCTCTTAGTTGAGGCCAGCCCTCTTTTTGCTTCTGCCCCTGGCCCAGCGATTGGTCGTCAGGACGGTCAGGGCCGCCAGAAAGGTAAAAAGGTGGAAAGATAAAAAAGTAGAAAGTGCTCACTGCGGGCTGGCGCTGACTTTCTGCACGTCAATGGTAGTCGCAGGAAATAAAAAGACCGGTCTTTGCGTTCCTAATGGTGGCTCCCAGCTCTCTAAAGACGGCTCCGGGAAACGTAAAGGCCGGCCTTCACGATTTTGATGATAATTTTTGTTATGCCAGAGTGGCTCCCTGCTCCTGTGCTGTTGCTGGTTTCAAAATTTGTGACTGGTGGCGCGCGCGGCGGCGGCTGCGGACGTGAGTGGGGTAGATACGAAAAAAGCCAAGCTGATGTGCTTGGCTTTTGGTTGGGATACTCGGACTCGAACCAAGAATGACAGGACCAGAATCTGTAGTGTTACCATTACACCATATCCCATTGTTGTGACAACCATTATCCTGATTGCGAGTGCAAAGGTAGCTATTTTTTCTGTACCGACCAAACAAATCGCCCGTTTTTTCATAAAAAAAATCAAATTAGTCGTCTAAACGTGCCGTATTCGGATAAATAGGCGTAACTTTGCATAACAATAATAATGATAAAGGACTGAATGACAACTGCAGCAGAATTGGTTGAAACGATAACCAGAGCGATACAGGAAAAGAAGGGTACGGGCATAGTGGTGGCCGACCTGAGTAAGATAGACGGGGCCATCGCCCAGTATTTTGTGATTTGCCAGGGCAACTCGCCGGCGCAGGTTGAGGCCATAGCCGAGTCTGTGGGCGACATGGTGCGTACGGAGTGGGGCGAAAAGCCCGTAGGCGTGGTGGGCCTGGAGACCGACCAGTGGGTGGCCATCGACTTTGTAGATGTGCTGGTACACATTTTCCTGCCCGAGGTTCGCTCCTTCTACGACCTGGAGCACTTGTGGGAAGACGCCAGCCTAACCCGCGTGGCCGACATCGACTGAGAAAACACACCTTATTATATATATAGTAACAACGATGAGCAATATCAATCCATTTGACAATAGGCCAGGCGACCAGCAGCCCAAGATGCCCCGGTTCAACATGAACTGGCTCTACATAGCCGTGCTGGTTATCCTGGTGTTCTTCGCCCTGTCGGGCGGAGGCAACCTGCTGGGCGTAGAGGGCGTTACCCAGGAGGCCACGTACACCAAGTTTAAGGAGTATGTGGCCAAGGGATATGCCAGCAAGGTCATTATCAACAACAATGAACGCCAGTTGCGTATGTACGTGGCTCCCAAGGCCATACCGGCCGTCTTCCATCTGCCCGCAGATAAGGTGGGACAGAACCCGAGCGTCAAGGTCAACTACGGGTCGGTCGATAAGGTCGAGGACTTCCTCCTGGCGGCCCAGCGCAGTGGCAAACTCAAGGATTATGACTACGAGAGCAAGGACAATAGCGGACTGATGAACCTGTTATACAGCTTCGGCCCATTCATCCTGCTTATCGCTATATGGATATTTATGATGCGCCGGATGGGCGGAGGCGGCGCCACAGGTGGCGGAGTGTTCAGCGTGGGCAAGAGTAAGGCCAAGCTGTACGAGAAAGCCGGCGAGCTGGGCGTAACGTTCAAGGATGTGGCCGGCCAAGAGGGCGCCAAACAAGAGGTAGAGGAGATTGTGGAATTTCTGAAAAGCCCGGGAAAGTTTACGGAACTCGGTGGAAAGATACCGCACGGTGCCCTGCTCATAGGGCCGCCCGGAACGGGTAAGACGCTGCTCGCCAAGGCCGTGGCAGGCGAGGCGGGCGTGCCCTTCTTCTCTATGAGCGGTTCCGACTTCGTCGAGATGTTCGTCGGAGTGGGTGCCAGCCGTGTGCGCGACGTGTTCCGCCAGGCCAAGGAGAAAGCCCCATGTATCATCTTCATCGATGAGATAGACGCCGTGGGCCGGGCACGTAGCAAGAGCCCTGCCACAGGTGGCAACGATGAGCGGGAGAATACGCTCAATGCCCTGCTTACCGAGATGGACGGCTTTGGCACCAACTCGGGTGTCATTGTGCTGGCCGCCACCAACCGCGTGGACATGCTGGACAAGGCCCTGCTGCGCGCAGGCCGCTTTGACCGTCAGATACACGTAGACCTGCCCGACCTGGCCGAGCGCAAGGCTATATTCAACGTTCACCTGAGACCCCTGAAGAAAGATAATACCGTAGATGTAGACTTCCTGGCCCGGCAGACCCCTGGCTTCTCGGGCGCCGACATCGCCAATGTATGTAATGAGGCTGCGCTGATAGCCGCGCGCCACAATAGCACGCACGTGGGTAAGCAGGACTTCCTCAATGCCGTAGACCGTATCATCGGTGGCCTGGAGAAGAAGACCAAGGTAATGACCAACGAGGAGAAACGGGCCATAGCCATTCACGAGGCGGGCCACGCCACTATATCGTGGTTCTGCCAGCACGCCGACCCGCTCATCAAGGTTACCATCGTACCCCGTGGCCAGGCCCTGGGTGCTGCGTGGTATCTGCCAGAGGAGCGCGTCATCACTACAAGGGAAGAGATGCTCGACGAGATGTGCGCCCTGTTAGGCGGGCGGGCTGCCGAGGAGCTGTTCCGTGGCAGTATATCTACCGGGGCCATGAACGACCTGGAGCGGGCCACCAAGAGTGCCTACGGCATGGTGGCCTATGCCGGTATGAGCGACAAGCTGCCCAATATCTGCTACTACAACAATCAGGAGTACCAGTTCCAGCGTCCTTACTCTGAGACTACGGCCAAGATTATGGACGAGGAGGTGCTCCGGACTATCAACGGCCAGTATGACCGTGCTAAGCAGATACTCAGCGAGCATGCCGAGGGTCACCGTAAGCTCGCCGAGCTGCTTTTCCAGAAAGAGGTAATCTTTGCTGAGGACGTTGAGAAAATTTTCGGCAAGCGCCCGTGGGTTAGTCGTTCTGAGGAGATTATTGAAGCTAACGAGGCGGCAGCCCCTAAGCTCGAAGACATGCCCGATGCGGTCAAGGAGGCTCAGGCTGAGCATGAGCGTCAGCAGGCCGAGAGCCAGCAGGCTCGCCAGGCTGATGAGAAATGTAGCGCCAAGGGCACGCCCCCGGCCAGTCAGCCCGACCAGCAACAGGGCGAACCCGAAGAGAAGAAAGGAGAGTAAGTCTATGACTGACAAGATGAAGAACTTTATAACGAGGGCCATTACGGGTGTGCTGTTTGTGGCCATCATGGTGGCGGGGTTCATGCAGCCCCTTACCATGATACTGCTCTTTGCCCTCATCACGGGCCTGGCCCTGTGGGAGTACACGGGCCTGGTTAATCAGGTCGAGAATGTTGCCGTAAACAGGTTTATTTCTACGGTGGCGGGTGTGTACTTCTTTATAGCGGTGGCTGGCATAAACAGCGGGTACATCCAGACCAATGCCGTCTTTGTGCCCTATCTGCTTACGGTGGTCTACCTGTTTATCAGCGAACTCTATGCGCGCAATACCAATGCCATTAACGACTGGGCCTATACCATGTTAGGACAGATGTACATCGCCCTGCCCCTGGCCATGATTAATGTGCTCGCCTTCAGGCAGTCGCCCGATGGGCTTATTACCTACAACTTTCTGCTGCCCCTCTCGGTGTTTGTATTCCTATGGATTAACGACACTGGAGCCTACTGCACGGGTTCACTGATAGGCCGCCACAAGCTGTTTCCACGTATTAGCCCCGGCAAGACGTGGGAAGGCAGCGTAGGAGGCGGCTTGCTGGTAGTGGCGGTGGCTGCCGTGATAGGCTACTGGGATAACAGGTTGATGGGCATGGCCGGTCTGAGTGTGGCTGCATGGATGGGACTTGGACTGGTCATCGTGGTCTTCGGAACGTGGGGCGACCTGGTCGAAAGTCTGTTCAAGCGCACGCTGGGAGTCAAGGATAGCGGTCGTATGTTACCTGGCCACGGCGGCATGCTGGACCGCTTCGACTCATCGCTTATGGCCATACCAGCCGCGGTTATCTACCTCTATTCGATAACCCTTCTCTAAGCGCTATATGAAACAGGTAAAACCCAAGAAGAACTTAGGACAGCACTTCCTGACCGACCTTACTATCGCCAAGCGTATAGCCGACACGGTAGATGCCTGTCCGGATCTGCCCGTGTTAGAGATAGGGCCTGGTATGGGCGTGCTTACCCAGTACTTGGTGGCTAAGCCGCGTCCCGTCAAGGCCGTGGAGATAGACAAGGAGTCGGTGGTGTATCTGCACGACCGCTTCCCCAAGTTGGTGGACAACATTATCGGCGAGGACTTCCTCCGCATGGATCTGACCACCATCTTTGGCGGTGGGCAGTTTGTCCTGACGGGCAATTATCCTTACGATATATCGTCGCAGATATTCTTTAAGATGCTGGAGAACAAAGACCTCATCCCATGTTGTACCGGCATGATACAGCGAGAGGTGGCCCTGCGCATGGCAGCCCAACCGGGCAACAAGACGTACGGCATTCTGTCGGTACTGATACAGGCCTGGTATGATGTGGAGTACTTGTTTACCGTAGATGAGAACGTTTTCAATCCACCGCCTAAGGTTAAGAGTGCGGTGATACGCATGACGCGCAACGCAGTGACTGACCTGGGTTGCGATGAACGCTTGTTTAAACGGCTGGTTAAGACTGTGTTTAACCAGAGGCGCAAGATGCTTAGGGTGAGCATCAAGCAGATGTTCGGAGCCGTCAAGCCGGGCGAGGAGTTCTTCGCCGGGCCGCTGATGACCATGCGCCCCGAGCAGCTTACCATCGCCCAGTTTGTAGAACTTACCAATCAGGTAGCCCCCTTTATGGTCTGAACCGCGGCGTTACCTTCTGATTATCTTATGCGAGACGTTGCCTTGGCGGAGGATGTAAACTCCCTTGGGCAACGTTTTTATCTGACTGGCGTTGCCACGGAGCGTGCCGTCAAGACCATATACCAGGCCCTCGGCTGTGGTTTCGGCCGTAGTGGGAAGCGTGATGGCGGTAGGTGTGCTGGTAAAGTAGAGGCGGCTGAGGGCTGCCTGGTCAAAGCTCTTTACCACCTGCTGGCCCTTTTGCGCCAGCAGCTTGCCAGCGCTAAACACCAGTCGGTCAACCTGTTGCCCCACGGCAAAGCTCACCTCACTGTGCTGTGTGTCGTTCATTCTGAACGTGATATAGTCGCCCGCTGCGCCCCAGGTACTGACCCCGGTGCATACCGCTATGACGGATAGAATTATGCGTTTCATCATTTATATGCTCTTTAGGGTTGTAAAGGTAGTGTAAATGGTAGGAAAAACAAAGAAAATAGTCAAGAAAAACAGGGGCGGGGGCCAAAAAAGGTAGCCCCGACCCTACTGGGGTGCACACAGCACCTCGCAGACGCGGTCCTGGAAACTGCGGGCATTGGCACTGTGCATGACGCCCTGGTTGAGGATAGCGAAGCAGAGCTGGTGACCGTTAGAGGCCGTGCAGTAGCCGGCCAACGAGTACACCCCGGTAACGCTGCCCGTCTTGGCCTTGACATTGTCCTTGGTAAAGACCCCCTTCATGCGCTTGCGCAGGGTGCCGTCAACTCCCGCCTTGGGCAGCGAGGGCAACAGATGCAGATAGATATTCTGGTACTTGTACGCATAGCGGAGCAGGCGCACCTCTAACTCGGCCGAAACATAGTTGTAGAGCGAGAGCCCGGAGCCATCGGCTATGCGGTACTGGCTGCCCTTGAGCCCCGTCTTGTCGATAAGACGGCGTATGTAGGTCCGTGCCTGGCGGGCCGATGCCAGCCGGTCGCCCCCCGAGGCTGCTATCTGGTAGAAGAGCGCCTCGGCATAGAGGTTGTCGCTCTCTTTCATCATCTGCATGAGTATCTGGTCTATAGTGTGGTACCGCGCGCAGATACAGTAGGCCGAGTCGGGCTTATCGCCCGTGGCGCTAAACGCCTGAACCACTATTCCCGCCTTGCGGAGGTCGGCCTCGAACCGCTCCATGAACTTGTCCTTACGGCTGTACAGCAGGGGCGTCAGGGTGGGGTTCTTGTCGTCCCAGCACCAGCCCTCGCCTAATGTGTCAAAGTCCTTCATGCTCTTGTCGGCATACAGGTGGCCCCTGATGGTGTCTACTCCCATCTTATGGATGCTCTCCACAAAGGCCGCCATGTCGTCGCTGTTGAACTTGGGGTCCATGCCGCCCACGCAGTACACATCGCCAGTCAGGGTGTTGTTCTCTATCTTGCCCGTGTAGCACAGCTCGGTCTTAAACTGGTACGAGCCGCCCAGCCTGTCTATGGCGGCTATGGCCGTAAGCAGTTTCATGGTCGAGGCAGGGCGCATCATCTGTCGCTCGTTGTGCTTGTAGATGACCGAGTCGGCCGTGAGGTCGTACACCATCAGTCCCACCTGCGAGGTGGTAAACATGTCGCTCTTGAGCAGGTGATCTATGTGTCGCTGTACGGCCTGTGGCCAGGACATGGCTATGCTGTCGTGTCCCAGCGAGTCTATGGGCAGTACGCCGGTGGCCACCTCGCGGTCGTCCTCATCGGGCTCGGCCTGGGGCGTGCTCACCTGTGCCCGTGCAGGCGTGGCCCCCAGCGCCATGAGCAGCCAGAGGAGTATATATATATGTAGTCGTGTCATTGTCGCAATCTTTTCTGCAGTTCGGCTATAAATTCACGTTCGTTCTGAGGCTGTACGCTCACCACGTGGCCCGCCCCATAGGTGATGAGCAGGTAATGGGACAGCCCGAAGAGGTGGCTTAGGGGCGTGCAGCCCACGATGGTCTCCAGGCGGATGGCGGTGCCGCGCGAGAGACGCCCGCGGCTAACCAGCAGCTCATCGTCGGTCAGCGTGTAGGTGGTGTGTAGCACGCGCTCTGTCATCAGCACCCATAGCCCGGCTGCCAGCACCCCGGCTATGGCCATCTTCTGCCAGAAAAAGTAGAGAGTGAGCGTAGCCGCGAGTACGATGCCGCATAAGGCAGGAACCGTAAACTGATGGTGGAAGACCCTTGTCATAATAGTGACTGCAAAATTACGAAAATATATTAGTAATCATTCTATTTTTGAGGATTAATTAGTAATTTTGTACCGAAATAATTAACATTATGGTTTACAAGTACGATTTTCTCATCATCGGCTCTGGTGTGGCTGGTATGAGTTATGCGCTCAAGGTAGCGAGGGCACATAAGGGAAAGATTTGCATGATATGCAAGACATCGCTCGACGAGGCTAACACTTATTTCGCCCAAGGGGGAGTGGCCTCGGTAACCAATCTGATGACGGATAACTTTGAGAAGCACATCGAGGACACCATGATAGCCGGCGACTACATCAGCGACCCCAAGGCGGTGAAGCAGGTGGTAACCATGGCGCCCGCACAGATAAAGGAACTGGTCGGCTGGGGCGTCAACTTCGACCGAAAGGCCAACGGTGAGTTTGACCTGCACCGCGAGGGAGGTCACTCGGAGTTCCGCATACTGCACCATGCCGACGATACGGGTGCCGAGATACAGCGCGGACTTATGGAGGCCGTCCGCAACAACCCCGACATAGATATCAAGGAAAACCACTTCGCTGTAGAGATTATCACCCAGCATCACCTGGGCGCCCGGGTTACCCGGCGCACTCCCTATATCAACTGTTATGGAGCCTATGTGCTCAACCCCGAGAACCAGAAGGTGGACACCTATCTGAGCAAGGTTACCGTGATGTGTACCGGTGGCTGCGGGGCCGTGTACCAGACCACCACTAACCCCATCATAGCCACGGGCGACGGCGAGGCCATGGTGTACCGTGCCAAGGGAACGGTACAGGATATGGAGTTTGTACAGTTTCACCCCACATCGCTCTATCATCCCGGCGAGACCCACCCTGCCTACCTCATCACCGAGGCTATGCGTGGCTACGGTGGCATCCTGCGCCTGCCTAACGGTGACAGCTTCATGGAGAAGTACGACCCCCGTCTCTCGCTCGCACCCCGCGACATCGTGGCCCGCGCCATCGACCGCGAGATGAAAACCCACGGCCTGGACCATGTGTGCCTCGACGTTACCCATAAGGACCCCGAGGAGACCCGCCACCACTTCCCCAACATTTATGCCAAGTGCCTGTCTATCGGAATAGACATTACCAAGGACTATATACCTGTTCGGCCGGCGGCGCACTACATGTGTGGCGGCATCAAGGTGGACCTGAACGGCTGCTCGAGTATCAACAGGCTCTACGCCATAGGCGAGTGCTCGTGTACGGGCCTTCATGGCGGCAACCGGCTGGCCAGCAACTCGCTCATCGAGGCGGTGGTATATGCCGAGACGGCTGCCCGTCACAGCGTGGAGCACGTAGACGAGTACGACTTCAACGATAAGGTGCCCGAGTGGAACGATGAGGGCACGCTGACCAACGAGGAGAAGGTGCTCATCACCCAGAGTGTCAAGGAGGTGGGCGAGATAATGAGCAACTACGTGGGTATCGTGCGTAGCGACCTGCGCCTCAAGCGTGCCTGGGACCGCCTGGATCTTCTCTACGAAGAGACGGAGAACCTCTTCAAGCGCGTCAAGATTAGTAAGGACCTCTGCGAGCTGCGCAACATGATTAACACGGGCTATCTCATCACCCGCATGGCTATAGAGCGCAAGGAGAGCCGTGGGCTGCACTACACCATCGACTATCCGGCACACGCATACGACAAGAAGTAACAATCTACACTATGGAGACCGACCTTTACACTTCCCGGAGCCGTCTTTAGCGGGCTGGGAGCCGTCTTTAGAAACGTAAAGGTCGGTCTTTTCATCTACCATGATGCTCGTTGGCCCTTCTATGAGAGTTTGCCAGCAGCGCTTTTTACTCTTTTCCCTTTTTCCCCTTTTACCTTTCATTATAAAGAGTGGCTTTTGGCCATACGGCAACGGCCCGCTGCACTGCCTGGATAAGCAGTACGGCGGGCCGTGATAGTTTGGAGCGGTCTGGCAGCCGTGGGGCTGCGGTGCGCGAGGCTACTTGATAACCACCTTCTTGCCCTGGTGGATGTACACGCCTGCTGCAGGGGCGCTTACGCGGCGACCGGTCAGGTCGTAGTAAGCATCGTCGCCCGTCTGGGTACCGTTGGTGGTAATCTGGTCGATGGCGGTGATGGCCGAGAGGTTCAGGCTGGAAGCCGTGGTGCCATATACCTGGATGTAAGGCATCTCGGCCGTAGCTGTGAAGTCGGTCGACAGTTTCTCAAACTGGCCCGTAGAAGCGTTGAGGACGTAAGTATTGGTCTGCTCGTCATTGCAGACCTGGATTTCACCATACTCATAGCCCATGATGCCCTTGTATTTGTGGCTATCGGTACGGGTGCCGTTCTTGAAGAGCTGCGAGTTGGTCACCACGAAGCGCAGGTAACGGTAGTTGCCCGTCAGCTTGGGCGACACGTAGTACTCGGTCATAATGTTTTTGGCATCCAGCTTTACGATGTCGGTCAGCGTGGCCACCTTGGTCCATGCCGAGGTGTTCTTGGTTACGTCTACCACACTAAAGGCGGCTGCGTCATTGGTACCGTACACCTCCATATCGGTGGGGTTGTCGGGCCAGTTGCCCGTGCGGCCTATAAACTTGAAGGTAACCCCATTGTAAGCCTTGAGCAGGTCTACCTGTATGTGGGCGAAAGGCGAGCTGCCGCCATCGGTTACCGCCTCATTCCGGGCATCGTCGAATACCGTGCTGAAGGTAGACTCGCGGTTGCCATCTATAAGGTTGCTCAGTGCCACGTCGTACGCATCGACCGTCGAGAAGTCTATCATGTTATAGCAGTTGTTCAGCCCACAGGAGCTGGCCTTAATCTGTGCGGTAGACTCCAACAGCCCACGCTCGCCATGGGCTGCTATCTGCTGGCCTTTGGCGGCCATGGCCAACTTGTTGCCTGCCACATTGTCAAAGTAGCCTCCCGACACATTGGACACGCTGTAGCTGCCCGCCGGAGCAGCCACTATGAACGTGGTGCCGGCCTGTACCTTTTTGACCTGCTTCACGGTAACCGTGCTGCCACTGGCTCCGGTAACGATAAAGGCCCGTACCTTAGAATCGGTAAAGTCGCACGACACCTGGGGTGCCACTACACTGATGCCGGTTTCTCCGATTGTAAACGAGAAGTTAGCTGCCATGCTGGCAGACGCGTAGCCCATCAGGGCTGCCACACAGAGTAAAAATTTCTTCATAAAATAGTTTTTTAGGTTTGGTTGTAATAATATAACACAAAGTTAGAAAATTCAGAGCAGTCTTCCAAGTTTTCCTGGATGTTTTTCTTTTCAGCGCCCGTAAGGCTGAGTTCCTTAGCCACCGCCTCTGCCAGCGGCCCTACGACACACGTAGTATTACGCGCGGTAGCTGCGGTAACAGCCCTGGCCACAGACCATAGTCCCGCCGCCATTTGGGTTACACCTTATTATATATATAGATGTCGGGCCGACTACTAAGAGTCAGCCCGACATCATCTTTTTCGGCATGGTTAGCCTTAGGGGTAGCCCCGCAATTAGCATTTTCTGTCCAGCCAGTCTCGGGGCTCGCCCCATAGTCAGCGTTTTCAGCCCAGCCGGTCTCGTGAGTTAGCTCGCTGTCAGCGCTTTTTACTTTTTTGCCTTTTTGCTTTTTTACCTTTACTGGTCTTTGTTCTCTACGTAGCCCTTATATTCGGGCACCAAGTCGTCCATAATGGCCCGGTAAGCCTTGGCCATGGTCTGCTTCTCGTTCTCTATACCCTTGCCAGTGGGCCAGATGGGCTCATGGATGGTCAGCGAGAGCCTGTGCCAGCTTACGAAGCGGCCATCGCGCATGCGGGGCAGCACATCGAACGACCCGTTGATGGTAAGGGGTACCACGGGCAACTGCAACTCATCGGCCAGCATGAAGGCGCCTCTTCTGAACACCCCCATGTGGCCCGTAAAGGTGCGCGCGCCCTCGGGGAACACCACCAATGACATCCCCTCGCGCAGCGTAGCCCGTGCCCGGTCGTAGGTTTCGCGTATCTTGCTCGGCCCGCGCTTGTCGACAAAGATGTGGTGAGCATACTCGCACGCGATACCGACAAAGGGAACCTTGCGCAGGCTGCGTTTCATCATCCACTTGAAGTTGCGGTTCAGATAACCATAAATCAGGAAGATGTCGAAGGCACCCTGGTGATTGCTCACGAAGACATACGACTGGCCGCGCTGCAAGTGCTGCCGCCCCTCGACCCTGACAGGCAGCAGGAGCAGGCTCACCACTAAGCGCGACCACCATTTGCCGGGATAGTAGCCCCAGACATGGCCGTTGCCCACGACACACCCGATGATGGTGGCTGCCGATGTGATGACTGATGCCACCGCGAAGAGTGGCAGTACGATGACAAGTTGATAACAATAGTACAGATACTTCATTGGTGTCTATGATGTAAGGTGATAAGGGTTACTTCGGGAGCCACGCCGAAGCGGAAGGGAACCACGCCGCCCAGTCCGGCCGATACGTAGAGGTAACGGCCCGCCTGGTGGTACAGGCCTAAGTCGTGGCGGTACCGTATCTGGGTGGGGCGCAGGTGGCCTATCTGCAACTGACCGCCATGCGTGTGACCACTCAGGGTGAGCTGTGCCCGGGTGAGGGGCAGTATGGTGCGCGTCCATGACGAGGGGTCGTGTTCGAGCATCACGGTAAACGCCCCGGCGGGTATGCCGGCCATGGTGGCCCGTGCGTCGGCCATGGCGGGGAACGGCGGCTCGCCATCGTTCTCCATGCCGGCTATGAATATCGAGTCGGCTCCTATCCGGATAACCCGATGCTCATTGCGCAGTACCTGCCAGCCCATGCGCTGCTGTATCTCTATGGTCTGTCGCTGGTGGGCCGCCTTGTCGGATGCCGAACCGCTGGTGTACATGCTGTAATCGTGATTGCCCAAGACCGAGTACACCCCGTAGCGGGCGTGTAGGCGGCTCAGCAGGGGTGCCACAGGCGTAATCTCGGTAGGCAGGGCGTTCTGGAGGTCGCCCGCAAAACAGATAATGTCGGCCCGCTGCGCGTTCAGACTGTCAACAGCCCGCCGTAGGATGTCGCGGTGACGGTGTATGTACGTTCCCACGTGGGCATCAGAGAAAAGGGCTATGCGGAAACCGTCGAAGCGGGCTGGCAGACGGTCTACATACAGGTCTACATGGCGAACCTCGATGTGCGAGAACCCTATGGTATAGCCGTAGACGAAGATAAAGAACTGGGCACCGCAGAGCACTATCCCCACCAGGCGGCCCCAGTTATGGTGGCTGTGTCGCCATCGGCATATCATAGTGCCTATGGCCGAGCAGAGTACATACAGAAACTTGGGCAGTACATACACGCCCACCAAGGCCATGTAGAGCCGTATCCAGTAGAAGTCGGTCGGTACAAAGTTGTGCGTGGTGGCTAATACCACCGTAAACGCGGTCATGGCCAGGCCCGGCAGTAGCCATAGCAGGCGCTCCCACCTGGGGTAATGGCGCCGGCGGATGGCGTGTAGCCACTGATAGACATCGGGCAGTACTATCAGCAGTAGCATCGGTATCAGTATGCGGGCTATCATGGTTCTATCTGAATAAGATGGCCTCGCCGCGGCTGGCCGTGTCAAACTCGCCTTGGTGGTAGACCATCTGTCCGTTGCACAGCGTGGACTGCACCTGCCACCCGAACCTGTGCCCCATGAGCGGGCTCCATCCGCACTTGCTCTGTATCACTTCTGGCGTTACCGTCCAGGGCGAGTGGGGTTTTACGATAGTTATATCGGCCTTGTAACCCTTGCGGATATAGCCACGGTCGCGTACGCTGAACAGCTGGGCAGGGTGGTGGCACATCAGGCTGACCACCTGGGCTATGCTGAGCACACCTCCGTCTACCAGCTCGAGCATGGCGGGCAGCGAGAACTGTATCATGGGCATGCCCGAGGCAGCCCGGGCACATCCGCCCTGCTTGTCGGCGGCCTGGTGGGGGGCATGGTCGGTCGCCACGGTATAGATGGCGCCGCTGGTAAGGGCCTCCCTGAGGGCTGCGCGGTCAGCGGCGGTCTTTACGGCGGGGTTGCACTTGATAAGTGCCCCCCGCGTGGCGTAGTCGGCATCGGTAAAGAGCAGGTGGGCTATCACGGCTTCGGCCGTGATGAGCGGGTCGTGGCCAAAGAGGGTCAGCTCGCGGGCCGTGGTAACATGGGCCACGTGTAGGCGGGTGCCAAACTGCCGGGCCAGGGCTACGGCCTTGGCCGTCGAAGTCCAGCACGCCTCGGTGCTGCGTATCTGTGGATGAAGGGTTATGGCTGGGTCGTCCCCGTACATCTCCTTGGCCTTGGCCATGTTCTGGTTGATGATGGCGGTGTCCTCGCAATGGGTCATCAGGGGCAAGCCCAACTGGGCGCATCGGTCAAAAATGGTGGCAAGGGCGTCGGCACCGTCAACCAGCATGTTGCCCGTCGAGGCCCCCATGAAGAGTTTGATGCCGGGGATGCGGTGGGCATCGGCCTGACCGTACAGCGCGGTATTGGCCGCTGTGGCCCCTAAGAAAAAGCTGTAGTTGACATGGCTCTTGGTGCTGGCCAGCTCAAACTTGGCATCCAGCGCTTCGAGCGTGGTGGTCTGCGGCATCGTGTTGGGCATGTCAAAGTACGAGGTGACCCCTCCGTAGGCTGCGGCGCGGCTCTCGCTCTCCATGTCGGCCTTCTGGGTGAGTCCCGGCTCCCTGAAATGGACGTGCTCGTCTATCACGCCGGGCAATACGAAACATCCCGTGGCATCTATCACATCTGTGTAGGTGCCACGGGGTGTTTCGCCGTTTCTGAATATCTCTGTTATCCGGTCTCGGTCAATGAGTAGTGAGCCGCTGAACGTGTTGCCCTCATTGACGATGGTTCCTCCAAAAATAAGTGTTGACATAGGTACTTGTTATTTGCCTTCCCCGGGCTGTGCCAGCTCATTGGGCGTGGGTGCAGCTTGTATCGGCTGCTGCGGAGCCTGTGCCGGCATCTCTTTCATGCCTGTCATAATCTGCTGGTTCTCCTGAGCCTTGGCGTAGTAGTCCTTGACGTAAGGGTCGTTCTTGAACTTATCGGTGGCCTTGCTCATAATATCCTCAATCCAAGGGTCAAGGATGGGATACTCGTTGCCAATGGTAACCATGAAGAACACTCCAGGACCCAGGACGTTGTCAAAGTTGTCGGTAACGAAGTTAGTAACCAGCCGGTCTTCCTCTTGGGTCAGGCTCTCGGCCCTGGCGTTGAGCTGGGCGTTGACCACGTTCATGTCGTTGCCGTTCATAATGGCCTGGTCGTGGCGGTGAACCAAGTCGGCCTGCTGATTTTTAATCTGGTTGTATTTCTTGACAAACTGGAAGAGCTTGTCGTTGAGCGGGGTGCCGCTCACCACCTGCTGGGTGTTGTCTATCTTGATGGTAATGTCACCGGCTTCGAGTACAATGGGCATTACGCTTTCGTCATCCATAAAGATATTGGCCATGCGGACGGTGTCTACCGTTCCGGTGAATGAGAACTTGCCGTGAACGACGTCACATGAGTCCATATTCTTGAACTCGTTGTTTGCAAGAACCTTCAGGTAAAGTTTACGGCCATCCAGGGTGGAAATATTAGAGGTTCCCTGAATGTCAAACGAACTCGCACATGATGTAAGCGTCAACAGGGCGATAAAGGTGTATAAGACTTTATTCATAAATAGCTTTTAGTTCATTTTTTGTTACCGACATAGCCTGTCGGGAGCGTGGCCTGCCTGGTTGCCGGAGCAATGCCGGGCTGTGCCGTAACTACTACAAAGATAACACGGATTACCGAACTACCGCTGTTTTTTCATTCAATTTAAATGATGAGTACCTACTTTTAAGTATTTTTTAATCTCTTCAACTCTGCATCAAGCCGATGGGTGGTGTATAGCTCCAACAGCGCTGCTATGAGCAGCAGTATGACCCACTTGTTATACACATATTGTATATAGGTGTAGTAACCAGCTCCATCCTTGCTGTCAAATAGGGGAAGGATGATGCTGTAAACAGAGTCGACCATGAGCATGCCGGATATAATGAAGCATATATCGGCAAGATTCTGTATGCGCTTGAGTCTGCGGATGGTCAGCTCGCGTCCCTCGTAGGTCTGCATCATCTGCATGACGGCAAACAGGCATGCACCGGATAAGAAGAGCCAGCACACGACCTCGCGTGCCAGCAGGAAGCAGTAACATCCGGCGCCAATGACCATCAGTAGGCCACCAATGAGGTACAGGGCGTTCTGCCAGTTATTGAGTTTTTTCATCATCGTTAACGGGTTTCTCGTCGTCGCTAAGTACAAAAATGTCCTCGTCGTCGGTCTTCATGAAATAACGCTCGCGGGCCACTTTCTCGATAGCTTTAGGGTTCTGTCTCAGTTCTTTCAGTTTTTTCGCATCGTGTTCGTTCTGGGCGTTGTACTTGTCTATCTCGTCCTTCAGGTCATCAATCTGCAGGCCATACTGGATGCGCTTCCTAAAACTGTTGTCGCCTAATACGCCAACCATCAGGATGCCGAGTACCACTACGATAAGGTATTTGTAGTGGCTCAGAAGACCGCCTATAACTTGCTTGCGAAAAACCATAATCTGTAATTCTGTTTGCAAAAATAATCAATATAATTGAAATTTTCGACTTTTTTAGTTACTTTTGCATAAGAGAGAGGCACCTCAGCCATTCATGCGAGCTTGACGGCCTCAGTTTGCACTCTCTTTGTATAAGAGAGAAGTCTTCTTGGCCGTCCGGGCAGATGCTGGGTGATGGCGGGCACCACCCAGGGTGTGCCCTTGTGGCAAATGATAGCCCGCGGAAAGCCCGCAATGCTTAGACAGATATACATTATTATATATATAGGTATGGAAGAATACATAGTATCGGCAAGAAAGTACAGGCCCATGACCTTTGACTCGGTTGTGGGTCAGTCGGCTCTTACCACCACGCTGAAGAACGCGGTGCGTAGTGGCAAACTTGCTCACGCCTACCTCTTCTGCGGTCCCCGCGGTGTAGGCAAGACCACCTGTGCACGTATCTTCGCCAAGGCCATTAACTGTATGCACCCCACGGCCGACGGCGAGGCTTGTAACGAGTGCGAGAGCTGCCGGGCGTTTAACGAGCAGCGGTCGTACAACATCTTCGAGCTTGATGCGGCCAGCAATAACTCGGTCGAAAATATCAAGGCGCTCATGGAGCAGACCCGCATAGCCCCTCAGGTGGGCCGCTACAAGGTGTTTATCATCGACGAGGTTCACATGCTGTCTACAGCGGCGTTCAACGCATTTCTGAAAACCCTGGAGGAACCGCCAGCTCATGTCATCTTCATCCTGGCCACGACCGAGAAACACAAGATACTGCCTACCATTATCAGCCGGTGCCAGATTTACGACTTCGAGCGTATGACGGTGCCCGGCATAGTAAACCATCTGCGGATGGTGGCCGACAAGGAGGGCATCAAGGCTGAGGATGAGGCGCTGCACATGATAGCCGAGAAAGCCGATGGCGGCATGCGCGACGCGCTGTCTATCTTTGACCAGGCCGCCAGTTTCAGCCAGGGCGACATAACCTACAAGAAGGTGCTCGAAGACCTGAATATCCTGGACAGTGACTACTACTTCAGCATAGTGGACATGGCCTTGGAGAACAAGGCGGCCGAAATCATGGTACTGTTTAACCAGATACTGGCCAAGGGCTTTGACAGCGGACTACTCATTACCGGGCTGGCCAGCCATGTACGCAATGTGCTCATGGCGCGCGACCCGGCTACGCTGTCGCTCCTTGAGGTGAGTCGCCAACAGCAGGAACGCTATGCTGCCCAGGCTCAGAAGTGTACTATACCTTTCCTCTACAAGGCGCTCCGTATCCTCAACCAGTGTGATGTCAACTACCGTCAGAGCAGCAACAAGCGACTGCTGGCCGAACTGACGCTGATAGAGGTGGCGCAGATAACGCAGCCCGACGATACGCCTGCCGCGGGGCGTAGCCCTAAGCGATTAAAATCCCTGTTTCAGCATATTACAGCTTCGCAGCCTAAAACGGTTAAGCAGGTGGCCGTGGCTGAGAAACCTGTGGCCCGCCCGTCAAAGGCGGCGGCCCACAGGGAGCCTGTACAGCCTTTGACAAGCACCCCCGAGCCGGCTCCGGCTCCTAAGATACCGGTTAAGGGCATCCGCCTGCACTCTTCCCTGTCATTTGGGTCTATCCTCAAAGGCAAGCAGCAGGCTCCGGGCCAGACAGACGATGAACCTATAGCCGAGCTGAACGCTCCCGAGACGGCCCCGGCCGAGTTTGGCGAAGAGCAGCTGAGCTTAGAGTGGCGCAGCATGTGCAACCGCATGCCACCGGCCCTGCGTGGACTGGCCATGCGCCTCAAGAATATCGAACCGAGGATACTTACTTATCCCATGGTAGAGGTGGTGGCCGACAATAACATCCTGGGTAAGCAGATAGCCGACATTAAGGGCCGCATAGAGCGCACGCTGCAGATAGCGCTGGCCAATGAACAGCTGACGCTTACCGTACGGGTGGCCGCGCCTACCGAGAAGAAGCGTATTCCCACTAAGGGCGAGGTGCTGGACACCATGCGCAAGGCCAACCCGGCCATAGACAAACTCGTAGACCGCCTGGGGCTCACCATAGCCTAAGCGGCCGGTAGGGTAGAGGCTGCGCGTGTGTGGCTGCCCATCGTGGGACGGCCTCATGGCCTTGCGGTGTATATACCTATATATAATAAGGTGGCCCCTAATGTCAGCGGCCACCTTATTGTTATCGTAATAACCTCGTTAGAATATTCCTATTTCACGGTAACGCTCACCGTTACCGTCTTGCTGTCCTTATCTGTTATAACCACCTGTGTGGTGCCCGCCTTGACACCCTTTATGGTTACCGTGTTATCCTTTACGGTCGCCGTGGCCGTCGCGGCATCCTTAGAGGTGACTGCGTAGGGAGCGTTACCATCCTTGATGGTAACGGTGCTCTCCTGTCCGACGCTAACGCTTACCTGGTCCTTGTCGGGAGTCAGAGTGGCTGCGGCCTTTACCTCGATGCTGATGCTGCCAGTCAACTTGGCATGGTCGGTAACCTGAATGGTGGCCGTGCCGTCCTTGACGGCGGCGATGATGATGCTGTCGCCCTTGGTGGTGGCTGTGGCTATCTCGGTGCTGGTCGATGTGGCCGTATAGGGAGCGGTTCCGCCCTTGACGATAACCACGCTGTCGCTGCCGGCGGTCATCTCTATCTTGTTGGCGCTAAACTTGAACTGTGGGATCTTGTCGTCGTCATCGCTACAGGCGGTCAGCGCGAGAACCACTATACAACTGATAGCTGTCATTGTAAACTTGAAAAAATTAATTGTCTTCATTTTTTTTGTTCTTGTTTGTGTTAATGATTTTTTTCTTGTTCTCGTTGAAAGCTTTCGGTTGTTAAATGCTGCGTGGCGGCAATACTTGCATAGCTGCCAGTGGCTTTTGACGACTTTTAAGACAGCTTCCCCCATCGCCTTTATGAAAAGGAGTAGCCCTCCTTTTGCCCTTGTGTACCCATGGGTAGCCCCCCTGCTTCCCCTGGCCCTGCCGGGGCAGATACGTGTAGCGGCTATTGAAAAAAAAGTGGCTCGGGCCCTGCGGCTTGTCTTATTTTTTTGGTAATTTTGCACTGCCTAACAATAGGATAGTTATTACAGAACATACATGTGACAGAATGAAGATAGGATTGTTTATTCCCTGCTATGTCGATGCCCTATACCCAGAGGTGGGCGTGGCCACCTACAAGCTGTTGGTCAGCTTGGGGCTCGATGTAGAGTATCCCGAGGGTCAGACCTGTTGTGGACAGCCCATGGCCAATGGCGGTTTCGAGAATATGGCTGACAAGATAGCGGGCCGCTTTGACCAGCTCTTTGCCCCTTACGACTACGTCGTGGCTCCTTCGGCCTCGTGCGCCGCCTTTGTCAAGCTCTATCATCCGCGCTTGGCTCATGGCAACCACGAGTGCCTCACTTCGAAAAAGATTATGGACGTTGTCGAGTTTCTTCACGACGTGGTCAAGGTCCGGAGCCTCAAGAGCCATTTTCCCCACGTGGTCAGCGTACACAACTCGTGTCACGGCGTACGCGAACTGGGCCTTTCATCGCCCTCAGAGCGCCATGTGCCCCAGTTTAACAAGGTCATAGACCTGCTGCGGTTGGTCGACGGTATCACTATCCGCGAGCCTGAGCGCCGCGATGAGTGCTGCGGCTTTGGTGGTATGTTCTCCGTAGAGGAGCCTGACGTGTCGGCCCGTATGGGCAGCGACAAGCTGGACCGCCATGAGGCCACCGGCGCCGAGTACATTACCGGCCCCGACTCCTCGTGCCTCATGCACATGCAGGGCATAGCCCGCCGTCAGCACCGTTCTATCCAGTTCATTCATGTAGTTCAGATATTAGCAGCAGGATTATGAGTACTTTACATGCCAAAGCGGCCCGCCGTTTCAACGCAGACCGCGACAAGACTACCTGGCACGACACCACCTTCTGGTCTGTACGTCAGAAGCGCGACGATATGGCCTTCGGGCTGCCCGAATGGGAACAGCTGCGTGACCAAGCCAGTCAGATCAAGCGCCACACCATCTCCCATCTGGCTGATTACCTGGAACGGTTCAGCGCGCAGCTGGAGAGCAGGGGCGTAGTGGTACACTGGGCCAAGGACGCGGCCGACTTTAACCATACAGTGCTCGACATTCTGCGTCAGCATGGTGTTACCAAGATGGTGAAGAGCAAGTCCATGCTGACCGAGGAGTGCGAGATGAACCCATTCCTGATGGCCAACGGCATAGACGTGGTAGAGACCGACCTGGGAGAACGCATCCTGCAGCTGCTGGGCCAGAAGCCCAGTCACATCGTAATGCCCGCCATCCACCTGAAGCGCGAGGAGGTGGGCCGCATGTTCGAGCAGAAAGGCATCAGCCATGAGCAGGGCAACTACGACCCTACCTATCTTACGGCTTGCGCCCGCGAGCATCTGCGCAACCAGTTTATGGAAGCCGGGGCAGGCATGACGGGATGCAACTTTGGCGTGGCGGCCACGGGCGACGTGGTGGTCTGCACCAACGAGGGCAACGCCGACATGAGCACGTCCATGCCCAAGCTGCACCTGGTGGCTATGGGCATCGAGAAGATAGTTCCCGACTATCAGTCGTTGGCCGTTTTCCAGCGTCTGCTGTGCCGCTCGGCCACCGGACAGCCCACTACTGCCTACACATCCCACATCCGCCAGGCCCGTCCTGGTGGCGAGATGCACGTAATACTGGTCGACAACGGCCGTAGTGACATTCTGGCCGATCCCGACCATTGGGAGACACTCAAGTGCATACGCTGCGGGTCGTGTATGAACACCTGTCCCGTGTATCGCCGCTCGGGTGGTTACTCTTATACCTATTTCATCCCTGGGCCTATCGGTATCAACTTAGGCATGCTGCGCGACCCGCGCCGGTATAGCGACAACGTGTCGGCCTGTACCCTCTGCCTGTCGTGCGATAATGTCTGTCCCACCCATGTTAATCCCGGTTCGCAGGTCTACCTGTGGCGGCAGCGCCTGGACGGCCTCGGCCGGGCCAACGAGTCCAAGAAACTCATGTCGGAGGGGATGGAACTGCTCTTCGAGCACCCTGCACTCTATGCGTCGGCCCTGAGCCTGGCTCCGCTGGCCAACTTGGTGCCCGACAACCTCACTCATATACGTCCTCTGAACCCCTGGGGCGTTGGCCATGCCATGCCCCACTTCGCCCGTGAGTCGTTCCACACGTTGTGGAAGAAAGGAAAAGTAAAATAACTATGAACTATAAAGAACAACTCTTAGCCAAGTTGCGGGCCGTCGCCACCGCGGCTTACGATATGCCCACAGCCCCTGTCCAGGGCATCACTTATGCCGACCCCGTGGCCCAGTTTGTCGAGATGAGCCATACTGTGGGCAGTCAGGTAATTATGGCCGCACCTGGCGACACTCTCGATGTCCTGGTGCGCAGGGCTTATCCCGAGGCACGGGTCATCGCCTCTAATCTGCCCCAGCTCACCATAGCCACCCTGAACCCCGACAGCGTGGCCGAAGCCCAGGACCTGAACGGTACGGACGTGGGGGTAGTGGTCGGACAGGTGGGTGTGGCCGAAAACGGCTGCGTGTGGGTTCCCCAGAATATGAAGGAGAAAGCCGTGTGCTTCATCAGCGAGCATCTGGTCATTGTGCTACCCAAGAGTGGTATCGTGAGCAATATGCACCAGGCCTATGACCGTATAGAGATGGGCTCCTACGGCTTCGGCTCATTCATCTCGGGCCCATCTAAGACGGCCGACATCGAGCAAGCCTTGGTAATGGGTGCCCAGGCGGCCCGCGGGGTTACGGTCATTATCACGGACGACAGAGCGTCAGTGGTTTAGTAGCTGTAAGTTATGTCTGTATTTTCCATAGTACGTACGTGGTTAGTGGCCGCCGTTTTCTTAGCCGTCCCCATGGCAGGGGTGGCAGGCAGCGGCTCTCCATCGCCGGTCTTTGCCCAGTGGCGGGCTGGCACGGTGGTGAGCGCCCGCGAGGTGACCGCTTATGGCGTAGACCGATGCTTCCGCGCCTCGGCGCTGAGCGATAAGGTCTTTGCCCGCATGCGCTATTCGTATGTCGACAACCCCTACGTGCGTCGTGCCGACCTGCGTTATCTGCAGGTTCTCCATTACGACCTGAGCGGTCGCATCCTTTTAGGCGAGATGGTGTGCAACCGCCGTATTGTCGACGACCTGCTTACCATCTTCCGCCAGCTCTACGAGGCCCGTTACCCCATAGGGCGTATGGTTCTTATTGACGAGTACCATGCCGACGATGAGAGTTCTATGCGCGCTAACAATACCAGTTGCTTCTGTTATCGCCGCATAGCTGGCAGCAGTCATGTGTCGGCTCATGGCCGTGGCATGGCGGTCGACATCAATCCCCTCTATAACCCTTATGTCAAGCGTCGGGCCAATGGCACCCTCTTCATCCAGCCTGCAACCGCCGGCGCTTACATTCACCGTGACCGCACTTTTGATTATAAGTTGGAGAAGGGCGACCTGTGTTACCGGCTCTTTATCCAGCATGGTTTCCAGTGGGGTGGTGCCTGGCGCAGTTGTCAGGACTATCAGCATTTTGAGAAATGCTGATATACAAAAGTGCCACAGTCCCCATGACGCTAACAACGGGTTGCTGTGACACACGCTTACTTGATTTATGATAACTATATAAGGGTTCGCTGATTTATATCAGTGGCATGCCGTTTTCTAAGCACGCCTGGCGCATCTCCTCTGGCCAGATACTGGCCTGGATTTCGCCGATGTGGGCCTTGTGGAGCAACACCATACACAGACGGCTCTGGCCGATACCGCCGCCAATGCTGAGGGGGAGCTTGCCGTTGAGCAGTTGCTGGTGGAAGTAGAGCTTTTCGCGCTTCTGCTGACCCTCGATGGCCAGCTGGCGGAGCAGGGCATCGCGGTCAACACGTATGCCCATTGACGAGAGTTCAAAGGAGCGTCCCAGGATGGGGTACCAGATGAGGATGTCGCCGTTGAGGCCCGCGCGGCCGTTCTCGCCCATGGTAGACCAGTCGTCGTAGTCGGGCGCCCGACCGTCGTGCTTCTTTCCATCGGCCAACTTGCCACCTATGCCGATAACAAATACCGCTCCCCACTTCTTGCATATAGCGTCCTCGCGCTCCTTGGGTGTCAGCGTGGGGTACATCTGCAGCAGCTCTTCACTGTGTATAAAATGTATCTGCTGTGGCAGGAATGGCTTGAGCTGTGGATAGGTCTCGCAAGCTAAGTATTCGGTACGCCGGATGGCTGCATAGATGCGCTCGACCACATTGCAAAGAAACGCGATGGTGCGGTCTTCGCGTCGGATGACTGCTTCCCAGTCCCACTGGTCCACATAGAGCGAGTGCAGGTTGTCCAGCTCCTCGTCGGCACGTATGGCGTTCATGTCGGTGTAGATGCCGTAGCCCGGCTGAATGTCATATTCGGCCAGGGTGAGCCGCTTCCACTTGGCCAGGGAGTGAACCACCTCGGCCTGAGCATCGCCCAGATCTTTGATGGGAAAGGTTACAGGTCGCTCGGTACCGTTCAGGTCGTCATTGATGCCCAGTCCTTTGAGCACGAACAGTGGCGCTGTGACGCGCTGCAACCGTAGCTCGGTCGACAGGTTCTGCTGAAAAAATTCCTTTACCAGTTTGATTCCCTGTTCAGTCTGCCGCCTGTCCAGCAGCCGTTTATAGTCTTTGTTAATAATCAAATTGCTCATATATGTGTTATTTTGACTGCAAAGTTAATGATTAAATTATAAATTGCAATCATAATGGCGTATATTTTTGTCAATTTGTATGATTTTTGTAATTGTCGCTAACTTCCCGGAGTGTCCAAATAGAAGTGCAATGTTTTAGCATAGAGAAACATCCCTCCCGATGTGGTGCAGACGTTCTTGGAGC
>CAKPZJ010000012.1 GCA_934204655.1 uncultured Prevotella sp. | reverse complement strand
CATGGCCAGCACCAACGTACAGGGAGTGCCTTTTACTTTTTTACCTTTTTATTTTTTATTTTTCTGAGTTACTCTTTTACTTTTCAGAATTACTCTTGTTTAGCTTCTTGAGCCTGCGCTTAGCCTCCGGGATGTTAGGGCAGAGTTCGAGTGCCTTCTCGAAGTTGCGGATGGCGGCTTCGCGAAAACCCTCTTTCTCACACTCGCGTCCCATCATAACGTATTCTACAGCCAACTTCTTCAGATACGCCTCTTTTTGATGGATAACCTCGTTGAGGCGGTCTATCTCAGCTTTCTGGCGCTGTATGATACTGAGCTTGCGACGGATGAGGCGCTTGGCGGCAGGCTTCTCTATATCGTAGCGGCTGTGGATGGCCAGGAAGAAGTTGTCGATGGCCGCTTGCAGGTCGCCCCGGTCAAAAGCCTGCACGGTATCGTAGTACTGCTTGTCGGCCC
Source organism: uncultured Prevotella sp. (assembly GCA_934204655.1). Taxonomy (GTDB): domain Bacteria; phylum Bacteroidota; class Bacteroidia; order Bacteroidales; family Bacteroidaceae; genus Prevotella. The sequence continues at coordinate 66,278 of CAKPZJ010000012.1, read as the reverse complement.
GGCTCTGTTCCAGGGCGCTATGGATGACGCGCTGGTCATTGTAGGTATGGGCAAAGCGGATTACCTCAGACTTGATGAAGATGTCCTCGGGCCGTATAGGCTTCTGCAGGCTGATGCCTTGGAGCGAGGTACACCGTGAAAGGGCCACGTAGGTCTGCCCGCCGGCGAAGACACCGCCCGAAAAGTCTATCTTGACATAGCGGAAGGTGAGTCCCTGACTCTTGTGAACCGTGATGGCCCAGGCCAGGCGGAGCGGAAACTGTCTGAAGGTACCGATGGTCTGCTCCTCTATCTTCTGCTCTTTCTCATTGAAGCTGTATTTGATGTTGCCCCATATCTCGCGCTCTACATCCAGTTCGGCCCCGTCCTCGGTGCATACCTGGATGGTGCCGGGAGCGTCTTCCTCATTTTGGGTAAATCCGGTTATGGTACCCAGGGTGCCATTGACCCACCGCTTCTCCTTGTCGTTGCGCACAAAGAGTACCTGTGCGCCTACTTTCAGCTCTAAGTGCAAGGGCGAGGGTAGGTTGTTTTCGGGGAAATCGCCCTCGATGACCCCTTCAAACAGGGTGGCCTCGCCCTCCAGTTCCCTGAGCCGGGTGCTGTTGATATAGTCTACCGTGTCGCGGCGGGTCGACAGGGTTATGGCCAGCCCGTTGGCGGCGGTATCTACCTGCGCGCCCACTTGGTGGTTGAGCGTGTAGAGGTCGGTAGCCGTTACGGCCGAGGTGCGGATGTGATCTAACAGCGCAATAAAGGTGGGGTCGTTCTGGCGGTACACCTTGGTGAGCTCTATGCTTACCAACTGCATCTGCTGGAACACCTTGGCATCGAAGAAGAAAGCTGAGGGATAAAAGGGGTGGAGCAGCTGGCGGTCCTCGTCGCGCACTACGGGTTCCAACTGGTATATGTCGCCCACAAAGAGCATCTGCTTGCCACCAAAGGGCTCTCGTATGTTGCGGTTGTACACACGCAGAACCTTGTCGATAAAGTCGATGATGTCAGCACGTACCATGCTGATTTCATCGATGATGATGAGTTTTACCTCGCGTAGCAGTTTGCACTTTTCCCCATTGTATTTCATAGTCTTGCGCAGGTTGCGTATGCTGTACTGACTATCGTTGGGGAGTAGGGGATGAAAGGGCAACTTGAAGAAACTGTGCAGGGTGGAGCCGCCAGCGTTAATGGCCGCGATACCAGTAGGAGCCAGCACGATATGCTTCTTCTTGGTAGTGGCGGCGATGTAGCGGAGAAAGGTAGACTTACCCGTGCCCGCTTTTCCGGTAAGGAAAAGCGAGCGATGGGTAAAGTTGAGTATCTGAAGGGCGTTCTGAAATTCCTGGTTGTCGGTGTTGATACTTTCCACGGACTCTTGCTGGGCCATGGCCATTATAGGTCGTCAAACTTTATGGCCTGTTCGGATGGTTTATGGGGCTTATGCTCCTTGGAACCAGGCTCGGTAGGCGTGTGTTCCTCGGTCTTCTCGGATTTCTGAACCACGGGCTCACCGTTCTCGTCCAGGATTATCTCCTCGCTGTTCAGTTCCAGGCTGTCTCTTGACAGCGTATCAGCCTTGGCTTTCTGGTAATAGCTGGCACACTCGTACATGTCGCGGGTGATGTCGGCATCAGCAGGCTTGGTGAACTTGCCGTGATACTTCTGGAAGGCTGGGTCTTTGAACACGGACTGGAGGAACAGACCGCAGATGGGCAGGGCCGTGCGGCTGCCTTGGCCCAGGGCTCCGGTGCGGAAGTGGATGCAGCGGTACTCGCCACCTACCCAGGCACCGACGACCAACTTAGGACTTACACCGACAAACCAGGCATCGGAGTGGTTGTTAGAGGTTCCCGTCTTGCCGCCAAACTCGGTGTCGCGGACATCGCCAACGTAGCCCCAGAGTGGTTGGGATGTGCCACCGGGTTCGCGCATACCGCCCTGGAGGAGCTGCTGCATGAAGAATGCGCTCTTGGTGGGGATAACCTGCTCGCTGGTTTCACCGCAGTTATAGATTTCCTTGCCGTTCTTGTCTACCACGCGGGTAACGAGGATGGGGCGGTGGTGCTTGCCATTGTCGGCTACCGTACAATAGGCGTTGACCAGTTCCAACAGCTTGACATCGCTTGAGCCGAGGGCCAGCGAGGGTGTGTCGTCCAGCGGGCTAACTATACCCATGGCCTGGGCTGTGGCTATGATGCGCTTGATGCCCATCTCCTGGCCCAACCGTACGGCTACGGAGTTGATGCTTCGTGCAAAGGCACTCTTCAGTGGCATGGAGTCGCCGCTGAAAGTTCCGTTGGCATTGGTGGGTGTCCAGCGAACCATCTCGTTCTTCTTCTTGTCAAACACGTCCATCGAGAAGAACTCATCGCGGCGCTTATCGCAGGGCGTGAGTCCCTGGTTCATGGCCTCGGTGTAGACAAAGAGCTTAAAGGTGGAGCCAGGCTGGCGCTCGGCCTCTACCTTGTCGTACTTCCAGTGCTTAAAGTCTATGTCGCCGACCCACGCCTTGACTGCGCCAGTCTGGGGCTCCATGGCCACCATGCCACAGTGCATGAACCGGACCATATAGCGTATGGAGTCGAGGCTGGACATCTCCTTCTCAATCTCTCCTTTCTCATAATCAAACAGCTTGACCATGTGCGGCTTGTTGAGATAGTAGTTAATGGAGTCTACGTTGTCACCATATTTGTCGACGAGAGCCTTGTAGAAAGGCTGGCGCTTAGCGATGCCCTCGATAAAGCCGGGGATAACATTGTGGTGTTCGTCTTGCCAGGGCTCCTCCTTGCCCCAGTGGTTGTTGAAGTTGCGCTGGATGATGCGCATCTGCTTGATGGCAGCCTGTTCGGCATACTTCTGCATGCGCGTGTCAATAGTAGTGTATATCTTCAGGCCGCTGGTGTACAGGTCGGGTGCTTTCTCGTCGTCGCTACCACGCAGCAGACTGTCGCAAGCCTCGGCTACAGCGTTGCGGAAGTAGGTGGCCTGTCCGTCGTAGTTGTCTTCTACCTTGTAGTCCAACTTGATGGGCAGTTTGCTGTATTCCTCGTACTGGCTACGGCTCAGGTCGCCGTGGGTGACCATGTTGTTGAGCACGGTGTTACGGCGGGCCAGGCTGTTCTCTGGATGGCTCTTGGGGTTGTAGTAAGTAGTGGCCTTGAGCATACCTACAAGCACAGCGGCCTGGTCGGTGGTAAGCTGCTTGGGCGATTTGTTGAAATAAGTCTTGGCCGCGGTCTTGATACCGTAGGCATTGGAGCCGAAGTCGACGGTGTTGGCATACATGGTAAGTATCTCTTTCTTGCTGTAAACCGACTCTAACTTCAGAGCGATAATCCACTCCTTGCTCTTGACTATCAATATGCGCAAGCCGGGTACCTTGCCGAGTAAGCCTGTCGAGTACTGTGAGCGTACGCGGAACATATTCTTGGCCAACTGTTGGGTGATGGTCGAGGCGCCACGTCCTTCGTGGCGCATGACGGCATCTTTCATGGCACCGAACAGGCCAATGGGGTCTATACCGAAGTGTTTGTAGAAACGCTCGTCCTCAGTGTCGATGAGGGCTTTGAAGAAATCGGGACAAACTTCCTCATAGGATACGGGGGTGCGGTTCTCATTGAAGAATTTGCCTATGAGAACACCGTCGGCACTGTATATTTCGGACGCCTGACTGGTCTGAGGATCGCAGATGCCAGAGAAATAACCGGGGGACTTACCAAAGAGCCAGAGAAAGTTGATGTCAACGGCGCCTAAGTACAGGAAAAATGCGACAATACAAGAGGCAAAACCGACGAGGGCCTTGCGCCAGGTGGGCTGACCGATGTATAAATTCTTATACCAAGTCCAGAAGGCTGCGCCTTTCTGCTTGCACCACTGGTAGAGTATCTTCACTTTATTCATAATATGAGTTGTTATCGTTCTGCAACCGTATATAGGTACGCTTGCTCTAAACGTTGTTATTGATATAATTGATGATTTTTGTAATGCTGTCTGGATGGAACCATTGTATGTCAGGGTCTTTCTTGAACCAAGTGAGCTGCTTACGCATGTATCTGCGGGTGTTAGACTGGATGCGTCGGATGGCCTCTTCCTTTGAGATGGCTTGGTCGAAGTAGTCAAACAACTCTTTGTAGCCTACGGTGTTGAGCGAGTTGAGTCCTTTAAGGGGGTAGCACTTGCGGGCCTCTTCCTCCAAGCCTTGGTCCATCATCTCCAAGACCCTCCGGTTGATGCGGTCATACAGTTCGCTGCGGTCGCGGTTGAGTCCTATTTTTAGTATGTTGAACGGGCGGTATTTCTTGGTGTTGGTTCGGAATGAGGTGTAGGTCTTGCCAGTCATGTGGCATATCTCCAAGGCGTGGATTACGCGCCGTGGGTTATTCCTGTCCACTATCTCATAGTGCTCGGGGTCTATCTCTTTTAGCTCGTTGACCAGGGCTGGCAGGCCCTCGGTCTCCAGGCGTTGTTTCATCAGCGCGCGAGTTGCATCGTCTACTGTTGGTATATCATCGATGCCATTGCATACGGCATCGATATACATCATGCTTCCCCCGGCAAGCAGCGCCACATGGCTTGTCTGAAATAGCTGGCCGAGCAGGGTCATTACCTCGCTCTCGTAGACTGAGGCGCTATAGTAGTCGGTCAGCTGATGGGTGCCTACGAAGTAATGGCGTACACGGCGTTGTTGTTCAAGGGTTGGCGCAGCTGTTCCGATGGGCAGTTCAGCAAAGATTTGCCTGGAATCGGCATTGATGATGGGAACGCCCAGATGCTCGGCTATGCGCAGGCTGGCCTCGGTTTTTCCTACTGAGGTTGGCCCAAGAACAACAACCAGTGTATCCATGTTACCTGACAATTCCCCGTTTGGACGTGCTTACGAAGTCAATGATATATTGTATCTCCGGCGTAAGGGGAAGCTGTTTCTTGATTTCCTCAATGCCCTCTTTCATAATGCCTTTGGAGTAGAGTATGCGGTAGGCATTGTGGATGAGCTCGATAAGTTCGTTGCTGAAACCATGGCGACGCAGTCCGATAATGTTGATGCCTGCGTATCTTACCGGCTCCTTGCCAGCTATAATGTAGGGGGGGATGTCCTGACTGAAACGGGTACCACCCTGTATCATCACATAGCCGCCTATTTTACAGAACTGGTGACACAGCACTTCGGCACTGATGATGGCGTTGTCGTCGACCACCACCTCGCCGGCAAACTTGGTCGAGTTGCCTATAATGAGATGATTTCCCAGTACACAGTCGTGGGCCACGTGCATGTTTTCCATCAGCAGGTTGTTATTGCCTACGATGGTGGTGCCCTTTGAGGCTGTTCCCTTGGATATAGTAACGTTTTCGCGTATGCTGTTGTTGTCGCCAATCTCACAAATAGTCTCTTCACCTTTGTACTTCAAATCCTGAGGCTTTGTGGAGAGGCTGGCTCCGGGAAAAATTTCGTTGTTGTTGCCTATACGGGCACCACTATTGATGGTAACGCTGTTCTGGAGAACGTTGTTGTCACCCAGAACCGTGTTCTTGTCAATATAGCAGAATGGGCCGATGATATTATTGTCTCCCAGCTTTGCTTCGGGGTGGACAAATGCTAAGGGGCTGATATTATTCATACTATTTGTTTTTTACAATTTGTGCTGTGAAAGTTGCCTCTGACACTACGTGGTCGCCCACGAACATATAGCCCTTCATGGAGCTTATGCCGTGACGTACCGGATGCAGCAGCTCTACGCGGAAGAGTAGCGTGTCGCCTGGAACTACTTTCTGGCGGAACTTCACGTCCGTGATGCCTAAGAAATAGGTAGACCATCTCTCGGGCTCTTCTACCTGATTGAGAACCAGCAGGCCACCGCACTGGGCCATGGCTTCTATCTGTAATACGCCTGGCATCACTGGCTCCTGTGGGAAGTGGCCGGTAAAGAAAGGCTCATTACTGGTCACGTTCTTTACGCCGGTAATGCAGGTTGGGCCGATAGAGGTTATCTTGTCAACCAACTGCATGGGGTAGCGGTGGGGCAACAGCTCGCGTATGCGGATATTGTCCATAACGGGGGGCTCATTCGGGTCGTAGATGGGGGCCTGAACGGAGTGCTGCTTGATTTCTTTGCGCATCAGCCGGGCAAACTTGTTGTTCACTGTGTGCCCTGGTCTCGTGGCTATAATCCTACCTTTGATAGGACGGCCGATAAGAGCCATGTCACCGATGATGTCTAACAGTTTGTGGCGGGTACACTCGTTCTCCCACATCAATGGGCGGTGCTGTATATAACCTATCTTCTTGGCATCCATGTGGGGCACCTTGAGTACATCGGCCAGCTGGTCGAGTTTCTCCTGGCCCACCTCGCGTTCATAGATGACGATGGCATTGTCCAGGTCACCACCCTTAATCAGGTTGGCTTCCAGCAGGGGCACAATGTCGCGTACGAAGACGAATGTGCGGGCCGGGGCTATCTCCTTGGCAAAGTTGTCGATGTTGTCGAGGGTGGCAAACTGGCTATTGATAAACTTGGATTCGAAGGAGCACATCGCGGTGATGCTAAACTGCTCATCGGGCAGGATGGTGATACATGAACCGTTCTTGTCGTCCTTGATTTCTGTTTTTTTACGGATTACATAGAAATTTTTGGGAGCGTTCTGCTCCTGTATGCCTACCTCTTTAATCTTCTCGACATACTTCATGGCCGAGCCGTCGAGGATAGGGAACTCTGGTCCGTTGACTTGTATCAGACAGTTGTCTATGCCGAGGGCATACAGGGCTGCCATGCCATGCTCAATGGTACCTACCCGTATGTCGCCGCTGGCCAGTACGGTGCCGCGCTGGGTATCGGTAACTTTCTCGGCTATCGCGTCTATGATGGGCTGGTTCTCCAGGTCTATACGTTGTATCTTGTATCCATGGTTCTCAGGCGCGGGGTTGAACGTTACGGTCAGGTTCAGTCCCGTGTGCAATCCTTTTCCAAAGAGTGAAAAACTCCCTTTGAGGGTTCTCTGCTTTGATGTGTCCATAATTTATACCGTTAGTTCTCCTAATAGGAGAAGTTTTGTTTTCGACTGTTGTTATTTTTGTTTCTTTAGTTCTGCTATCTCCTTCTGCAGCTCGCTCAACTGGCGGTACATCTCGGGGAGTTTGCGGAAGATGGCCTGCGACTTGAAATAAGAACGCTGGTCCATGGGCGGGGTTCCTATCAGTATCTGATTGTCCTTCAGGCTGCCGGGAACACCCGACTGGGCGCCTAAGAACACCTTGTTACCGATGCTGATGTGGCCGGCTATACCTACCTGACCGCCAAACATACACCACTGGCCCACCTTGGTAGAACCTGCGATGCCTACCTGGGCGCTCATCACGGTGTTTTCACCTATGTCGGTGTTGTGGGCTATCTGTACCAGGTTGTCCAGCTTTACACCTCTTCTTATTATAGTGCTGCCCATGGTCGAGCGGTCTATACAGGTGTTGGCGCCTATCTCCACATCGTCCTCAAGCACCACATTGCCTATCTGTGGTATCTTGTCGTAGCTATTGGTCTCGGCGTTGGGGGCAAACCCGAAGCCATCGGCACCTACCACACTTCCGGCGTGTATGGTGTCGTTGTTGCCCAGCTTACAGTCGTGGTAGATGGTTACATTGGGATATATGATGCAGTTCTTGCCCAGTACCACGTTGTCGCCTATCGTTGCGTTGGGGTATATCTGACAGCCATCGCCTATCACGGCGTTCTCGCCGATATAGGCAAAGGCTCCGATGTACACATTGGCACCTACCTTGGCCGACGCGGCTATGAAGGCCAGCTTGTCTACACCCTGCTTGCGGGGCTTCATGCTCTCGTAGAGCTGCAGCAGCTTGGCCACGCAGTCCCTGGCGTTGTCTACCCGTATCAGGGTAGCAGCCACGGGTTTGTCCAGCTGGAGCGAGTTGTCTACCAGCACTACTGAAGACTGGGTGGTATAAAGATAATGAGTATATTTGGGATTGGCTAAGAAAGAGATAGCTCCGGGCACGCCCTCTTCTATCTTGGCGAAAGTGGTTACGGTAGCGTCCTCGTTTCCCTCTACCTTTCCCTGTATGAATTGTGCTATTTGCTTTGCTGTAAATTCCATTTCCAATGGGTTGATTAATTTTTGCAAAAATACTAAATATAATTCAGAATCTCTGATAACAGAGGTAATATTTACGTATTTTTTTAGATAGCAGTGATATATTCAGTATTTCTGATGCCTCCGTAATGTCTTTAATGCTGCCATCCTTGTACAGGATGGAGATGTGGTCATCGTGGATGTCGTACATGTCTTTCTGGACGGTGCTTACGTTGACCAGGTAGGCTGCCTCCTCGTAGGTCGTGCCCATCCGGGTGGCTATAGTGTGTTGTATTTCGGCCACCTCGGCCTCTTCCACGGGTTCATTGCGAACCTCTACCTTGAAGATGCGTCTCTCTATGAGATCGCGGGCCAGCAGCGACAGGATGGGGTCGCTGTGGGTCATCCATACCTTCATGCTGGACCATATATCGTTGTCATCAAGCAGTTCATAGTAGTGCAGGGCATCGTCATTGGCCATGAAGTGCTCGCGGTCTACCTCGTTATACAGAAAATACCGGAGCGACGGCGGGGCGAAGAGTTGCTCGCCCTGGCGGGCTAAGTACTTGGCCCGCGACAGCAGACTTATCAGCTGTTTCTCGCACGCCACCGTGGTCTTGTGCAGGTACACCTGCCAGTACATGAGCCGTCGCGAGGTGAGGTAGTTCTCTATCGAGTAGATGCCCTTGTAGTCTACCACCAGATTGTCGTCCACTACATTGAGCATCTTGATGATGCGGGCCGAGCCGATGTTGCCTTCGGTTACGCCGGTGAAGAAACTGTCGCGCCGCAGATAGTCCAGCCGGTCCATATCCAGCTGACTGCTGATGAGCTGATGCAGAAAACGTTTGGGATATTCGTCCTTGAAGATGCTGATGGCCAGCGCCAACTGTCCGCCCAGGTCGTGGTCTATCTGGCTCATCATCATGAGCGAGATGTCCTCGTGCGATATGCCGTGGATGAGGGTGTTCTCCAGCACATGGGAGAACGGGCCGTGTCCAATGTCGTGCATGAGGATGGCCGCCTGTACTGCCTCGGCCTCGCTCTCAAAGATGAAGACGCCCTTGAGCGTCAGCGATAGGATAGCCTCGCTCGTTAGGTAAAAGGCACCCAACGAATGTTGAAAGCGAGTATGCTGTGCGCCTGGATAGACCACATTGGTGAGTCCCAACTGCTTGATTCTGGTCAGGCGTTGGAACAGGGGATGCCGCACGATGCTGAGCAGCAGTCCCCGAGGTACCTTGATAAATCCGAAAACCGGATCGCTTATGATTTTGCTATCGTTCAATGCTGTCCAATTCGTGAGCCATCTGTGTCTGGAGCTCCTTGGCTTTCTGGGCGGCCACTTCGGCAAAGTCGGTGCCTGCAGAGGCGTAGATAATGCCGCGCGAGGAGTTGACGAGCAGGCCGCAGTCGCGGGTAATGCCATACTTACACACCTCCTGCAGGCTGCCACCCTGGGCACCCACACCGGGAACCAGCAGGAAGTGGTCGGGAGCCAGGCGGCGTATGTCCTGGAACATGCTGCCCTGCGTGGCGCCCACTACATACATCATGTTTTCGCTGCTGCCCCATTCCTGGCTCTTGCTAAGAACCTTCTCGAAGAGTCTCACGCCGTCCTTGTCCTCCGTCATCTGGAAGTCTAATGAGCCCTTGTTAGACGTTAGCGCTAACAGGATTACCCACTTGCCATCGTAGCCCAAGAAGGGTGTCACGCTGTCCGCGCCCATGTATGGGGCCACGGTCAGGGCGTCCAGGTTGTATTCCTCGAAGAATGTGCGTGCGTACATGGCCGATGTGTTGCCTATGTCGCCGCGCTTGGCATCGGCTATGATGAAGTGGTGGGGATGCTTGGCCTGGATATACTGGATGGTCTTCTCAAAGGCGACCATGCCCTTGACGCCAAAGGCTTCATAGAAAGCCAGATTGGGCTTATAGGCCACGCAGTATGGGGCCGTGGCTTCGATGATGGCCTTGTTGAAGGCGAATATAGGGTCTTCCTCCGTCAGCAGATGCTGAGGTATCTTTTTGAGGTCGGTGTCCAGGCCCACACAGAGGAATGTTTTCTTCTTAAATATCTCGTTTGTCAGTTCTTGCTTGTTCATTGTTGTCTGTCTGTTATATACTTGTATGGTTTCTTATTATCGTGTCGCCTCGGCTGTTCACAGCGTCCCGTCTTGCCCTGATAGCCATAGCCTGTGGGATGCGTGTCGTCAGTTTTCTGCCAATCTCTATGGTTACTATGCTAATTGCTGTAACCAGTTAACTATCACTTGTATATGCTCTTCCGGTTGCAGTAAGTTGTCTGTTAGCTACGGACTGTTAGGCCACGTTCCTTTTGGGCTTTGTCCGATGTCGCAGAATGTACATCCCAGGTCTTAGAATGTGCGTTGCAAACTGCCGGATGTCTATTCCAAGTCTCAGAACGGAGCTATAGATGGCTCCGGGCGAGGCGCGTAGCCCGTTGGACTTAGAGTTCGCTCTCTTTCAGTCGCTCGGCGTTCTCGGCCACGGTCAGCGCGTCTATCATATCCTGGATGTTGCCATTGAGAAATCCCTGTAAGTCGTGAGTGGTGTAGCCGATGCGGTGATCGGTAACGCGGCCTTGAGGGAAATTATAGGTACGTATCTTGGCGCTGCGGTCGCCGGTTGATACCAGCGACTTACGACGGTTGGCAATATCGTCGACGTATTTCTGGTGCTCCTTGTCGTAGATAAAGGTGCGCAGGCGAGCCAGTGCGCGCTCCTTGTTCTTAGGCTGGTCGCGCGTCTCGGTACACTCTATGAGTATCTCCTCGGTCTCGCCGGTGTTGGGGTTCTTCCACATGTAGCGCAAGCGTACTCCCGACTCTACCTTGTTCACGTTCTGGCCGCCAGCGCCGCTCGAGCGGAATGTATCCCACTTGATTTCACCTTCATTGATATTCACCTCAAACTTGTCGGCCTCGGGCAGCACGGCCACCGTGGCTGCGCTGGTGTGCATACGTCCCTGCGTCTCGGTGGCTGGCACGCGCTGTACGCGGTGAACACCCGATTCGTACTTCAGGGTGCCGTAGACATCTACGCCGCTTACAGCGAAGTCTATCTCCTTGAAGCCGCCGACGGCTCCCTCAGAAGCGCTGGTTACCGAGAGGGTCCAACCCTTGGAGTCGCAGAACTTCTTGTACATCTGGAACAGGTCGCCAGCGAAGAGGGCAGCCTCATCGCCACCCGTTCCGGCACGTATCTCCATCTGCACGTTCTTGGCGTCCTCGGGATCCTTGGGCACCAGGGCTATCTTTATCTCTTCCTCTAACTTGGGCTGTAGCGCCTCGTTCTCGGAGAGCTCCTCGCGGGCCATCTCCTTCATGTCTGGGTCGCTCTCGTTAGCCAGTATGTCCTTGGCCTCCTTGATGGCGTTCAGGCAGTCTATGTATTTTTTCCGGGCTGTCATTATGTCGCCCAGGTCTTTGTACTCCTTGGTCAGCTTTACGTACCTTGCTTGGTCGGCTATCACGTTGGGGTCGGTAATCAGTGTCGATACCTCCTCATAGCGGCTTTCCAGTCCGTCCAGCTTTGCCAGTATATTGTTCTCAGCCATAAATTAATAGTTGAAGGTTCCAAATTCAGAGTGGATGGTAAGACTCTTGGGGCCATTCTCTATGTGCCCGATGACCTGAGCGTCTATATTGAAGCTCTTGCTTATCGCTATAATCTCGTCGGCCTTGTCGGGAGTTACATATATCTCCATACGGTGTCCCATGTTGAACACCTGGTACATCTCTTTCCACTCTGTGCCCGAGCAGTCGTGTATGGCCTTGAACAAGGGGGGCACGGCGAACATGTTGTCCTTGACTACGCGGCAGTTGTCGCTCACGAAGTGCAGCACCTTGGTCTGCGCGCCGCCCGTGCAGTGTACCATGCCGTGAATCTCGCTTCGGTGTCCGTCCAGTATCTTCTTGATGACGGGGGCGTAGGTTCGGGTGGGCGACAGCACCATCCTACCAGCGTCAACGGGTACTCCGTCTACCTTGTCGGTAAGCTGGTACTTGCCACTGTACACCAGTTCGTCGGGCACGGCATGGTCGAAACTCTCAGGGTATTTCTCGGCCAGGTATTTGGCAAACACGTCGTGGCGAGCGCTGGTCAGTCCGTTGCTGCCCATGCCTCCGTTGTATTCCTTCTCGTACGTGGCCTGGCCCGTAGAACTCAGTCCGACGATGACATCGCCCGGCCGGATATTGGCGTTGTTGATGACATTGCTCCGCTTCATGCGGCAGGTTACCGTAGAGTCTACGATGATAGTGCGAACCAGGTCGCCCACATCGGCTGTCTCTCCGCCGGTGGGGTAGATGCCTATTCCCATGTTGCGCATGTCGGCCAGCAGTTCATCGGTACCATTGATAATGGCCGAGATGACCTCGCCCGGCACCAGCATCTTGTTGCGTCCGATGGTGCTCGATACCAGGATGTTGTCTACTGCACCCACACAGAGCAGGTCATCGGTGTTCATCACCACGGCATCCTGCGCTATGCCTTTCCATACGCTCAGGTCGCCTGTCTCTTTCCAGTACATATAGGCCAACGACGATTTGGTTCCTGCGCCGTCTGCATGCATGATGTTGCAGTAGTCAGGGTCGCCGCCTAAGATATCGGGGATAATCTTGCAGAAAGCCTGGGGGAATATACCTTTATCTATATTCTTGATGGCGTTGTGTACGTCTTCTTTAGCGGCGCTCACACCGCGCATCATGTATCTGTTGTCAGTCATGTGTCTTATACCTATTATTATATTTGTTCTTTTCCGTTCCAAAACTCCCATGAGGCGAAAGCCTGGAGCAGCAGCATTTCCAGTCCATTGGCTGTAGTGGCTCCCTGCTCCTTGCCGCGCTTCAGGAAGAGCGTCTCGTCAGGATTGTAAATGAGGTCGTAGAGTAGCGTGTGAATGTCCATGGCGTGATAGGGGATGTTGGGACATTCGTCGGTGTGTGGGTACATACCGATGGGAGTACAGTTTACGATGACATTGTACTCTTTGATGAGTGCAGGGGTGACATCGTCGTATGAGATGGCCCCTTCCTTGGGATTGCGACTTACAAACAGCGTCTCCAAGCCCAGAGATTTCAGTCCATAGTGGATGGCCTTGGACGCACCGCCCGTTCCTAAGATGAGCGCCTTCTTGTGGCAGGGCTCCAGCATGGGCTCTATACTCTTGGTGAAGCCTATCACATCGCTGTTGAACCCTTTGAGTATGGTCTTGCGGTCCTTGTGGGTTACCCTTATCACGTTTACCGCCCCGATGGAGTGCGCCTCCGGACTGATAGAGTCCAGGTACTTGATTACCTGCTGCTTATAAGGCCGTGTAACGTTGAGGCCACGCAGCTCGGGGTTAGAATCAAGAATCTCCGGCAGGTTGCTGATGTCGGGGATTTCGTAGTTCTCGTACACGGCATCGATGCCTTCGTTCTGAAACTTCTCGTTGAAATAGCTAATAGAGAACGAGTGCCCTAAGGGGAACCCCACTAATCCATATTTGTCCATAACCCAAAGTTATTTAGTTGCTAAATACATTGTACAGATACCTAATGTGAGCCGCTTGAAGGTCGCCTTGGAGAAACCAGCTTTTCGGAGTATGCCCACCATCTGCTCGCCTTGTGGGAAGGCTTCGATGGTGGCCGTCAGGTAGGTATAGGCGCTGCTGTCGTGGCTGATTATCTTGCCATATATAGGAAGTACCGAGTGGGAGTATATCCCGAACAGTTGTTTCATAGGGAATGTTATGGGCTCGGATAACTCCAGGATGCTCAGATGGCCTCCGGTCTTCAGCACGCGGCACATTTCGCGTAGGCCCTTGTCCAAGTCCTGAAAATTGCGTATGCCGAAAGCCGCCGTGACGGCATCGAAAGTCTCGTCGGCAAACGAGAGCGACATACAGTCTTCCTTGGCAAAGGAAATGGTGTCGGCCAGCTGTTCGGCCATCACCTTTTTCCGGCCTATCTCCATCATGCCTTCCGAGAAGTCGGCCCCTACCAGATGGGCAGGCCTCAGGGCTTTGGCCAAGAGAATGGCAAAGTCGCCCGTGCCTGTGGCCACGTCCAGTATCTGTTGTGGCCTGAAGGGCATCAGTTGTTTTACGGCCTTGCGGCGCCAACTTTTGTCTATTCCCCACGACAGCCGGTGGTTCAGGGTGTCGTAAGTGGGAGAGATGTTGTCGAACATCTCTTCCACAATCTTACCCTTGGCGCCGCTTCTGCCGTACGGCGTAATTTTCTCTTGGTCGTACATACGTGCGTGGTTAACGTGTAGCCAGATAGTTGGCTACATTCTTCTCTATTCGGGCAGCTATGTCGCCATCCTCGGTGTTCTTGTCAAATTTCTCACCAGTGATGTGCTCGTACAGTTCGATATAGCGTTCGCTGATACTCTCAGCATATTCATCGGTAATCTCAGGCATGGTCTGGCCAGGCTCATTCATGAAGTTGTGCTCAATGAGCCACTGGCGGACGAACTCTTTGGAGAGCTGGCGCTGAGGCTCGCCCTTGGCGAAGCGCTCTTCGTAACCGTCGGCATAGAAGTAGCGGCTCGAATCGGGTGTGTGTATCTCGTCGATGAGGTAAATCTTACCATTGCGCTTGCCAAACTCATACTTGGTGTCTACCAGGATAAGTCCATGCTTAGCGGCTATCTCCTGGCCACGGGCAAAGAGCTTACGGGTGTAATTCTCTACGACGGCATAGTCCTCGGCCGACATGATTCCCTGCTTGATTATCTCTTCCTTGGATATGTTGAGGTCGTGGCCCTCATCTGCCTTGGTCGTGGGAGTTACGATGGGCTCTGGGAAACGCTGGTTCTCTTTCATCCCCTCGGGCAGTCTGACACCACAGAGCTCACGGCAGCCGTTCTTGTATTCGCGCCAGGCAGAGCCTGTGAGTATTCCACGGATTATCATCTCTACTCTGAAACCCTCACACTTCAGTCCCACGGTCACCATAGGGTCTGGCGTGGCCAACTTCCAGTTCGGGCAGATGTCCGTGGTCTGATCCAGAAACTTGGCAGCTATCTGGTTAAGCACTTGTCCTTTGAAGGGGATTCCCTTGGGCAGGATTACATCAAAGGCTGATATCCTGTCAGTGGCCACCATGACGATTAAGTCGTCATTGATGTCATATACATCTCTTACTTTACCATGGTACACGCTGTTCTGTCCCTTGAAATGGAAATCAGTCTTAGTTAGAGCTTTCATCTTATTAAATATATTTTAGTCGGTAATATCTTCGTGTGTGGCGTTACGCCGTGTCTTATCGTAAGCCTCATAGGCGTTGACAATGCGTGTCACCAGTTTGTGGCGTACTATGTCTTTCTTGTTAAACTCTACCACCGAGATGCCCTCTATATCTCCCAGCAGGCTGAGCGCCTCCTTCAGGCCGCTCTTCTGTTCGTGGGGCAAGTCTACCTGGGTCATGTCGCCCGTGATGATCATCTTGGTGTTCCAGCCCATACGCGTTAGGAACATGCGTATCTGCGCTGGGGTGGTATTCTGGGCCTCGTCCAATATCACGACGGCATCGCTCAGCGTGCGGCCGCGCATAAAGGCCAACGGAGCTATCTGTATCACGTGCTTGTCCATCATGTCCTGCAGCTTGGCGGCAGGTATCATGTCTTCGAGGGCATCGTAGAGTGGCTGGAGGTACGGGTCGATTTTATCCTTCATGTCGCCGGGCAGAAAGCCCAACTTCTCGCCCGCCTCGACAGCTGGGCGCGACAGGATAATCTTCTTGGCATTTTTCTCTTTGAGTGCCTTGACCGCCAGAGCTATGCTCAGATAGGTCTTGCCCGTTCCGGCTGGCCCCACGGCAAATATCATGTCGCTCTTGTCAAACGCGTCAATCAGGTGTTGCTGGTTGGCTGAGCGGCCCTTGATAGGGCGACCCGAAACCGAGTACACTACCACTCCCTTGGTGGCATCGGCTTTGGTGGCTTTACCTTTTATAATATCTAAGATATCCTCGTCGTTGAGCGAGTTGTACTTGAGCACATGCCGGCGTATGGTTTCAATGTCTTCTTCGGCCTTGGCCATCTGCTCCTCGTCGCCAAGAAGACGCATCACATTGTCACGGGCCATGATGCGCAGCTTCGGGAACAGCGACTTGACCATTTGCAGGTGGCAGTTGTTTACCCCATAAAAAATCAGAGGGTCTATATCTTCTAATATTATATGTTTCTCTATCAAGTGGATACCCGTTTTTATTTTCTTTGCAAATTTACAAAAATCTTGTGATACTTGCCAAGAAACTCTCGATTTTTTGCTAACTTTGCCACATAAATAGTTATTTTGATGAAGGTTACTCAGAAAAGATATATTCAGGCTTTTTGTATCGTTGTAATCGTATTGGGAATGGTGCGTTGTATCTTCCCGTCGGTGGCTGGTAAGATGGTGTCGCCCGTGGCCCGTACTATTGATACGATACCATCGGCCGATAGCCTGCAGGCTCCTGTCAGTCAGTCAGAAGCCCCCTCTGTGGCTCAGACCAAGGCACCTTCGGTGGTTGATACCGTCCAGGGAAGTGCAGCAGGTCCCCGCGGCCGTTTTTTTTGTGCTGACGGGTCGCCTGTTAAGAACCGTATTCTCAGCGTCCCTAACTTTGGCAACACCTTTCCTGACCAGAACGATGTCCAACTGCTCTCGGCCAATAAGTGGGGTGTCGTCCCTGTGAACGATGTCCACGAGGCCGAGCACCGCAAGAACGATTTGGTGTACGTGGGTGCCAATCCTTATTTTTATGTAGACCGCCTGCGCAGCAGCATCCCTTACCTGGTGCCCCGCGCTTCTGTCCTGTTACAGGATATAGGTCGCTCGTTCTTTGACAGCCTCCAGACCAAGGGTGTCCCTCTCCATAAGATTATTGTTACAAGCGTTATGCGGTCTAAAAATGATGTGGAGCGTCTGCGCAGCCATAACCGCAATGCCACTCAGAACAGTTGCCACATGTATGGCACCACCTTCGACATAGCTTACAATCGCTATAAGACTGTGCAGGCTCCCGGCGAGTCCCGCCGTGTGGTGCGCAACGATACACTCAAGTGGGTACTCAGCGAAGTGCTCCGCGACATGCGCGAGCACAACCGCTGCTGGATTAAGTACGAAGTCCATCAGGGCTGTTTCCATATTACCGTTCGGTAGAGGTGGTTACGGGAAGTCTGTCGGCTGTCGGCATGAGTTTTCAGCCCGGCGTCTGGGAGGCTGTCAGAACCTTGCCAGGTTACCGTGCTTGAATATATTGTCCTGGTGATAGTAGATAATCACATCGTCAAAAGGCCGTGCTATCCGGTAGGTCTTCATTGTTTCGTTTTGGTCAAACCACATGTTGATTAAGCATACCGAACAGGGTGGGTTAGACCTCGTTTTCATGCTGTTCTCAGTCAGAAACTCATCCGTGTAGGCTCGAATGAGTAGCGTCTCTATCACGTCGATGTTGGCAGGCTTCTGCTGCTTCTCATCGGCTATGCTGCCTATCCAGATGTGCAGTTTCTTGCAACTTAGGAACTTCTTCAGATGATGGTGACTTGTATTCAGCCGTTTCTCTATGCCGTCATTGGCCTTGTGGATGCCCACATAGCGGTGCCACTTGTACCGTGCGTCTTGCTGGGCTTCAAAGTAGTAGATGTTGAAGCAGTCGGAACCGAGGGTGTGGCTGTCGTTGAGATACGCCCGATAGTCGCTGTACGAACTGAAGGGGCCCACCCACTGCACGGTATAAGTATGCTTGATACTCTCCACGATAACTATTCGGATAAAGTGATGCCTGGTAATGCTGTTCGATAGAATTGCCTGCCTGCTGAGGCTTGGCTCAGCTACGCCGACGCAGCTCCCAGAACGCCACGGCCGACGCGGCGGCCACATTGAGCGAGTCTACCTGGTGCGACATCGGTATGCGTACCACATAGTCGGCTTCGGCAATGGTCGTGTGGGGCAGTCCGTCGCCCTCGGTACCTAATGCTAATGCCAGTCGTGGCTCGGCCTGTAGCGCAGGGTCGTCTATGCTGATGGATTGGTCGGTAAGCGCCAGGGCCGCCGTCTTAAATCCATACTGGTTCAGGGTCTGGAGCGGCCCGTCGAGCCATGTCCATGGTATCAGGAACACCGACCCCATGGAGACCCTTACCGACCGGCGGTTAAGTGGGTCGCACGAGTCGGTGGTCAGTACGATGCCATCTATGCCCAGTGCTGCGGCCGAGCGGAAGATGGCCCCTATGTTGGTGGTATCCACTACGCCATGTATCACGGCTATGCGGTTGGCCTGGGTGCATATCTCCCCGACCGACGGCAGGGTGGGTCGCTCCATGGCGCATAGCACTCCGCGGGTCAGTGTGTAGCCGGTGAGTGACGCCAGTACCTCGCGACTGCCCGTGTACACCGGCACCTCGTCGCCTATCCGCTCTATGATGTCCGCGGCGTCGCCGGTGATGTGGCGTTGTTCGCATAGCAGGGCCGTGGGCGTGTAGCCCGCATTGAGAGCCACGTGTATAACCTTGGGGCTTTCGGCGATGAATATACTTTTGTCCGTGAAGTGGCCCGAGCGCAACTGGGCTTCGGTCAACTTGCTGAATACCTCTACCCCGGGGGCTGTGAGCGATGTAATGTTTATGATGGCCATAGCGTTTTGCCTTGTCGTTTGTGTCTGTGTTGATGGCTGTTGGGCTATTGGCATCTGCGCTACATCCCGCCATCTCCTCTTATATATAAAATAGGTAATTCGAAAAAAGGGGCGGGCAGTCCTCTGAAGGTCTGTCCGCCCCGATATGCTTGATATGCGTGCCCGCGGGATTAGCCCTCGATGGCAGCTACACCTGGGAGCACCTTGCCCTCGATAGCCTCGAGCATGGCACCACCGCCAGTAGATACATAAGAAACCTTGTCGGCCAGACCGAACTTGTTAACAGCGGCTACAGAGTCGCCACCACCAACGAGCGAGAATGCACCGTTCTCCTGGGTAGCCTCAGCCACGTACTTGGCTATCTCGCCAGTACCGTGTGCGAAGTTCTCCATCTCGAATACGCCTACAGGGCCGTTCCACAGGATGGTCTTAGAAGCCAGGATAATCTTCTTCCAGTTGGCCAGACTCTCCTCAGAGGCATCCATACCCTCCCATCCGTCTGGGATGTTGTAGATGTCCACGGTCTTGCGGTTAGCATCGTTAGAGAAACTATCAGCAGCTACGGTGGCTACAGA
Organism: uncultured Prevotella sp.; assembly: GCA_934204655.1. Lineage (GTDB taxonomy): Bacteria > Bacteroidota > Bacteroidia > Bacteroidales > Bacteroidaceae > Prevotella. The sequence continues at coordinate 46,996 of CAKPZJ010000012.1, read as the reverse complement.
GAGGCTCAGGTTTACACCCTTGGCCTTAGCCTCGGCTATCACGTTGAGAGCCTCGGGCATCAGGTCGTCCTCGTGCAGCGACTCACCGATGTGTCCACCCTGAGCCTTGATGAATGTATAACCCATACCACCGCCGATGATGAGGTTGTCTACCTTGTCCAGCAGATTCTTGATAACACCCAGCTTAGAGCTTACCTTAGAACCGCCGATGATAGCGGTGAAGGGGTGCTGAGCGTTCTTCAGCACGTTGTTGATGGCTGTAACCTCTTTCTCCATGAGGAAGCCCAGCATCTTAGAGTCGGCATCGAAGTAGTCTGCGATAACGGCTGTAGATGCGTGCTTGCGGTGTGCGGTACCGAAAGCGTCGTTTACATATACGTCGGCATACGAAGCGAGCTTCTTGGCAAACTCCTTCTGGCGAGCCTTCATCTCCTTCTTAGCCTCGTCGTACTCGGGAGTACCCTTCTCTACGCCTACGGGCTTGCCTTCCTCCTCGGGATAGAAGCGCAGGTTCTCCAGCAGCAGGGCCTCGCCCGGCTTCAGGGCTGCGGCAGCCTCGTCGGCCTTGCCACAGTCGGGGGCAAACTTAACATCTACACCCAGGGCAGCGCTTACGTTCTTTACAATCTGGCCCAGTGACAGTTCGGGCTTAACCTTGCCTTTGGGCTTGCCCATGTGGCTCATCATAATGAGGGCACCGCCATCGGCGAGCACCTTCTTCAGTGTGGGGAGCGCACCGCGTATACGGGTATCGTCAGTAACGTTACCGTTCTCGTCCAATGGTACATTGAAGTCTACGCGGACAATAGCCTTCTTTCCAGCAAAGTTGAATTGTTCGATTTTCATTGTTTATATTTTTTAATGGGTTGTAATTTATACGTGCAAAGGTAGCGTTTTTTTTGATGATTAGGGCATTACAGCCCGATTATTTAGCTTTGCACCCTTAAAAAATGCCTTTGGCATCTGGCGTAAATGACCGAAATGTAAATAAAGTGTTAAAGTAGCTGGCTACTGACCCGTCGTGGCAGAAAAAGGGCTACCTTTGTATAAGCTGGGCTGCACCTCGGCCATTTGAGCGAGCTCATGGCGCTCGGTTGGCACCATCTTGGTACGTACCCACATCCCTATTTAGTATTATAGTGATGGTCGCGGGCTTCGTAGTGGTGGTCTCCACGGGCGTATCTACGGCTCCGGCTTGTGTAGATAGGACTATACGAATAGTGAGACAGACGAAAAATAATAAGATTATGAAGAAAGACGCAGTATTGATAGTCAGTGGAGGCATGGACAGCATAACCATGCTCTACGAGTTCAAGGACAGGATAGCCTTAGGGGTATCGTTCGATTATGGCAGCAATCATAATGCCCGTGAGATACCCTTCGCAGCCATGCACTGTAAGCGGCTGGGCATCCCGCACATTGTTATCAACTTAGGTTTTATGCACCAGTACTTTAAGAGTTCGCTGTTAGAGGGTGCCGAAGCCATTCCCGAGGGCAACTATGATGACGAGAATATGAAGTCGACCGTGGTGCCGTTCCGCAATGGCATCATGCTGTCGATAGCAGCTGGCATAGCCGAATCCAATGAACTCAAGTATGTGATGATGGCCAACCATGGAGGCGACCATGCCATCTATCCCGACTGCCGGAGAGCCTTTGTCAACGCCATGTCCGAGGCTACGGCCCAGGGAACCTACGTGGGCGTACAGGTGCTGGCTCCCTATACCGATATTACCAAGGCCGACATAGCCCGGCACGGCAAGCGCTTAGGCATAGACTATGCCGAGACCTGGAGTTGCTACAAGGGTGGCGACAAGCACTGTGGCAAGTGCGGTACCTGCCGTGAGCGCCGTGAAGCCCTGGCCGAGGCCGGTATCGAAGACCATACAGAATACGAGCAATAAGGCTGGCCCACACGGCCCAGGCCATCAGCTTGTGCAGAGGCGCTGCCGCTACCCGAACAGGGTGCGCAGCGCCTCTTCTACTTTCTTCACCGGGTGCAGGTGTATATGGTATTTGTGCGGATTGATGCCCTTGAGATTGTATGCGGGCATCACTATATCCGTGAACCCCAGTTTCTCGGCTTCGGCTATGCGCTGCTCTATCCGGCTCACGGCCCTCACCTCGCCACTCAGGCCCACCTCGCCACACATACACCAGCCCGCCTCTATCGGGGTGTCTACATTGCTGGACAGTACGGCGGCTATTACGCTGAGGTCCATGGCCATGTCAGTAACACGGAGGCCTCCTGCTATATTGAGAAACACATCCTTTTGCATCAACTTGAACCCTACGCGCTTCTCCAGTACGGCCAGAAGCATGTTGAGCCTGCGCTGGTCAAAACCGGTGGCCGACCGCTGCGGTGTGCCGTAGGCGGCGCTCGACACCAGGGCCTGGGTTTCGAGCAAGAACGGCCGCACGCCCTCGATGGCGGCACTGATGGCTATGCCTGACAGCCCCTCGTGGTCCTCGGTAAGCAGTAGCTCCGAGGGGTTGGACACCAGCCTCAGTCCGTTTTGCTCCATCTCGTAGATGCCCAGTTCCGAGGTACTTCCAAACCGATTCTTAATGCCCCGGAGTATGCGGTACATATAGTGCTGGTCGCCCTCGAACTGGATAACGGCATCCACGATGTGCTCCAGGGTCTTGGGTCCGGCCAGCGAGCCTTCCTTGGTGATGTGGCCGATGAGGATGACGGGTATGCCACTGGTCTTGGCAAAGCGCAGGAGCGACGAGGCGCACTCGCGTATCTGGGTTACGCTGCCGGGACTCGACTCGGCATCCTCGGTCGATATGGTCTGGATAGAGTCGATGATTACCAGCTGGGGCTTTACCTCCTTGATACAGGCAAAGATATTCTCTAACGAGGTCTCACAGAGCAGAGTGATGTGGTCCATGGTACACTGGCCGCCCCCGATACGCTCGGCTCTCATCTTGATTTGATGTGGACTCTCCTCGCCCGACACGTACAGGATATTGATGTCGGGCATGTGTAGGATGGTTTGCAGGGTGAGTGTAGACTTGCCTATGCCGGGTTCGCCGCCCAGCAGTACGATGCTGCCCGGTACCAGTCCGCCACCCAGCACCCTGTTCAGCTCGGCATCGTGGGTGTCTATGCGTGGGTCTTCGGTGGCGGCTATGTCGCGCAGGCGTAGCGGGCGTGCCGAGGTCTCGTGCAGACTGCGGTGAGCGTTCAGGGTCTGCGCCGCCGACCTCGCGGCCATGGTGCCAGTATCTGCGGCTATCCTAATCTCCTTGAATGTGTTCCACTTACCGCAGTTGGGACATCTGCCAATCCACTTGGCCGACTCCTGGCCGCACTCTGAGCACACGTAGGCTATCTTGTCTTTTGCCATTGTCGTTATTGTTGGTTTACACAAAATTACAAAGTTTTTTTTACTGGGTCAAAAAATATTGCTAATTTTGCAATAATATATTTAAATAGGTTTATGAAGAAGATATTAGTGCTGCTGGGCATAGCGGCGATGGTGGCGGGCTGTGGCCAGTCGTACGAGGAGAAGGCCCGCATATCCAGGGCCGAGAGGGAGCGGCTCGCCCGCGAGGACGCGCAGGCCCTGAAGGTGGCCGTGATGCCCACGATAGACTGTATGCCAGCCTATCTGGCCAAGTCGGCGGCTTGGTTTGACAGCATGGGAGTAGATATACGACTCAAGGTGCGCAATGCGCAGATGGACTGCGACACGGCGCTGGCCGGCAAGAGCGTAGAGGTGGCCGTGACCGACCTGAAACGGGTGGAACACCTGACCCGGTGCGGGGTGGCCCTGGTGTCGATGGGCCCCACCAATGCCTACTGGCAGCTGATAGCTAACCGCACGGCCCGAGTCAAGGATGTGTCGCAGATGGGCGACAAGATGGTGGCCATGACCCGCTACTCGGCCACCGACTACCTTACGGACCAGGCCCTGAAGGGCGTTAAGACCTCATCGGTGGTGTTCCGCATCCAGATTAACGATGTGCTGACCCGGTTGGAGATGTTGCGCAACAACGAGATGGACGCCATGTGGCTGCCCGAGCCTCAGGCCACCACGGCACGTATGTATAGGCATGTGGTGCTCAAGGATAGCCGTAAGATGAACCAGCACTTAGGCGTGGTGGTCATGCGGGGCGGTCTGTTCAGTAACGCTGAGCGCAAGCGGCAGTTGGCGGCCTTTGTCAAGGGCTACAACCGCGCCTGTGACTCGCTCAATGTGCGTGGGGTGGCCCACTACTCGTCGCTGGTAGAGACCTACTGCCATACCGACGGGGCTACGGTGAAGGCCCTGCCCAAACTGTACTTTCCACATATAGCCCTGAAAAACATAAAGTAACTTACCAGACTAAGCCACGACACTATGGAAAAATCTGTTGCCGACCTACTGCGCGATTTTAATGACCACCAGAGCATACACACGGCCCTGCAACGGCTGGGCCATATCGTTGAGGCCGCTGGTTTTCATGCCTTTAAGTCCCGGAATGACGAGATAGAGGGCAACTATCAGCTGATGCTCGATTTTATAGAGCGGGGATACAGCGACCCACAGCGGGAGCACATATACCGGGAGCTGCTGCTACAGACGTATCAGCTGCTACAGGATGTAAGGTTGAAGTGCCGCATCGGCGAGGTACCCTCGTATCGCGATGCAGCCCATCGCTGTGAGATGGCGCAGTTCGCGGGCGACCGCAACGACATCAAGGCTAAGCTGGAGGGCTACGTGGCCGACATGGCCATGCTGTCGCTCGAACCAGAGCACACCCGGGCAGAGCACTACCGCCATCTGCTCATCACCCACGATGTATATATGAGCCGCCTGTTTGACTGGCTGTTAGTGTCGCCGTCGTGGACCGAGGCCGACGCAGTCTTCTACAGTGCGCTGCTCACCTCGCCGGCCATCGACACGATAGACGCGCAGTGGATGGTGAGTGCCATCATGGTGGCGGGGGTCAACCTGTTTGACATAAATAAGCTCAGGGTGCTGGCCGATGTGTACAGGGCCGATGTGCCCGAACCGCTGCGCCAGCGGGCGCTGGTGGGCTGGGCGTTCATGCTCGACGGCACGCAGACGCTGATGTTAGAGGAGCAGCGGGCCATGGTGGCCCGACTGATGGGACATGATGGCGGGGGCGCCGAGCTACGCGCCCTACAGCGGCAGATTCTGACGGCGGCCAACACGATATACGATGACGAGCGGATAAGGCGCGAGGTGATGCCCACGCTGGTTAAGCAGGGCAACATGGACCTCTCGCAGTTGTCCAAGGACATTACGCAGGCATCGGATATGAACGATATACTACACCCGGAGGACGCAGAGAAGACCGCAGGCGACGTGGAAAAGGCCATGGCCAAGATGAGAGACTGGGCGACCAAGGGTGTAGACATCTATTACAGCGCGTTCAACCAGACTAAGCGCTACGGATTTTTTGCGCAGCTGGGCCACTGGCTTGAGCCTTTCTTCCTGGACAACCCAGCTATCGACTACGGGCAGGCTGATGGCTCCGAGGTGCGCAGGGTGGTGCAGACCATGCTGAGTGCTATCCCTTTCTGCGACAGCGATAAGTATTCATTTGCTTTAGTGTTTTCTAAGGTGTTGGGACGGCTGCCAGAGCAGTTGCGCCAGGCCGTGATGGAGAACCGGGCGGGTTTCCTGTCGCTGGGCGAGGGGCAGCTATCGGCCACGGATGCCGTCCGCAATAATTATCTGCACGATGTTTTCCGTTTTTATAACCTCTACGGCAGTAGGGCCGACTTCGCCAATCCGTTCCTACAGCGCGGCGACTCGGGCCGGGTGCGTGTGTGGCTGACGGATAGCAGTCTCTTTGGCGACCGACTGGATTACCCCGATATGTACTACGACATGCTGCGTTACCTGGACAGCCTGGACGCTGCTGACAGGAGCCATTACCGCGACACGATACTGCCTATGCTGCATGGGGCATGTGCCCCACGGAGCGAGGGCGACGAGTTGTTTATGGCCAACTATCAGTATCAGTATGGCGACCGTAAGGAGGGGCTGGCTCATTATCAACGTATAGCCATGTGTAACCCCAACAACGAGGAAGCGCTGCGCATGGCGGCCCATGGCTACATGGAGCAGAAGAGTTATGGGCGGGCGCTGGCGTGCTATGAGCGGTTGGTGGCCATGGATGCCACCCAGGTGAGCTACGAGGTGAACCGGGCGCTCTGCCTGTTGATGAACCGACATACTGAGGAGGCCATGCCCATACTGCACAAGTTGTACTACGAGCATCCGGACAACCTGTCGGTGGTGCGCGGCCGTCTCTGGGGCATGATGGAACTGAAGCAGTATGCTCAGGCTGAGCCCGAGTACAGCAAACTGTGCGAGGCCAATCCTGACCAGGCCGAGGACAGGCTTAACTATGGTTACTGTCTGTGGCTGAGTGGCAAGGTGCAGCAGGCGGTAACTGTTTTCTGTGACTATCTGCGGCTGAAAGCTGGCTCGGAGAGGGGCTGGGGCGCGCTCATCTACACGGCCTTCATGGCCGACAGGGCTTTTCTGCAAGCCCATGGCATGGATAGCACGGCCCTGCACATCATGGCCGATCTGGTAGCTATGAGGATGGAAGGGTAGGCTACGGGCCGAATGGCTGAGACTGAAATGATTTCGGGCGCAACGTACTGCTGACGTTGCGCCCGAAGTGTTTATAGTGGTCAGAGTTCCTGCGGGGTGGGGCAGGGCCGCTGCTTAGATGTTGGCGATAGACATGATGTTGGCAAACACGCCGGCGGCGGTAACGCTGGCCCCGGCGCCATAGCCCTGGATGAGCATGGGGAACTCCTTGTAACGCTCGGTGGTGAGCATCACGATGTTGTTAGAGCCTTGGAGGTTGTAGAAGGGATGGCCCTTGGCTACGGCCTTCAGCGAGACATTGGCCACCCCCTTATCCATCTCGGCTACAAAGCGCCAACGCTTGCCCTCGCTCTCCAACTGCTGCCGCTGTGCCTCAAAGTCGGCATCCAGCGAGGGCAGTTGCCGCCAGAAGTCGTCGACGGTGCCCTCAAACAGCTGCTGGGGGATGAAGAGGTGCTTCTCTACATCGTCCTGCTCTATCTGGTAACCGGCCTCGCGGGTCAGGATGACCAACTTGCGTACCACGTCGGTACCACTGAGGTCTATACGGGGGTCGGGTTCGGAGTAGCCGTTCTCCTTGGCCAGTCTGACGGTCTCCGAGAAAGGCACCTGAGCCGACAGCTCGTTGAAAATGTAGTTGAGTGTGCCGCTAAGTACGGCTTCTATCTTCAGGATGCGGTCGCCCGAGTTTCTCAGGTCATTGATGGTGCCTATAATGGGCAGTCCGGCGCCCACATTGGTCTCAAATCGGTATATTACACCTCGGTCCAGGGCTGTCTGTTTGAGCTTGGCATAACTCTGATAGTCTGACGAGGCTGCTATCTTGTTGGCCGCCACGACATTGATGTTGTGCTCTAACAGCGTCTGGTACAGTCTGGCCACATCCTTGCTGGCCGTGCAGTCTACAAAGACCGAGTTGAAGATGTTCATGCTCAGTATCTTCTCTTTCAGAGCCTCCACGTCGCTGGGGGCAGAGTCCTTGAGCGCCTCGCGGTAATGGGTTAGGTCTATGCCGTCCCTGTCGAAGATGGCGTTCTTGGACGAGGCGATGCCCACTACGTTCAGCTTGAGCCTCGAGTGCTCCTTTAGCTCCTCGTACTGGTTGTGTATCTGTTCTATGAGTCGGCCTCCCACGGTGCCGATGCCACAGATGAAGAGGTTGAGCACCTTATACTCAGACAAGAAGAACGAGTCGTGTAGCACGTTGAGTGCCTTGCGCAGGTAGGTGCCGTTGATGACAAACGAGATGTTGGTCTCAGAGGCTCCCTGGGCGCAGGCTATGACCGAGATGCCGCTTCGGCCCAAGGTGCCAAACAGCTTGCCGGCCACGCCGGGCGTGTGGCGCATGTTCTCGCCCACGATGGCTATGGTGGCCAGCCCTCCCTCGGCGTGCATGGGGAACATGGCGCCGGTCTCTATCTCCTTGGCAAACTCCTGGTTGAGTACGGCTACGGCCTGGTCGGCATCGGCATCGCGCACACCGATAGAGGTAGAGTTCTCTGACGATGCCTGCGACACCATGAATACCGATATGCCGCCCTTGGTAAGGGCGGTAAAGATGCGCTGGTTGACACCGATGACACCCACCATGGACAGGCCGGCAACGGTTATCAGTGTGGTGCCGCTGATGCTGGATATGCCCTTGATGGGCTTATGGTCGTTCTTAATCTTCTGCTTGATGACGGTACCTGGGCTCTCGGGGTTGAAGGTGTTCTTCACCTTGATGGGAATGTTCTTGACGCAGACCGGGTAGATGGTGGGGGGATAGATAACCTTGGCTCCGAAGTTGCAGAGCTCCATCGCCTCGATGTAGCTCAGTTCGTTGATGGTGTACGCGGTCTTGATGACGCGTGGGTCAGCGGTCATAAAGCCGTCTACGTCGGTCCATATCTCTAACACTTCGGCATCCAGGGCCGCGGCGATGATGGATGCGGTGTAGTCAGAACCTCCGCGGCCCAAGTTGGTTATCTCTCGGGTGTGGCGGTCGCGACTGATGAAGCCCGGAACCACCGTAATGCGTTGTAAGGGTGTAAACGCGCTGCGTACCAACTGGTTGGTGAGTTCACTGTCGAGCATATGGCGGTTGTCCTTGCGCTCAGTCATAATGAAGTCGAGTGAGTTGAGGCGCTTGGAGCCACGGATAAGAGCTGCTACGATGTGCGAACTGAGCCGCTCGCCGTAGCTGACGATGGCATCGTACGACTTCTTGCTGAGGTCGTGTACCAAGAACACGCCGAAGAGGATGCTCTTGAGCTGTTCGAGCAGCGTGTCGACCGTGGCGAACAGCTCTACACGTATGGCGTTGTCGGTAATGATGGTATCTATCATCTTGTAGTGGCGGTCCACGATCTCCTCGTACAAGATGCGCCATGCCTCGTTGCCGTTTTCGGCCATCTTCGAGGTGGCAATCAACTTGTCTGTTATCCCGCCCAGCGCGCTTACCACTACGATAACGGGTTGTTTCTTAGCCTCTTTCTCTACAATTTTTCTAAGGCTCTCAATGCTTTTCACGGAACCTACTGATGTTCCGCCAAACTTCATTACTTTCATATTCGGTCAATATGTTATGGTGGTTACTATCATGCGACCTCGGTACAACGGAGGGTACGCAAAACTTGACTACAAAGGTAACTAAAATCGCCATAACCCCTCCGCTTTTTGCCACTTTTTTTCACCGATAGCTATCAAGCATTGGTGTAGAGAACTATTCCTGGACAATGGGAATTGTCACCACAATCGTGGAGGCCGACCTTTATGATGCAGGGAGTCATCTTGAGCGGGCTGGGAGCCGTCTTCAGAAACGTGGAGATCGGTCTTTTCGTTTTCCGTGGTAATTGCTATGCTGTGCTTAGCCTTTTTGCCATTTTTGTTTTTTCCATTTTTAGCTGAGTAGTCCGTCTTGTAATCAGCGCGCGCTGTAAGCGCAGCAGTATAAAGCCTGGGGCAACGCCCCAGGTATGGCCCCCACCCACGCGACGCGCGCTGTAAGCGCAAAAGTAGCGAAGCGTTAAAGCGTGAGGGATACCTATTAGCATCGCCGAGACAGGTCTTTCCGATCGCGGGAGTTTTCATCGTTGTAAAAGTAAAAATGAAAAAGTGTAAAAAAGTAAAAAGCGCAGGAACAGAGGGCTATTCCTAAGCAATGGGAATGATCACCACAATCGTGGAGACCGACCTTTACATTTCCTGCGATGGTCATTGGTGGGCAGGAGGCCATCGACAGCCTGCAAGGAGCGCTTTTTGCCTTTTTACTCTTTTAGTTTTTTTGCATAAAAAACATCAAGGGGGCTATGGCCGTAAACCATAGTCCCCTTGTAAGGTATCATAGTGACAATAATGACTTATCCGTTCATCGACATGAGGAACTCCTCGTTACTCTTGGTACGCACCATACTGTCGTGGATGGTGTTCATGGCCTCAATGGGGTTCATGTCGCTGATATACTTACGCAGTATCCACATGCGGTCAAGCGTGGTGCGGTCCTGAAGCAGGTCGTCGCGTCGGGTGCTTGACGCTACCAGATTAACGGCAGGGAATATGCGCTTATTGCTTAACGAGCGGTCAAGCTGGAGCTCCATGTTGCCCGTGCCCTTGAACTCCTCGAAGATAACCTCGTCCATCTTGCTGCCCGTGTCTATCAGGGCCGTGGCAATGATGGTGAGTGAGCCGCCACCCTCAATGTTTCGGGCCGCGCCGAAGAACCGCTTGGGCTTCTGCAGGGCATTGGCATCTACACCACCCGTAAGTACCTTGCCCGAGGCGGGCGATACGGTATTGTAGGCACGTGCCAGACGGGTAATGGAGTCAAGGAATATTACCACGTCGTGTCCGCACTCTACCATGCGCTTAGCCTTTTCCAGGACGATGCCTGCTATCTTGACATGGCGCTCTGCTGGCTCATCAAAGGTCGAGGCTATTACCTCGGCGTTGACCGTGCGGGCCATATCGGTAACCTCCTCGGGGCGCTCGTCTATGAGGAGCATCATCAGGTAAGCCTCTGGATGGTTGGCTGCTATGGCGTTGGCTATATCTTTCATCAGGATGGTCTTACCCGTCTTAGGCTGGGCCACGATGAGGGCACGCTGTCCCTTGCCGATAGGCGAGAAGAGGTCTACTACACGTGTTGAGAGATTGGTAGTGGCCCGGTCGCCACACAGAGAGAACTTCTCATCGGGGAAGAGCGGTGTGAGGTGCTCGAAGGGGATGCGGTCGCGTACCTCGGAGGGCTCGCGGCCATTGATTTTGTCAATGCTGGAGAGGGGGAAGTACTTCTCGCCCTCGCGGGGAGGACGAACGTGACACTGAATGACATCGCCTGTCTTCAGTCCATAGTGTTTCACCTGTGCGTTAGAGACATAGACATCATCGGGAGATGAGAGGTAGTTGTAATCGCTTGAACGGAGGAAGCCATAACCGTCTGGCATCACCTCTAACACGCCATTGGCTGTTATAATATCTGAGAAGTCGTAGGCCAAGGCACCCGCTGGCTCAGCCACGGTCTGCTGGTAGGCGGGCGTGGTCATTGGGGTAGTTGGGTTGTCAAACATGTCGTAGTTGGGCACGGCTCCCTGGTCCTCGATGGGCAGGTCCTTGGTGATAATGAAGTCGGTGCCATCGCCCGGGTCGCCCTCCCATACCTCGCTGGCCGTGGGCTGAGTGCTCTCGGTATTCTCGTTATGGGCATTGATTTTGGCCTGCAACTGGGCGATTAAGTCCTCATTCTGCAGGTCGGCTTCCTCGGGAGCGCTGCCCATGGCAAATTCAGCCTCGGGTACCGGCGCGTCAGTAGAAGCTGTGGGTTCTGTTGAGGTGGTATCGTCTGTAACCGCCGTCTCAGTGTCGGTCGTGTCGTTTACGGTCTCGTTGGTTGGGGTAGTATCTGTTTCTTTGTCTTGCTGCTTGTTGCGCGCAGCCTCTAATAAGCTCATCAGTTCAAGTTCTTGTTTGGTTCTGCGTCCCCGGTGCTTCGGCAGAGCTGCTAACTGGTCTTCTATGGCCTGTATGTCGTTATTATCATGGTTATCGGTGGCAGGCTCATGGTGGGTGAACAGGTTCTCGTTGCTAAAGAGGGCGGGCTCTTCCTTGGGAGTAGGCTTGTTCTTCTTCAAGTCAAAGTTTTCACCGTCTTTTCCGTTCACGGTGTACACCTTGTCCGTCTCCTTTTTCACAATGCGGGTTCTGCGTCTTTTAGTGCCAAGCGGATTTTTATTGCCTTCATCCTCTGCCTGCTTATCCAGTATGGCATAGGCCAACGCCTCTGTGTCGGGGGTGTCGTTGATGGCAACTCCCATGTTTTTGGCAATATCTTGAAGCTCGGGAATAGCTTTTGATATTAGTTCTTCTTTGCTATACATATATAATATGTGATGTGAGTTTATGAAAAATGATGTTTCAGGGGTTGAAACATCGTGCTCATGTGTTAAGTTGATGCAAAGGTACAAATAATCAATGACATAACAAAAAGAAAAGCCCACAAAATTTGTGGGCTTTTCTTTTATTATCTGGATGGAGGTAGCTTATTCTCCTTTTTCCATCTTCTGCTTCAGCTCGGCGAGTACATCCAGGTCACCCAGAGATGTGCTGGCGGCTACATTGTTGATAACAGGAGTATCCTGCTTCTTGGCGGTGTGCTTGCGGGCGGGCTTTACATCCTCTTTCTCATCCTCGAAAGTACGAGAGTGTGACAGGATGATGCGGCGAGAGTTCTTGTTGAACTCGATAACCTTGAAGGGAAGTACCTCGCCCTGCTTGGCCTGTGAGCCGTCCTCCTTTACGAGGTGCTTAGGTGTTGCGAAACCTTCGCCACCCTCATTCAGAGTGATAACGGCACCCTTGTCCATCATCTCGGTAATCTTGCCCTCGTGGATAGAACCCGGTGTGTAGATAGTCTCGTACACGTCCCAAGGATTGTCCTCCAGCTGCTTGTGGCCGAGGCTCAGGCGACGGTTCTCCTTATCTATCTCAAGTACAACAACCTCGATTTCGGCGCCAACCTGGGTGAACTCAGATGGGTGCTTAACCTTCTTGGTCCAAGAGAGGTCAGATATGTGGATAAGGCCGTCTACGCCCTCTTCCAACTCGACGAATATACCGAAGTTGGTGAAGTTGCAAACCTTAGCCATGTGCTTGCTGCCAACGGGATACTTAGTATCGATGGTCTGCCAGGGGTCTTCCTTGAGCTGCTTGATACCAAGGCTCATCTTGCGCTCCTCGCGGTCGAGTGTAAGGATAACTGCCTCTACCTCGTCACCAACGTGGAGGAAGTCCTGAGCTGAACGGAGGTGCTGGCTCCAAGACATCTCGCTAACGTGGATAAGTCCCTCAACGCCGGGCTGTATCTCAACAAATGCGCCGTAGTCAGCAATAACCACAACCTTACCCTTAACGTGGTCGCCCACCTTGAGGTTAGGATCAAGGGCATCCCAAGGATGCGGGGTGAGCTGCTTCAGACCGAGGGCGATACGCTTCTTCTCCTCATCGAAGTCGAGGATAACCACGTTAATCTTCTGGTCGAGCTCAACAACCTCATGAGGATCGCTTACGCGGCCCCAAGAAAGGTCGGTGATGTGGATGAGTCCGTCAACACCGCCCAGATCAACGAATACACCATAAGAGGTGATGTTCTTGACTGTTCCTTCGAGTACCTGACCCTTTTCAAGCTTGGAAATGATGTCTTTCTTCTGTGCTTCGAGCTCAGCCTCGATGAGGGCTTTGTGAGAAACAACCACGTTGCGGAATTCCTGATTGATTTTGACAATCTTGAACTCCATAGTCTTGCCTACGAACATGTCGTAGTCACGTATAGGATGAACGTCAATCTGGCTACCGGGCAGGAAGGCCTCAATACCGAATACATCAACAATCATACCACCCTTAGTGCGGCACTTGATGTAACCTTGGATAACTTCATCGTTCTCGAGAGCCTCATTTACACGATCCCAGCTCTTGGCCAGACGTGCCTTCTTGTGAGAGAGAACGAGCTGACCCTTCTTGTCCTCCTGGTTCTCAACGTAGACTTCTACCTTGTCGCCAACCTTGAGATCGGGATTGTAGCGGAACTCAGAGGCGGGGATGATACCATCGCTCTTGTAGCCAATGTTAACGATAACCTCTTTCTTGTCGGCTGCGATAACGGTACCTTCTACTACCTGGTGCTCTGTTACCTTGTTGAGGGTCTCGTCGTAGGCTTTCTGCATAGCCTCCTTGTTAGTGCCTGCGTTTGCGCCATTCTCAAACTCGTCCCAATTGAAGTCTGCCAACGGCTGTACGTTCTTTAAATCTGACATAAAATAATAAAATGTTTAAAATTAATAAAGTTAGACTTTATGATAATTAACTCTGTGATAAGGCTTACGTGGGCCAAATCGGTTGCAAAATTACTATTTTTCAGCGGGAAAGGTGGGGAGATGGTCATTTATTTTCCTGTAAATTGAGTTTTTTTAACAAAAATGGTCGTGAAAGTGGAGGGAGTGGTGGCTGTAAGTGCAGCGATTTGCTTGGCTGACAGCTTGGTGGTCGCCTCTTTAATATTGTTAAATAGCTCATTTTACTTGGGTATCTCGGCAGTTGTGTCTAACTTTGCAGTAAAATTAGTGATAGATGAAGCGACCGGGCAACATATTAGTGGCTATGCTCCTGTCCCTGATGATGATTTATTGGGGGACAGGTGTGGTGGTAATGCACTGCTGCCACACCGACCAGACGGCTGTTGTGGCCGAGGCCGACTGCTGCCAGACTGACTGCAGCATGCCCCGCAAGAACTGCATGCAGTTAGAGGTTCGCAAGTTGCCCCCTTCTGTCGTTTCTGAATATGTATCGGCTCCACAGCCACAGCTGATGGCACTGCCTATGGGATGCCCGTCTGTGGTACCCGAGACTGACAGCCGCGCCGGGCAGGCTCTGGCCGAGAAACCGATAGTCAGAAAAGACGGGTTGCCGCCCCGCTGTTATCTATCGCTACTTACCGTTCTTATAATCTGATATACCCCTTGTCCCGCGACAATCAACCGCTGTGGGCCAACCGCCTGTGGCGATATGCGTGTGGCTCCCCGTGCGGAGCCTATATATAATAAGGTATATAAGAATAATAAGAAAATCAAGAAAAGATGAGAAATATATTTGTAGGGCTGGCCTTGGTTGTCAGCCTGACCGCCTATGCGCAGCACGAGCCTACCTGCTGCGAGCCGGCAGAAACACCGGCATGTACCCAGAAAACCTCTGGCACCCCACAGACACCCCAGAAAACTCCTGCTTCGGCCGACATGGTCGAGATAAACTGCCCCAGTCATGGGCGGGTGGTATTCCCGGCCGCCATGGCCGCTGCCGGACACATGATGCCCTGTTGCGAGAAAGGAGAGCGCAACAGTTTTGTTAAGATAAACTGCCCCGGCCATGGCGATATGCTGGTCTACAAGTCGCTCTACGACGCCGGTCACCACATGCCATGCTGCGAGAAGGTGAAACCACGGAAGATAGATGCCTCGTGTGAGCACTCAGACGGTCATGAAGAGTCGGTACACGACCTGTCCGAGGTGGCCGTGGTACGAAAGAAAGCCAGCGTAGCCCGCATGGCCGGTGCCGTAAACGGATTGAAGATAGGCCGCGACGAGCTGTTCAAGGCGGCGTGCTGCAACCTTGGCGAGAGCTTCACCACCAACCCCTCGGTCGACGTAACGTATAACGATGCCACCACGGGAGCACGCCAGATAAAACTGCTGGGCCTCTCGGGCACCTACGTGCAGATGCTTACGGAGAACCTGCCCAACTTCAGAGGCGCGGCCACCCCTTACGCCCTTGGCTATGTGCCCGGCCCGTGGATGAAGGGTATCCAGGTGTCCAAGGGAGCCGCCTCGGTGAAGAACGGATACGAGTCTATCACCGGGCAGATAAACATAGACTATAAGAAGCCCGAGGATAAGCCCGGCGCAGAGTTCAACCTGTTTGGCGACACCAAGAGTCGCATCGAGGCCAATGCCGATGCCAACGTACACGTCAATAATAACCTGAGTGGCAACATCCTGATGCACTACGAGAACAGCATGGCGAACCACGATGACAACGGCGACGGATTTCTGGACAAGCCGCGGGTAGAGCAGTACAATCTGCAGAGCCGCTGGCTGTACACCAGGGGCATCTACATGCTCCACGCCGGTATAGCGGGGATGAAGGAGAACCGCTGGGGAGGCCAGACGGCCCATCACCAGACGGCTGGTCAGCAGCTGTTTACCATCGGGCTGGCCACCCATCGCTACGAGGCTTACGCCAAGCATGCCTTTGTGCTCGATGCCGACCATGGCACCAACGTGGCGCTGATGACCTCGGCCGCGATGCACCAGCTCCAGTCGCACTACGGCATCAAGTGGTACGACGTGAATGAGAAGAATGTGTACGGAGCACTGCTCTTCGAGACCAACTTTACCAAGCAGCACAATCTCTCGGCTGGCCTTAATGTCAATTATGACTACCTGGGTCAGTATTACCGTGAGGGTGGCGAAGGACAGGCACAGCTGACGAATGGCAACCGCTGGTCCGAGCGCGAGACGGTGCCTGGTGCTTATGTGCAGTACACCTACACCCTGGGCAGCCAGCTTACAGCCATGGCCGGACTGCGGGTAGACCACAGCTCGCTCTACGGAACCTTTTATACACCGCGTTTCCACCTGAAGTACATGCCCACCGACATTCTTACGCTGCGCTTTTCGGCCGGCAAGGGCTATCGCACGGTACACGCCTTGGCCGAGAACAATTATCTGCTGGCCAGCGGACGCGAGCTGAGGATAGGCAACCTGGGGCAAGAGGCTGCCTGGAACACCGGAGTAAGCATGGCGTTTAACATACCGCTGGGCCAGGAGACGCTGAAGGTCAACGCTGAGTACTACTACACCCGCTTCTCTAACCACGCAGTGATAGACTACGACAGCGACCATCGGCTCATCAGCATCGACAACCTACAGGGCCGCTCTTATTCTCACACGTTCCAGGTAGATGCCAGTTACGTGCTCTTCAAGTCGCTTACGCTTACGGCCGCTTACCGACTGAACGACGTAAAGACCACCTATGGTGGCATACTGTGCGAGCGGCCGCTTACCAGCAAGTACAAGGGTCTGTTTACAGCCTCGTACAAGACTCCTGACGGTCGTTGGCAGATAGATGGTACCCTGCAGATGAATGGTGGTGGCCGTATGCCTCAGCCTTATCAGTTGGCCGACGGCACGCAGTCGTGGAACCGACGCTTCAAAGCCTACGAGCAGGTGAGCGCGCAACTTACAAGATGGTTCAAGCACTGGTCTGTGTACGTGGGAGGCGAGAACCTGACTGGCTTTACCCAGCATACCACCATCTATGGGACCGATAATCCCTGGGGAGCCGACTTTGAACCCACGCTGATATGGGGCCCGGTACACGGACGTATGTTCTATGCTGGTGTGCGGGTGAATATCTGACCCCGTACTACACCTATTTATATATAGATAGATTAATCGGCGGGTCGCGAGGGTCGCAGGCTCCGTCCGAAGACATGAAATGGCCATTCCGAACCACGGGATGGCCATTTATAAGTTTAGAACGTAGGTTCGAAACCTTTGCATGTAGCCTGCGAACGACCTCGGCGACTGGGCGAATGGTTGGCAGCTTAGCGCCTGTAGACAAGGACGGTGACCGGCATGGCTCAGCCTATGCCCAGGAGTTCTATTTCGAAGACGAGGGTAGACCCGCCGGGTATGCCGGGCTGCGCAAATTTGCCATAGCCCATCTCGGCCGGGATATACAGCTCCCACTTGTCGCCCACCACCATCTGCTGGAGCGCCACTATCCACCCCTCAATCAGGTCGCACACCCGGATGGCCAGGGGAACGCCTCCGTAGCTCGTGTCAAACTGCCGCCCGTCGATGGTGGTGCCCCTATAGTGAGCCGTTACGATACTGCGCGGCGTGGGGTGAACCTCCCCACTGCCACTGTGTATAACCCTATAGTAAACGCCCTTGGGCAGCGGCCGCACGTCGGCCTCGGTAGCCTTGGCAGCCAGCCAGGCCCTGTTCTTCTCTATATATGCTTTCTTAGCCATAATCAGTATGTGATATGTGATGGTTGCGGTGCCTGCGACGAGCCATGAGCTTGCTCTGATGGCCGAAGTGCAGCCCGGCTTATGCAAAGGTAGACATAATAAGGCTTATCCCGGCATGGTTTGTAAGGATTTTGCGCCTCGGGCTGATGGTTTTGACACTTTTGGGGATATTTCTTGTCATTATCTTGTCTGTCTTCTCATTTCTTATTATTTTTGCAACTTCATTAACAGACGTTTAACCATAATTTATAAGTGTAATTAATGAATGTACTGACTAAAGCCCTTGGTTTCGATGCTTCCAAGGCGAGTGTGCGCACGGAGGTTGTTGCTGGCGCTACCACTTTCCTGACAATGAGTTACATCCTTGCTGTCAACCCAGCCATCCTTTCTACCACCGGTATGGACAAGGGGGCGCTCTTTACGGCTACGGCCCTGGCCTCGGCCATCGCCACACTGCTGCTGGCCTTTATGGCCAAGTTGCCCTTTGCCCAGGCCCCCAGTATGGGTCTTAACGCGTTTTTCGCCTTTACCATGTGCCAGGCCATGCATCTCTCATGGCAGCAGTCGCTGGCCGCCCTGCTGGTCGAGGGTATCATCTTTATCCTGATAACCTTTCTGAATGTGCGCGAGAAGATACTGGACAGCATACCACGCAACCTGCGCTACTCCATATCGGCCGGCATCGGCATGTTTATCGCCTTTATCGGTCTGAAGAACGCCGGTATCGTGGTGTCTAACCCCGATACCTTTGTAGCCCTTGGCAAGTTTACCCCCGAGGCCCTGTTGGGCATCTTGGCCATCGTGCTGAGTGGTGTACTCATAGCCCGCCGTGTCAAGGGAGCCCTCTTTATAGCCATCATCATAGCCACGGTGGTGGGTCTGCCCATGGGCGTTACGGCGATGCCCGACGGCTGGTTTCCCGTGTCGGCTCCCCACTCGGTGGCTCCCATCTTCTGCCAGTTCGATTTCAGTCATTTCTTCAACCTCAACATGCTGCTGGTCATCTTCTCACTGCTCATCATCAACATATTCGATACCGTGGGTACGCTGGTGGGTCTGGCTGAGAAGACCGGAGTGGTACAGCCCGATGGAACCATACCCCGCGTTAAGGAAGCCATGCTCAGCGATGCCATCGGCACCACCTGTGGTGCCATGCTGGGCAGCAGTACCATTACCACCTATGTAGAGAGCGCGTCGGGCATAGCCGAGGGCGGCCGTACCGGACTCACCTCGTTTGTAACGGGGCTGTTCTTCATCGCCGCACTGCTGCTCTCGCCCCTTTTCCTACTCATCCCGGCTGCCGCTACCAGCGGGGCCCTGGTCATGGTGGGCGTGCTGATGATAGACTCGGTCAAGAAGATAGAGTTGAGCGATGTCAGCGAGGCGTTCCCCGCCTTTATCACCATGATTACCATGGTGCTGTGCTACTCGATAGCCGATGGTATCTGCCTGGGCATCCTCAGCTATGTAGTGATGAAGGTTTGTACCAGCAAGTTCTCCGACCTCAACCCCACGCTGGTCATCCTGGCGCTCCTGTTTGTCCTCAAGTTTGTAGTAGACTGAGGGGCGCTGGCCGGGTGGCCCGTGGTGCCCGGACTGATATAAACAGCGCGCCCTACCGTCATGGGCGGTAGGGCGCTGTATAGAGTTAATGTAAGCACTGGTGTCAGAACTGCCACCAGTGCTTTTTTTTAGGCCGGTCCTGATAGCTGCCCGTGCGGGCGTGGGCTGCTTCGCGCAGCAGGTCTTTCCAGGTAATCCCGTCGTGAACCATGTGATATATCTGGCCCCAGTCGGGCAGACCGCCAATGTTGCGGTCGTCTATCCACATGTCCACTTTCAGCTTACGCGAAAAGTGGTTGTTCCACTCCTTCTTCTCTTCAGGATAGTCCTTGTTGATGGCGTAGAACTCTACACCACGCTCGCGGCACCAGTTAACCGCCTCGTCCAGCAGTTCGCCCTCGCGTACTGTCCAGAGGATGAGCTTGTGGTGCTCCCTGATGAGCATCTTCAGCGTGTCGGTGGCAAAGGGCAGTTCCTCGCCTATCTTGGGGTACTCGTGGGTTACTATCGTACCGTCAAAATCTACTGCTATGGTCATACGTGTCTATTTAAATAATGTATATAGGGCCACGGTAGGCTCAGTAGAAGCGCTGGTTAGCGCTTCACTGAGTTATCGTTGGCATTGCCGTAGTGGCTGTTAGAGTAGTTGCCATACGTGCCGTAGCTACCATAGCTCTTGCTGCCATAGTGGCCGTAGCGGCTGTACCGGCCATACTTGCCGTAGCCATAGTAGTAGCCATACTTCTTCTTGGACATGTCTATGCCGTTGATAACGATAGACATGTTGGGCAGTTTCTGGCTCTCGGCCAGGCTGTTAACCAGGTTGAAGCTGTCCTTGGACGTATAGTCGGCGCGGCATACGTAGGCGGTGGCGTCGGCGATACGTCCTATCTGCAGCGTATCGGTAACCAGACCCACAGGAGCCGTGTCTATGAGTATGTAGTCGTAGTGCTCGCGCAGGGTGGCCATGATGGTGTCCAGGCTCTTGCGTGCCACCAGCTCCGAGGGGTTCGGCGGGATGGGGCCAGCCATCAGTATCTCCAGGTTGTCGTTAATGCCCGATGCCACGGTCTGCTTCTGGATGTCCTCCCACGTCGGATTATCCTTTACCAGTAGGTTCGTGATACCGTGGGTAGAGTCATGAAGCTCGAAAAGCTCGGCCAGGCGAGGTTTGCGGATGTCGAGGCCCACCAGCAGCACCCTCTTGCCTAACAGGGCAAAGCTGATGGCCAGGTTGGCGGTGTTGAATGTCTTACCCTCGCCCGACGTGGTCGATGTAAAGAGTATCACCTTCTCGTCCTCTTTCATGGTAAACTGCAGGTTGGTACGCATGGTGCGGAAAATCTCCTCCATCATGTTGTTCTGGTTCTCATGTACCACGATATTGGCCTTGGTCTTGGCCGTCTCGCTGGCCACGGCTACGTCGGCGATGATGGGCAGCTTGGTAAGTTTCTCCACATCCTCGTGGCCCTCTATCTTGTATCTCAGCAACTGGAGCAGGAAGAAGATGCCAGCCGGTATGGCGATGCCTAAGACCAGTGCCAGTAGCAGGATGATGCTACTCTTGGGGCTAATCTTACCCGTTACTTCGGGCATGTCTATCAGCTTGCCCTTGTCGGCCGTGGCGGCCAGTGAGATAGAGTTCTCCTCGCGCTTCTGGAGCAACATTACATACAGGGCCGACTTCACCTCTTGCTGGCGGCCTATCTGTGTAAGTATGCGCTCCTGCTCGGGCGTCTCAGTAACCTGTCCGGAGTATCTGTCAAGCTGCTGTGAAACCTTATTGCGCTGTATCTCGGCGTTCATCATGGCTTGGTTCATCGCCTCGTTGATACTGCGGCGCAACTCGTCCAACTGGTTGGTCAGCGGAACCACTGCGGGTGATGTCTCGGAGGCACTGTTCAGCGTGGCGCTACGCTTCAGCGCTATCTCGTTGTACCTGGTGATGAGGCCGGTTACCGAGGCATCTGTAATGCCCACATTGGCAGGCAGAACGCCGTAGTCGTTGTTCTTATTCATAGTCTCGCGGAGACTGGTGATAAGCTCTACCTGTATCTGAGACTCTGCCAGTTTCTGCTGATAAAGGTCAGTGTTCTGAAGAGCCTGGCCCGTGTTGAGCTTGATGTCAGTAACGCGGTTCTGCTTCTTATAAATCTCGAGCGAGCCCTCGGTGCTACCCAGCTCGCCGCTTATCTTTTCCAGGCGGCCGTTGATAAACTCCTCGGTGCGCTTGGCCACCTCGTTCTTGTCCTCATTGGCCTGGCGGTTGTACACCACGGCCAGATGGCGCAGGTAGTCGGTGGCACGGGCCGGAACCTCGTCGTTCAGGGTGAGCTGAGCTATGGTGGTAGTCTTAGACACGGCCGACACGTTTAGGCCCTTCTCGTATCTGTACGACATCATATTGGGCGACACGATGGTTACCATCATGCTCTCGCCGTCGCGCAGTGCGGGCTGGGTGGTGTTGGCAAACGACAGCAGGCCCACCTTGGTGGCGATGGTAGCCGGCAGGTGGTTAAAGCTCTTGTCTATCTCGTAGGGAATGCCCTTGGTCTCCATGGCGCGTACCACGGTGTACTTGCCAGTGATGTGGTACTTGCCATCCTCGTACTTGACAGTCAGGTTGATGGGCGCGTGGAGCATCTCAAGGTGCGTGGGGTCCAGGTCTACGTTGATGGGGTTGGCATGGTAGGCATTGTACTTCTTAAACTTACCCTTGCGATAGTAGTTCACGTAGAGCTTGAGGTCCCTGACGGTCTGCTCGGCCAGCAGTCTTGACTTGAGAATCTCAATCTCATTGTCGAAGCCGTTGGTGTTGACCATGATACCCAGGTTGGCGGCTTGCGCGATGCTGTTGCCTGCCCGCCCACGCTGGTTGCTATCATCGTCCTTTACCAACAGCTTGGTGGTAGCCTGATAGACCGGTGTTGTGTAACGCAGGTAAATGGCCGCGATGCCTACGCATATCACGAGCGACAAAACGAACCACTTCCAGTTGAGAATTAAAGTCCTTAGAATTTGCTGGAAGTTCAGCGAACTCTGTTCTTGGTCCTGAATTTCTTCAGGGAGTCCTGTTTTTAACTGTTCCATGTATTATTAGTTGTTTTATTTTATCAAAGTAAGTAGATACTGACCGTATTCGTTCTTGAGCATGGGCTGAGCCAGCTGGCGCAGACGGTCGCTGTCTATCCAGCCCATCTTATAGGCTATCTCTTCGAGGCAAGCCACCTTGAGGCCTTGGCGTTTCTCGATGACCTCGATAAAGGTACTGGCCTCGCTCAGGCTGTCGTGGGTGCCGGTGTCGAGCCAGGCAAAGCCGCGTTGGAGAGTCTGAACCTTGAGCTGGTGGCGGCGCAGATACTCCTGGTTGACCGAAGTTATTTCGAGCTCGCCACGGTCGCTGGGCTTGATGTTCTTAGCTATCTGAACCACGCTGTTGGGGTAGAAGTAGAGGCCCACCACGGCGTAGTTACTCTTGGGAAGGGCGGGTTTCTCTTCGATGCTTAGGCAATTGCCCTCGGTGTCGAACTCGGCCACGCCGTAGCGCTCGGGGTCATTGACGTAGTAGCCGAACACCGTGGCCATGCCCTGCTGGTCCACATTGTACACACTCTGACGGAGCAGGCCGCTGAAGCCGGCACCGTAGAAGATGTTGTCGCCCAAGACCAGGCACACGCTGTCGTCGCCGATAAACTGCTCGCCGATGAGGAAAGCCTGGGCGAGCCCGTCGGGACTGGGCTGCTCGGCATACTCGAACCTCACGCCAAGCTCCTGCCCGTTGCCAAGCAGTCGTCGGAACCCCGGGAGGTCGTATGGAGTCGAGATGATAAGTATCTCACGTATGCCAGCCAACATGAGCGCCGAAATGGGGTAGTATATCATCGGCTTGTCAAAGATGGGAATCAGCTGCTTGCTGACCCCTTTGGTAATGGGGTACAGGCGAGTGCCCGAGCCCCCTGCAAGAACTATACCTTTCACCTTTATATATTTTATTGTAATGCTTTCTTGTTATGGATGAATATAGAGCGCACCGTGCGGTAAGCTATCCAGAGGTCGAGGCCGACCGACCAGTGCTCAATGTACCAGATGTCGCGCCGTACGCGCTCTTCCATCTGCCAGAGTTCGTGGGTCTCGCCACAGAAGCCTGTTACCTGGGCGTAGCCGGTAATGCCGGGCTTGTAGAAGTGGCGAACCATATATTTGTCTATCAGTTTGCTGTACAGCTTGGTGTGGTAGAGCATGTGGGGACGGGGCCCGATGATGCTCATGTCGCCTCGCAGCACGTTGAAGAACTGGGGCAGCTCGTCCATGTAGGTCTTGCGCAGAAACGCGCCGAAGGGGAAAATCCTCGGGTCGTTCTCGGTGGCCTGCAGGGTGTCTTGCTCGCGGTTCAGGTGCATGGTGCGAAACTTGTAGCACGTAAAGGTGCGCCCGTTGAGCCCCGTACGGGCCTGGGAGAAGAACACGGGGCCGCGGCTCTGCATCTTGATGCCTATAGCGATGAGGGGCAGCAGGGGGATGAGGGCCACGCACACCACGGCGCTTATCACTACGTCGGCCACTTGCTTTATTATGCGGTTAGGCGAGTAGAGTAGCGGTTCCCGGTAGCTCGTATAGAGCAGTGTATTGCCCATCCGCTCGGGCTTGAGCCGTAGCTGGAAGTCGTTGCACACGCTGGGAACATAGTAGAAGTGGACTGTATGGGTGTAACAGAAGCGGATGAGCCGCTCGATGGTTTCGGTGTCGTGAGGGGGAAGACAGCAGAAAAGGCAGTTGATGCCTGTCGGGGCATCGCCGTCGTCGGGGTACTGGGCGAAGAAGTCGGCCACCGTGCCCAGATAGTTGGCCGTGGACGAGGGATCGCCCTGGTGGTCTGCGGGGGTAGCCTGGTCGCCGTAGTAGCCTAACAGCCGATAGCCCGAGGTAGAGGTGCGCTGCAGCTTGCCGTATAGCGACCGGCCGGCCGTACTGTCGCCGATGAAAACCACGTTCTGTATGTTGCGCTCGGCTATCCGCGCGTGTCCGGCCCATCCCGTTTCGCCCATGCGTATGGCCGTCAGCACCACCCATTCGGCTGCCGCGAGAGTCAGCATCAT
Source organism: uncultured Prevotella sp. (assembly GCA_934204655.1). Taxonomy (GTDB): domain Bacteria; phylum Bacteroidota; class Bacteroidia; order Bacteroidales; family Bacteroidaceae; genus Prevotella. The sequence continues at coordinate 22,688 of CAKPZJ010000012.1, read as the reverse complement.
GGCGGTGAGTGGCTCTGAATATCCGGTGGCATAGAGCAGGGCTGCCAACAGGATGACGTGGGTAAGTACCAGCATACTGATGTCGGCTATCTGGCGCCTGATGGTGACTATGTGCTGGCCCACGGTGGGCTGACGCAGCCACTCGCTCACGGCGAGCGCCAGGTTGAAGTATAGCAGGCTGTGGGCATGTCCCATCCACATCGTGGCCTCCTCTGGCGCGTACAGGCCCATCGACACTATCGCGAAGATAATGTTCAGAATGGCAAAGTCGCCGAGGATAACCCAAATCTTGATGGTATTATCTGCCGAGTTAATATATTGTGACATGTAGTATGCTCTGTCGTTTATAACTTGTTCTTGCAAAGTTACAATATTAATTTTATTTTACCTTGATTATAATATAAATTTTTGTGTTTGTCATGGCTTTTTTCGTGGCGTTTGTGCGAGTGGTGGCTCTGGTGGTCGTTTTTGCTCGCGTTAGGGCAGGGTAGAGTGATGCGGTTGTCGTGGGCAGCAGAGGGGAGATTACGCGGTTTCCGGCGGTGGCTCCAGAAAGATAAAGACTCGGCTGTTTTGTAAATATAGTTCAATTATCAACAGCCTATTGATGTATATTTATGCAGAAATGAGGACTGACGGGGTTCTAAGGAACCGTTGTAGTATCGGGCGAATGGTCGCAGTGGTGCCCGTGGCCGATTTTTCGCAAAATAGAGCAGGCAGCCTGTCGGCCCGAAAGCACCTTTAGCGGCCTAAAGACCGTCGCGGTGATGCTCGCGATGGTCATTAGATATCTGGAGGCGGCTTTTGTCTGATTTTCTGATGCCGGTAAAATAGCCGAAGCGGGTGCCGATTTGGCCCGTTTTGCCCTCTGAGGGGGTGCTGGTGGCTCCCTGTGCTCTGCCAATAATTGTTAAAAACGCCCGAAAATGGGTTGCTTGTGCGTCTGCAATCGCGGTTATCGGCAGGATGAGCTCTGCTCTTTTATGTATAATTATTCACTTTCCCGCGACCGTATTTGCATGTATATACAGTCTAAATAGCGGCGGCACTGGTAATGGCGGTATTCAGGCTTGCTACCGTGGCCATCCTGCTAACTGTTCTGGCCCCTGTCGGAGTACGAATTGCGCTGATTAAGGGCGCGAAAAGCCCGTTTGGGCAAATAAATACTTCAAATAATTTTGGCAATTCCGCGCTTTGTAGTAATTTTGTACCAAGGAATGGTGAAAGCCACCGTTCAGGAAAGTATAACTACAACTATTATGGGAATATTTACAAAGCTATTTGGTACCAAGACGGCAGACGCGAAGTCTGGCGGAATGGAAGACTATATGACGCTTATCCGGGTGTACTTCCAGGCTTCGCTGGCCAGTACTCTCGGCATCAACAACCTGGCCATGCTGCCTGACCTGCGTATGTTTAAGACCACCCTGCATGTGCCTACGGTCAACAACAAGCTCGGCGTGGGCGAGAAGAGCCACTGCAAGAAGATGCTCAAGGAGCTCTATAAGGTAGACGACAACTTCTTCAAGGAGATTGATGCCAGTATCCGCAAGAATTGTCGCAAGATACAGGATGTGCAGGTGTATCTCATCCAGTTCCAGGGCTTCACCCAGGACCTGATGATGCTCATGGGCAACCTGATGAAGTTCAAGCTGCGTGTGCCCTCGTTCTTCAAAAGCGCCATCTACACCATGACGGAGAAAACCGTACGCGACATCTTTGCCAAGAACGACTACCGCGATGCCGGAGTCATCAAGGCCGTGCTGGCCATACGCCAGTACAACAAGCGGCTTAACTTCTCGGAGAAGTGGGTAACCGACTTCGTCTTCCAGGTGGTCATGCTGGCCAAAAAGGAACCCAAGAACAAAGAAGAGGCTGCAAAATAGAAAAAAAAGGTCAATCTTTTTGAAATTACAGATTTTTAATATAAATTTGTAAGCACAATATAAGTCTATGGATGCGACTGAGAAAACGATAGCGCTGTTTACTACGCGTATGCGGCAGATGATTCTCCGATTTCAGGACATGAAGACGGAGAACAAGAGGCTTGCTGGGCTGGTAGAGGAACGCGAGGCTAAGATAGCACAGCTTGAGGCGCAGTTGACGCAGGCAGCCAATGACTACAACGCCCTGAAGATGGCGCGCATGATAGAGGTTACCGACGGCGATGTCGACGGGGCTCTCAAGCGAGTGTCCAAGCTCATCAGGGATGTCAACAAATGTATCACGCTACTGAGTGAAAAATAATCGGAGCGATGGCTGAGGGAGATAAGGAGAAACTACGCGTGCGGTTGCACGTTTACGATACAGATATGATGGTCACTATTCCACGCGAGGAGGAAGAGTGCTATCGCGCTGGAGCCAAACTTATAACCGATGTGATAAATTCCTACGCGTCGGTGTACAAGGGCAGCAAGAGCGATAGGGACATTCTGTACATGGCGCTTATAGATATATCGCTGCGGTATGAGAAGGAGCGCCGTAAGCATGACGTAGTACCCGTTATGGATATCCTTACGAAGCTAACCACCGAGATCGAAGAAGCGTTGGACGATTAAGGATATTAAAGTAATACATATTTATATAATGGTAATAACATTGATTATCGCGGTCGTAGCCCTGGTAGTGGGCGGAGTGGCCGGCTATATGATTTTCCGTTACGTGGTTAAGGGAAAATACAACGAGATGATAGCGGCAGCCGCTAAGGAGGCCGATGTAGTAAAAGAGAAAAAACTGCTCGAGGTCAAGGAGAAATTCCTGAACAAGAAGAGTGAGCTGGAGAAGGAGGTGCAGCAGCGCAACCAGAAGATACAGCAGAACGAGAACCGCCTGAAGCAGCGTGAAATATCGCTTAACCAGCGCCAGGAGGAAATCGGGCGCAAGAAGCAGGAGCTCACACAGATCCAGCAGCGCATCGACAACGAGAAGAAGCTGATGCAGGTAAAGCAGCAGGAGCTGGAGAAGATGCAGGAGCAGGAGCGGGCCAAGTTAGAGGAGCTCTCCGGACTGAGCGCCGAGGAGGCTAAGAACCGCCTGGTAGACAGTCTGAAGGACCAGGCTAAGCTCGATGCTGCCAGCTACGTCAACGAGATTATAGACGACGCCAAGCTCAACGCCAATCAGCAGGCTAAGAAGATAGTAATACAGACCATTCAGCGCGTGGCCACCGAGACGGCCATCGAGAACTCGGTGAGTGTGTTCCATATAGACAACGATGAGGTCAAGGGACGTATCATTGGACGTGAGGGACGTAACATCCGCGCACTGGAGGCTGCTACGGGTGTCGAGATAGTAGTAGACGATACGCCCGAGGCTATCGTTATCTCGGCTTTCGACCCCATCCGTCGCGAGGTGTGCCGTCTGGCTCTGCACCAGTTGGTTACCGATGGCCGTATTCACCCCGCCCGTATCGAGGAGGTGGTCGCCAAGGTCAAGAAGCAGTTGGACAACGAGATTATCGAGACCGGTAAGCGTACCGTCATCGACTTGGGCATCCATGGGCTTCATCCCGAGCTGGTTCGCATTATCGGTAAGATGAAATACCGTTCTTCGTACGGTCAGAATCTGCTCCAGCACGCCCGCGAGACAGCCAACCTCTGTGCTGTAATGGCTTCCGAGCTGGGCCTTAACCCCAAGAAGGCCAAGCGCGCTGGCTTGCTCCACGATATTGGTAAGGTGCCCGACGAGGAGAGCGAACTGCCCCACGCTCTGTATGGTGCCAAGATAGCTGAGAAGTACAAGGAGAAACCCGATATCTGCAATGCCATCGCTGCCCACCACGATGAGGTCGAGATGGAGACCCTCTTGGCTCCTATCGTCCAGGTCTGCGATGCCATCTCTGGTGCCCGTCCTGGTGCCCGCCGTGAAATCGTCGAGGCTTACATCAAACGACTGAATGATTTGGAAGCAATAGCCATGAGTTATCCGGGCGTGGTGAAGACCTATGCCATCCAGGCTGGTCGCGAGCTGCGCGTTATCGTCGGGGCAGACAAGATGAGCGATGAGGAGAGTACCAAACTCTCTGACGAGATAGCTACCAAGGTTCAGAATGAGATGACCTATCCCGGACAGGTCAAGATTACCGTTATCCGCGAAACCCGCAGTGTGGCTTACGCTAAGTAATCAGCCCGCTGTTGATATAAAAACAAAATCCTCTCCCGGCTGCTGTGTCGGGAGAGGATTTTGTTTTTTGGCTCCTGAGGGTCGTGGCTGCCGTGGCGGTGGTTGCCGTGGTTCGCATGGTCCTCTGCCTATACCTTATTATATATAGGGGACTGCCCGCGACCGTTGTCCGTCCTCCTGTGGGAGCCAGGGCGCGGGCAGTGGGGTGCTTAGTCCTTGCTAATCATAAAGTAGCGGGCGTGGGGGCTGCTGATGTACAGGCCGCAGGTACTGCTCTGCGGGTACATGGCCCCGTTCTCGGTCAGTTTGATGCCCAGTGCCTTGAAGTCGAGCAGCGCGCTGACCGGGAAGATAAGCCTCTGGTCGGGCAGCGACGGATAGCCCACGGCCGGCCGTATGCCCTGGTAGGCTGCCCGCGCCATCTCCTTGAGCGAGAGGTGCTCATCGGGCGCGTAACCCCATAGGCGGGTGCGCACTTCATGGTGAAGCCACTCGCTCGTAGCCTCTGCCAGCCGGTCGCACACGCCCTGCAGCAAGATAGAGCGGTAATCGTCGGCCGTAGCCTTGACCCGCTCTAACTCCTCTATCAGCGAGGGTGACACCGTGATGGCAAATACGCCCACATAGTCCTCGTAGGGGCGTGGGGCCACGTAGTCGCATAGCGACAGACAGGCTTCGCCCGGATTGGCCGGATGCTTCTGGCGCGGTGTGGGCAACTCTAAGTCCTTGCCCTTGACTGCTCCAGGCAGCACGATGCTGTGGTCAGTTCCGTAGGCAGGGTAGAAGCCCACCTGGGCCTGCATGTAGTGATGCTTCTCGAGGTCGTCCAGCAGCGCCTCGGCTTCCGCCTTGACCTTGGTAGCCTCTGCGCTGTCCTTGTGTACCCGCCACAGATTGTAGAAATATATCCAGTTGATGTACTGCCGTACCTCCGCGATGTCTATGTGTGGCAGCGGGCGATACCCTATGTATGTCGGGCGGGGCAGCGGCTCCTTGCTCCAGTCTATCTGTAACCGGTGTACGGCCTGGGCAGCGTGGTCGTGCCCACAGGGACACCCCTTGATGGTGTCCTTAGGGCTGTTGGCCGCCTGCTGCAGGATATCCTTGGTCCGCTTCTGCGCTTCGTGCTTCTTAACCAGCTCAGCCTGCTCGCGGGCGTTGTCAGCCAACACCCTGTCGCGCTCAGGGCCCATCAGTTGCATGGACAGCACCGCGTTGATAGAGGCATCCTTGACATGGAAGACAGGCCCCTTGTATAGCGGAGCTATCTTTAGCGCCGTATGCAGGGGCGATGTGGTGGCCCCGCCTACCAGCAGCGGTACGGTGATCCCCGCCTCGGCCAGCGCACGGGCCGTGTTGCACATCTCGTCGAGCGATGGCGTTATCAGGCCACTCAGGGCTATGAAGTCAGCTTTGGACTCTATTGCCGCCTGTACTATCTTCTCGGCCGGAACCATCACCCCAAGGTCTATCACCTCAAAGTTGTTGCAGCCGAGTACCACGGTTACTATATTCTTACCTATGTCGTGTACATCGCCCTTGACGGTGGCCACCAAGTACTTTCCGTTGCTCTTGGCACCTTTCTGCCGCGCTTTTTCGAGATACGGCTGAAGCAGGGCGACGGCCTTCTTCATGGTGCGGGCTGACTTGACCACCTGTGGCAGAAACATTTTACCCTCTCCGAAGAGGTCGCCCACCACCTGCATGCCCTGCATGAGCGGGCCCTCGATGATGTCGCCAGGCATGGCGTATTGCTGTAGCGCCTCCTCGAGGTCGGCCTGCAGAAATTCGTCGTCTCCCATACGTAGGGCCTCCTTCAGTCGTTCCTCCACAGGCGTGGCAGAGCGGTCTACTTGCGTCTTGGCCACAGGCTGGGCAGCCTCCTGATTCTTGGCTGCTAATATCTCCTGCGCCTTGTCCGTCAGCCGTTCTGCCGCATCGGCCCGCCTAAACAGGATAACATCCTCTATCAGTGTAAGCAGGTCGGCTGGTATGTCGCCGTACATCACCTTAGATGCCGGGTTCACTATGCCCATGTCCATGCCCTGCTTCATGCCGTGGTAGAGGAACACGGCGTGCATAGCTTCACGCAGGAAATTGTTGCCGCGGAACGCGAACGATAGGTTGCTCACTCCGCCACTCACATGGGCCCCTGGCAGATTTTTCTTGATCCACCCTGTGGCCCGGATGAAGTCGAGCCCATAGCTGTCGTGCTCCTTCATACCGGTGGCTACGGTCAGTACATTGGGGTCGAATATGATGTCGCATGGTTTGACGCCCGCCTGCTCTGTAAGAAGCTGGTAGGCGCGCCCGCAGATTTCTATCTTGCGCTCATAGGTGGTGGCCTGTCCCTGTTCGTCAAACGCCATGACCACCATGGCCGCTCCGTACTGATTAATGGTACGCGCGTGACTCAGAAAGACCTCTTCGCCCTCTTTCAGGGATATCGAGTTGACCACACACTTGCCCTGTACACATTTGAGAGCCGCCTCTATCACGTCGAAACGCGACGAGTCAATCATCCAGGGGATGCGGGCCACTTCGGGGTCGCTGGCCATGAGGTTCAGAAAGTGGGTCATCTCCTGCTTGGCGTCCAGCAGACCGTCGTCCATGTTAACGTCTATCAGGCTGGCACCGTCGCGTACCTGCTTGCGGGCTATCCCGAGCGCCTCATCGTACTGTTTCTCGTTGATAAGGCGTAAGAACTTGCGGCTGCCGGCCACGTTGCAGCGCTCGCCGACATTCATGAACATGCCCGGCACGGGCGAGAAACCCTCCAAGCCGGCCAGCCAGTCTACCTTGCCCTGCTCGGGACGTGGGCGGACAGCCCGCCCCTCTGCCATCTGGGCAATGGCCCGTATATGGGTGGGCGTGGAGCCACAGCAGCCTCCCACTATATTTACGCTGCCGTCGTCTATAAATGCGCTGATGGCCTGGGCCATCATGGCGGGTGTCTCTACATAGTTGCCCTCCTCGTCGGGCAGTCCCGCGTTGGGGTGCGCGCTGATAAAGTAGGGTGCCCGCTCAGCCAGCGCCCTCAGATAGGGTCTCATGTCCTCTGCACCGAACGAGCAGTTGAGTCCCACGCTCAGAATGTCCTCATCGTGCTGCACCGAAGCCAAGAAAGCATCGAGCGTCTGGCCCGACAGCGTTCGGCCCGATGCGTCGGCGATGGTAACGCTCAGCATGATGGGTATGCGGTGGCCCGTTATCTCTTTAACGTGGCGCGCGGCCATGAGGGCAGCTTTCGCGTTCAGCGTGTCGAATATCGTTTCTATCAGGAAAATGTCGGCTCCGCCCTTGCTCAGTACCAGCATCTGCTCCTCGTAGGCTGCGCACAGCTGGTCGAAGGTGAGGGCGCGGTAGGCAGGGTTCTCTACATCGGGCGACATGGACAGGGTGCGGTTGGTGGGGCCTATCGACGCCGCCACGTAACGCGGGCGCTTTGGGGTGATGGCTGTCATGCGGTCGGCCTCCGAACGCGCCAGTTGTATAGCAGCCTCATTCATCTGTCGGATGTAGTCCTCGGTCTTGTAGTCGGCCTGAGAGACGCGCTGGGCGTTAAAGGTATTGGCGCTGATGATGTCAGCCCCGGCCTCCAGATAGTCGCGGTGTATCTGGCGGAGCACATCCGGCCGCGTAATGCTTATCAGGTCGTTGTCGCCATGAAGCCTGACGGGCCAGTCAGCAAAGAACTGACCGCGGAAGTCGTCCTCGGTCAACTGGTAGCGCTGTATCATGGTACCCATGGCACCGTCTAATATCATAATGCGGTGTTGCAGCGTCTGCTGTAGGGCTGTAAACGTATCGGGCATGGTTCAGAAAGTCTGTTTGAGTATATTATAGGTAGAGTAAGAGGCGTTCATGGTGTAGAAGTGTACCATGGGCACCCCCGCAGCCTTCAGCTCGCGCACCTGTGCCACGGCCCACTCTATGCCGAGCGCCTTTACGTCGTCATTGGACTTACAGTGAACAAACTCGTTGGCCAGCGCTTGTGGGAAGTCTATGTGGAACGTACGGGGAAGCATGGTGCAGTGGTTCAGGGTGGTCAGTGGTTTGAGGCCCGGTATCACGGGCACCGTAATGCCCTCCTTGCGCAGGCGGGCGACGAAGTCGAAGTACTTGGCGTTGTCAAAGAACATCTGCGTCACGATGTGGTCGGCTCCGGCAGCCACCTTGGCCTTCAGGTGGGCTATGTCTACCTCCATGTTCATGGCCTCATCGTGCTTCTCTGGATAGCCGGCCACACCATAGGTAAAGGGTGTGGTTGGCGCGTCCATGTGTATGCCGCCCAAGAGCTCTCCCCGGTTGAAGGCGTTAATCTGCTCGCATAGTTCGATGGCATGGCTGTGCCCGCCAGGTGTGGGTATAAACCGGTTGTCCTCCTTGGCGCGGTCTCCGCGTAGCACCAGCAGGTCCGTGATACCCAAGTACGACAGGTCGATAAGCTCGCTCTCTATCTCGGCAGCCGAGAAACCGCTGCAGATGATGTGTGGCACCGTGCGCACCTTGTAGCGCTCCTTGACGGCGGCTGCTATGGCCACCGTGCCCGGTCGGTTGCACACGCTGAGCTTCTGATACATACCGCCCTCGCCCTCGCTGTAAATGGTTTCAGCACGATGGGTGGTGATATTGATGTAAGAGGGCCCGAAAGGGATGAGTTTGTCGAGCGTCTTGTACACACTCTCCATGCCCTTGCCGCGGAGGGGCGGCAGTATCTCGAACGATAGTGATGTGGGGGTATCTGTCTGGCTGTTGGCCTTGATGTCTGACATAATCTTGATGGTCATTAGTGAATAATTGTGGGCATAGTGTAATGTAAAAGCCCATTTGAAGAGCAAAAGTACTAATAAAATCTGAAAATGAGATGCTTTTGGACAGGTTTTATTGCCGTGGGGACGAATATCCCCATGACCTGGGTTTGGCGGGCGATAAACACCCTGCTCGGGGCGGTTGTCGCTGGCTTCAGGGCGATGCTCTTCTTTTTATTTTCTGTTAACTTATAGACCGAAAAAAAGCCATTATTTATGCACTATTGTCTTTTTTTATCTTTACCTTTGCATTAATGTCATAAATACTGACATGCACTATTGTTACATATATAATATATAGGAAAGAGGACACAACAGACACGACTATGGAATATATCAAGACGGCCATCGATGGCGTATATATCATCCGCCCCAAAGTCTTTGCCGACGACCGCGGCTACTTCTTTGAAGCCTGGAAGCAGGACGAGTTCGAGAAACACGTGGGCCACGTCAACTTTGTCCAGGACAACGAGTCCCGGTCAAGCTATGGCGTACTGCGCGGCCTTCATTACCAGGAGGGCTACTACTCCCAGGCCAAGCTGGTACGTGTTATCCGTGGCCGCGTACTCGACGTGGCTGTCGACTTGCGTCAGAGCTCGCCTACCTTTGGTCAGCACGTCATGGTCGAGCTGAGCGAGGCCAACAAGAACCAGCTCTTCATTCCCCGCGGCTTTGCCCACGGTTTCCTGGTGCTGAGCGACGAGGCCATCTTTACCTACAAGGTCGATAATGTATATGCCCCCCAGCACGAGGCAAGCATCCGGTGGGACGATGACACCCTTGGCATCCAGTGGCCCATCGACCGCGACCGTGTCGTTACCAGCCCCAAGGACCTGAAGGGCAAGAAATTTAACGAAGCTAAACTTTTTGAATAATGAATATAGCAATAGTAGGGACAGGCTATGTGGGTCTGGTATCAGGAGCCTGCTTCGCCGAGACTGGAGCCATCGTTACCTGTGTCGATGTAGACGCTAAGAAGATAGAGCGCCTCAAGGCCGGACAGATACCCATCTATGAGCCTGGGCTTGACGAGCTGGTTACCAAGAATGTAAAGGCTGGCAGACTCAAGTTTACCACCTCGCTGGCCGATGTGCTCAATGACCAGCAGATAGTATTCTCGGCTGTTGGCACGCCCCCCGATGAGGACGGCAGTGCCGACCTGAAGTACGTGCTGCAGGTGGCCCAGACCATAGGCGACAACCTGAACCACTATATGGTGGTGGTTACCAAGAGCACGGTACCCGTGGGGACGGCCAAGAAGGTGCGCGCCACGATACAGGCAGCCCTGGACCGCCGGGGAGTAAGCGTAGACTTTGACGTGGCCAGCAATCCTGAATTTCTGAAGGAGGGTAGCGCCATCAAGGACTTTATGAGTCCCGACCGGGTGGTCGTGGGCACCGAGAGCGACCGTGCCAAGGAGATGCTAACCCGCTTATACAAGCCATTTCTTCTTAATAACTTCCGCGTTATATTCATGGATATTCCCAGTGCCGAGATGACCAAGTACGCAGCTAACTCTATGCTGGCCACGCGTATCTCCTTTATGAACGACATAGCCAACCTGTGCGAGCGGGTGGGTGCTGATGTTAATATGGTACGCGCGGGCGTGGGAAGTGATACTCGCATAGGACGCAAGTTCCTCTATGCAGGTTGCGGGTATGGCGGCAGCTGTTTCCCCAAGGACGTTAAGGCACTCATCAAGACTGCCGATGACAACGGGTACTCCATGGAGGTGCTCAAGGCCGTCGAGCGGGTCAACGCGCAGCAGAAGAGCGTGCTGTTTGACAAGCTCAGAAACCTGTTGGGTGCCGGGGCGCTCCGGGGCATAACCGTGGCCCTGTGGGGACTGGCTTTCAAGCCCGAAACCGACGACATGCGCGAGTCTACGGCCCTGGTTGTCATCCAGCGGCTGCTCGATGCCGGCTGCAAGGTACGCGTGTACGACCCTGTGGCCATGGACGAGTGTCGCCGCCGTATTGGCGATGCGGTTACCTATACCCACGACATGTACGATGCGGCCAACGGCGCCGACGCGTTGATGCTCCTCACCGAGTGGAAGGAGTTCCGCCTGCCTAACTGGGACATCGTGGGAAAAATTATGAACCGGCGTATCGTGCTCGATGGCCGCAACATCTACGAACCTGCCGAACTGGCGGCTGTCGGGTTTGTCTACCATTGTATAGGACGATGAGAAAGATAGCCATACTTGTTGCTGCGGTACTGGCGTTTACAGCCTGCCGCAAGGAGGCCGGCACTGCATCGGCACCGGCCGAGGACACGGCAGCCAAGAAGATGTTGCAGGGCATCTGGCTCAACGATGACGATGAGGGAGCAGCCTTCAGAGCCAAGGGCGACACCATCTACTATCCCGATACCACCAGCATGCCGGTGTACTTCAAGGTGGTAGACGACACGCTGGTCTTGTGTGGTGCCAAGGAGGTCAAGTACCACATACTGAAGCAGACGGCTCATCTCTTTGTCTTCGAGAACCAGTCGGGCGACCAGATACATCTGGTCAAGAGTACCGACCCGTCGGATATGTCTTACTTCGGTAACCACCGCACGGTGGCCCTCAACCAGCGTCAGCTCATCAAGCGCGACAGCGTGGTCACTGTCGGCAGCAACCATTATCACTACTACGTACAGGTTAACCCCACCACTTACAAGGTGGTCAAGACGTCGTATAACGACGATGGCGTGGCGGTCGACAATATCTACTACGACAATATCGTACACCTGAGCGTGTATGATGGGGCCTCCTGCCTCTTCTCGAGCGACTTCCGCAAGCGGGATTTCGCAGGACTGGTTCCCCAGCAGTACCTGTCGCAGAGTGTACTGAGCGACATCGTGTACTATCAGGCCACGGCGGCGGGCATAGAGTTTGTGGCCTCGCTGGCCATACCCGACTCGGCGTCGTCATTCCAAATCAAGATAACGATAGCGGCTAACGGCAAGAAAAAAATGCAGGTCTTCGGTTAAAGACCTGCATTTTTTATTTTAGGCAGAAGGACGATGGTGCCCTCCTTGATAATCGTCTCATTTCTCTTTACGGCATCTGCGGAGCTCACTTAGGCTCCGCAACAGAACAAGACTATGAGCTGTGCCGTAAAGATACGCAGGAACATACTCAGCGGGTACACGGTAGAGTAGCCCACCGACGGCTCTTCCTTAGAGCATACCGAGTTGGCGTAGGCCAGTGCGGGTGGGTCGGTATAGGTACCTGCTAACATACCCATGATGGTAAAGTAGTTGAACTTGTACTTCAGCCGGGCTATGGTGCCCATTATCAGGATGGGAATGATGGTGATGAGGAAACCCGTGTACACATACTTGAGTCCGTCGCCCTGCACCACGGTGTGCCAGAAACTGGCCCCGGCCTTGACGCCTACGGCGGCTAAGAAGAGTACCAGTCCTATCTCGCGCAGCATCATGTTGGCCGATGTGGTGGTATAGGTTACCAGTCTGAAGCGGTATCCGAACCGGCCTATCAGGATGGCTATGATGAGCGGGCCGCCCGCTATACCCAACTTGAGGGGCACGGGCATGCCGGGAATGGCTATGGGCAGGCTGCCGAACAGTATTCCCACGATAATGCCTATGAATATGGTTGCAATGTTGGGCGCATCGAGCCGTTTTACCGAGTTACCCATCAGCTCTGCTACACGGTTCACATTGTCCTCAGGGCCTACTACCATGATGCGGTCGCCTACATGGAAGTGGTGATGGCGACTGGCAAAGAGGTCCATACCCTGACGGGTAATACGGGTAACGTTGACCCCGTAGACACTGGAGAAGTGCATCTTGCCCAGCGTCTTGCCGTTCATGGAGGGGTTAGTTATCACGATACGCTTGGACACCAGCGGCTGTTTCTCATTGTCCTCAGGGAAGGGAGTGTCCACGTTGGGCCCGATGAAGGCCCGTATGGCCTCAGCGTCGTGCGCGGCACATACTATGCTCAGCTCATCGTCCATGCTGAGTATCGTGTTCTTGTTGGGGATGCTTATCTCGCCCTCGTGAAGCAGTCGCGAGCACACAATGTCACGGTTTAGAAACTCAGTTATCTGCTGCAGCTTCTTGCCGGCCAGGTATGCGTTGCTAACCTTGAGGTGCATCTGAAAGGGCTTCTCGTGTGGATTCTCATTCTCCAACTCCTGAAGTTGGGCGTCTTCCTTTTCTAACTTAATCTTGCATATATAGCGCACCGCGATGGTGGCGCCGATGATGCTCAGTACTCCCAGAGGGTAGGCACAGGCATAGCCCGACGCGATAGGGGGTATCTGACCGTCGGGGAACACCGAGGCCAGCGACTCGTTGGCCGCTCCTAATCCAGGGGTGTTGGTTACGGCACCATAGAGTGTGCCCACCATCATGGGCAGGTTGACCACGTTGCTGGTGTCGAAGAACAGAAAGTAGCAGGCAAACATCACACCGATATTGAGCAGTATGGTGCCCGTGGAGAGCAGGTTGAGCGCTACGCCGCCTTTCTTGAAACTCTCAAAGAAGCCCGGCCCCACCTGCAAACCTATCATGAAGACAAACAGGATAAGTCCGAAGTCCTGGACGAAGGTAAGGATGTTCGTCGGAGCCGTAAAGCCGATGTGGCCAGCCACAATGCCGGCAAACAGCACGAAGGTTACGCCCAAGGAGATGCCACATACTTTGATTTTGCCCAACAGCACGCCTATCGCGATGACGATAGAGAACAGCAGGGCTATGTGTGCAACCGAATCTTGCTGCGTAAATAAATTTAAAAGCCAATCCATAAATTATTGATTACATTAATTTGCCTGGTTAAGATGGCACCACGTCTTGTCCGGGCACCAGTTATGGTTCCCGAGGTGCCGCCTATCTTATGCAAAGATAGTGCAAACAGAGCGCCATGAGCTTGCTCAGATGGCCGAGGTGCCGCCTATCTTATGCAAAGGTAGTGTATTTTTCTGAGTTTGCGGTCGTTAAAGTTGAAAATCGTACAAAAAAGCCTGTCGCCAGTAATGAAATGGTCGGGGCGGGCAGTTACCATGATGCTGCTGATAGCTATAAATTCCCTACGTGTTGTCCTTTGTATCTCCAAAGGTTATCGCGAAAAAAGAAAAGGCCGACCTTTAGCTTGCTAAAGACGGCTCCAGGGGGCGCAGAGGTCGGTCTCTGCAATTAATATGTTTGTCCCCACGTTTTCAACAATTCCCATAAGTACCCCTGTGTTAACTATGCGCACCGAAGGCACGTTACCCGAGGCCATCGAAGATGGCGAGGGACAATACCATGTTGCCCGCGGACAGCCCTGTGTATCCTGCGTGCGCCGAAAAAGCGCCAACTAAGGTTATAGGAGATGGCGAGGAACAATGCCCATGATGCCACGTGCATCTCCCCGGGTGCCCAACGCGCGCTGTAAGCGCAACAGTTTATAGCCTGGGGCAACGCCCCAGGTACTCAACCACTAAACTATTGTCGCGCTGTAAGCGCAAAAGTAGTGCAAGCTGAGCGCCATGAGCTTGCTCGGATGGCCGAGGCGCAGCCTGTTTTCTATAAAAGTAGCCGTAGGCGTTACGTCTGGGAATAGTGCCAATACCACCATTATATAAACGAGTACCCCCTCCGTTACAGACAGCCCCGCTACGGTAACGCCTACGGCTACTGCTGCGCCTACAGCGCGCATTGCCCACGGGGGGAACGATACCTGGGGCGTTGCCCCAGGCTATAAACTGTTGCGCTTACAGCGCGCGCTGGTTGTGGGGGTATCTCCACTATGGGCGGAATGACTATATTTTCCCTCGGAGTGGTCGCGGGAAATGAAAAGACCGGTCTTTAGCCTTCTAATGGCGGTTCCCAGCGTGCTAAAGACGGCTCCGGGAAATGTAAAGGTAGGTCTCCACGATTTCGGCGACTACTATTGATATGCAGGAAACCATCGCCAGTGCGCGGGGAGCGCCTTTTACTTTTCTACTCTTTTACTTCTTACCTTTCAAAATCGCCTTTTTGCTTTTTTGCCTTTCTACTTTTCCTCCGAAGCTGGTTCCCACTCTGCCTGTGACCATAAAAAAATGGGGAGTAGCGGCAGTGGTGCTGCTATCCCCATCGTATAACGGTCTGAATGTTCCTAATGGCTTATTTCTTAACCAGCAAGAAAGGAATATTCGTGGTCTTTGTGGCCGATGCTTGCGGCTCATCGTCTATGTAGAGACCACCAGCCATGAGGTTGATGTTCATGTATTTTGTGGCGTTGTCAAAGACACCATAGAAATCAGCACCTGTGTAGAATACGAGTTGCACTTTGTGTTCCTTGCCACCATAGGTAATGTTGTAGGTAGGTGCTACAACGCCCACAGAGAAGCAAATAGGAGAGAGGCTCCAGTAAAGGGTCTGACACTTGACGTCCTGGTTGGGCTGCTGGAGCAGAGCTTCCTTCATCTCATCGTCAGCAACAAACTCGGCGAAAGCGTGGGTGGGGAAATCATGGATAATCATAGTGCTGTCGGTATCGATAGTCCAGCTGATGTCAACACTGTCGGTCTCGGCCTTCTGACTCTCGCTGTTCATGTTGTCATTGGGAGCCTCCTTGAGAAAGTACATCTTGCCAGTGTGGGTTCCACGTACGGAAAAGTAGGCGGTCTTTATTTCCTCAGGGGTCAGGGCGCGGCTATAGCTGCTGTCGTTACACGAAGTCATGCCGAGTACCACCATGGCGATACTGGCGAAGAGTACTGAGTACAATTTGATTTTTTTCATTGTTATTTGTAGTTTTGATTAATATACTTAATAATTTCACAATGCACGTAAAGGCGTAACCTTGCACCATCGCTGGTTAAATAGTGTTAACTTCTGATATTTTTCCCGAGGGCACCGGCCGATCCTGTCGTCGGATGATGAAATATCCCAGGCGGTGACTGCTGCCACGGGGCGTGATGAAGTAGAGCTGGTAGATGCCAGCGGCCAGGTGGGCCACGTTCATACGGTCGGCCGACCATAGCTGGGTGCTTATGTGGCGGCCCTGTGCGTCGGTTACGAGCAGCGCCAGCTGGCGGTCCCAGGCGGCCTGACGTGTGGGGAGCATCACCTGGCGCCCGTCACAACTGAGCTGGTGACTCAGGGCCCCTAAGGTGGTGCCTTCGGCCACGGGCGGTGCAGCCAACTGGGCGGCGGCGCTCTCTATGCCATACCGGTTGGTGGCCGTAACGGCATAGTAGTAGGCTGGGGTGGTGGGCACGGTCAGCGTGTGGCCCGTGCGGCGTATGGCCACCAAGTTGCGGCCGTCGGTGATGTCTACGGGATAGGTGGGGCTGGCATATACATTATAATATATAGTATCCTCGGCGGCCGATGGCTGCCAGGTAAGTTGTCCATGGGTCAGGGTCAGCAGGGTGGGGGCTGCCGGGGCCGTATGGCAGGCCCATGTCATGGGCGGAACCAGCGCCAGCGTGCTGTTGTGCCGGGTGGTAAACTGGTAGATGCCCTTGGTGTCGTCCGTAAGAAACTTGCTGCGGAAGAAGGCATGCCCCAGGTGGATGGAGCGCAGAAACTCCATCTCGCGCGTTATTGTTTCGAGGGGCCAGTCTTTCTCTTTAGGCGACAGGAAGTAGATGCCTAAGCCCGGGGCGACGATGCGCCCGTGACTATTCTCGGCCCAGTCTATCGCGAATGGGTAGAACTGCTTGCCCCGGAAGTACATCATCGGGAACAGCTCGTCCATCAGGCTTGCCTGGAGCCATCCCTGTGCGTCCTGGCATACCCGTGAGTAGGCGTTCCACCCGTAACTCTGGTAGCGGGTCAGGTCGTCGTACTTGCCGATGGGGGCGCAGCTCAGCTTGAGGTATGGTTTGATGGGCTTGACACGCTGGTTGATGGTGCGGATGATGTGGGTAATGTAGTCGCGGCCACGCTGGGCTGGCACCTTGATGCTCCACGTCTCGGGGTAGCGTATGTAGTCCAGGTGTATGCCGTCGATGTCGTAGCGGCGGGTTATCTCCTCGCATATATCGGCCAGATACCGCGCGGTCTGCGGGTTCTCTGGGTTCATGTATCCGTCGTCGCCTATCTTGCGGAGCATGCCGGGGTGGGTCTTGCGCAGGTTGCGGCAGCCAGTGCCGTTCCACTTGCCTATGGGTATGGCCACTATCCAGGCGTGGAGCTCCATGCCGCGGCGGTGGCACGCATCGATGGCGTACTGCAGGGCGTCGTAGCCCGGACTCTTGCCAGGGAAACCACTCAGGCAACCGTCCCACGGCTCGTAGCGAGAAGGGTAAATGGTGGTGGCACGGATGCGGGTCTGCAGGAGCACCTGGTTAATGCCGGCCTGCTGCAGTTGGTCCAGAATACGGTCAAGCTCAGCCTTCTGCTTGCTGATAGAGCGGGCGCTCTGAGCGTAAGAGTGGGGCCAGTCGATGCCCCCGATGGTGGTAAGCCATACGGCGCGGGCCTCGTACTTGGCCGCGGGGGTGCCTGGCATGGCCCAGAGAGTGGGGGCGAGTATATATATTAATAAGGTGGTAAGTGCAAGTTTACGTTTCATTGTACTAATTTTCCGCAAAGGTAGTCAACTTTTTTGTATTTAATTTGCAATTAGGATAAAAACTATTAACTTTGTACTGATAATGGCGGTGTTTGGGAAGCCCTGGACTACCTTGGGGCTCGCAGACGCCCTCTCTGTAAGAACAAGCATTAATAACTTAGCAGAATATGATTTCTTTTACAATCGCCTTGGTGGCCCTGATAGTGGGCTATGTCATTTACGGCAGTGTCGTTGAACGTATTTTCGGTCCCGACGGCCGTCCCACGCCGGCCATCAGCAAGGCTGACGGTATAGACTATATCGCCATGCCTACGTGGCGTGTCTTTATGGTTCAGTTTCTTAACATTGCGGGCACGGGGCCCATCTTCGGTGCCATTATGGGTGCCTGGTACGGTCCGGCTGCTTATTACTGGATTGTTTTCGGCTGCATCTTCGCCGGTGCCACACACGATTACCTGTCTGGTATGCTGAGCATCAGGAATGGCGGAGCCAACCTGCCCACGCTGGTAGGTTCTTACCTGGGCACCACGGCCCGCCGCATCATGTTAGTGTTCTCCATCTTCCTGCTGCTCATGGTGGGTGTGGTGTTCGTGTACAGTCCGGCACTGCTGCTGAATAACTTCTGCCTGAGTACGCAGGTCTGGGTGCTCATCATTTTCTGCTACTACGTCCTGGCCACGCTCTTGCCGATAGACAAGATTATCGGCAAGGTGTATCCGCTCTTTGCCGTGTCGCTGCTGTTCATGGCGGTGGCCCTGATGGTGGTGCTGTTTGTCAAGATGCCCAACCTGCCCGAGTGGTGGAGCAACCTGGACGCAGCTAACAAGAACGTGCCGCCCGCTATCTTTGGCGTCGAGTCGTATATGAGCAAGAACCCGCTCTTCCCCTGTCTGTTCCTGACCATCGCCTGTGGCGCCATTAGTGGCTTTCATGCCACTCAGAGCCCGCTGATGGCCCGCTGCATCAAGTCAGAGAAGATGGCGCGTCCCGTATTCTACGGCAGTATGATTACCGAGGGTGTCGTGGCGCTGATATGGGCTACCGTGTCATCGTACTTCTTCTACTATGGTGGCTGGCGCGAGGTGGTTAGCCCTGAGGTGGTTAGCGACTTCATGGCCCAGGTAAACGCGGCCGACGGAAAGACGCTGGTGCAGTACTTCACGGCACCCAATGTGGTGAACTATGTATGTACGGGTTGGCTGGGGCTGCTGGGCGGACTGTTGGCTGTATTGGGTGTAGTGGCCGCGCCTGTTACCAGTGGCGATACGGCCTTTCGCTCGGCCCGGCTCATCATCGCCGAGGCGCTCGGGATGGAGCAGAAGCGTGTGAGCAGGCGTCTGCTCATAGCCATCCCTATGTTTGTGCTGGCTATAGCACTCCTCTACTGGCAGATGGAGAACCCTGATGGGTTTAATACGATATGGCAGTGGTTCGGATGGGCCAACCAGACGCTGGCCGTCATCACTCTGTGGACGATAACGGTGTACCTGGTGCTGGTGCGCAAGGCCTACTGGGCCACGCTGATACCGGCCCTGTTTATGACGATGGTATGTACTACCTATATATTTATCAGTCCCAAGGCATTGGGCTTGGGCCACACGCTCAGTTACGCCCTGGGCGGTGTGGCTACCATCGTGGCGGCCATAGCCTTTGCCGTATGGTTTAGAAAACAATCAAACAACAAGTAATATGAAGAAGATTTCAATCGTTTTAGTGCTGCTGTTTACCGTGCTGACGGTTAGGGCACAGTTCCAGGCAGGCAAGGCTTACCTGGGAGCGTCCTTGACAGGACTGAATATGAGCTATAATGGTCAGGATGGGTTTAACTTTGGTGTAGAAGCCAAGGCCGGTTATCTGTTTGAGGACAACTGGATGGTGCTGGGCCAGGCCGGGCTCAACCACTATGGCTCCGATGCCGTGGCCGATAACTTTACGGCGGGTGTGGGCCTGCGTTACTACATTATCCAGAACGGCCTGTATCTGGGCCTTAATGGCAAGTTTGTCCATGGCTATCACAGCTACAACGATGTGATGCCCGGTGCCGAGGTGGGTTATGCTTTCTTCATCAATCGGTCGGTAACCATCGAGCCAGCAGTCTATTACAACCATTCGTTTAAGAACAGCGACTACTCTACAGTGGGCTTGAAGATAGGTCTGGGCATCTATCTCTTTGACGATTGATACAGCCGTGGAGCAGCAGTATCCATCAGTCCTGTTAGAGCGGGCTGTGGCCGAATTTGCCAAGCTCCCCGGTGTGGGGCGGAAGACGGCCCTGCGCCTGGTGCTTTACTTGCTCAGGCAGCCCACCGAGAGTGTGACGGCATTTGCCGACGCCGTACGTGTGCTGCGTACCGATGTCAAGTATTGCAAGGTGTGCCACAACATCAGTGATACCGATGTGTGTCCTATCTGCGCTGACCCACGCCGTGACAGGTCTACCATCTGTGTGGTAGAGAATATCCGCGACGTGATGGCGATAGAGAATACGCAGCAGTACAGGGGCTTGTACCACGTGCTGGGCGGCATAATATCGCCCATGGACGGCATTGGCCCTGGCGACATAGAGATAGCGTCGCTGGTGACCAGGGTAGAGTCGGGCGAGGACGACATCCGCGAGGTAATACTGGCCCTGAGCCCCACCATGGAGGGCGATACGACCAATTTCTACATCTCGCGCAAGTTGGCGCATACCCATGTGCGGGTAAGCGTCATTGCCCGTGGCATATCGGTAGGCGATGAGTTGGAATATGCCGACGAGGTAACCTTGGGGCGGTCTATCCTGAATCGTATCCCCTTTGAAAAATAATCAGAAGATGATAAAAAAAGTACAGTTGCTATTGCAGTTGGTGTTCTGGGTGCCCGTAGCGGTGGCCCTGTTGACCGTTGGCCTGGGCGAGGCAGACATCCTGCCCGTCGGGGTGCTCGCTGGAGACCAGGAGGCCGAGTTCATATTGGCCAGTATCATGGAGGTGCTTACCATCGTGGCTATCCCGTTGGCCCTGAAACTTTTTAAATTGAAACCCATAGCCGCCCGGCTCGCCGCGACCACCGGCGTGTCTGCGCTGCGCCTTTGGGGGGGGGTCAGGCTGCTGTTGCTCTGCGTGCCCATGGTCATTAACATCGTGAGCTACTATCTCTTCATGTGGGTGGGCTTCGCCTATCTGGCCATCATCCTCTTGCTGAGTCTCTTCTTTGTCTACCCGTCGTTGTCAAGGTGCTATAATGAAACTGGCAGTAGTAATAGTTAGTTACAATGTAAAGTATTACCTGGAGCAGTGCCTCTACTCGCTCCGCAAGGCCCTGGATGGGATAGAGGCGCAGGTCTACGTGGTAGACAATGACTCTGCCGACGACTCGGTGGCCTACTTGGCGTCGCGCTTTGCTGACGTGCAGGTCATGGAGAGCGGCGGCAACGTCGGGTTCTCGCGTGCCAATAACCTGGCCATCAGGGCGAGCCACAGCGAGTATGTGTTGCTGCTCAACCCAGATACCCTGGTAGGCGAGGAGGCCATCCGTCAGGCGCTGGCTTTCATGGATGCCCATCCGCGGGCCGGTGCCCTGGGCGTAAAGATGCTCAACACCGATGGCAGCGTGGCCAAGGAGTCGCGCCGGGGTATTCCGTCGCCTATGACGGCCTTTTATAAGATGTGTGGCCTGTGCGAGCGCTATCCCAATAACCGTAAGCTGGCCCATTACTATATGAGTTATCTGCCCTGGGACCGGCCGGCACAGATAGAGGTGCTGAGTGGGGCTTTCTTCCTGACTCGCCGGGCTACGCTGGACGAGGTGGGACTGCTCGACGAGGACTTCTTTATGTATGGTGAAGACATCGACCTGTCGTACCGCATCCATAGCCATGGATGGCAGGTGTGGTATTATCCGGCTGAGATACTCCACTACAAGGGCGAGAGTACTCAGAAGACTTCCTTCCGTTATGTCCATGTGTTCTACCAGGCCATGCTCATATTTTTTCAGAAGCACTATTCGCACCTCAGCTTCCTCTTCTCTCTTCCCATCCGTCTGGCCATTTATTCCAAGGCTCTTTCCGAACTCCTGCACATCCAGTTAGGCCGTGTGCATGGTCGTGTCAGGGCGGTGGGCTCGCATGGTGTGTCAGAAGAGTATCAGTTTGTCGTCGGCCCTGAACATGAGCCTGCTGTACGGACCATCGCCGCCCGCTATCAGCTTCAGGCTACTTACGCGGATGGTTTGGACAACCTGAATATGGACTCGCCCGGTGACGGCAAGGTGCGCTACATCGTCTTCGACCTTGGCCGTTTTGGCTATAGCCAGATATTCCGCGCCTTTGCTGCTGGCAGCCATCCCTGCGTACGTATGGCGTTCTTCTGTCCGCAGTCGCAAATGGTAATAACCGAACATAAAATTTTTCCGCCATGTCTGCTGTCCCAACAATAAGTATCAGGGCGCTTGAACCCGAGGACTTGGAATTCCTGTACATGATAGAGAACGAGCCCAAGTTATGGACGGTGAGCAATTCTAATGTTCCCTATTCGCGCTATGTGCTCCACGAGTACATAGCCAGTTCTGCCAATGACATATACAAGGACGGCCAGGTCAGGCTGATGATAGTTGATGGCGCGGGGCATAACGTGGGCGTGGTAGACCTCATCAATTTCGAACCCAAACATCGTCGCGCCGAGGTGGGCATCGTGATTGCGTCGGCCTATCGGGGGCAGGGCTATGCCCAGGAGGCGCTGCGCATGCTGACCCGGTATGCCCGGCAGATACTGCGATTGCATCAGCTATACGCGTTGGTGTCAGTTTCCAATGAGGACTCGCTCAGGCTGTTTACCGCAGCCGGCTTTGAGCGTACCGCGTGCCTTGCAGACTGGCTGTGGGAGGCCGAAAAATACGTAGATGCCTACGTTATGCAATTATTTATAAAAAAAAGTTGAGAAGTATTTGGTCGTAACAAAAAATATAGCTACCTTTGCACTCGCAATTAAGGAACAGACCTTTGAGGTGCGTTAGTTCAGTTGGTTAGAATACATGCCTGTCACGCATGGGGTCACGGGTTCGAGTCCCGTACGCACCGCCACTAAAGAAGAAACCATCAAGGTTTCTTCTTTTTTTATATCTTCCGTAAGTGCAGCGAGGGCGCGTGGATTCATAGAAACATTGTTGAATAGCAAGGTCACGACAATCCTTTTTGGGCCCATATAATATTGTTGTGTTTTTAACAATCTGTATTTCTTATGCAAACAACTGTTTTACCCTATAAAGATAGA
>CAKPZJ010000011.1 GCA_934204655.1 uncultured Prevotella sp. | reverse complement strand
CTCCATCGAATGTTGACTTATTGAAATTATTAAGGATAAATTTTGCTATCTCCGTCATGCGGTCTTGGTCGGCATTGTCCACATCCTCATTACCATGGTAATACTCCACAAGGAAGCCAAGCACGTTTTCGTCGGCAATGGCATCCTTTATAAGGTATTTATGAAGACAGTTGCCGAAGATTTCTTTTGTGGTATGTCCGTCCACCGCATTCTCTACAAAGATCGGTGTGCCTGTAAAACCGAATATCTGCGTGTTGTCGAAGAACTTCACGATATTCTTGTGACATTCTCCGAAATGGCTTCGATGACATTCATCGAAGATCATCACGATGCGAGAATGGCGTATTTCCTCAATACGACTGCTATACCACTGCTTACTGACAGCGGCATTGAGTTTCTGTATGGTGGTAATGATAATCTTTGAATTGCTGTGCAGACGCTTCACCAATTCGTCTGTGTTGTCGGTACTGTCAACGGCACCAGGCTCAAAAGCCTCGTATTCGGCTTGGGTCTGCGTGTCAAGGTCGTGGCGGTCTACCACGAACATAACCTTATCCACATCGTCCAACTCGGATACGAGTTGGGCTGCCTTGAAAGAAGTCAAGGTTTTGCCTGCTCCTGTTGTATGCCATATATAGCCGTTATCATTAGAGTTTTCCACACGGTCGAGAATCTTCTCCACGGCATAGAACTGGTAAGGGCGAAGCACCATCATGCACTTCTCTCCCT
Organism: uncultured Prevotella sp.; assembly: GCA_934204655.1. GTDB lineage: Bacteria > Bacteroidota > Bacteroidia > Bacteroidales > Bacteroidaceae > Prevotella. Next base: position 76,670 of record CAKPZJ010000011.1, on the reverse strand, counting down.
CATGCAGCACAATGTACTTGCCAATAATCTTTCCCAATGTACACTTGTCGAAGAACACAGTGGCAAACTTCTCCAAGTCGTTGAACGGAACGTTGGCGGCATCAGTCCAGTTAAATGTGAACTTATATCCACTGTTAGGATTGTTGGCGAAATAGCGGGTGTTCACGCCGTTGGATATGACGAACAGCTGGATATAGTCAAACAGTCCGTGGAAGGAAGTCTTGTGATAGCGTTGTATCTGGTTGTATGCTTGTTTCAGTTCCACTCCTCTGCGCTTCAGTTCTATCTGAACCAAAGGCAGACCATTGATAAGTATCGTCACATCGTAACGGCATTTCTTTCTGCCCTCAACCGTAATCTGATTGGAAACTTGAAACTCGTTTTGACACCAGTGAGTGCGGTTCAAGAACTCCACCCACAGGCGTTCACCGCTTTCCAGTTCAAGCGGAAAGAGGTCACGCAGTTTCTTTGCCTTTTCAAAGCGAGTACCACCTTCAAGATAGATTAGTATCTTTTCAAACTCAGCCTCCGTAAACTCAGTGCGACCAAGTTCTTCCAATTTCTTCTTGTTGTGTTTCTCCAACTGTTTCTTGAAATTGGCAGACAGGTTCTTCTCCTCTTCAATATGAACATACTCGTAGTTCATCTTTTGAAGAGTGTCTATAAGTCCGTTTTCGAGGGCAGCTTCACTTTGTACTGGCATATCTTATCTTTTTTATCGTTATATTTATAAGAACATGGCTATTCATTCATTTGCAGGAAATGAACATCCAAGGCATTCTCTATCTTGCTTATGGCTTCAAGCGAAAGGTTCTCACGCCCTTTTAAGATTTTTGAAATGTACTGTTGGGTACAATTCATTTTCTCTGCCAACATCTTTTGAGTCATCCCAAGTTCCTTCATTCTTGCGGACATGATATTGGCTATCATCTGCGAATGGTTAAACCATGGCTTTTCTTCTTGGCTCATTTGTGTTCCAGCCTTTTGAGCAGGAGATAATGCTTCCTTTATCATCTTAGACGTATTTCGCTTTGTTCCAATTATATTTGACTTATTGCCATTTTGGCTACAAAGATAACTGATTTTAATGAGAAAGCACAACTATAGGGTTGTTTTCTCTTTTATGTGTGAAAATAATATGTTGAAATTGATATTATGACACTTTTGCCGAGGCTTATACTGGTAAGCCCTTAATAACTCGGCAAAAACTCGGCAATTTTACAAAAGCAAAAATCCTAACTGCTCATATTCAAGCAGTTAGGATTTTCTCAGGTGCGCCTGAAAGGACTCGAACCTTCACGGCCTGAACCACCAGATCCTAAGTCTGGCGCGTCTACCAATTCCGCCACAAGCGCGATAGTTGTAAAGATAGTGCAGAACAGGGAACCAAGAACTTGCGCTAAAGCCCGAGGTGCCGCCTATCTTCTGCAAAGGTACGACAAAAAAATGGAAACGGCAAGGAGATGAGCCGAAATGTTAACGGTGGGTCAGTTTTTGGCGGGCTGTCTCGATAATGGTGTCTATGCCGCGCTGGGCGTCATCATCGGTGATACTGACGGTGTAGTCGGGGGCAATACCATCCTCTGTGCTCTGCCGGTTGCGGTCGTAGATGGGACAGGCAGAGAAGCGTACGCTCCAGCCACCGGGCAACTCGCTGCTGAAGGGCATGCCGGCTCCTCCCCCGGTCTGGTCGCCCACGGTGATAACCTGCGGACAGCAGCGCATGTACTTGACAAACTCGTTGGCAGCGCTGAATACGGCCCTGTTGGTGAGTACGGACACCGGCTTGTGCCACCGCAACCCATGGCTCGGGCGCAAGCGTTGTTCCTGGAGCGATGAGAAATCGGAGTGTCCACGGCCCGTTTTGTGCTGGAAGTAGCCTACCGTTATCTCCTGGTCAGTAAAGCGGGCGGCGAGTTGCTCGGCCGCGGTGAGCAGGCCACCCGGGTTGCTGCGCACGTCAACAATCAGCGCGCGACAGGTAAGCAGGTAAGAGAAAATGTCGTTCAGGTTACCCTCGCCAAAACCATTGTCAAACGAGGAACAGCGGATGTAGCCTATATTGTCGTCCAGGATACGGTAGTAGAGGCCTGAGGCTATGCGGTAGTCGGTGCCGAGATAGCGGCGCGACAGCGTGTCAGAGAAGTTGGCCGGATAATCCTCGCGCCATGACCAGTTGCGGCCCACGTCGAAGGGTGCGTACAGGTTGACATGACCGTCACGGAGCTCGCCGAGCATGTTGCAGAGCACCTCGAACTGCTGACTCTCACTCATGTGGCTGTCCATCTGCTGCTTGTAGCGCTCATGGACCTCGTCCCAGTCCACCCCCTTTTGCTCGAAGAAGCAGTAGTGCTCGTCCATGATGCGCCATAGCGCCTCAAAGTTGCCCTGGGGCGTGTCGGGAGCCTCGTCCTCGTCTACACAGGCCGTGGGCAGCGCCAGGGCGAGTAAGGTCGCTAACAGGGTGAGAGTAGTCTGGAATATGCGTGATGTGTTCATGGGTGCTGTATCTTCTTAATACTGAATTTCCGGACTATGCCGACCACCAGGCCATGGCTGTAGTAGTGCGACTTGAGGTGGTTGACACTGGCCTGACGGTAATCGCCTAAATAGCCGATGCGCACCGCGGTGCGACCGATACGGTAGTCGAGCGTAAGCATCTGGCGGAGCGACGGGGCGTTGCCTACCCACGTGGGGACGAGGTTGTGGTCGTAGTTGCCCTTGGTGAATATCTCGTAATACGACTGCCCGTAGTTGGGCGAGAACATCAGTCCTACCAGCGGGACGCTCACCTCATAGCGCAGTGCCATGGGCCTGCGCGGAAAGAAAGTGTAGGTGGCTGCCGCCGTGGGTGCCAGGCTGACCGAGGCCCGCGCCTGAGCCGGGTTGTTAGAGTTGCGGGTGTTGTAGACAAATCCTGCCAGCGCGTTGATGTTGCCTCCGGCATCTATCCGTAGCTCGCTGCCACGAAAGGCTATCTGCGCCACACGCCGGTGCCATCCATACTGGAAGTTGTAGCTGCCCGCCATCTCGCCGCCCAGGCCCGAGTGATTGTCGAGTAGGGCGAAGTTGCCCTGGTGGATAATCTCGCGAACCCACAGACTGCTGTCGGGCCGCTCGCGCAGGGTATGCGACAGATAGCACACCTCGGGGCCGCTGTAGTGCAGGGCCGACAGGTACGTGTCGAGCACCCGCGCCTGACCGATAGACACCATACGCGCGTTGGTGATGGTGCGCTCGCCCTGTGCCATGGCCCCCATGGAGCCAAAGAGTAGCAGGGCTACGGTCAGAAGATGCTTAACGGTCGTCATGGTCAAAGAGGTTGAGCTGGCCGGTTATTTCATCGATGACCTGCTGCTGGCTTTTCCCGGCATCGGGGTCCAGGTCGCTCCCATTGTCCTCACTGTCGGGCTCGCCGTCGTCGCCCTCTTTCTCCTGAGGGTCGGGCTGGCGCAGGGGCTCCAGTTCCTCTACGTGGTCTACCTCATAGGTGGTGACGCGCTTGCCATGGGCCTTGATACCCTTGACAGCGATAAAGCTCTCTGCGTCTATCTCTATGGGCTCGCGTACAGCGTCGGCCCCGCCGAAGCTCACGCGGATGTGGGGGTAAGCTGTATCGGTGAGCAGTACCAGCCGGTTCTTCGGATTGTCGCCCAGCACACTCTGCTGCTTACGGGCATACTCCATCTCGAAGCGTTTAATATATAGGTAGCCCTTATTGTCCTCGTCGTAGAGTAGGGCAGTCCACACCTTGTGCGGTTCCCACTTCTCGATGGTGCGTATGCCCTCGCCGTAGTGGTTGTTGGCGTCGAAGTTGGTAAAGTAGTACGAGCCGTCGTTCAGCAGGATGAGTATGCGGTCATCGTCCGAGAACTCGCCTAAATACTCGCCCCGCTCCTCGTAGTTGATACGGCGTACCGGAGGCTCGTACCACACCTTGCGGCCCCCTAAGGTAGAGTGGCCACGGCTCTTGAGCGATATGCGGTGTACGGGCTTCTTGGTGAGCAGGTTGCCCTTGGCGCTGCGGTTCTTGATAAGAATGTTTGAGAAGTCGCGCTCCAGGAAGATGTTCTGGCCGCGACGGCTGGAACTGTCGGGCTCCAGCGTAACCTTGATAACCTCGGCCTCGCCGTTAGGGTTAGCGGTGAAGTACATCACTTTAGACCCTGCCGTGCCCTGCGTCAGATCGTATTCCTTGTCGCGCGTACAGCTTGTCACACTAAACCGCTTGTAGTAGCAAGGGCCATGGCGGCCGTCGCGGTAAACCACGTTGAAGACAGTACGCGTGTCGTTCTTCTTGAACACTTGGGCCCACAGCACGTTCTTGCCCACGAAGAGCTTGTCAGCCACCCGCACTATCTTGTACTTGCCGTCGCGGTAGAAGATGATGATGTCGTCAATGTCAGAGCAGTTACATATAAATTCGTCCTTCTTCAGCCCCGTGCCGATAAATCCCTCGGCCCGGTTGATGTACAGCTTCTCGTTGGCCTCTACCACCTTCGACGCCTCGATGGTGTCAAAGTTGCGTATCTCGGTCAGCCGTGGATGGTCGGCCCCATATTTCTGGATAAGGAACTCAAACCAGTTGATGGTTACGGCCACCATGTTGGCCAAGTCCTTGTCTATCTCGGCCACCTCGGCCTTGATGCGCGCTATGAGTTCGTCGGCCTTGTCCTTGTTGTACTTTAGGATGCGCTGCATCTTGATTTCGAGCAGCCTCAGTATGTCCTCGCGCGTTACGGCCCGTATGAACGACGGCTTGAACGGCTCCAGCTTCTTGTCGATAAACGCCACAACCGCATCTTGGTCTGGTGCCTGCTCAAACTGCCTCTCCTTGTACATGCGCTCCTCTATGAAGATGCGCTCGAGCGACGCGAAGAACAACTGTTCCATCAGCTCGGCGCGCCTTATCTCTAATTCGCGCTGCAAGAGGGTCAGCGTGCGGTCTACAGAGTGCCGCAGTACGTCGCTTACCGTGAGGAAACACGGCTTGTCGTTCTCTATCACGCAGCAGTTAGGCGATATGTTTATCTCGCAGTCACTGAAGGCATACAGGGCATCGATGGTCTTGTCCGGACTTACCCCTGGAGCCAGGTGAACCTGTATCTCGGTCTCGGCGGCCGTGTTGTCATCTATCCGGCGGGCCTTTATCTTTCCTTTCTCAATGGCTCGGGTGATACTGTCTATCAGGGTCGATGTATTCTTGGAGTAGGGAATGTCGCGGATAACCAGTGTCTTCTGGTCCAGCTGCTCTATGCGCGCTCTGACCTTGGCCACACCGCCCCGCTGGCCATCGTTGTATTTAGAAACGTCTATTGACCCCCCTGTGGCAAAGTCTGGGTATAGGGCGAAGTCCTCGCCCTTCAGGTAGGCGATGGCTGCGTTACAAATCTCGGTGAAGTTGTGCGGAAGTATCTTGGACGACAGGCCCACGGCTATGCCCTCGGCTCCCTGAGCCAGCAGTAGCGGAAATTTTACCGGCAGCGTGATGGGCTCCTTGTTGCGCCCGTCGTACGATAGCTGCCATTCGGTGGTTTTCGGGTTGAACACCGTGTCCAGGGCAAACTTGGACAAGCGTGCCTCTATGTATCGCGGTGCTGCCGCACGGTCGCCGGTAAGAATGTTGCCCCAGTTGCCCTGCGTGTCGATGAGCAGGTCCTTCTGGCCGAGCTGAACCAGCGCGTCGCCGATAGATGCGTCACCGTGGGGATGGAACTTCATCGTCTCGCCAACGATGTTGGCCACCTTATTATATCTGCCGTCGTCCATACGCTTCATCGTGTGCAGTATGCGACGCTGAACAGGCTTCAGGCCGTCCTCGATGTGGGGTACGGCACGTTCCAGGATTACGTAGCTGGCGTAATCCAGAAACCAGTTCTTGTACATACCCGACAGGTGGTGTACGGCCGAGGCATCAAAACGGTCGGCGGGCTTGTAGTCAGAGTGTTGGTCGTTGGCCAAGCCCTCGTCTATCTCTTCATCTATCGTCTTGTTGTCGTCCATAGTGTCAGTAAATACTTCTGTTGCAAAGGTAGTAAAAGTTTTTGGTAATTTTTACACATGCCGTTGAAAACTTTCGGGTGTAAATAATGGAAATCAGCTATAAAAAATGACATTTTAGCGAGATTTAACGTTGCCACCATAACCGCGCCGACGATAAGTGTTAACTTTGTGATAATTATGAAAACAAAAGCGATACTCACTGTCTGCCTGGCAGCCTTAACGGCTCTGCCCATGGCAGCCGACACTAAGTCCAAGGCCCTTTCGTCGTCGGCCCTGTATGCCCAGTTTCAGAACCCAGACGCCCGCTACCGCCCCTTTGTACGCTGGTGGTGGAACGGAGACGCTGTGGTGGGCCGCGAGTTGGTTCGCGAGCTGCATCTGTTAAAGGATGCCGGTATAGGCGGTGTCGAGATTAATCCCATATCCATGCCCTATGGTGCAGACCGCCACGGCTACAAGTCGCTCGACTGGTTGAGTAAGCCCTGGATTGCTGCCCTGGACACCACGCTTACCGAGGCGCGTCGTATCGGTATGACGTGCGACCTGCTGATAGGCTCCGGATGGCCCTTTGGCTCCGAGACGCTGGCCCCCGAAGACCGTGCGTCGGTACTGCTTACCGCGGCCATTCCCCTGACCCCGGGCCTGCACTACGAGTTCTCTAAGTTCGACCTGTTCAAGCGTCTGGATCCCGGTGTGTCCATCACTAACTCGGCCCGCGAGCCCCACTTGGTGGTGGCCTACCTGGTTCCCGACTCTATCAACGACCTGCAGCAGGCCAAGGATGTTACCGCCGAGTTTGCCAAGGGCAACTACAGCTTTGACACGCCCTCCGAGGGCAAATACCAGCTCTACGCCATGGTTCAGTTCGACTCCTTCGCCTCGGTTATCAATGGCGCTCCCGGTGCGGCTGGCTCCATCCTGGACCACATGAACCAGAGCGCTGTGACCCGCTATCTTAACCATATGTACGATGCCATCCAGGCCAAGACAGGCCCCCTGTCGCGTTGGCTCCGCTCCTTCTTCGTTGACAGTATGGAACTCGAGGGCACCAACTGGACCTCCGACTTCCGTGCTGAGTTCCTGCGTCGCCGTGGTTACGATGTTGTGCCCTGGCTCCCGTTCACCATGTTCAAGGTGGGCCGCCTGGGCGATGTTGAGAGCTACACCTTCGGGGCCACTAAGGGGCCCGACTTCAAAAATCAGGTAGACCGCGTGCGCTACGACTTCGAACTCACCAAGGCCGAGTTGCTTCAGGAACGCTATACCAACACCTTTACCCAGTGGTGCCGCGACAAGGGTGTCAAGTCGCGTGCCCAGGCTTATGGCCGTGGCTTCTTCCCGCTCGAGTCTTCTCTCTCGTACGATATTCCCGAGGGCGAGTCGTGGACTACTAACTGGTTGCGCCACCGCTTAGGCGAGGAGATGGGCGACCAGGACTACCGCCGTGGCCGTGGCTACACCATGATAGACAAGTACGTCTCCTCGGCGGCCCACCTTACTGGCAAGCGTCTGGTTAGCTGTGAGGAGATGACCAATACGTACCTGGTATTTAACACGCCACTGGAGTTAATCAAGATAGGAACCGACATGTCGGCTTTCTCGGGCATTACCCACTCCGTATGGCACGGCTTCAACTACAGCCCTCGCGATGTGGAGTTCCCCGGATGGGTGCAGTACGGTAGCTATTATAATGAGAAGAACACCTGGTTCCCCTACTGGAAGTACCTTAATAATTATCGCGCGCGCATGAGCAGCATCCTGCAGAATGTTGACATGTGTACCGATATGGCCATCCTCCCCCCTAACGCTGACCTTTGGACCGAGATGGGTGTTCAGACTGAGCCTTTCCCCCGCGACCTCAACGTTACCTACACCTCGCTCATCTGGGAGGCCATCCATAAGAATGGCGGTGGTGCCGACTATCTCAGCGAGAGTATTATCGAGAAGAGTCAGGTGCGCGATGGCCATCTGTGCTATGGCCCTAAGCAGTACAGCACCATCTTCCTGCCCGATGTGAAGGGCACTACCCAGGGCACCCTCGACAAGCTCTTGGAGCTGGTTCGCGGTGGTGGTCGCGTGTTCTGTATAGGCACCTATCCCCAGCGTTCGGTAGGTCTGAAGGATTATCAGACGCGCGATGCTAAGTTCCGGGCCACCGTCGAGGAACTGAAGAAGTTCCCCGACCGCTTCGTGCTGCTCGATAAGCCCGCCGATGGCAAGTACCTGGAGTGGTACACGGCTCTGATGAACAAGTACAACCTCTCTCACTGCATTACCATCACTCAGCCCGACCGCTTTGTGCTTCAGAACCATTATAAGGCCGATGACCGTTCGGATCTCTTCCTCTTCGCCAACGTCAACCTTACCGATGCCAAGCGGACTGATGTCATCTTCCCCGAGAGTGTTACCCGCGGCCGCACGGCTTGGCTCTACGATCCTGCCGATGGCAAGCGCTATACTCTCAAGTTAGATGGCCAGCGCCTGCATCTGGATCTCGGTCCGGCTGAGGCTTACTTCGTGGTGTTCAACAACCTCAAGGGCGGACAGGCTTACCGTCCGTTGCCCACCCAGGGCGACAACTACATCGAGCTGGACAGCTGGAGCGCCAGCCTGCACCATGCGCGCGAGGGCTGGACTAAGCATATCGAGATGACCGACAGCCTGAAGGATCTCAAGAACACTCAGTTTGCTAACTTCATGGGCGATGTCACCTATACCACTACCTTTAACATCAGTGGCGAAACGCTGCCCCGTTACCTCAACCTCGGCAAGGTGTGCGAGATAGCCGACGTGAAGATTAATGGTCGCCCCGCCGGTGTCAAGTGGTTCGGCCGCCGTATCCTCGATGTCAGCGGGCTGCTCCACCATGGCTCCAACACTATCGAGGTCAAGGTTACCACCCTTATGGGCAACTACATGCAGACCCTGAAGGACAACAAGGTGGCCCAGCGCTTTGTTATCAAGCGCAACGCTCCTCTTCGCTCCATGGGCCTGCTCGGCCCCGTGCGCCTGTACTGATAAGGATAGGGCCGCGAGCCCCCTCTCGCGCGTACCTTATATATATTATAGCCCCTGCGCTCATCCCGCAGGGGCTTTTTGATGGTCGCAGAAATCGTGGAGACCGACCTTTACGTTTCCAGGAACCACCTTTAGCGGGCTGGGAACCATCTTTAGAAGGCTAAAGGTCGGTCTTTTCATTTCCCGTCATGGTCAGTGGCTCGATAAAGATAGCTCTCAGCAGCGCTTTTTGCCTTTCTGCTCTTTTATTTTTTACTTTTACAATTTTCGCGATGGTCAGGGGTGCTCACGCCGCTGCCGCGGACAGCTAAAGTGATATAAAAACTTAAATTATAATCATTTATCTTGGGTGGTCTCCATTTTTATAGTAACTTTGCAGTTGATATATAATGAAATAAAGCTAACAATATGGCACAAGAAGACGTTTTTAAGAAGATAGTAAGCCACTGCAAGGAGTATGGCTTTGTGTTTCCCAGCTCGGATATCTATGACGGGCTCGCTGCCGTGTACGACTACGGTCAGAACGGTGTTGAGCTGAAAAACAATATTAAGGAATACTGGTGGAAATCGATGGTTCTGCTGCACAGCAACATCGTCGGTATCGACGCCGCCATATTCATGCACCCCACCGTGTGGAAGGCCTCGGGCCATGTTGATGCTTTCAACGACCCCTTGATAGACAACCGCGACTCAAAGAAGCGCTACCGCGCCGACAACCTCATCGAGGACCAGATAGCCAAGTACGATGAGAAGATAGAGAAGGAAGTGGCTAAGGCCGCGAAGAAGTTTGGCGATGCCTTTGATGAGAAGAAGTTCCGCGAGACCAACCCCCGCGTGCTGGAGCACCAGAAGAAGCGCGACGCGCTGCACGCCCGCTACACCGCAGCCATGCAGGGCCCTGACCTGGCCGAGCTGAAGCAGATAATACTGGACGAGAATATCGTAGACCCCATCAGCGGCACCAAGAACTGGACCGATGTGCGCCAGTTCAACCTCATGTTCTCTACCGAGATAGGCTCCCTGTCTGACGCGACCAACAAGATATATCTGCGGCCCGAGACGGCGCAGGGAATCTTTGTCAACTACCTCAACGTGCAGAAGACAGGCCGCATGAAGCTGCCCTTTGGCATCGCCCAGATAGGCAAGGCGTTCCGCAACGAGATCGTGGCCCGTCAGTTTGTGTTCCGCATGCGCGAGTTCGAGCAGATGGAGATGCAGTTCTTCTGCAAGCCCGGCACTGAGATGCAGTGGTTCGAGTACTGGAAGAAGCACCGCTTGGCCTGGCACGAAGCCTTGGGTATGGGCGATGAGAACTACCGTTTCCACGACCACGAGAAGCTGGCCCACTACGCCAATGCCGCTACCGACATCGAGTTCCGTATGCCCTTCGGGTTCAAGGAGGTCGAGGGTATCCACTCGCGTACCGACTACGACCTGTCGCAGCACGAGAAGTTCAGTGGCCACCAGATTAAATACTTCGACCCCGAGACCAATGAGAGCTACACTCCCTACGATGTGGAGACTTCTATCGGTGTAGACCGTATGTTCCTCAGCGTGATGTGCCACTCGTACACCGAAGAGCAGCTCGAGAACGGCAGCCGTGTCGTACTGCGCCTGCCCGAGCCCCTCGCCCCTGTTAAGTGTGCTGTCCTGCCCCTGGTTAACAAGGACGGGCTGCCCGAGAAGGCTCAGGAAATTGTCAACGACCTCAAGTTCCACTTCAACACGCACATCGAGGCTAAGGACTCTATCGGCAAGCGTTACCGCCGCCAGGATGCCATCGGTACTCCTTTCTGCGTGACGGTCGATGGCGACACCCTCAAGGACAACACGGTCACCCTGCGTTACCGCGACACCATGAAGCAGGAGCGCGTACCCGTGGAGCAGTTGCGCAGTATCATCGAGGACCGCGTAAGCATCACCAGTCTGCTCAAGAAACTTATCTGATAATCATATCTGCCCCCGCCCGTGTGGTGGGGGCTTAAACCACAACGTTAATGACCAAGTACATAGTAAGGCTGTTGCTCTTGGCGCTGCCACTCATAGCAGCGTCGTGCTCGGAGACCCCCGCAGAGGAAAGCGAGTTTGACAACTGGCAGGAGCGCAACGACACCTATTTTAATACGGCTTATCAGACGGCCAAGAACAACCCCGGTAATTACAAGCTGATACGTAGCTGGAGCCTGCCCGAGAACGTGGGGCAGACGCCGGAGAGCTACATAGTGGCCCAGGTGCTACACGAGGGAAGCGGCACGGTATCGCCCATGTACAGCGACTCGGCCACCATACACTACCGGGGCCGCTTCATACCCAGCAAGAGCTTCGCGGCAGGCTACGTGTTTGACCAGACGTGGGCAGGCGACTACAACCTGCCTACCATGGAGCCTGTGACACTCTGCGTGGGTAAGATGATAGACGGCTTTACCACCGCCCTGATGCACATGCACCCTGGCGACCGCTGGCTGGTTACCATCCCGTACGGCCTGGCCTATGGCACGGCTACCTATTCGACCTCGAGCTCATCGGTGGCCATCCCCGCTTGCTCGGACCTGGTCTTCGACATCACCATGGTATCGTTCCACAGGCCCGGAACCCAGGTCCCAGAGACCGGGAGTAACTGATGCTGTCGCAGTAGTTTGATATAAGTCAAGAAAAGTGTCCGATTTGTAACTATCGGGCACTTTTCTTGTGCCCATGATTACCATCTGTCGTAACTTTGCATCAGAAACGAATACGATAGGTATTTAGAAGGTAATAAAGATTGGGATAACACTACACGCAACCAGGTTGGCAACAGCGATTGCCATAGTTGTTTTAAGGTAAGAAAGAGAGAGCCACGGCATGGCCATCACTGGCCAACCGGGCATAGGATAACGTAAGCGAGAGATTTGAGAGAGATAGAGAGAAGTGTAGAAATCAGGTTTTAGAGAGCGATTCCATGAGGATGGAGTCGCTTTTTTCGATTCTATTAATTACCTTTGCACTCAGTAAGATAAGTTATGGTAAAGCGAAGCGAGGCTCTGTTAGAGAAGATACGTATGGGCGGACAGCTGCCCACGTGCGATAAGCTGCGGCTCATCGTCGACCTGAGCGTGCCGTCCATGCTGGCCCAGATTACCACGGTACTTATGTTTTTCATCGATGCCGCCATGGTGGGCCATTTAGGCGCGGCGGCCTCGGCCAGCATCGGCCTGGTCGAGTCTACCACCTGGCTGATGGGCAGCGTACTCGGGGCCACGTCTACGGGCTTCTCCGTCCAGGTGGCCCACTTCATTGGCGCCAACGACTTTGTCCGTGCGCGCCAGGTGTTCCGCCATGCGCTCGTCTGTGGCCTGGCCGTCAGCCTGGTCATCATGCTGGTGGGTGTGGGCATACACAGCCGGTTGCCCTACTGGCTGGGTGGTGGTGCCGACATAGCCTCGGGCTCCTCGGCTTACTTCCTTATCTTCGCGCTGGCCATGCCCTTTGTGCTGCTGTTCCACCTCAACGCAGCCATGCTCAAGAGCTCGGGCAACATGCATGTGCCCAGCATGCTCAGCATAGCCATGTGCGTGCTCGACGTGGCTTTCAACTATGTCTTTATCTACGTGCTCGGCCTCGGGGTCTCGGGTGCAGCCTTAGGCACCCTCTGTGCTTATATCGTGGTGTCGCTCTCCATGGCCTGGGTGGCCATCTGCCGCAACCGCATCCTGGCCCTGCGTCAGGACACGGCCCCCTTTCGCTGGGTGTGGGACTATGTGCGCAACGCCACCCGCATCAGCCTGCCCATAGCCATCCAGTCGGTGCTGATGAGCGGTGCCCAGGTGGTGAGTACCCTTATCGTGGCCCCCTTAGGCAACGTGGCCATCGCCGCCAATTCGTTTGCCGTTACCGCCGAGAGCCTCTGCTATATGCCGGGCTACGGTATAGGCGACGCAGCCTCGACCCTGGTGGGCCAGACCCACGGGGCGCGCCGGCTCGACCTCTGCCGCCGCTTCGCCTATATGACAGTGGCGCTGGGCATGGTGGTCATGGCTTTTATGGGGGCGGTGATGTACGTGTTTGCCCCCGAGATGATCAGCCTGTTGTCGCCGGTCGACGAGATACGCGCCCTGGGCACCACCGTGCTGCGCATTGAGGCTTTCGCCGAACCCTTCTTTGCCGCCTCGATAGTCACTTATAGCGTATGTGTGGGCGCGGGCGACACCCTCAAGCCTGCTCTGATGAACCTGGCCTCCATGTGGTGCGTGCGCCTTACCCTGGCTGCGCTGTTGGCCCCCTCGTATGGGCTCAAGGGTGTGTGGATAGCTATGGCCATCGAGCTTACATTCCGTGGTTCAGTCTTCCTCTTCCGCCTCTTCCGCGGACGGTGGATGCAGTCGATGTCCATGCCCACGGCTCGCTGACCCACGGTCTGCGGTCCACGGCCGCCCCGTAGCCAGTGGTTACCTATTTTGGTGTATAGGGTAGGGCGGCCGCGGCGCTTATCTCCCTTTTTTATCCTCATTATCGGCTATGTACGGCTGCTCGGTGCCCCCGCAGGGCTGGTGGTCGTCGTGGACAGAAACATCATTTTTGGGTATTGCGTAATGTTCTTGTTTACACTACCTTTGCATGTAGACAGTTCCCTTAGGGACGGTCAGCGTATAAACCCTTAAAATGAATAGAAATATGAACAAGACTTGTGTTGTTTACGGTTCCTCTACGGGAACCTGTGAGGCTATCGCCGGTAAGATAGCCGATAAGTTGGGCGTTCAGGCAGCCGACGTGTACAATGTGGCCGACTTCTCGGCCGATACCGTGGCCGCTTATCAGAATCTCATCCTTGGCACCTCGACCTGGGGAGCCGGCGATATGCAGGACGACTGGTACGATGGCGTCAAGGTGCTGGCTTCGGCCGACCTCAAAGGTAAGGTGGTGGCGCTCTTTGGCTGCGGCGACGGCGAGTCGTACAGCGATACGTTCTGCGGAGGCATGGCCGAGCTGTACGATGCAGTCAAGGACAGTGGGGCCACGGTGGTGGGACAGGTGTCTACCGAGGGCTACACCTTCGATGACTCTGCCGCGGTGATAGACGGCCACTTCGTGGGCCTGGCCCTCGACGATGTCAACGAGGACGACCGTACCGACAGCCGTATCGACGCCTGGGTGGCCCAGATAAGCCCCTCGCTCTAAGCCGATAACGATAATAGATAACCAGAAAGAGGAGACCCACACTATGCAGACCGCTAAAATGCCAGCCGATATGAAGGTACTGATGAACCACATCTATGAGTACCAGAAGGGAGTGCGCCAGATGGTGCTCTTCACGTTCAACAAGAAGTATGAGGACTATGCCGTGAACCGCCTCCGCCATCAGCATATCAACTACATCCTCTTGCCTGTGGGCAACGACCGCCTCAATCTCTTCTTTGGCCGTCGCGAGTGCCTGGAGGCGATACGGATGATGGTGACGCGACCGCTCAGCCAACTTACCCCCGAGGAAGATTTTATCCTCGGGGCCATGCTGGGCTACGACATCTGTGCTCAGTGCGAGCGATACTGCAGCCGCAAGGCCAAGGGGGCTCTCGTCTCGGCCTGACAGAGTGGCTAAGGGAAGTGTGAAGATATTCTTGAAAAGTAAAAAAGCACTTTGAAAGGTAAAAAGGTAAAAGAGTAAAAAAGTAAAAAGCGCTCCCTGCGCGCTGGCGCTAATATTCTACATGTCAATGGTTGTTAGGGGGATGTCCGAGTAAGTTACGCGCGCTGTAAGCGCAAAAGTTTAGAGCCTGGGGCAACGCCCCAGGTAAATAATCACCAAACTATTTTCGCGCTGTAGGCGCAAAAGTAGCGAAGCGTTAACTCCTGGGAATAACGCCTATGGCTACTTTTGCGCCTACAGCGCGCATCGCTTTTAGGGGGATAGCACCTGGGGCGTTGCCCCAGGCTCTAAACTTTTGCGCTTACAGCGCGCGCTGCTTGCGAGCCACTGGCATAGGTGCAGTGATATTTATCCCATAAACGGCAACCATTTCCACCATTGGCCTGGATACATCCCAAATACCAGCAGCCATCGCAAAAAATGAAAAGACCGGTCTTTAGACTTCTAAAGACGGCTCCCAGCTCGCTAAAGGTGGCTCCTGGAAACGTAAAGGTCGGTCTCTGCGATTTCTGCGACCGCCATTGGTGCGCGGAAAACCATCGCCAGCATGCTGGGATCGCTTTTTACCTTTTTAGCCTTTTGCGTTTTACCTTTCAAAATCCTTTTTTGCCCTTTTACCTTTTGCCTTTTTCCGCTGGCAGCCATCGTCTCCGCTTTCCTCACGGCTGCTGATTGCGCAATGTTGCGCATTATTTTTCTTGTTTTTGAAAAAAAATACTCAAAAGTCTTTAATAATTCATGTTTTTTTCGTAGATTTGCTCGCAGATTGTACTCGGTATATCCTGTGCGATGGCTCCGGGGCATTTGCGAATGATGATTTCTCCTATGGGAGTTGTCAATACCTTATATATAACGATATTAATAACTTAAACGAGCATAATATGGACAAAACATTACGCTACTCCTGCGTGGATGGCTTACAGGGAGTAAAGCAAGCGTATCTCAAGCCATGTGTGAAGACTCGCGGAATTGAAGCTGGCAATCTGCTCAACGTCTCTGCTGACTCTACTGTCGATTCCGATGACCTTAATCACGGTGATGGTGGCGCTCTCGCCCCCAAGGACAACAACTTTAATCTGTGGGAGGACTAACCATGATGAAGAAACTCATGTTTTTCGCCGCCATGGTGGTGGCCCTGTTTGCCTCTTGCTCGTCTGACGATGAGCCGGTTAACACTGGTGAAGGCACAGCCAAGACCGTAAGTCTGTCTATCAATGCCGACCTCGCAGCAGCTTCGCGTGTAGGTTTTACACCCGATGGTGGCGGTCTGAAGACCTCCTTCCAGGAGGGCGATTACCTGATTGCCTATTTCCGTAAGGCCGATGGTAAATGGTTCAACAAGAGTACCATTCTATATTATGACCCGGCATCAGCCAATGGTACCAAGGGCACATTCCGTGCCAGCAATGTAGTGATACCCGAGGGCACTGGCCTGTTGCACATCCTCATCGGCACCACAAAGGGTGGCACGCCGTATATCGATGCCGCTGCCGGCAAGTGCGCGCTTGTTGATAATCTGAGCCAGCAGGACGGTACGCTCGAAAGTGCCGCCATGCACAGCGTATTCCAGGCCGATATCTATACCGAGAATAACCTTGCTTATAACAAGGACAACACCGAGGCTACACTGAGTAATGTTACCTTTAAGCCCAAAACCTCTGTCGTTAAGATAGATGCCACTTTCCCCGAGGGTGTCAAGGTAGAGAAGGGTACACCCCTCACCGTTACCACCGAGAGCACCTACAACCAGGTGCAGATTTCGGGTGGCAATCCCGGAGCAAAAAGTCTGCCTGCCAAGGCTGAGGGCGAGGCTAAGTTCACCGTCAAGGTGGCCGAGGTCAACGGCAACGTAGCTACAGCCTACATGACTATCTGGCCCGGTGTCAAGGACGATGAGTTTGCCGGTGTTAACGTTTCGGCTACTATCAATGGTAAGATTTATGCAGGCGACTATACCAAGACTAAAGAGGGCAAGCTCGAGGCTGGCAAGCTCTATAAGATGGCTACAACATTGGCCTTCACTGCTGCCGAGACCCAGAAGATTTGGGTGAACGATAATGAGCAGGATGTAGTTGCCGTCAGTGGAACTGGCGATACCGATACCGACTGGCTCACCGTTGCCGGTGGCAAGATACATGCCAAGGCCAACGAGACCGGAGCACCCCGTACAGGTACCATCACCGTTGATGGCGTTCCTTACGAGATTACTCAGGTAGAGGCTAAGGACTTCAAGGGCAACTATACATTTACAACGAAGGTGTTTGCTTATGCTAATAAGTTTAAGCCAGCCGCAGACCCAAGTTCTTGGGACGTTACTTTCACAGAACCGCGTAAGGCTGTGACGCTAACTGATGCTGATGGCAAAACCAAGCATACTAATAATATAGGTATAAAGGGCTTGTGCCATGATGCGATTATGGATGCTTGTATCGAAATTGATTACGCTCAGCGAACAGCAAAGTTGGGCCTCTTCTTTGATGCTCGTGACGGTGAGGGACAATTAGTATCGGCCCTCAATAAGTACGTTGCTTTCGTACCAGAGTTGTGTACTCGTTCTGCTGCTGCTTGGGGAGCTCCTTATATGTTCTCTGAGACAGAGTTGGGTGATCCCGATTATGCGTGGGCTTGGTATGCTGTTTCTGCAGATATGAAGACTATTTCTTATGTCAATCGAGTGAACAACAATGTAGAGTTCTCTACGGTTAGCCAGTATAATAGCAAGACAAACTATATTTGCGGTATTACTATCGTTACTTCGCCGACGAATGTATTTGACCACTCTACAGTTAATCCAAATGCTGGAATGATTAATATTTATCAGGTAAATGCCAAAGGCAAGCCTGGAACAACTTTTGTGAGAAAATAAAGAGTTGAAATAACTTATTGTAAATGTACAGACACCTGCCCGCAAAGCGCTTGCTTTTCTGGCAGGTGTCTTTATTATATATAGGTGGCTACGAGCCATGGCGGTGCGCGCCGCGTGGCCCCTGTTACTCATGGAGAGCGTTATTTATGTCATTATTAGTAACATTTTTTCTAAAAAATAGCATTACTTTATTTTTTTTAATTAACTTTGTTGGCAGAACCAGTAGCTGTAACAGACTGGTATATTGCTATTCCAACCTTTATAATCTGTTGTGGCTACAGCCGCGCAGTTTATTCTAACTATACAGCATGAAAAAAGAAAACATTATGACCGCTTCTTGTAAATACGAGTACAAGAAACCCTTTTGCAAAGTGCGTTCTGTAGAATCAGGAAGTCCGCTCTGTAATGCCTCTGTTCCCGACGTCACCCCTGGAGGCGACATTGACGACACAGGTAGTGCCTCACCCGCTGAAATAGAGAAGGAGGGCTTATGGAACTAAAGCGTCTATTCTTCGGAGCAGCCATCGCCGCCCTGATGGCCGGTTGCTCGTCTACTGAGGACGACCCCAATGTGACTCCCGGCACCAGCAATGGTAAGCTCACCATTAGCGCCGGCATCGACGGAGCCGCCTCTACGCGCCTATCCTTTACCGAGCAGGGCGAGCAGCCCAGCATTAAGGTAGCCTGGCAGAACACGGACCAGCTGCTGGTAGACTATGCCGCCAACCCAGAGGAGATGGCGGCCTTCGCCATCGGCAAGATAAGTGCCGATGGGCACGATGCCGAGTTCACGGGTTCATTTGCTACGCCACCAGCTAAGAAAACTGCCGTGGGCGTGGCTGTGAAGAGTCCCGTCATGGAGGTTAATGGTGCCATTATCAAAGTAGACTTGTCCGAGCAGGCCGGCACGATAAACGAGCTGAGCAAGTACGACCTCGTGACAGGCTCCTGCGAGTACGCCCCGGCTGCCAGTGGTGCCATGCAGGTTCGCCTGCATCACGAGATGACTTTTATCAAGGGTACGGTAGTCCTGCCGTTTACCCCCACCACCTCGACATACGCCCTCACGCTCAAGGCCGACTATATGGTCAATAAGTATTATTATAGGTGTGCTGACGGTAGCCCGAGCGATAGCCAGCAAGGCTCTATCAAGCTGACCTCGGCTAAGGTAGATGGCAACAAGCTGACTTTCTATGCCGCCCTGACGCCTGGAACGAAGACCAACCTGCGCGCCGACGTGGTTTCGCCCACAGGGCAGGCATATAACGACCTGCTGATAGCCAACGAGGTAAAACTGGAGGCTGGCAAGCTGTACACCGTGACCCGCAACAACGAGACCCTGAGCGACGTGTCGCTCTGGACGAGCGATGCGGCTTGGTCCAAGACCTACGATGTGCCTGGTTATAAGATAACTACCATCGAGCGAATACCCGCCGAGGGTAGCGACTGGCTCAGCGTCACCTCAGACGGTACCAAGGTAACCGTGTCGGCCACCGCCAACACTACCGGAGCACCTCGCCAGGCCAAACTTGTCTTCGGTAACGGTAGTCAGAAGACCACTATAGACCTTACGCAGATAGACGAGAGCGATTTTGCAGGTACCTGGGACATGACCGCGTTCAAGGTATTTACCACCATGGGCTCTACCACTACCACCAACTACGACCCCAAGTGGGGCGCTGTGGGCTCGCAGCCCTCCGACGGCCGCACCGACTTGCGGGTTGTCGACGGCGTAGACTATAAGAACAGGCAACAGCTGACGCTTACCAATGCCAAGGGCAAGACCGTTATCGCCTACGAGTGCCTGGGAGCCACCCAGCTTACAGCCACCAATAACATCAGCATGACCGGATTGTTCGAGAACATGAAGACCGAGGCTCTCTCGCGTGTAGACCATGCTGCCAAGAGCGCCACGGTAGGCATCTTCATCGATACTCATACCTCTACCAAGGCCCAGCGCCTCTATACCGGTCAGTATGCCGGTCAGTATGTAGCCCTGATGCCCGAGCTGAGTACCAAGATTAACAGCGGCTGGTCGTTCCAGTACGCCACCATCGGTGGAGCCCAGTACACCTGGTACATCGGTAAGGTCAGCGTGGTGGGCCACACCACTACCGTGCGCTGGGAGGCCAACACCGGCGGCATGCAGATGCTCAAGACCTCGGGCAGCAAGCCCTCGCTCTACATCTGCGGTCTGCAGGTAATGCGCTACTATAATAACACTATCAACAGCACTTCCATGATACGCCAGAAGGCTGGCGGCTATAGCTCTTCTAACTTCGGTGCCTATGCCGTTACCTACCAGGGCGACATCCAGATGCGCCGCACCGCTGATGGCTACAAGGAGATAGTGATAGGAGGCCAAAATTAATCTAACCCAACCTAATGAAGATGAAAAAGACTATATATTCGCTGTTGGCAGCCATGCTCTTGGCAGGCTGCAGCAACATAGAGGAAAACACCAACAACGGCAAGGAGCCGGGCAGCGACTTCGATGTCACGGCCTGCAAGATAGCGTCTACCCGCGTGGGCTACGACGCTACCGATGATAACCTGGCAGCTGCCTGGGAGGAGTCAGACCAGATAAGCATCTATGCCAATGCTGTGGCCGGGGCCACCCCCAACCGCGGTACGCTGCGCTTTGCCGAGTATAAGAGTGCCGACAAGACCCAGGCCAACTTCAAGGGACATTTCGACACCGATGTGAAGACCGCCACTACGGTCTACGCCTATGCGCAGTACCCCAATGTGTACAACCAGGCCGATGCCATCGTCAACGACCTGCACTACCAGAGTGGCGAGATAACCGGCGAGGGTAGCGCCACCACCCACGACATCCTCTTTGCCACGGGCGAGTACGACCCCGAGAGCACCGCGCCGCTCAATCTTACCTTTACCCGTAAGATGGCCATCGTCAAGTTCGAGATAACCCTGCCCGAGTCTATCACGGCCACCATTCCCCAGGCCGTAAGTGTTACCGGTGGCGGACTGTACAACAATGTAACTCTGAACCTGGCCGATGCCTCTGTGCGCGACGGCGAACTGGGCCCCGTGACCATCTCTACCGAGACGATAAGGATACGCGACCACAAACTGACGTTCTATGCAGCCCTGTGTCCTGGTCAGGTCAACGGCTTGGCAGTCAATATGCTCATCAGCGGTACCCGCTACGTGGCCAACTTGGGCAACCAGCAACTCAGCGAGGGCCCCATGAAGGTTATCAGTACCAGCAACGTGACTAAGTTGGAGTACGATACCAGCGGCAAGGTTACCGATGAGCGCGGCAACGCCATGGCCGGTGTTATCGTGAGCGACGGCTACACCTGTGTCAAGACCGACGCCGAGGGCAACTATGCCTTCAATCGCAACGCTGCTGCCAAGTTTGTTTATTACACCGTGCCCGACAACTGCGAGGTGCCCGTACACTCTGCCAGCGACCGCACCGCCAATTTCTATCAGCGACTGGCTGAGGGAACGTACCAGTACAACTTCAGGCTGACACGTCTGGCTAACGGAAAGGAGAACAAGTATATGATGATAGTCATCGGCGACCCACAGGTGACCAACGCCTACAACCCATACTATGAGAGTGCCGATGACAATGCCATCAACAAGAGCGACGTGCTGCGCTTTGCCGACGAGACCATGGCCGACATCAAGCAGACCATAGCCTCGCTGCCTGCCGGGACCGCCGTGTACGGTCTTACCATGGGCGACGACGTGCAGTACTACGGTGGTTTCAACGACCAGCTTGAGTCCGAGATTCGCGCCAAGCTCGGTTCGTCTCAGATGCGCCTCTTCTCTGTGATTGGCAACCACGACCAGGACGGCAACGCCATCTACAAGGCCAAGTGGGAAGAGGCCTGGGGCCCCACCGACTACTCTTTCGACCGTGGCGACGTACACTATGTGTGCTTCAACAACGTCCAGTTCTACAGCGGTGCCTCTTACTATCAGCCCGGCGAGCTTACCGATGCCCAGATGGACTGGCTGGCCAGCGACTTGCAGTTGGCCGACAAGAGCAAGATGGTCATCCTGAACTACCACATACCCCTTACCTTCGGCAATAGGCCCCTCAGCGGTGCCACCTCCATCGGTGACGGCCACTATGCCTCTAACCGCCTGCAGAAGATACTCGACCTGCTGGCCCAGTTTGCCGACTACCGTCTCTTCTGCGGTCACACCCACTTTGCTGTGAACAACGAGATTAGTTTTGGCGGCAAGACCATCTACGAGCGCAGTCATGCCGCAGCCTGTGGCGACATCTGGCAGTCTAACCTCAACATCGATGGTGTGCCCAACGGTTACTACGTGTACACCATGGGCGGCGCGGCCATTACCGACTGCTACTACAAGGGTACTAACTGGGATAAGGACAAGCAGATGTCGCTCTTCCGTGCCGATACCGACTTCAACGGCGAGAGCTATGCTGCCGACTGGAACCTGGAGAAGAACAAGGGCGTGCTGGTGGCCAACGTGTTCAACGCCGACTCCAAGTGGAAAGTCTACGCAGTAGAGGCTGGCCAGCGCACGGAGATGACCCGCCTGCAGCAGACCCCCAACCAGGACGCCTTTGCCGTGGGCTATCATAAGAAGTACGCTGTTTCTAACAAGTACAGCTTCTTCAGCAAGCAGAACGGCTATCTGCGCATGAACCACTTCTATGCCTATACGCCCAAAGACCCCAACGCCGTGATTACCGTTGAGGCCACCGATCCCTATGGCAACAAGTTTACCGCTACTACAGCCGGTATCATCACTGAACCATTCTACAACTACGCCCACTATTACAAGAAGTAGGCCGGCGTAGCCCCTCAGTCCCGCACAGGACTGACCCAATCCCATAGCCGTGGCACCGCAGAGTGTCACGGCTTTTTTACATTCTTCTCTCAATGGTCACCGTGGGAGCTATGAGGAATGGGAGAGGGGTGCAAACGACCAGGAGGCGGCCCCCAAGCCCCCCAAGGGGGATGTAAAATGGCAAGTGTGGGAGCCGGGGGTGCCCTTGACGATTCCGGGAGCCTTTTACAAGTAGCACGCGCTGTAGGCGCAGCAGTATAAAGCCTGGGGCAACGCCCCAGGTGTCGTCCCCACACACGCAATGCGCGCTGTAGGCGCAAAAGTAGCCGTAGGCGTTATTCCCGCGAGTTAATGCTTTGCTGCTTTTGCGCCTACAGCGCGAAAATAGTTTGGTGATTATTTACCTGGGGCGTTGCTCCAGGCTTTATGCTGTTGTATAAAACAGACTGCACCTCGGCCATTTGTGCAAGTTTATGGCTCTCGGTTAGCCCTGTTTTTGCGCTTGCAGCGCGCATTGCTTACACGGGGCCATTAGAGGCTTTCGCTTTTTATTTTTTTACCTGTTTACTTTTTGCCTTTATGGCGCTTACAGTACGCATTGCTTAATCGAGCATTACCCCAACCGCCAGGAGCTGGGGCATAGAGGTCGTGGCCAAAATAGTGGCAGCATTTGTAACATCAAAGACACCCTTTGATTTGTCAATTTCCATCGCAGGAAATGTAAAGACCGACCTTTACGTTTCTCGGAGCCATCTTTAGCGAGCTGGGAGCCATCATTAGAAACGTAAAGACCGGTCTTTTGCTTTCTAAAGACGGCTCCCAGCATCGTAATGGCGGTCTCCACGATTCGGGCGACCGCCTTTGTCGCCACCGAGGTGGCACCCATCCCTGCGCTTTTTACCTTTTAACCCTTTTATCTTTTTACTTTTCGACAAAAGGTCGGCCCCGGCTCCCATACTTGCCATCTTACATCCCCCTTGGGTGGCTTGGGGGCCGCTCCCTTGCTGCTTGGGGGCCGCCTCCTTGCAGCTTGGGCCACCTTCCTTGCTGCTTAGGGGAGCCCCCTGCCGTTTCCCGCACTTTTTGGAGCCATCTTCAGACTTTCTACAAATTTGCAGCCTATCTTTGCAGGCGGTCATATAACCTACAGAAGGCTCAATGAGAACATACCGAGATACATACCTATTATATATAGGTGTCGTGGTGGCCTTGGTGCCCGTCATGGTACTGCGCGACTTTACTCCCGACAAAGAGCTGCGCTACCTGAGCATAGCCGATGAGGCCCTGCGCCAGCATACTTACTTCGCCTTTACCAACCATGGCGTGCCCTACGCTGACAAACCACCTCTTTACCTGTGGCTTATCATACTGCTGCGCTGGCTGACAGGTGCCCACCGTATGTGGTTGCTGTCGCTGCTGTCGCTGTTGCCTGCCCTGGGTGCCCCCATGCTGCTTACCAGTGCCTTCTTCATTGGCGCGGCCGTCACCCTGCGCATGGATATGCTCATGTGCCTGTTCATCGTGCTGGCCCTTATACTCCGCTGGCTCGGTGCAGGGGCTGTGCGGCAGATGATTGTCAGGTTTTTTGCCTCTTGTTGTAAAAAAACGAACCCAAACCACGGCTACCCCACAAATTAATGCTAACTTTGTAGGCGTTAGGCTCATGGGCACCTGCCATGGAGCCACCGTTGTACGTGGAAACATAACAAAAAATAATAACATGAGAAAAACCTTACACTCAGGGCTTGTCATGGCCCTGCTATGTCTTTTCGGCTTGCTGCCGGCAGGGGCTATGGCCCAGACCGCGACGGCTCCCACCCATTTTACAGGAACCTTTACCGACCAGAAGGGCCGCCCCGTGGCCGGCGTGGTGGTGAGCAACGGATTTACCTGCGTCCGGACCGATGCCCGCGGCCAGTACCGTCTGCCCTATAACAGCGCCTCCAAGTTTGTCTACTACACCGTGCCGGCCGATTGCGAAGTCCCCGTTCACTCTGCTACCGACAACACAGCCTGCTTCTATCAGCAGGTTACCGATGGCAAGCTCCAGTACGACTTCAGCCTCACCAAGCTGGCTGGCGGTAAGGAGAAAAACTATAAACTAATCATTATCGGCGACCCCCAGGCCACCAACGCTTACGGCCCTTACTTCCAGGGACCTAATGACAACGCCGTGCGCAAGAGCGACGTCGAACGCTTCACTGAGGAGACGATGGCCGACATCAAGAAGACGATAGCCGCTCTGCCCGAGGATACCCCCGTATATGGCATCAGCATGGGCGACGACGTGCAGTACTATGGCGGCTACAACGAGAAACTCGAGGGACAGGTGCGCGCAGCCCTCGGCTCTTCGCGCATGCGTCTCTTCTCCGTTATCGGCAACCACGACCAGGACGGCAAGGCCCTCTACAAGCAGAAATGGGAAGAGGCGTGGGGCCCTACTGACTATTCGTTCGACCGCGGTAACGTCCACTACGTCTGCTTCAACAACGTCATCTACTACCGTGGCTGGGCCTACTACCAACCAGGCGAACTGACCGACGAACAGATGGCCTGGCTCGAGAGCGACCTCAGCCTGGTGCCTAAGAACAAGCTCGTGGTGCTCAACTACCACATCCCCCTCACCTTTGGTAACCGCACCAAGGCCCCCAACCCCAACAGCATCGGTGATGGCCACTACGCCTCTAACCGCCTTGAGCGCCTGATGGACCTCTTAGGTCAGTTCAAGGGCTATGAGCTCTTCTGCGGCCATACTCACTTCGCCGTCAACAATGAGATAGACTTCCACGGACGCCACATCCTCGAGCACTGTCACGCAGCAGCTTGTGGCGACATCTGGCAGTCCAATATCAACATTGACGGCGTGCCCAACGGTTACTATGTGTACACCGTCAAGGGCAATGCCATCAAGGACTGTTACTACAAGGGCACCCGCTGGGACCGCAGCAAGCAGATGGCCCTCTTCCGTGCTGATACCGACTTTAATGGCGAAAACTATGCCGATGACTGGAACCTCCCCAAGGGCCATGGCGTCCTCGTGGCCAATGTCTTCAATGCCGACTCGCAGTGGAACCTTTACGCCATCGAGAATGGTGTCAAGATGCCTATGACTCGCCTCCAGAAGACTCCTAATCAGGATGCCTTCGCCGTGGGTTATCATCACAAGTATGTCAAGTCTAACCCCTACAGCTTCTTCAGCAAGCGCAATGGTTACCTCAAGATGAACCACTGGTACTACTACAAGCCCCGCGACCCCAAGGCACACGTTACCATTGTGGCCAAGGACCGCTACGGCAACACTTATACCGAGACCAGCGACCATGTCATCACGGAGCCGTTTTATAACTACGCCCACTATTATGTAGACGATTAGGCCATCGCGGCCCACACTGCTGGTAGGCATAACGATGTTGCCCCGCCCCGGACTCACCCTCCTGTGGCGGGGCAACGTGTTTCTGGGCCTTGCCATGAGGGCCTCACCGATGGCCGCGACGGCAAAATCGCGGATATTTACAAACATTATACAAAAATGCTTGGCTGAGCGATTGGAAACCACTACTTTTGCATCTTCAGAAACGATAATGACTATGTCTATGATGAATATGAAACGCGTAATGGCCGTGGCGCTGATACTGGTGCTGTGGATGGGCGTAGCGCCCGTATGTGCCCAGAATACCGACAGCGTGCAGACGGCTGTAACCGATAGCGCCGCGCCGGCCGTGGCAGACAGTTCGCTCGCCTCGGCGGCCGACAATCTGCAGGAAGTGGCCTCCACTGATGAGGCGCCCTCCTTTCACCAGCTGCTGAAGACCAAGTTTATCGAGGGCAATGCTGGCTTTATGTCACTGGTGGCTCTGGCACTGGTATTAGGCCTGGCCTTCTGTATAGAGCGTATCATCTTCTTAGCCCTGTCTGAGACTGACGCCAAGAAGTTTATGACCCAGCTTACCGAGCAGGTCGAGGCCGGCCAGATAGACAGCGCCCGACAACTGTGCGAGGCCACCCCGGGCCCCGTGGCCGCCGTCTGCCGCCAGGGACTGCTCCGCTACCATGAGGACATGGCCAACATAGAGCGTACGTTGGTGGCCTACGGTAGCGTGCAGGCAGCCAACTTAGAGAAAGGCTGCTCGTGGATTTCGCTGTTTATCGCCATGGCTCCCTCGTTGGGCTTCTTGGGCACCGTGATAGGCATGGTGATGGCCTTTGACCAGATACAGGCCGCCGGCGACATCAGTCCCACCATCGTGGCCTCGGGTATGCGCGTGGCCCTTATCACCACTATCTTCGGCATCATCGTGGCCCTGGTACTGCAGGTGTTTTACAACTATATATTGTCCAAGATAGACCGGCTGACCACTCAGATGGAAGAGGCCGTCATTGGCCTGCTGGACGCCATAGCCAAGAGTAAGGGGGCAGCGGCATGAAGATAGCGCAATGGCCTGCGGCCAAGGTGTCGCGCTGCTGTTTCTACCTGTTAATAGGTGTCGCGGCGTTGGTCTATGTACTCTTCTTCTTAGTGGGGTATGCTACTCCCTATGAGGCCGACCCCTCGTTTAGCGCCCCGCTGTTCACTCCGCTGCTCATCGCCTTTGTCGAGCTGTTGGGGATAGTGGCTGTGGCCACCGCGGTATGGATGGCCGTCAGGCAGCACCGCGCCAGCACCCACGAGCGGGTGGTTAACGGCGTGCCGCAGCGCCTTATCAGTCTGTCGGTAGCCGGCGGGGTGTCCGTGCTGGTTCTCATCACCCTGGCCTTAGGCTCGGCTCAGCCGCTGATGGTCAATGGTACCCGCTATGCCTCGGCCCTGTCCCTGCGGGTGGCCGACATGTTTATAGCCACGGGCACGGCACTCATCGTGGTGGCCGTGGCTGCCGTTATCTATAGTGGCGTACACTGTCGTGTACACAGAAAGGAGCGCTGATGTTTACACGCAAACGCCGGGCAGCCTTCGGGCTCAACACCACGTCTACAGCCGACATATCCTTTGTGCTGCTTATTTTCTTCCTGGTTACCACCTCGATGGACCAGGACAAGGGCCTGACGCGCCAGCTGCCTCCGGCTGAGACCAAGGAGCAGCCGGCTACCGAGGTGGATAGCCGCGACGTGCTCACGTACACCATTACGGCCACAAACCAACTCATGGCCGATGGGCAGGTGGTTCCCGTAAGTGGGGTGGCCGCCCGCGTAGAGCAGTTTGTTACCAGCCGTGGCCGGCGGCACATCATCTCGTTACAGATAGACCCCGCGGCCGACTACGACACCTACTTCCAGTTACAAAATCAGTTAGTGGCTGCTTACCAGCACCTGCGCGACCGTACTGCCCACCAGCTCTACGGTCACGGGTACAATGCCTGTACGCCAGCCCAGCGCGATGCCGTGCGCAGCGCCTGTCCGCAGCGCATCGTAGAGAGCTACCAGGGCCAGGGAGGGCCCCACGCATGAGCATACTACGGCGGCGGTCGCACGAGGTGCCCGGTCTGAACACCTCGTCATTACCCGACCTGATATTCACGGTGCTCTTCTTCTTTATGATAGTCACCCACATGCAGAAGAACACCGTCAAGGTGCGTTTCCAGGTACCTCAGGGCACCCAGCTCACCCGCCTGGTCAAGAAGTCGGCCATCTCCTATATATATATAGGTACTCCCATGGGCGCCCCCGGTGCCCCCACCCGCATACAGCTTAACGACAAGTTGGTAACCACCGACGAACTTACCGATTACATGGCTGCCGAGCGTCAGCGCATGGCTCCCGCCGACCAGCAGCAGATGACCGTGTCTATCAAGGCCGACCGCCACACCAAGATGGGCGTCATGCAGGACGTAAAGACGGCCCTGCGCCGCGCACAGGCCCTGAAGATATGCTACACGGCCACTGATAAAAAACGTTAAGCATGACATATTGTAACATTTTTCCTCTTTAGCGCATCGGTTGTCCTTATTTTTTCGTATCTTTGCCATCAAAATATAATTATTTATGGCATATCGTAATTTAGACTTATTAGATAAGAAAATACTTAATCTGGTGGCAGAAAACGCACGTCTTCCCTTTCTTGAGGTGGCCAGAGCCTGTAACGTAAGTGGGGCTGCCATCCATCAGCGCATAGCTAAGCTGACCTCGCTGGGCGTGCTGAAGGGTTCGCGGTTCGTCATTGACCCCGAGAAGATAGGCTATGAGACCTGCGCGTACGTGGGCCTGTATCTGAAGAACCCCGAGCAGTTTGACGCAGTGGTCGATAAACTCAAGCAGATACCCGAGGTAACCGAGTGTCACTACACTACGGGTGGGTACGATATGTTTGTCAAGATATATGCCCGCAATAATCATCACCTGCTTAACATTATACACGACAGGCTGCAGCCCCTGGGTCTATCGCGTAGTGAGACCATTGTATCGTTTAACGCGGTGATAGACAGGCAGCTTCCCGTACCCGACGACATCATCGATGAGGAAGCGGTGGTACCCGAGACGGCAGAGTAAGCCACTCCCACAGACGAGGCAACCATAAAGCCCAACGGCTCTCCATTCAATAGCAGGAGAGCCGTTGGGCTTTCTTCTTTATCCGATTGTCGGGGCGTGGCTGGGAAGCATCGCCAGCGATGAAAAGTAAAAGGGGAAAAAGGTAAAAAGCGCTGCTGATATGTGGGCGATGGCTTGCTGTACGCCAATGACTATCGGGGTAAATGAAAAGACCGACCTTTAGCTTGCTAAAGATGGCTCCCAACTTGCTAATGACGGCTCCTGGAAAAGTAAAGGTCGGTCTCTGCAAATTTAATGACTGTTTCGGCCACTACCCGGGTAACTCCCATCCCAGCGCTTTTTACCTTTTTATCCTTTTACCTTGTTACTTTTTCCTTATCGTTCGTAGTCCACGAAGGCGTAGCGGTGGCTGTGGCGTTCATCGGTGCCGTGGGCCTCGCGCCACACCTCACGCCAGTCGTCGTAAGGCGGGAAAAAAGCGTCGGCATCCTTAGGGGTGTCGTCTATCTCAGTCAGGCACAGCCTGTCAGCACGGCCCAGGGCCTGGGTGTACACGCTGGCTCCGCCGATGATGTACACGTCCTCGTCGGGGCCGCAGTGGGCCAGCGCCTCGTCGAGCGAGCGATAGGCATCGCAGCCTTCAAAGTGGCCCTGGCTACGGCTGAGCACGATGTTACGGCGATTGGGCAGCGCACCCTTGGGCAATGACTCGAAGGTGTGGCGCCCCATGATGATGGTGTGGCCCGTGGTGAGCTGCTTGAAGCGCTTCAGGTCGTTGGGGAGCCAGTATATGAGCTTGTTGTTAATGCCTATGGCGCGGTTGCGGGCCACGGCAGCTATAATGTTGATACGCATAGTCGGTGTGATGGTGGCGGTTATACCGATACCTGTGCCGGGATGTGCGGCCACGGGTCATAGTCGGTGAGTTGGAAGTCTTCGTACTTGAAATCGAACAGATTAGTTACCTCGGGGTTAAGGTGCATCTTGGGGAGAGGGCGCGGGGTGCGCGTAAGTTGCAGGCGGGCCTGCTCCAGGTGGTTCAGGTACAGATGGGTGTCGCCCGTGGTGTGTACGAAGTCGCCGGCACGCAGCCCGGTGACCTGAGCCATCATCTGGAGGAGCAGGGCATAAGAGGCGATGTTGAAGGGAACACCGAGGAAGGTGTCGGCCGAGCGCTGGTAGAGCTGCAGGCTCAGGCGGCCATCGGCTACGTAGAACTGGAAGAGGCAGTGGCAGGGTGGAAGAGCCATCTCGTCGACCTCGGCAGGGTTCCAGGCACTCACCACCATACGCCGCGAGTCTGGGCGAGCCTTGATGGTGTCTATCACGTTCTGTATCTGGTCTATGGTTCCACCCTTGTAGTCGGGCCACGACCGCCACTGGTGTCCGTAAACGGGGCCCAGGTCGCCGTTCTCGTCAGCCCACTCGTTCCAGATACGTACTCCGTGCTCCTGGAGATAGCGCACGTTGGTGTCGCCACGCAGGAACCACAGCAGTTCGTAGATGATAGACTTGAGGTGCAGCTTCTTGGTGGTGAGGAGAGGGAACCCCTCCTCCAGATTGAACCTCATCTGATGGCCGAAGACACTCAGGGTGCCCGTGCCGGTACGGTCAGTTTTCTTGTGACCCTCTGTCAGGATGCGGTTGAGTAAGTCGAGATATTGTTTCATATACTTAAAATTTTCGGTTCGTCGTCAGGAACGTGCGTACTCTTGATGCGCCATTCCTGGGGATACAGGTTGTTGGCCCGGTTGCCTAAGTTCTTTACAAATCCGAGGGCTGCGCCATGATAGGTTACCAGCACCGTGCCGCGCGGAGTACCCTCGGGCAGGGTGATAGCCTCCTTGCGCAGGTAGGCGATGGCCTGTGCGTAGCCCACCTCGGCCTGGGGCACGGCGCTGCGGTTCAGGGCTGTCGACAGGGCCAGCGAGGAGTGGGCTATGAGGTCGCGCCCCTTTACCGTGCCCATGGTTATGCCCGCATGCAGCACTTTCAGGCTGCGGCTGATGGCCCTGTACTCCGCGCCCCATGCCCGGGGGATGGCCCTCACCGTGTCGGCCTCCTGGACGATGGTGTAGGCATCAGCCTCGGTAAGCCACGTGGTTATATCGGTCTTTGGCAGTGGTCGGCTGTTGGCCTTGGCCTCGCGCCCCTTAGCCTCGCGGGCCTTGCGGGTGGTCAGCGTCTCGCCCCTCGTCTTGCGGAGCACCGCCATGCACAGTCCCTCGCTGCGCGACACCCCCGGTATGAAGCGGTAGGCCGTGGCTGTGCCCGTCAGGGCCTGCGTGATGTGCCAGTCGGGTTGCGTATATATATTAATGTATTCGGCCCCCATCTCCGTGGTTATCCAGGCCAGGTTGTCCTCGTTCTCCAATGCGTTAAAGGTGCATGTCGAGTACACCAGCACACCCCCCGGCTTCAGGCAGGGCCATATATCCTCTATTATCTGTCGCTGAAGTCGCCAGCAGTTGTCCACTTTCTGATGGCTCCACTCATCAATAGCCCCGCCGTCCTTGCGAAACATGCCCTCGCCAGAGCAGGGAACGTCAGCGATGATAGCGTCAAAACTGACGCCAGCCTTGCGGAAGTCGCGTGGATAGTTGTTGGTCACGATAACATCAGGGTGACCGAATTTCTGGACATTCTCGCTCAGCACCTGAGCCCTCGGGCGCATAGGCTCATTGCACACTAACAGGCTGCCGGCGGGCAGTACCGTGCGGGCAGCGGTCGACTTGCCGCCGGGGGCCGCACACAGGTCGAGCACGGTACATGGCGCTGAGACTACTTGCCGTAGTACGTGACTTACAAACATCGATGCCGACTCCTGTACATAGTAGTAGCCCGCGTGCAGCAATGGGTCAAAGGTAAAGTTGGGCCTCCGCTCCAGCCAATAGCCCTCGTCGCACCAGCCTATAGGCTCGTGGCTCATGGCGATGCCTGCCTGGTGGATACCGCGGCCTGCCTTAAACGGGTTGAGGCGTATGCTCACGGGCGGCTCGCTGTCCAGGCCACGCTCCAGATGGCCATACAGCTGCTGGCCCATAAGTCGGCGCGTGTAATCAGTAAAATCAGCGGGTACATTCATTACTTTAGTCGTCTAAACGCTTGCAAAAATAGACTTTTTTTCGTTATTTTGCAACTAATTGCTATCCCAATGCGTCTAATGGATAGAAAAAATCAAAAAACGATAGGATATGAAACGATTATTAGTACTATTCATGTTGGCGCTGACCATGGGTATAGCCTCAGCCATGGCTGCCCCCCACCACCGTAACCATCTTAAAATAACCACTACGGCTGTGGTGGACACCGCGCAGGCCCAGGGCGTAGCCGCCTACTCGGATACCACCGCGGCCCAGGCCCACGCATCTGCCGCGGCCATCGATGCCGACGACGATGATGATGCCGCCGACCTGGCAGAAGCCATGGCTACGGGCGGAGGCTTCTGGCATGGGCTGTCAGGCTTCAATGGCAGCATACTGCCCCTCGTGTTTGTCGGGGCGACACTCATCTTCTTAGCCTTGCCGTTCATAGTGCTCATCGTGCTGCTCCGCTATCTCTTCAAGCGTTCCAGGGCACGCATGGAGCTGGCTCAGAAAGCCATCGAGACGGGCCAGCCCATCCCCGAAAGCCTCTGTGGCAAGCGGGCAACCCCCACGGCCGACCTGTGGCGTACCGGCATACGCAACGTGTCCATCGGTGCCGGTCTGGTGCTCATGTTCTCCATCTGGGGGTCGGCCTTCTTAGCCGGCATAGGGGCCTTGGTGCTCTGCTATGGCGTGGGCCAGCTGGTCATAGTGAAGACCAGCGCCCCGGCCGACGGCAGCGGTGCCCCCACGGATGACGACTACGCCAGCGCTGACCACAACGGCCCCCGCAGCGATGGTGGCGGCACCCCTGCCGATGGTGGCAGCGACACCCCCGACAATCTCTGATACAGGTAAGATAAACACGGCTATCGTGAAAGACCTCGAAGAGATAAAGTGGATAACCCAGGCAGTGGTGCTACACGACAAGCGCGCCTTTGGCCGCCTCGTCGAGCGCTATCAGGAGCCTGTGCGGCGCTTCTTCCTGACGCAGACGTTAGGCGACGCGACGCTGAGCGACGACCTGGCGCAGGACACCTTTGTCAAGGCGTACACTCATATCGGTGCTTTCAGGCGTGAGAGCACTTTTGGCACTTGGCTCTACCGCATTGCTTACAATGTGTACTACGACCATGTGAAGCGCCAGCACCCCAATGACCCGCTCGACTCGCGCGGCGTGATGAGCCGCAGCGCCCAGACAGGCGACGGCCCCCTGCGCATGGATCTGCAGCAGGCCCTCGGCATCCTTGGGCCCACTGAGCGTGCCTGCGTGGTGCTCCAACTGATGGAGGGCCAGCCTATAGACCGCATCGCGCAGATTATGGATATGCCCGGCGGCACAGTCAAGTCTCACCTGGCGCGTGGCAAGAAGAAACTCGCTGATTACTTAAAGCAGAATGGATATGATAGATAACGATGATAAACTGCTGATGGACTTCCTGAGTGAGCGGAAGCCCTCGGTGCCCGACGATGGGTTCTCCCACCGCGTCATGCGCAGTCTGCCCGACCGGGCTTACCGGCTTAGCCGACTGTGGATGTATGTGTGTATAGTGGCCGGTGTGGTCATGGCCGTGGCCGGCAATGCCGTGGGCCACTTAGTAGCCGTGGCCATCGATGTGACAGCCAACGTGGTGACCGGCCTGTCGGTCATCAGCATGCCCCACGTATCGCCCTGGCTCATAGGGGCCACCCTGTATGTCATGGTCATGGTGGCCCTGTGCCATACGGCCCGTCAGCTGTCGCTCAGGGCATAGTCTGTCTTAGCGGAACTCCACATTGATACCGCCGTCGCGCTCCTCGTCCTGCTGGGGGTGCGACTGCGGTTTTTTCTTGAGCTTGCCCTGGTCGTCAAACATGCCATAGGTGGTACGGAGGACTATAAACTCGGTGCGGCGGTTAAGTTGGTTGGCCACCTCCTGCTTATCTTTGTCCAGTTTGCCAATGAAAGCTTCCGTAAGGACATCGCCCTCCTTGAGCCAGGGGTAACGCTCGGTCAGCTTACGCTTGATAACCTTGGGCTTGTCCTTGCCGTAACCCACGGGGGTAAGGCGGTCGCGTGCGATGCCCTTAGCCGTGAGATAGTCGACCACAGCCTCGGCGCGGCGCTGCGACAGGCGCTTGTTGTAGTCCTCGCTGCCCTTGTAGTCGCAGTGGGCACTCAGCTCGATGGTAACATTGCCGTTCTCGCGGAGCAGGGTAACCAGCTCGTCGAGGGCCTGGGTAGACTCGGGACGCAGCGTGGCCTTGTCAAAGTCGTAGAATATATTGTCTATCAGTACCGGGGCGGTGATAGAGGCTAATGGGAACTGCAGAACCTTCTCTTCTGACTCACTGGTGGGCGTTATGGTTACCTCCTCCTTATGGTTCAGGTAGCCCTTGCAGGTGGCCAGCAGCACATAGCTTACTCCGGGAGGTACCACCTCGGTAAATGAGCCGTCACTCTTTAACACTATCCGCTTATTGGTACCGTCGTTGCCCACCATATACACCTGCGCCGCCGGCAGTTCATAGCCATCCATCTCGTAGACCCATCCTTTGATGGTGTTAACGATTTCAGGGTTCTCAAAGGAGTATATCTTGTCCCAGCCGCGACCGTCGCCACGGTTAGAGGCAAAGTAGCCACGGTTGTGCGGACCCTCGAAGGTCATGCCGAAGTCGTCGCCCTGCGAGTTGAGGGGGTAGCCGGGGTGGTACAGCTCGTAGCGGCCCTGGCTGTTGACCTTGGCAATAAAAATGTCCAGGCCGCCCAGTCCCGGGTGACCGTTGCTGGAGAAGTACAGGTCGCCATTGGGCCTGAAGGTGGGAAACATCTCGTCGCCCGGCGTATTGATGGGCGCGCCAAGGTTCTCCACCCCACCTAAGCCAGCCGTGGTGAGACGCACGCGCCAGATGTCCAGACCGCCCAAGCCCCCTGGCATGTCCGAAACGAAGTACAGCCACTGTCCATCGGGCGACAGGGCGGGATGGGCGTAGCTCGACAGCGTGTCGCGGGTTATCTCTACCTTGCTGGCCTTGCCCCAGGCCGCGTCGCTGCGGCTGGCGGTGGCTATTTCGGCATACCTGGGCGATGCCGGGTCGGTCGTACACTGCGTAAGGTACATCTCGCGGCCGTCGGGAGTGATGGCACAGGCTCCCTCGTCGTACGCGGTGTTCAGGCCGCCCTCCACGGGCTCCGGCTTGGACCACTTGCCCTTGTCATCCTTTACCGATACGAATATATCGCCGTTCTTGGTACCCGTAATGCCGCTCAGCTCGTCGCCCGCAGCCTCGTTGCGCGTCGAGGTGAAGTACAGCCGGTCGTAGTTGTCGCCTGCCAGCACCGGGCTGTAGTCTGCCCGGCGCGAGTTGAACACGTCCATGCGCTTAACCTTGTACCGCGAGCCCGCCTGCTTTATCGCCGGCGCTTTCTGAGCCGACAGCAGCCCGTTCTGAGCCAGCACGTTGCCCGGCATGGAGTCGAGTACGATGCTAAACTGGTCGGCGGCCTCCTTGTAAGCTGCCGTCTTGAGCAGCTGCTGGGCATAGGTCAGCCGGTCGGCCGTCGTGGCCTGTCCATAGCGTATGGCGTTGGCGTAGGCAGCCGTGGCCCGCTGCGCCTGGTTAATCCGGGCATAGCAGGTGGCCATCTTCTGGGCAGCTATGCCCCGCTGCTGCTTGTCCTTGGGCGGCGTTTTCTGGTACGCCTTGCGGTACTGGGTGGCAGCGTCATAGTATTCGCCGAGGGCGAGATAACGGTCGCCCCGCTTCAGGTTACGGTCGGTGCCACAGCTGCCACACAGCAGGGTAGCCATGGCTATCATTATAATAGTTAAACGGCTTTTCATCATAGCGTTTATTGTAGAAACGTGATAAAAAGCCGTTTATTGTCTTTCTGCCCATCTATTCCTAATCGACCCCGAGCCAGTAGCGCGATGCGGGGAGTATGTTCAGGAGCCGTACGAGGGCATAGGTGACGGCAAAGGTGGCCAGGGCCGTCAGCGGAACGGCCACCCATACCGTGGGGCCGCCTACGGCCGGGTCTGTGCATACGGGCAGCGCGCTGACGAGTGTGTGGGCCGTGTTGAGCACCATGATGTGAGCCAGATACATGGCAAAGCTATACACCGAGACCGAGGTTATGGCCCGGCCCACGGCTCCGGTGGCGCTCAGCTTGACCCGCGACAGCAGGGCGAACACGGCCACCGTCATGGCAACCACGTTGGTGCAGCAGAAGTCCCATGGTATCTCTAACTCTACGACACTGTCGGTCCTGTAAGACCAGTGGGTGAAAGCCAGGGCCGTAACTGCGTAGCCCGCTATCAGTAGCAGGGCCGACGGCCATACCCCCGGTACCCCGTATCGGCGCAGATAGTGGCCTAACAGCAGGTAACCCACAAAGCCGGAGTAGTAGTGGAGCAGCGGCGAGGGGTTCCACGTACACTCGCCGAGTACGCTGATGCCCGCGTCGTGCAGATAAGGCAGCAGGGTGGTAACACCCCAGAGCAGCAGATAGCCCTGGAGCTCGCGCTTGCTGCAACTGCGCAGCCAGGGCGACAGGATGGGCATGAGCAGATAGATGCCTATGAGCATGTAGATGTACCACAGATGGCCCACCTGGACTCCCCAGTTTACGGGGATGCTCGCTATGTGTGTAAGGCAGGCTGCCAGGCTGTCGCCGTTGTAGAATACGTAGTACACGGCGTAAGCCACGCACCAGAAGAGCCATGGGGCGAGTATGCGGACAAACCGCCGGCGGAAGAAGGTAGGCGTGTCGGTCTTGATGGGTAGCAGCAGATAGCCCGAGAGCATGACGAAGAGTGGCACGCAGATGCGCGACAGGCTGTTGATGACCGCTAATGACGGGCAGGGGGCATGGAGTACCGTAAGGTTGGGCCCTATGTAGTAGAACTCGCTGGCGTGCTGCCAGATGACTAACAGTATGGCCACCGCGCGTATCAGATCCAGGGCGGTGTTACGTTTTAAGGGAGTAGTTGACATATATATAATAATGTATAGTGGTTACTGCTGGAATGGTAACCGGTAGGTACACCCCTCGCGCCAGCGGCTGCATCCGTAGGCGCTCTTGCCCTTGATGAGAGTGCCCCGGCCACACAGCGGGCAGGGCTTGCCCACCATAGGGTCGGCCTGGGGCGTGGGCTGGGTGGGTGCCGCCGTGGCTGGGGCAGGTGCTGGCTTGGCTACCGGAGTCGCCGGCTTGGACTTGGCGGTAGCCGCCTTGGCAGCTGGAGCCGTCGCGGCCTTGCGTGGAGCGGCCTTGCGCTTGGCGGGCTTCTTCTTTACGTCTTCATCGGTGGTCACGGTGACGCGGCGGTTGGTGTTGTCGCGCAGCACGTCGTTCACTATGTCGGTTATCTGTACCTTCAGCTCATTGATAAACTGGCCCGCGTCGTACTTCTGATGCTCTATGTCGCGCAGCTTCTTCTCCCAGATGCCCGTAAGTTCGCAACTGGTGAGCAGGCGCTCGTGTATCATGTCTATCAACTCTATCCCGGTGGGTGTGGCGAGCAGGTTCTTGCGCTCGCGGCGTATATAGTGGCGCTTGAAGAGGGTCTCTATGATGCCCGCACGCGACGATGGGCGGCCTATGCCGTTCTCCTTGAGCGCCGCACGCAGCTCCTCGTCGTCGACAAACTTGCCGGCGGTCTCCATGGCCCTGAGCAGCGTAGCCTCGGTATAGTACTTGGGTGGGGTGGTCTGCTTCTCGGTCAGCGTGGGCGTGTGGGGGCCGCTCTCGCCCTTGGTGAACGACTTCAGCGTGCGCTCCTCGGCATCCCGAGGCTCGCCGTCGTCATCGCGCTGGTCATCGCGCGCGTAGACGGCACGCCATCCAGGATCCAGAATCTCCTTGCCAGTGGCCTTGAAGTCTATCTGGTCTACCCGGCCCGTAACCGTGGTGGTGGCAAAGCGGCAGTCGGGATAGAACACGGCTATGAACCGCCGCGCTATCAGGTCGTACACGTTGCGCTCTATGTCGGTCATGCCCCGCGCGGCCACTCCGGTGGGTATAATGGCGTGGTGGTCGGTTACCTTGCTGGTGTCGAACACCTTCTTGCTCTTGGCCAACTTCTTGCCGGCTATCGGCTGCATCAGCGCGCGGTACTCCGTGAGCCCATTGAGTATGGCGGGACACTTGGGGTATATGTCGTCAGACAGGTACTGGGTGTCTACACGTGGGTAGGTGGTGAGCTTCTTCTCATAGAGGGCCTGGATGATGTTGAGGGTCATCTCGGCCGAGTAGCTGAACTTCTTGTTACAGTCAACCTGCAACGATGTGAGGTCATAGAGGTGCGGGGGCGTCTCCGTGCCTTTCTTCTGCTGTACGCCGGTTATCGTGAAGGGCTTGTCGGCTATGGTGGCAAACGCCTGTTGGCCCTCCTCCTTGCTGGTGAACTTGCCCTGCGTGGCAGTGAACTGCGTGTCGCGGTAGATGGTGGCCAGCACCCAGTAGGTTTCCGGCTTAAAATGGTCTATCTCTTTCTGCCGGTTCACTATCAGCGCCAACGTGGGGGTCTGTACACGGCCTATGCTCAGCACCTGGTGGTTCTGGCCGTACTTGAGGGTGTACAGGCGGGTGGCGTTCATGCCCAATAGCCAGTCGCCCACGGCCCGCGACAGGCCTGCTAGGTACAGCGGCTGATAGAGCGACTGGTCTTTGAGCTGGGCGAAACCCTCTCGTATGGCCTCGTCGGTCATCGACGATATCCACAGGCGCTTTACGGGACAGGTAGCGCGGGCCATCTGCATTACCCAGCGCTGTATGAGCTCGCCCTCCTGGCCCGCGTCGCCGCAGTTGACTATGCTGTCGGCCGCCGCCATGAGCTGCTGTATCACCGCGAACTGCTTCTTGATGCCCTGGTCGTCTATGAGCTTGATGCCGAACCTCGGCGGAATCATGGGAAGGGCTGCCAGGCTCCAGTGCTTCCAGTTCTCGGCGTAGTCGTTGGGCTCCTTGAGGCAGCAGAGGTGCCCGAAGGTCCAGGTAACCTGGTATCCGTTGCCCTCCATATACCCGTCGCGTGCGGTGGTGGCGCCTATGATGCGCGCTATGTCCTTAGCCACGCTGGGTTTCTCTGCTATACATACTATCATGCTCTTTGTAACTTAAATGGTGTGCGGGGTGTCCGGCGTTGTCAGTGCCTGGCGCCGGGTTAGTAGCTGCAAAGTTACTAATTAAACTTCGCAAAACGGTACCTGCTCCCATCTATTTTTTGTCCACGGCACCCAAGGGGTGGAGTGGTGGCAACAGACTTTACTCGAACCTCTTTAGTGGGAAGAAAGGTAAAAAATAAAAGAATAAAGAGTTGAAAAGCGTAGCTGAAAACACGCATTGGGCAGGCCAATGGCCATCGGGGGAAATAAAAAGACCGACCTTCACGTTTCTAATAATGGCTCCCAGCGCGCTAAAGACGGCTCCGGGAAATGTAAAGGTCGGTCTCCACAATTTGCGAGATGCCTCCAGGAGTGACAGAGGCTGCAATTCCCCCCTTGGGGGAACTTAGGGGGCAGTCTTAGCGCATGGCAAAGTACACGCCGTTGTTGGCAGCCATACGGGCCTCGTACACGCCAGCCTCATCGAGGCTGAAGTTGTGGCGCTGACCGTTCACGCTGGCCATGATGGTGCCATCGCCGTTAAAGCGGAATATCTCCTTGACGGTGCCGTTCTGCTCCATAGACCACGAGTCGGTCTTGGCGTCGTGTATGAAGTGCGTTATCTCGCCAGTGGGAGCTTTGATTTCGTAGCCGTTCTTCAGTGTGGTTACCGCGTAGTACCGCCCGTCCTGGCCCATCACCGTCTTGGTCTTGCCGATGTCGGCCAGCGGATTGGAGCCGCTCCAGAACTCGATGGAGTTGAGCACTAACGAGTCGGCGAGCAGACATACTGAGCCCACGATAGGCGTGAGGATGAAGCCGATGATGGCGTTGACAAACTTGTTACTCGATATCTGTGTCTCCCACTTCGCAAACTTGTTAAAGAGGCTGTATGAACCTATACAGGAACTCGTGGCCATGCAGCCGATAAGCAGCCATGCTGCAACCTTGACATTGATTTTTCTCATTTTCGTGATATTAATTAGTTAATACTGTTAATGGTCTGTGTATAGAGGTGCGCTGGCAACCTATCCAGGCTGATGGAGCATCTGCTCGAGGCGGGCCACAGCCTGCCGCAGGTCGGTGCCAAAACTGGGGTGGCTCAGCAGGAAGTCGGGCTGGCCCTGAGCGATGGCGCTATACAGTTGGGCATCCATACTGTCAACGTACGATGCCACGGCGTACTCTATGTCATCGCGTTGCCACTCCATGGACGAGTGGGAGTAGACGCGCTCCTTCTGGTGAAACAGGCAGTAAGCCGTCTCGATGGCCTCGCGTGTTATCATGAGTCGTAGCCCTCCGGTCGGAACTGGTGTTGGCTCTCGCTGTACACGTAGCCGTGGGCAGCCAGATGGCGGCAGAGCTCGGTCGGGTCGCGGTCAAAGGCGTAGCAGAGTGCCTGGAGCGAGTCGTACTCCTCATCGCGTAGCAGCATGTTGACGGCCGAGACCAGCATGCCTGTATCATTAGGAAGATGATCCATATTCGTATATGCTTTAATGGTGTGCGGCCCCGTGCGGCATGCTCCGCCAGGGCTTGTGGTTACAAAATTAGTAAATAATGGGAGTGTGGCGCCATGCCGGGGCCATCATCTTACGGGCGTTAACGTTTTTTTATAAGCAGGGCCATGGCTCCGTTAGTCTTTTTAGCTAATTTAGCATACGTGCCCATCGCCTCCTGCCGTCTTGCTGTCACGTCCGGTGTGGCAGAGGCCGTCTGTTACACCTTATTATATATATGCGCGCGAGAGGGTAGCCCTCTCCCTGAAAAATAAATAAGGCTAATGAGGGTGTAATGGCCTTATTTTTTGTTACCTTTGTACACTATAACCGCCCCGCGGCCGTCGGCCCATGGCCCGGAGCCGTGACGGTGTGTGGCCCCGTTGCGGCTCTGGCCGTGGGGCGGGCAGAAGTGGAACCCATAAAAACCTTCTCAATAACAGTGCATATAGTAATAGCAGGCAACATAGGCAGTGGCAAGACCACGCTCACTACTATGCTGGCCAAACATTATGGTTGGGAGCCCCGGTTCGAACCCGTGGACTATAATCCTTATCTCGAGGATTACTACAAGGACATCGCGCGGTGGTCTTTCAACCTCGAGGTGTATTTTCTGAAGCAGCGGTTCCGCGACTTGTTAGAGATACGCCGCTGCAAGGGCACTATCGTACAGGATAGATCTATCTATGAGGGCGTACATGTATTCACGGCCAACAACCACGACATGGGTAACATGTCAGACCGCGACTATACCACCTACATGGAACTCTTTGAGATAATGACGGCCGTGGCCCAGATGCCCGACTTGATGATTTACCTGCGCGCGACGGTTCCCCACCTGGTGGCCAATATCCAGAAGCGCGGGCGAGCCTACGAGCAGACCATGGAGATAGAGTATCTGAAGAACCTGAACGACCGCTACGATGACTTCATATTCAATAAATATGCGGGAAGGGTCATGGTGATCGACGCAGACCACAATGACTTTCTGCATGAGCCCGATAAGTTTGCCGCCATCACCGAGCGCATAGACGCAGCCCTCGGTCTGGGCACCCTGAACTTCGCCCCATGAGCAGCCGTTATTAACTGATTAAAACTAAACACGATAATTATGCACATAGCAATCGCCGGAAATATAGGCAGTGGCAAGACCACGCTCACGAAACTCTTGGCTAAGCGGTATGGCTGGAAGCCGCACTTCGAGCCCGTAGATGACAATCCATACTTGGCCGACTACTATGAGGACATGACTCGCTGGTCGTTCAACCTGCAGATTTACTTTCTCAATAAGCGCTTTCGCGACGTGGTGGAAATCTCCAAGAGTAAGGAGACCATCATCCAGGACCGCACGATATTCGAGGACGCGCGAATCTTTGCTCCCAATCTGCACGAGATGGGTATGATGAGCGACAGAGACTTCGCCAACTATACAGACCTGTTCGACCTGATGATGTCGTTGGTCGAGCTGCCCGACCTGATGATCTATATTAAGTCATCGATACCCACCCTGGTGTCGCACATACAGAAACGCGGACGCGAGTACGAGAAATCCATCCGTATAGATTATCTGGAGGGTCTGAACAGGCGTTACGAGGAGTGGATAGCTTCTTACAAGGGTAAGCTGATGGTCATTGACGGCGACCGCCTGCACTTCGAGAGCAGCATAGATGACTTTACGCAGATTACTGACAACATCGATGCCGAGCTCTACGGTCTCTTCCCCTTTGAGGGTAAGTAGCTGTTAACGGCCTCGGCCACTTGGGCACACTCGCCGTCACTGAGGTAGGGCGCGCAGGGCAGACTGAGTTCCTCGCGGTGTATCTGCTCGGTGACGGGCAGGCTCAGGCCGCGCCACTCGCTGTAACAGGCTTGGCGGTGGGGTGCTATGGGGTAGTGTATCATTGTCTGGACACCCTGCTCACGGAGATGGGCCTGCAGCTCATCACGGCTGGCACAGCGCAGGGGGAAGATGTGCCACACATTGTCGTTGCCGCCCTCGGGGGGCAGCACTATATGGCGGTTGTGGATATGGCCCTGATAGTAGTGGGCTATATCCTTGCGCCGCTGGTTCTCCTTATCTATATATTGTAGCTTGGTGGTTAGCACGGCAGCCTGAATCTCGTCGATACGGCTGTTGACGCCGCGGTAACCGAATACGTATTTTCGCTCACTGCCGTAGTTGGCTATGGCGCGTATAGCGTCGGCCAGCTGCTGGTCGTCGGTGGTTACGGCACCGGCATCGCCGAGGGCACCGAGGTTCTTGCCGGGATAGAACGAGTGGCCAGCGGCATGGCCCAGCGACCCTGTGCGGCGGCCGTGGTACTGGCAGCCGTGGGCCTGGGCATTGTCCTCAATGAGCAGCAGTCCGTGGCGCCGGCATACATCGGCTATGCGCTTCGTATAGGCACACCGCCCATACAGGTGTACGATGAGTACGGCCCGTGTGCGGGGCGTTACGGCCGCGTCGATGAGCGCGTCGTCTATCTCGTAAGTCTCCATGCTCGGCTCTACCAGCACGGCGCGCAACCTGTTCTCCGTGATGGCTAAGATAGAGGCTATGTACGTGTTGGCGGGTACTATCACCTCGTCGCCCTCATGCAGTACGCCCATGGCCATGTACGCCCTGAAGATAAGGGTAAGCGCGTCGAGTCCGTTGCCACACCCTATGCAGTGGGCCGTACCTATGTACTTGGCGTAAGCCTGCTCGAAGGCAGCCGTGGCCTCTCCCCGCAGGTAGCGGCCACTTGTCACCACGCTGGCCACGGCCTGCTGTATCTCGGCAGCGTGCATGGCGGTGGTTCTCCTTAGGTCTAAATAGTCTATCATGGCTCCCATTCGTAAGTATCGTACACTACGCCGCGCCCGCCGTACCCTTCCTTGTGGGCGATGAGGCCCTCGTTGATGACGCGGCCCTGTTCCTCGGTCGAACTGCCAAAGTCCAGGTACGGGTAGTCCTCATAGTCGTGGTACATAATGCGTTCGTAGATGGCTTCCATAGCTCCGTACTCCTTGCCCTCATCATTGGTGGCGCTGTACTGGCCGTGTACCACCTGCTGACTGATATAAAAGGTGAGGCCACCGATGATGTGGCCATCGCGATAAGCGCTGTACTGAATAATGTTGTCCGGAAAACGGCTCTTGAGCAACTCTATCTCGGCCAGGGTATGCACGGGTTTGGCCCCGAACCTCTTCTGGAGGTTGGCCGTAAGCACGGGCCAAAATTCGGCCAGACTGGTATCGCGCACTACAGTCACCCCACCAGCCTGAGCCTTGCGCAGGCGGCGCAGATGGTCCTTTCGCCAGCGCAGGTGCTGCTGCATGAAGATGGTAGTACCTATATTGCGTAGGCAGAGGCGTGCATGGCACTTCCAGAAGATAGCGTACAGATCTTCTTCAGCAGGATGAAGATGGTATATCCATGGGATAGGACGGTAGAGCACCTTAGTAAACCCCAGGGAACGCAGATAGGCGTTGAGTTCGTCAAAGAGTGTGCAGCAGTCGGCTATGGTTACATGTATATCCATAATCAGTCCGCCGTAGGTGAGCCCGAAGTGCGACACCAAGGTAGTGTCGCGCCGATGGGCAGGCAGCAACGCATAGAGCCGCCCTTGCCGATAGAACATCAGCGAGTGGTCGTCAAAACGGTCGGCATGGTAGTCCATGTAGCCACGCTCAAAGAGAAAGGTGGCGTTGCGTGCCCGGCGCACGTAGGCGTCCCACTGCGCACGGTCGGAGGCACTGTACCGCTTAATATCAAACATCCCTGTACTGTATGAAGTCGTTATAATCGTAGATATAGTCGGCTGCGTCAAACGGGTCTTCGGCCAGCACTAAGCACACGGCCCCCGAGGAAAAGTCCTCGAGCGTGCGCCATATTCCTGTTGGCACCAACAG
The DNA here is from genome assembly GCA_934204655.1 of uncultured Prevotella sp. GTDB lineage: Bacteria > Bacteroidota > Bacteroidia > Bacteroidales > Bacteroidaceae > Prevotella. The sequence continues at coordinate 32,315 of CAKPZJ010000011.1, read as the reverse complement.
ACCCTGATAGGGGCGGTTGAGCAGATAGCTCTGACGCTCGCGGCCGTTGTCTAAGGTAACGCTGAACGAGCCGCTCACCGCGATGATAAACTCGCGGCAGTGCTTGTGGGCGTGGCCGCCGCGCTGGCTCCCCGCGGGGATGTCGTAGGTCCAGTACACACGGCTCACGGCAAAGGGAATGTCCCTCAGCTGCTCGGCCACGGTCAGGTTGCCACGTGGATCGGTTATCTTGCTCAGATTAATGATTTCGCCCAGCATCCTACTTGTCCATATAAGGGTCGGTACCCAGTACTGTACGGGCCAGGCGCTTCGCTTTGTCGCGCAGCTGGTCAGTGCTGTCGCCCACCTCGCCGTAGCAGAGGGTGACACCCATACGGCGGCCCACGTGGGCCTCGTTCTTACCGAAGATACGGATGCGGGTACGGTCCTCGCTGAGTGCCTGGTCCAGCTGGTAGTCGAGCGGCTCGTTGGCCTCTACCGGCGACAGGATGACCGCCGAGCATCCGGCGTGCTCCAAGTGTATGGCGGGAATGGGCCAGCCCATGAAGGCGCGCAGGTGAAGCTCGAACTCGCTCAGGTTGGTGGTGTGCCCAAGTGTCACCATACCCGTGTCGTGTGGGCGAGGCGACAGCTCGGAGAAGATGACCTCTCCCTGCTTAGTCAGGAAGAACTCCACGCCCCACAGGCCATATCCCGTGAGTGCCCGCGTTACCTCGTCGGCCATGTGCTGCGCCTTCTGCAGGTTCTCGGGCGATATCTGGTAGGGCTGCCAGCTCTCGCGGTAGTCGCCGCCCTTCTGGATATGTCCGATGGGAGGGCAGAAGAGTGTGGGGCCATGCTTCTGGGTAACGGTGAGGAGTGTAAACTCGCTCTCGAAGTCGATAAACTCCTCGATAATGACCTCGCGCACATCACCGCGGCTACCCTCCATGGCCTCCTTGAAAGCCAGCTGCAGCTCATCGTCATTGTGTACGTAGCTCTGGCCGTGTCCCGATGAGCTCATCAGTGGCTTTACCACACAGGGGAAGCCTATGGCGTCGGCCGCAGCCTTGAACTCATCAAAGGTCTTGGCATAAAAATACTTGGCAGTACGCAGCCCGAGTTCCCGAGAGGCCAGGTCGCGTATGGCGCGGCGGTTCATGGTGTAGTTTACGGCCCGCGCACTTGGCACTACCTGCACGCCCTGCTTCTCGAAGTCCAGCAGGCGCTCCGTGCGTATGGCCTCTATCTCGGGCACTATGATGTCGGGCTTATGTCGGCTCACGGCAGCTGCCAGCGCCTCTCCGTCCAGCATGCTGAACACTTCGCGCTCATCGGCCACCTGCATGGCCGGCGCATTGTCGTATCGGTCGCAGGCCACTACGTACAGCCCGGCCCTCTTGGCTGCTATTACCAGTTCCTTGCCCAGTTCGCCTGAGCCTAGTAGCATTATTTTCTTCATTAGTCTATATATATAATAAGGTGTAGTTATCCACGGTGTCCGTACATCTGCTCGTAGTACTTCTGGTAGTCGCCAGAGGTTACCTCGCGTATCCAGTCCTGGTGCTCCAGGTTCCAACGGATGGTCTTAACGATACCATCAGCGAAGCAAGTCTCAGGATACCATCCCAGCTGGTTCTTAATCTTGGTGGGGTCGATAGCGTAGCGCTGGTCGTGACCAAGACGGTCAGCCACGTGAGTAATGAGGCTGTCGTCGATCCAGTCGATGCTGATTTGGCCGTCATGGCCGATAACCTGCTTGCGCAGTACGCGGCGCAGCTGAGGCTCGCGCTCCATCATGTCGTGGATGGTACGGATGATGAGACGCACGATGTCGATGTTGCGCATCTCGTTGTGACCGCCCACATTGTATATCTCGCCGTCGCGACCCTCGCGTATCACCAGGTCGATAGCCTTACAGTGGTCCTCGACGTAGAGCCAGTCGCGCACGTTGAGGCCCTCGCCGTAGACGGGGAGAGCCTTGCCCTCAAGGATGTTGTTGATGATGAGGGGGATAAGTTTCTCGGGGAAATGGTAAGGCCCGTAGTTGTTGGAACAACGGGTGATAGACACGGGCATGTGATAGGTGTCGCGGTAGGCCATGACAAAGAGGTCGGCAGAAGTCTTGGAAGCCGAGTAGGGGCTATGGGGGCAGAGTGGGGTCTCTTCGGTGAAGTAGCCCTCAGCGCCAAGGGAGCCGTAGACCTCATCGGTGGCCACCTGATGGAAGCGCTTACCCGGGCGCCACTCAGGGTAACCCTGGCTGTCGCGCCCGGTGACCCAGGCCTTGCGGGCAGCGTCCAAGAGGTTCTGAGTACCCAGGATGTTGACGCTCAGGAAGAGCTGTGGGTCCTCGATGGAGCGGTCCACATGGCTCTCGGCCGCGAAGTTGACCACATAGTCTATGTCGTTGTCGCTGAACAGGCGGTCGGCCAGCTCGCGGTCGCGTATGTCGCCCTTGACAAAGAAGCAGCGGCGGTTGTCTATATCGTCCTTGATGGTGCCCAAGTTGCCCGCGTAGGTGAGGGCATCGAGCACGATGACCTTGATGTCGTCATTGACATACTTCTTGTGTAGCAGATACTTGATAAAGTTGGCGCCGATAAACCCAGCGGCGCCGGTTACTAAGTAGGTTTTCATATCTGTATGAGTTATGATTTTTGTTGTCCGTGGCGCTCGTTGAGGGTGATAACCTCGCAGTCGCCAAACTTACTGCCGTCGATGGTGAGGCGCACCAGGGTGCGGTCGCGCTGCCATCCCTGTATGCCGGCAGCGCCGGGGTTGATGTGCAGCAGGCCGAGGGTGCGGTCGTACTGCACTTTGAGGATGTGCGAGTGGCCGGCCACGAAGAGCTGAGGCGGACTGGCCATGAGCGTGCCGAATACCGAGCGGTCGTAGTGACCTGGGTAACCGCCGATGTGCTTGATGAGTACGTCCACGTCCTCGCACCTGAAGCGCAGCTTCTCAGGGTAACGTAGGCGTAGGTCGCCCCCGTCACAGTTGCCACACACGGCACGGAATACAGGGCGCATGGCCTCGAAACGGTCGGCCAGCTCAGTGGTGCCGATGTCTCCGGCGTGCCATATCTCGTCCATGTCGCCCAGGTAGGCCTCGTACTTGTCGTCCCAGAAGCCGTGGGTGTCGCTGATGATGCCTATGCGCTTACTCATGGCTTGCCGTGGTTTGGCCCCGGCCCACAGCCTGGCGCACGTAGTCAGCTATAAAGTCGGCGGTGGCCTCCAGGCCCAGCTTGCTGGAGTCTATACACAGGTCGTAGCTCTCGCTGTGTCCCCAGCGCTTGCCGGTATAGTAATTGTAGTAAGAGGCGCGGCTGCTCTCGCCCTCGCTGATGTACTTCTGAGCCTCTTCGGTGCTCAGGTTGCGCCTTCGGGCTATCTCGGCCACACGGCTGTCCATGCTGGCCGTGACAAACACGTTGACCACGTTGGCCATTTCGCGCAGCACGTAGTCGGCCGTGCGTCCCACGAATACACAGCTGCTCTTGGCAGCCGCCTTGCGGATGGCATCGCACTGGAATAGATACAGGCTTTCCTGCGAGAAATCGTTGTGGTATATGTTATTGCGTCCGAATAGCGGAAAGTGGAACTGCTGGAGTGACTTGAAAAATCCTTTTCGCTCATCGTTCTCCTCGAAGAACTCCTCGCAGAAACCACTCTCACGTGCTGCTAGATTGAGTATCTCGCGGTCGTAGAGCTTGGCATCGAACTTGGTGGCCAGCAAATGGGCTATGGCGCTTCCGCCGCTACCTATCTGCCGGCCCACGGTGATGATGATGTTACTGTCCATGGCTGTGTTGTGGGGCTTTAGTTGTATTTCTGAATTTCTTGATATATCTTGGCATGATGGCGACGGCCGTGATGACAGCCGCCATATCCGATATGGGCATGGCGTACCACACGCCGTCGACCCCGAGGGCTAACGGCAGCAGGATGATGAGCGGCAGCAGGAAAATGAGCTGCCTGGACAGCGAGAGGAAAATACTTACCTTCACCTTGCCTATACACTGGAAGAAGTTGGTTACCACCATTTGGTAGCTCACTAACGGGAAGAGCACCATGATGATGCGTATGCCCTTGATGGACAGCTCTATGAGTGTGGGGTCGGTGGTAAATATCCGCGCGCAGTAATAGGGCAGAAACATGGCTATACACCAGCCCGTGGCCATGATGCCGGCGGCTCCTATGACCGACAGATGGAACACCCGTATCAGGCGGTCTATCTGGCGGCTGCCGTAGTTGTAACCCGCAATGGGCTGCATGCCCTGGTTAAGACCTATTACGAACATGATGAAGATGAAGGCTATGCTGTTGGCGATGCCATACGAGCCCACGCTCAGGTCTCCCCCGTAGCGTACGAACTGGTTGTTGAGGAATATCACCACCACGCAGGCCGTGGCCTGCATCAGGAACGGCGAGATGCCTATCTCGATGATGTTCTTGACCAGTTCGGTGCGCAGGCGGTATATGCCCCGTTTCAGGTGCAGCAGCTGGGTGCTGTCAGAGAACAGCCGCAGCTGGTAGCACAGGGCCATAATCTGCGCAATGACGGTGGCCCACGCTGCGCCGCGTATGCCCCAGCCAAACCAGCATATAAAGAGCGCGTCCAGGAGTATGTTCATCACCACCGTGAATATCGTGGTGTTCATGGCCTGCCTCGGCTTGCTGGCCGAGCGTAGCACGGAGTTCATGCCCAGGTACAGGTGCGTCACCGCGTTGCCCACTAAGATTACCTGCATGTAGTCGCGGGCGTAGGGGATGGTGTCCTTGCTGGCCCCGAAGAAGTATAGGATGGGGTCGAGGAACACTAAGCACACCAAGCCCAACACTACGCCCACAATGATGTTGAGCGTAACCGTATTGCCTAACAGGTTCTCGGCCTTGGCGTAGTCGCGCTGGCCCAACTTAACCGATATGGCGGTAGAGGAGCCTATGCCGATGGCCGCGCCAAAGGCGCCCGACAGGTTCATAAAGGGCAGCGTGATGGCCAGGCCCGATATGGCCAGCGGGCCCACCACCTGACCTAAGAACACGCGGTCGGCTATGTTATAGAGCGACGAGGCTGTCATGGCGATGATAGCGGGCAGCGCATACTGCCACAGCAGCCGTCCCACGGGCTTGGTGCCCAGTTCCAGAGTAGCTTTCTTATTATCCATTATCAGTCTTTTCAGTCCATGGGGGTGTTCGGGGTGTGCGGCCGGCCCTCATCCGGATGCCCGAGGTGCCGCCTACCTTATGCAAAGGTAGTGCAAGCAGAGTGGCATGAGCTTGCTCAGATGCCCGAAGCACCGCCTACCTTATGCAAAGGTAGTGCAAGACGGGCAGAAAACAAAATTTATTGTGCTTATTTTTGTTTCCAGTCGCGGCGCAATGTCCGCTGGCTTCGTCTGAGGGCACAGAATGTACATTCTGAGGTTTCGGACACACGTTCTGCACTTCCGAATATCCGTTCTAAGACTTCGGACGGAACAGGTTAGCGTGGCGGGCAGTGCTACGATAGCTGCCAGGCCAAGGCCGATGATGCTTGGTGCTGTACCCATAGCGCTAAGGACAAGGGCGATTAACTCTCCCATGTTCGGCAGTACCCATGGCATAAATCCCCATAACGGCAGGAATGACGGGTGGTTTTTCCTCACGTTTTATCGCATCCGTGGCGTAAATCCCCATGGTAGCAAGGATGGTGAAGATTTATTCCCCACGTTCGACTGTTGCCATGATAGAAATTGCCATAACTGCAGAAAATGTGGCGGTTTGCTCCATACAGTCAGGAACGTACGTGGCCAATGGCGCACTGAAAGTGCAAAAGTTTACAGCCTGGGGCAACGCCCCAGAAACCATCCCTACATGAGCAATGCGCGCTGTAGGCGCAAAAGTAGCGCCATCCGAGCACCACGAGCTTGCTCGGATGGCCGAGGCGATGCCTGTTTTATATAAAAGTAGCGAAGTGTTAAATCTGGGGGATAATGTAGGTGGCCATTATCGCCGTAAACGGGCGGTAATCTATTGTCGGCCATCCTGCTGCGATAACGCCTACGGCTACTGCTGCGCCTACAGCGCGCTTTTCTTGTGTGGGGGCGATACCTGGGGCGTTGCCCCAGGCTTTATACTGTTGCGCCTACAGCGCGCGTTGCTTATACGGGCTCTGTCATGGCCCACTCTATACCTTATTATATAAATAGGGGTGCGTAGGGTAGTGGCCACCCTGCCTGGGGGAGTGCAGAAAAAAGGGTAAATGCTTGTTCGTTGCGCTAAATATTGCTACTTTTGTATAAGATAGGCGGCACCCCAGCCATCCCCACGGGCTTGATGGCTCGGGCCGGGGCGCTCTCTGTAAGATAAGTCATAATGAATATGAAGATAAAGACCATTTGTATGTTGCTTGCCATGGTCTGCTGTGTGCAGATGCAAGCCAAGAAAGTAGCCTTCCCCGGTGGAAAGCGTTATATGTACCGTGTCTACCTCCGCGATAAGGCGGGATGCAAGTACTCGTTGAAGCATCCGGAGAAATTTCTGTCGGCCAAGGCGCTCGCCCGCAGGGCCCGCCAGCATCTCGCCGTAGACTCTACCGATCTGCCCCTGTCGGCCCGCTATGTAGCGGCCCTGCGCAAGGATGGCATGCAGGTAGTGGGTGGCAGCCGGTGGAACAATACCGTGTTAGTGGCCAGTGCCACGACCGACGTAGAGGCCCGGCTGCGCGCCCTGCCATTCGTTACGGGCGTGCTGAAGGTCTTCGCCTCGCCCGACTCCATCACTCCCGTCACCCCCTACGCCATGGTCCGCGACACCACCCCCGCCACGTCCGGCAATGTGTACGGCATGGCCCGGGAGCAGATAGACCAGCTCGGTGGAGTACCCTTGCACGAGGCCGGGTTCCGCGGCCAGGGCATGACGATAGCCATTATCGACGGCGGATACATGAACTACGATAAGATACCGGCTCTGAAGAAAGTAAAGGTCGTGGGCGAGCGCGACTTCGTCTACCCCTACCGCGACCGCATGAGCCAGCTGCTCTCTCATGGCACCATGGTGCTGTCGTGTATGGCTGCAGTAGACTCGTTCAGATATGTGGGAACGGCCCCCGAGGCCCAGTACCTGCTGCTGCGGTCGGAGTATGGCCCCACGGAGAGCCTCATGGAGGAAGACACGTGGGCCCAGGCAGCCGAGTATGCCGACTCGGTGGGTGCCGATGTCATTAACTCGTCATTGGGGTACGCCCAGTTTGACGACGCCACGACCAGCCACCGCTACGTGGACCTCGATGGCGAGCGCACGCTCATCTCGCACACCGCCTCGATGCTGGCCCAGAAGGGCATAGTGCTGGTGTGCAGCGCCGGAAACTCTGGTCGCGACCCGTGGAAGAAGATTACACCTCCGGGCGATGCCCGCGACGTGCTCACCGTGGGCGCTGTCGATGCCAAGGGACTCAACACCGCGTTCAGTTCCATCGGCCCGTCGCAGGACGGCCGCGTCAAGCCCGACATCATGGCCCGTGGCGGTCAGGCCCGTATCTTTAACGCCGCCGGAGTCAACGGTACGGCCAACGGCACCTCCTTTGCCTCGCCTATAGCCTGCGGCATGGTGGCCTGTCTGTGGCAGGCGCTGCCCGGCAAGACTGCCAAGGAAATCATAAGCATCGTACAGCAGAGCGCCGACCGCTACCAGACTCCCGATAACATCTTCGGCTATGGCATACCCAACTTCTGGAAGGCTTATCAGAACGCCCGTTAACACCATGACCACTTCCCACGCCTATACACTGTACGAGCTCAACAGCCAGGTACGTCAGGCCATCGGTCAGGCCATGCCCGGCACTTACTGGGTTGAGGCCGAGCTGTCTGAAGTGCGCGAGCGCACCCACTGCTACATGGAGCTGGTGCAGAACGATGCCTTCGGTAACACCCCGGTGGCCAAGGCGCGCGCCATGTGCTGGGCTACACGCTGGCAGGCACTGCGGCGCAAGTTTGCGCAGCAGACAGGGCAGACGCTGCAGGCGGGCATGAAGGTGCTCATGCAGGTGTCGGCCACCTTTCACGAGGCTTACGGCTTCGCCTATCAGGTGTCTGACATCGACCCTGGCTACACCTTAGGCGACATAGCACGCAAGCGCATGGAGATAGTACGTCAACTTAGGGACGAGGGGGTGTTCGACCTGCAGCGCGAGTTGTCGCTGCCCGTCTTCGCACAGCGTGTGGCGGTCATATCCAGCGCCTCGGCGGCCGGCTATGGCGACTTCTGCCATCAGATAGCCGACAATGCGTACGGGCTGGCCTTCAGCATCACGCTCTTCGAGGCCACCATGCAGGGCGAGCAGGTAGAGCAGAGCGTCATAGCGGCCCTGAACCGCATCCATGACCGCGCCGACGACTTCGACGTGGTGGTTATCATCCGCGGAGGCGGCGCCACGGCCGATATGTCGGGCTTTGACACCTTAGCGCTGGCCGAGAATGTGGCCAACTTCCCCTTGCCCATCATAACGGGTATCGGCCACGACCGCGATGAGTGCGTACTCGACATGGTGTCGTTCTGTAGGGTCAAGACACCCACGGCAGCGGCCACCATGCTGGTAGACCACCTGGCCCAGGTGTACTCGGCCCTGACCGAGGCCCGCGAGCGCATAGCCCAGGCAGCCACGCGGCGGCTGGAGCTGGAGCGCATGAGGCTCATGCAGGTGAGCAGTCAGATACCCACCCTCTTCTCGCTGGTCAAGACCCGCCAGACGGCCCGGCTGGAAACCTTGGGTACCCGTATGGCCCATGCCGTGAGTCGGCTGATAGACCAGCAGCGCCACCGGCTGGACCTGCTCGGTCAGCGCGCATGCGCCCAGGACCCCATCCACGTGCTGCGCCGCGGTTACAGCATCACTCTGTGTAATGGGCGGGCTGTGCGGTCGCCCCGGCAGGTATCGCCTGGCGACACGATAGAGACGCGGGTAGAACAGGGAACTCTAACATCTAAGATAATACAATGACGAAGCAACTGAAGTACGAGGATGCGATGCGGCAGTTAGAGACTATCGTAGCGCAGATGGAAAGGGGCGAGCTGGACATAGACTCGCTGGCTCAGCAGCTTACCACGGCTAAGAAACTGATAGCTCTGTGTGAGGCCAAGTTGACAGCTACAGACGAGAAAATCAAGAAAATGTTGTCCGAAAAGTAAGATTTGCTGACTAATGGTTGGCAAAGAGACAAATAATGCTTACTTTTGCACCAACAAACAATGTTACTGTTATAACAAATGTATTAGTTATGAAAAATATTGATTGGGCTAATCTCAAGTTCGGTTACATGAAGACCGACTACAACGTGCGTTGCTATTACCGCAACGGCAAGTGGGGCGAAATAGAAGTCTGCTCCGACGAAAATATCAACCTCTCCATGGCTGCCACCTGTCTGCACTACGGTCAGGAGGCCTTCGAGGGCCTCAAGGCTTACCGTTGTCCCGACGGTAAGGTGCGTGTGTTCCGCATGGACGAGAATGCGGCCCGCTTACAGAGTACCTGTCGGGGCATCATGATGCCCGAGGTGTCTACCGAGATGTTCGAGGAGATGGTAACCAGGGTGGTGCGTCTCAACCAGGAGTACATTCCCACCTACGAGAGCGGTGCCACACTCTATATAAGGCCCTTGCTTATCGGTACGTCGGCTCAGGTGGGCGTACATCCGGCCTCTGAGTACATGTTCCTTATCTTTGTAACGCCCGTAGGGCCTTACTTCAAGGGCGGGTTCTCTACCAATCCCTACGTCATCATTCGCGATTACGACCGGGCGGCTCCCTTAGGTACCGGCATATACAAGGTGGGTGGAAACTATGCTGCCTCGCTCAAGGCCAACAACATCGCCCACGAGAAGGGCTACGCCTCGGAGTTCTATCTGGATGCCAAGGAGAAAAAGTATATGGATGAGTGTGGCGCAGCCAACTTCTTCGGTATCAAGGACAACACCTATATCACGCCGAAGTCTACCAGCATCCTGCCGTCTATCACTAACAAGAGCCTGATGCAGATTGCAGAAGACTTGGGCATGAAGGTGGAGCGCAGGCAGATACCTGAAGAGGAGTTGGCTACCTTTGAGGAGGCTGGAGCCTGTGGCACGGCAGCTGTCATATCGCCCATCTCGTATATCGACGACCTAGACACTGGCGCCCGTTACAGCTACGGCGAGAAACCGGGCCCCTGGTCCGAGAAATTGTACAACACGCTGCGTGGCATCCAGTATGGCACGGTCGAGGACAAGCACGGCTGGACCCGTGTAGTCATCGGGTAATACAGCGAGTATATATACAAGAGCGCAGGCCCTCGGGGTCTGCGCTTTTTTCGTGGTTGGTATCGGGCTGGCCGTGGCTGGCCGTGGGGCGATGGTTACGACGCATGCCCTGGCCGTTGCCCTGCCTGTGGGGGCTCGCTCCCGTGGGTCAGAGCAGGCTCAGGCAGCTGTCCAGCTCGTCTATGTCGGCCTCGGAGGTAGCCCAGCTGGTAACGAAGCGGCACATAAGATGCCCGTCGGCCTCAGTTTCCCATATCTCGAAAGCTATGTGACGCTGCAGGGCATCGTGCTGCTCGCGGGTGAGGCTCACAAACTGCTGGTTGGTAGGCGAGTCAATGGCGAGGGGGATGTGATGCTTGGCGAAGACATCGCGGAGCCTGTGGGCCATGTCGATGGCGTGGCGCGAGATACGGAAGTAGAGCCCATCGGTAAAGAGAGTGTCAAACTGGAGTCCTAAAAGACGGCCCTTGGCCAAGAGGGCACCGTGGCGCTTAACAGTAGTGAAGAAATACTTAGGGGCGCGCATGTTGCTGAACACGACAGCCTCGCCGAAGAGGCTCCCCACCTTGGTGCCACCTATATAAAATACGTCGCAGTGACGGGCCAGATAGGGCAGGTCGTAATCGCAGGCACCAGACATGAGGCCGTAGCCCAGGCGGGCACCGTCGATGTAGAGGCGCAGGTGATGGCGCTGGCAGGCATCGTAGAGGCTTGCCAGTTCGTCGCGGCTGTACACCATACCAAACTCGGTGGGCATGGAGATGTACACCATGCCAGGCTGCACCATGTGCTCGGCCGTCTCGTCGGCGGCAAAGGCCGTCATATAGTTGTCCAGCGTGTCGGCGCTGAGCTTGCTGTCGTGAGCCGGAAGGGTGATTACCTTGTGGCCGAAAGCCTCTATCGCACCTGCCTCATGCACGGCTATGTGGCCCGTGTCTACGGTTACGGCCGCCTCGCACCCCATGAGCAGGGAGTCTATCACGGTGGTGTTAGTCTGTGTTCCGCCGACCAGGAAGAATATGTCGGCATCGGCCATGTCTACTGCCTCGCGTATGCGCTGCTTAGCTGCCGTGCTGTAGGGGTCGTTTCCATAGCCCGTGGCTTGCTCTCCGTTGGTAGAGGCCAGTCGGGCCAGAATTTCTGGTGTACAACCATTGTTGTAGTCGCTCTCAAATGAAACCATAATACTGTTCAAACAATCTTTTTAGTACCTTCTATAAGGATAGGACATACCACAGACCTTGAGCTTGCTCTGATGGCCGAGGCGTAGCCTATCTTTTACAAAAGTAGAAAAAATCGGGGCGTTGCCCAAAGGTATCGGGAAGTTTTTGCCCGTTAAGGCCGATTTTGTACTGACCATCGCGGCCGTTAGGCCGATGACCTATGGCGAAGCGGGCGTGCTGACGTGCTCAGAGAGAGATGCGGGCCACACTTCCCTGGCCATTTCCATTGTTTTAAAGAGTAAAATGTGTAATTTTGCAACAAAAACAAGCATGGGCAAGGGTAAACTGGCTAAATTTGCAGACATGGAGAGATTTGAGAACGTGTTTCAGTACCCGTTCTCGATAGTAGATAATGTGCCGTTTGATATGAAGGGCCACTGGCGGGATATGTATTTCAAGAACGCGAACCCCATAGTACTCGAGTTGGGCTGCGGCAGAGGTGAGTACACGGTGGGCCTGGCACGCAAGAACCCCGATATGAACTTTATAGGGGTAGACATCAAGGGCGCACGTATGTGGACGGGTGCCAAGCAGGCCCTGGACGAGGGGCTGACCAACGTGGCCTTTCTGCGAACCAACATAGAGATTATAGACCGCTTCTTTGGCCCCGACGAGGTACAGCAGATATGGCTCACGTTCTCTGACCCGCAGATGAAGCATGTCCGCAAGCGGCTCACGAGTACCAGCTTCTTGACCAGGTATCGCCGCTTTCTCGTAGATGGGGGCACGGTACATGTCAAGACCGACTCCAACTTCCTGTACACCTACACCTCGTGTATGGCCGAGGCCAACCATCTGCCCGTGGCCGTGGCCACCACCGACCTGTACCACACGGCGGGCATGGACGAGCGCTTGCTGAGCATACAGACCTACTATGAGTCTATGTGGATGGCCCGCGGCATAGCCATCAAGTACTTGCAGTTAGCCCTGCCCCATGCGGGCGAGCTGGTAGAGCCCGAGGTAGACATACCGCTCGACGAGTACCGCAGTTATCACCGCGACAAGCGTAGCCCGAAGACCACGGGCCGCTGAGCCAGCTATCACCCCTATAGAGAACGCCGATGGGCGACAACCGCGCAGGTTGTCGCCCATCGGCGTTAATCGTTGTGCCGCGGTCAGAGACGTTCCGGGTTGACGGGGAAGATGTAGAACGGGCGGATGGGGTCGTAGTCTACCATTATCTGGTCTATCACCACCGGACTGCCTAAGGCCGTTATCTCTATGCTGTGGCTGTTGCGCGACAGGCTGACGGCTATCTCCTTGACCGTCTGTCCTCGCTTGCAGTCGGCCAGCCACTGAGCCGAGCCGCGCTGACCCCTGACAGAGAACTGCTGAGGCTGGCCACCGTCGATGCGCACCTCGAAGCGTATGTCGCCATCGCCATATCCCTGGGTGGGTATGGCCGCTATGCGTATCACGGCATCGCCCTGTAGCTCAGAGTAGAACGAGTACGACAGCGTACCGCCCTGCGGCACCCATACAGCACGCATGCTATGGCCTAACATGGGCACCGGCTCTGTTCCCGGCGATGCCTTGCGGTAGTGGCAGGCGTTGCGTGTCACGGTGTTGCCCGTGTCAAAGTCGAAGGGGATAGGTGCCGCACCCGAGTAGCGGCTTATGGCCTCCTGGGTCAGTTTGCCGGGAAAGGTGGGAGGCGCGGATATGAGTTTGTTGTCGGCTATGTGGATGGTGTGTGCCCACTTGTCGCCCACCATGTGTATGAACCGGCGGTTAAGTGAGTCCAACTGCTGATGGGCGGTTATGCTCTTAACCGCCGAGATGAGCGCCTCCTCGTCGTGGGCAAATGACTGCGGCCGGCCGATGTGCTGCGCCTCCTGGGCCTGTAGCTGCTTAGTGGCCATGAGGGCGGTGGCCCTTACCGGGTACTCTGCCAGGGCGAAGAAGGCATCGCGCCGGTAGTCGGGAACGTATGGGGCGATGGCCGGAAGCGCCTCTACCAGGTCTTTGTAGTTGGCCAGATAGCGCTCCAGTTCATTGCCAAAGGCATCGGCCATCAGTTCGGCATCCATCTGCTCCGGCTTGCGTATTCCTGTCAGATGATAGTACTCTGTGAGTACCGGCAGCAACCGTGCGGCAGCCTCGGAGCCCACCTGTTGGCACAGCCAGCTGTGAAAATGGTCGGTCAGGTTGCTGCCGTTGACGTAGCCTATGTTCCAGGCCATGTCCATAAAGAGCGAGAGCTGGTAAGCCACCGTGCGCGGGTTGTCTACACGGGCCACCCATTGGTGGCGGGCGCCCTGGTTGTACGCGCTCTTCATCTCGGCATACACTAAGCCGGGCTGCGTGCAGGGAATCCAGCTGTCCATGAGATTCAGGCACTTGTTACCGTGGCCGTTGCAGTCGGCGTGTCTGAGGATGTTGCCGCGCAGACGTAGCAGGAGTTCGTGCAGGCGGTGGCTGTCCAGCCCGTGACCATGAGCCACGAAGCCGCGCTGTGCTACCGACGGCCACTGAATAGTGACGTAGTCCTCGGACAGGCCCAGGTAATGCCGGCGCTGTGGAGTAACGTCGGCCCACCAAGCCCAGGGCGACACGCCAGCCAGGCGCGACAGTTCCAGGATGCCATAGGCAGTGCCGTTGGCGTTGCTGCCCAGTACGACGATGTGGCCACCCTCGACGCTGATGCTAAAGGCATCGGGCTTGGCGATGATGCGGTCGATGGGAACCTTGCGGCGCTGCAGGCGACGGAAGTCCTTGTCGTGCATCTTGTCCAATTCGAATATCTCGATAACCGCCCCGTTTCTCTGTTCGGCTCGGTGCCCGGTAACGGCTTTCATGTCGTCGGCAAAGAGGTTGAGCGCCATCTCTACCGTGGCCGATTTCTTGCCCGTGAAGCTATAGGCCACGCTGCCGTGCCCACTGTACCACACTATGTCCTTGGCCAGTGCGCTGAGAGCCATGCCCAGGCAAGCACCTATTAACACTAATCTCCTAATCATATTTACAAAGGTAGTGCAAGCCGAAGACAATGCAAAGAAAAATGTGCAGTATTTTTTTAATTGCATTGTTGAGGCACCGCCTACATTCTCTAAAGGTAGTGCAAGCCGAGCGAGATACACGATTTTGTTGATAATAAAATCTTCCAAATCCATTTGTTTTTATGCTGCTGATGACATTCGAGAGTAATAAGTTCTCATTTTATTGCTAAATAATCATAAAAAGTTATTAGTCTCTGATAAAAATAGTATTTTTGTAAAAAAAAGATAATTATGGCAAACAACGAAGACAAATATGCAGATATTCCTAAGAATTATCAAGATTTCGTATTAGTTCAATCTACTCATGCAACGCCCCAAGATTATGGTTATGATGAAGAAGATGTCTTATATCTTTTGAATCTTGTAAAGTATGACCCAAACGATGAAAATTTGCAAGACGATGACATTCAAAATGACTTAGGGTGTTTCTTCAATGATGGGGTATGCGTTAAAAGGAACGTAGAACTTGCCAAATATTGGTTTGCCAAGTCAGCTGACCAAGGCAATGACTTGGCTCGCAGCAATTTGGCAGACATCTATCGTAAAGGCACAGGTGGGTCTGAAGTTAACCTAAAGAAAGCATTTGACTTGTATAAGGCCTGTGGCTTGCCATACGCCCACTATCGTTGCGGAGAATTTTACGAGAAAGGTTGGGGCGTTGATAAAAATATAGAAGAAGCTAAACGCTACTATTCATTGGCCTACTCGGAAGGTCATCCTTTGGCTAAAAAGAAACTAAAAGAATGGAACTTCCTGGAGGATTAAACAAGGTTTGTAATCTAATATTTATAGATATAACCATTCCACAAGCGAAGATGAAAATTACCTCGATATCAAATTATGGCTAACGAACTTTTTACTCCGATAAACAGAAAAGTGGGTGATTTACTCACAGATGTGAAAAATGGTCGTATTGGATTGCCTGACCTTCAGCGTCCTTTCGTATGGAAAGACAATAAGGTGCGCGATCTGTTAGATTCTATGCTAAAAGGATTTCCCATCGGTTTTGTTATGCTTTGGGAATCCCCTGTAGAGTTTGTCAATAAAAAGCAAATTGGTAGCAATGATAAAGATTGGCAAACTCCACGTGACCTCGTTATTGATGGGCAGCAACGCTTGACAGCATTACTGGCAGCCGTCAAAGGTGTGCAAATTAGAGATGTGAACTACAAAGAACGCGCTATCAAAATCTCATTTAATCCTTTGAAACGTGAATTTGAGGTGTGGTCACCGGCTTATGAACGTTCTCAGGAATGGATTAGTGCTATTAGTGAGGTGTTTACAGCAAAAGATAACAATACTGTCTCTAAGTTTCGCCGTAGCTACATTGGGCAATTGAATGAAAAGCGTCTGAAAGATGGAACAAATAAGTTAACCGAAGATGAAGAGAATAAAATTGAGGATAACATCAATGACTTACTCAGCTTGTCCGATTATGTTTTACCAACTTTCGAAATCAAGGCCTCTGCCAATGAAGAAGATGTGGCAGAAATTTTTGTTCGCGTGAATTCTGGCGGTCAGAAACTTACGGAAAAGAATTTTATAGAAACTCTACTTGCTGTGTATGACAATGCTTTACACATGAGTATAAACCAATTCTGTAAAGAGTCGCGCATACCTAAAGACGGAACATCATACAATCATATTTTGGAGGTAGACCCTGTCCATATTATCCGATCAACTGTAGGCTTGGCTTTTAAACGCGCCCGATTGAGATATGCTTACATGCTTTTAAGAGGAAAGGATCTGAATACGCGCAAATCTTCTGCCGAAACCCAACAAGAGAACCTTAAAAAATTCCGTGATGCGCTTGCGGTGGTTATGAACCTTAATCACTGGCATGCCTTTATGAATATAGAGGCGGAGGCTGGCTATTTGAAGGATTCATTAATTTCTTCAGACAATGCCGTGATATTTTCATATATGCTCTATCTTATTGGTAAGACTGAATACAAAGTGCAGCCAGTAGCATTGAAGCGTATTATGCAGCGGTGGGTGTTTATGACAAATATCCGTGGATTTTATACGGACTCTCCCGAGTCTACGGTTGAACGACAATTGGCAGACCTTCGGTCGGTCAAGACGGCAGACGAATTTGTCGCCTATCTTGATAACGAGATTAAGAACCAATTTACAGAGGACTATTTCAATTATACTCTTCTTACAGATTTGGTAACATCATCCACCACATCTCCAATATGGTATGGGTATGTAGCTTCACTGAATGTGTTGAATTCTCCAATGTTATTCAGTACAACTCCAACATCTAAATATTTTGTGGTTGGAGCGCATGGAACAAAGTCGGCAATAGAAATACATCATATATTCCCCAAACATTTTCTGGCTCTTCAGGGATTTGATGATGACAGAGACCGCAACCAAATAGCTAACTATACCTATTTGGATTATTCAACCAATATAGACATTTCTGATAATGCGCCAGCGGATTATGTGGAGTCTTATCGTAAACGACTTGGCGAAAAAGGCTATAAAGAAGCATGTGCCGAAAACGCATTGCCTGAGAATTTCGAAAACTTGAACTATATGGATTTTCTTGTTGAACGTCGCAAACTGATGGCCCGACTTATTCGTAAGGCATACAATAAATTATCGGATTAGTCTATATGGATTTGTCGCGCCACTTCATATTGCTCAATGGCGAGCCAAGGACTATGCAGATAGACTCCATCGAAAGAAATGGAGCCAATGGCTACTGGGTGCGATTTAAGAACAACGGAAAGACTTACAACTATGGCACTGCTAAAGTGCTGTGGCTTAGAAATCCAGAATGGATTGACCCGGTAAACAGCAGGGTGCTTGTCGATGGTTTACAGGAAAATAATGTAAGGGAAATATGGCGGTTCGCTTGTGGTGTGAAGTCATATTGGCGCATAGTACACGCCAATGGTTATGTGCAAGAAGGTGACGATACCAGAATTATAGTTACGACATCATGTCTCGGTGAACAGGCAAGCAAGGACACCTTTGCTTACTTAAAGAATGTTGCCCTCGTCAATCCTCTTGGCAAAGACAAGGGTAACGACGGCATCTTGGCTGATATGTATGCTAAAATGGATTTTGTAGACACTAATTCTGCTGCAGCATGCTATCTTAATCCTAAAGAGCATAGCCCGAGAGGGATGCAACATGGCGATTTGATTTATCCTTTTGGGTGTAATGCAAGTCAAGAGAAAGCAGTTGTGGCTGCTTTTGAACATCAGGTGAGTGTGATACAGGGGCCTCCTGGAACAGGTAAGACACAAACAATACTAAATATTATTGCCAACATAGTCTGTCAAGGAAAGACCGTGTTGGTGGTGTCCAACAACAACTCGGCAACCACCAATGTTATGGAGAAGTTGGAAAAGTATGGCACGTCATTTATTCTCGCACCTCTTGGAAGCAAGGAAAACAAAGAGGCGTTTGTTGCAAACCAGCCATCTGTTCCGATAGAATGTAGTACTTGGGGAATGTCGAAGTCTGATGCTCTGAGTAAAGGACGAATGCTCCACGCAACTTTGCAACAGCTTGGCAAGGTCTATGACTTACAGAACAAGCGGGCAGAGTTGTCACAGGAACAACAGGCTGTTGAACTGGAGTGGAAACACTTCTGTATGGATAACAAATTGGACAAGAATACGAATGGGAGAAAGCGTATAAGTTCCAAACGCATAATATCGCTATGGCTGAATTTCCAAGCCTATGCTAATGGAGAAAAGCAAGAGCCAACTAATTGGCTTTCTAAATGGAGGAGGAAGATAAAGTGGTGGTGGATGAAGTGGATTTGCAAGCATAGGCTGCATATCGTGAGTCAGTTAGATAAGGATAATCTCACGCCGCTCATCAAAGAATTACAAACTCTTTATTATCAGAACCGGTTAGAGGAACTAAAACACAGGATAACTGCAATAGAAAACAGCCTGGCTTCGTATGACGCAAAAGACTTGACAGATACTTTGACAGGCTTGTCTATGTCGCTGTTCAAATCAACTTTGCATACCCATTATGCAGAGCATAAGCGTGTGACTTTGGCAGACACCAAAGATATGCGAAGGCGTGGCAATGATTTTATGCAGCAGTATCCGGTAGTACTGAGTACGACATTCTCTGCCCGGTCGTGCGTTTTTACGGGTAAGCCTTACGATTACGTCATTATGGACGAGGCCTCACAAGTGTCAATAGATACAGGCGCTTTGGCTCTGACCTGTGCTACTAATGCCGTTATTGTTGGAGATACACTGCAACTTCCAAATGTAGTGACCGATGAAGACAGGCTGAAGCTGGATGCTGTTATGAAGCAATATAATATCGCTGAAGGTTATGACTGTGCCAAGAACAGTTTTCTGCAGTCTGTATTGCATGTGATGAGCGATGTGCCAGAAACATTGTTGAGAGAGCATTACCGCTGTCATCCTCGTATCATCAATTTCTGCAACCAAAAGTTTTATGGTGGCAACTTGCTTATTATGACAGAGGACAAAGGCGAAGAAGAAGTCCTTACCGCCATAAGGACTGTCAAAGGCAACCATGCCGTCAATCATTATAATCAGCGAGAAATTGACGTGGTGAAGGAAGAGGTGTTGCCAACTCTGAAAGATTATGACGGCGTAGGAATTGTAACCCCATACAATAATCAGGTAGACGCTTTCAATCGCCAGATTGCCGAAGTTGAGGCTGGTACTATCCACAAATACCAAGGTCGTGAGAATGATGCCATAATCATGAGTGTGGTGGACAATCATATTACAGACTTTGCTGATGATGCCAATATGCTGAATGTAGCTGTGTCAAGAACCAAGAAGAAATTTTGCCTTGTAATGACTGGTAATGAGCGAGAGAAGCATGGCAACATCATGGATTTGCTTGACTACATAGCATACAACAATTGTACTGTAACAGAAAGCAAGTTGGCTTCCATTTTTGACTATCTGTATGAGCAATACACGAAGCAGCGTATGGCATTCATCGAAAATCATCCACGGATATCAGAATATGTCTCGGAGAACCTAACCTACGCTATGCTCAATGAGATAGTTTCATCTGACAGTAGGTTCAATGTCCTTAAAATATTGTGTCATGTCCCGCTGCGGCAAGTACTGAAAGATACTTCACTTATGAACGAAGAAGAACTGAGATATGCTGCTAACTACAACACGCATTTGGACTTTTTGATAATCAACAGAGTGAGTAAGCAACCTGTACTTGCCATTGAAACTGATGGCTATTCGTATCATAATGTTCAGACTGTGCAGCATCATCGCGATTTAATGAAAGATCATATACTTTCATGTTATGGACTTCCCTTGTTGAGGCTTTCCACCAAAGGGAGTGGGGAAAAAGCAAAAGTGGTTTTGATGTTGACACAATTGGCATAGTAGTATTTCCGAGGCGACGTCCTGTGTACAGGTGCCGGCTTCCTGACCGCCAATGCTGGCGGATAATTAGCTGACGGGTATCGTAAAGTATTTTCCGAAAATGTATAAATATACATTTCTGGCCTTTCTGCCTCGGGCGAGGGCCTTTCGGCCTTCTGTCTTTTGTCTGTACGCCCGCCGAGGGGATGGCGGTGGCGAAAATGGCAATTTTCTGACCACCCGAAAACGGTCTTTTTGATGCTCGCGATGGTCATTAGAATCGTAATGACCATCGTGAGCAAAAAAATGACCATCTTTGTGACTCCGAAAACCTGTCTCGGAAGAGCCGAAAATAGCGGCTGAAAAGGCGATAAATGCCTCGGTTTTGTAAAAAAAAACGGTTACTTTTCGGGCCCTCGCGGTACCCCGAAACGGCTCCGATGACCCCGAAAACAGTCCTGGTTGGTTGAAAAATTCCGGAATTTATGCCCCGAAAAACGGCCGTTTCGACTGTATATTTATACATTATTGCCCAAGTTTTGCATAAATATACAGTCCGGTGTAAAGGTTTTTCACCATTTCGGCCATGGCTATAACAGCGGTTTAGGGGGTTGCCTCTTCCCCGTCTGCCAGTACCTCGGCTCCTCCAACAAGCCCGTGGAGGCCCTGTGCCCATGATTTTTTTGCCCCTTTGTGGTCGCCCCTCGTTTTTTTTGCCTAATTTTGCAGGCAAAAGCAAACATTATGACATTATATCCAAAACTTATAACCGACGCGCTGGCCACGGTAATCTATCCGGGTAACAAGAAAAACCTGATAGAGGCCGGCATGCTGGCCGACGATGTGCGTATAGATGGTATGAAGGTAACGTTCACGCTCGTGTTTCCCCGCGAGACCGACCCATTCCTCCGCTCGACCGTCAAGGCCGCCGAGGCTGCCATACACTACCACGTGGACAAGGCGGTAGAGGTGACCATCAAGACCGAGTTTAAGTCGGCACCGCGCCCCGAGGTGGGCAAGCTGCTGCCGCAGGTAAAGAACGTGATAGCCGTAAGCTCGGGCAAGGGCGGCGTGGGCAAGTCGACCGTATCGGCCAACTTAGCCATAGCCCTGGCCATGCTGGGCTACAAGGTGGGCCTGCTGGATACCGACATCTTCGGTCCCTCGATGCCCAAGATGTTTGGCGTAGAGGCCGAGCGCCCCTATGCGGTAGAGAAAGACGGCCGCCAGCTCATAGAACCTATAGAAAAATATGGCGTGAAGCTGCTCTCGATAGGCTTCTTTGTCAACCCGGACACCGCCACGTTATGGCGTGGCGGCATGGCCACGTCGGCCCTCAAGCAGCTCATAGCCGATGCCGACTGGGGCGACCTGGACTACTTCATCCTGGACACTCCGCCGGGCACATCGGATATACATCTGACTCTGCTGCAGACCCTGAGCATCACCGGGGCCGTCATCGTGTCGACCCCGCAGAAGGTGGCACTGGCCGATGCCCGCAAGGGTATAGACATGTACCGCAATGACAAGGTAAACGTGCCCATCTTAGGACTGGTAGAGAACATGGCGTGGTTTACGCCGGCCGAGTTGCCTGAGAACAAGTACTATATATTTGGCAAGGACGGCTGCAAGAACCTGGCAGCCGAGATGGGCTGTCCGCTGCTGGCTCAGATACCCATCGTGCAGAGCATCTGCGACGCGGGCGATGCCGGCACACCGGCCGTGCTCAACGTGGAGAGTGCCACGGGCCAGGCTTTCCTGAACTTAGCTCAGGCTGTGGTAACGGTGACCAACCGCCGCAACAAGGAACTGCCCAAGACCAAGATAGTGGGTGTCAATAATAAGTAGGTAGGCCCCTCGCGTTGCAGGGCAGAACTTCTGTAAAATAGAGCGACCGCCATCGGTTCAGTAGATGAACTGGTGGCGGTCGGTCTGTATGGTGGGGTAGGGGCTGGCGGTGCCTACGCTTGCCGTTCATCGGCTGCTGGAGCCGATGGCTGACCCTGGACAGCAGTCTGCTGGCGCTCGCTGCGGTGCTCTAAGACGTGGCGGTGGGTCTGGTTAATCTGGAACCGATATACCAGGCAGGTTACTAAGAAGTACACGGCCACCTGTACCCACAAGGCCATGTAGTCGGTCTGTATGTCGGCCAGCGTGCCCCCCATGCTGTTGATGGTGAGGAAACCGCGGATGCCAAAGGTAGACGGGAAGAGCCACGCCACGCCCTGCCAGATGCCGGGCATGTTGCTCAGAGGCCAACTGATACCGGTCATAAAGAGCATGGGCACCGAGGTGAACACCACTAAGAGCATCACGTTCTCGCGGTAGCGTACCAGGCACGACAGCATCATGCCAAAGAAGATGCAGGCCAATAGGTAGGGTACCATGAGCGCCAACAATGGCCCTGCCTGGGCCATGGCAGTGAAGTGGAAGAAGCGCGGAACGCACAGGGTGATGTAGGCACCCATCACGGCGTATATCATAAAGTAACATAGCGACTTGCCGAGTACGATGCGGAAAATGCCGTTATGATGGCGCGATGTGGGAACCAAGTCCTCGTGCAGGTTCTTCTCCCGGGCGGTACCGGCAGCCAGTCCGATACCTAAGAGCAGCGACTGCTGCAGGATAAGGATAAGCACACCGGGCAGGATGGCGTTGCCGTAGCCTCCGGTGGCATTGAATATGGGTACCTCCTCGACATCGAGCGGATGGGTGGTAAGCTCCTCGTCGCGCGCGGTGACGGCAGTAGACTGGCTCACCTGTATGCCCGAGCCTATCTGCATGGCCACGGCCTGGGTGGTCTGTAGGATGGCCTTGTAGGTAAGCATCAGACTCATATCGCAGTACACGCCGACGTGGGCCTGCTCGTGCCGGTTAAGCCTGGTGGCAAAGTCGGACGGGAAGTAGATGATGCCGTGAGCCTGCTGGTGCCCCACGATGGTGCGAGCCTCGTCCAGGCTGTTGCAGAAGTACGCGGCGCGCACCCCCGAACTGGCGTCGGTCATGCGGATAAACTGACGGCTCTCGGCGCTGTGCGACAGGTCTACAATGGCCACGGGCACCTGGCGCACCACCTCGTTATTGTATATCCACGAGTACAGCAGGGGGTAGCCCAATGGCAGCAGGATGAAGAAGAGCAACACGCCCTCGTCCCTGAACACCGAGCGCAACTCCTGGAACCATATACGGCACATGTCGCTCAGTCCCTGCTTAATCTGTGATGATAGTCGGTGATCCTGTGTCATAGCCTTAGGGTATATAGACATACTCTAACATGGCGCGGCGCAGATTGCGTACCGTCAGGATGGGCAGGGCGATGAAGATGACCAGTGCCCCGATGTTCAGCACGCAGTCTGTGAGCGGGAAGTCGTTGAATATGCTTATCTTGTATATCATATAATAATGTCTGAGGGGGAATAGCTGGGCCATGGCTTCCAGCATGGAGTCCATGGAAAACACGGGATAGGTGGCACCACACACGGAGAAACTGAGCACGGCCCACAGCGAGCAGATGCTCATGGACATGCGCAGCGAGGGCATGAGCCCGAACACGAAGACCCCAAAGCACTGGCTGGCCACTACGGCCAGGAAACCATTGAGTAGGATGGGAACCACGCCGCCCGGATGGGGAAAGCCTAAAACATGGAAAACGTAGAACTCGAAGCCGTAGAAGACTGACAGGAAGACCAGGGTGTGGGGCAGGAGCTTGCCAGCCAGGGCCACGCAGATGTTGCCGTCGGCCAGGGAGAGCCACTCCTTGGAGCGGCCGAACTTGAGCTCGGTACCGATGGAGTAAGGGGTGATGAGGAAGACGAAGAGTAGCAGCAGGCCAGGCACCATGATGGTAGAGAGGTACACATTGTAGTTGGCCCAGGGGTTGCCTATCATGTGCATGTCTATGGCGATGGGCTGCAAGAAGGTCTGTATCTCCTTGGGAGTCTTGCCCAAGGCCGAGAGCTTGGCCGAGCCCACGGCGGCAGAGGCTAAGGTGCATATAGTCTTCAAGTCCCTGAACAGGGTGGAGCCTGCCAGCAGCGTAACGCTGCTATAGTAAAACGAAATCTTGGGCTGGCGACTGGAAACCATACCGTCGGTAGTGCCCTTGGGTATGAGCAGGAACGCATAGATGTCGCCCTGCTGTACGGCGCGCCTCGCATCGTTTATATTGGCGTAATGGGCTGCCACGTGCGAGGTCTGGAACGCATCCAGGCGGCGTATCAGTGCACGGGTGGTGGCCGTGTTGTCCTGGTCTACCACGCCCACAGGCATATTGACAGGCTGCCCCTCGGTCATCAGTGAGGTGAAGAACACTATGACCAGCACGGGAAACACCACCATGCAGAAAGCATAGATGGGGTTATGCCGTATGATGCCACACTCGCGCACGGCTATCTGGTAGATTTGCTTTATCATGCCGCCGTATGTGTTTAGTCCTTGCGGATAAGGCTCATGCCGGGACGCAGACCGTCAAAACGATTTACGGGACGTGCCTTGACCTCGAAAGTCTTGAGGTCGTACTGGCCATTGGTCTTCGTGGCTTTCCATACGGCATAGCTGCCCTGGTCGTGTATATAGAAGACGCGCAGCTTGAGGGTCTTGTTGAACGCGGGACAGTAGGCGCTGAAGGTGTCGCCCACCTTCATGCCCTCCAACTGGTCCTCGCGGATGTTGAAGGTTCCCCAGAGGTCGCTCATCATGGAGATGGTCATAATGGGAGAGCCCATGCCGACCAGCTCGCCTACCTTGGGATAGACCTCGCTCACCTCGCCCTCGACCTGGGCCACTTGTACCGTCTCGCGGAGCAGCGAACTGACCACGTCAACAGCGCTACGGGCTGCCTGGGCGTTCTTGGCAGCTATCTCCTTCTCCTGGCGGCGGGCCCCGTTGCGGGCCATGTCGTACTGGCTCTGGGCTGCCTTGACCTGGGCCTCGGTGGCCTTGTAGGCCGCAAAGGCTTCGTCGCGCTTCTGACCGCTGATGACGCCCTCATTGTATAGGTTCTGCATGCGGGTGTAGGTCTTCTGGGCTATATCGCTGGCTGCCCGCGCCTGCTGAAACAGTTCGTAGGCACCCTGTATCTGCTCTTTGCGCGCCCCGGCATCCGTAAGACTCTGTACGGCCTGGGTAGCCTCACCGGTAGCCTCGGCTACCTTTTTCTGGGCGTCTACCTCGGGCACTTCGAGGATGGCCAGGGTATCGCCTACATGTACGAAGTCGCCCTCCTTGACACGCAGCTCTACGATGCGGCCCGGCAGTTTGCTGGAGACCCTGTACTCTGACACTTCGACCTCTCCCTGGATAATCTCGGGTTCGTGCCCTATGGTAAAGAAACCTATGAGGGCCACAATGAATACTACAGCCGTGAAGCCTATGACGGCGAGCAGAATGTTGTTATGTTGTGTTTTAGCTGACATATTCTTTTCAGTTTAATATACCTAATGCTTTCTTTACGTTTACCTGTGATAGCTTGATGCCCACCTCGGCGTCTATCTTCTGGCTTTGTGCCATCTGCCACGCGGTCTGCGCGGTCATGACATCGGTTACCTCCATGACGCCCTCTTTAAATCCCATGTTGGCGCAGCGTAGGTTTTCCTCGGCACTCTTCATGTTCTGTGTGGCCATGTTGTACTTCTTGACAGCCTCCTTGAGCTTGAACTGGCTCTGAGCTATCTGCAGGCCCACCTTCTGGCGCACGTCGCTCAGTTGCATGGTGGCTATGGCCGTGGCGGTCTTGGAGGCACGCACCTTGTAGCTTCCCTCGAACCAGTTCCATACGGGTATCTGTACCAGGACCCCCACGTTCCATACACCGGCAAACTTGCGCTCAAAGCCGTTGAACACGTTGGGGTTGCTAATAAGGTATCCGCCGGTGAGGGCAACATGGGGCAGATAGGCGGCCCTGACCAGACGGGTGGTCTGCTCGCTGATGCCGATAGCCTGTTCCAACAGTTGTATCTCGGGGCGCGCGGCGTAGGTGGTGTCGGTGGCGGCATAGCTGTCGGTGAGCGAGGGACTCAGGCTCTTGCTGTTCTCGTCGGCCAGGGTGATGGGGCTGTCCATGGGGAGCCCACACAGCTGGCAGAGAAGCATGCGGGCCAGTACCAGGCCGTCCTCGACCTGGGTAACCTGCATGTCGGCCTCGTTGACCTTGACATCTACCTTCAGGCCATCGGCCTTGGTGGCCACACCCTGCTTAATCATCTTGTTGACGTCGTTGCTCAGCTTCTTAACCAGGTCGCGGTAGCTGTGGGCGAGCTGCTCTTTCTGGCGCAAGGACACCACCATCCAGTAGGCCTGGTCTATGTCGTATAGGGTAGACTGCTGCTGGAGCGCCAAGTCGCTGGCGGCCATCTGCTCGGACAGGTCGGCTATCTTGTTGGCGGCCATGATGGCTCCGCCCATGAAGATGGGTTGGCGCAGCATGACGGCCCCCGACCAGATGTTCTTGGTGTCGGTCTTGAAGGCATCGGTGATGGCCTGGCCCAACTGGTTGCCGGTCTCAGAGAGTTGCGGGGCCATCTTGTTGAACATGCCACCCAACTGCTGGGCCATCTCGGGGGTGATAATGCCCTGCTGGGCCATGTTGGTGAGCAGACCGCTCAGATCGGAGCCCAGTCCGTTGATGGCGTTAGACCCCAGTCCGTTGAAAGCCGACTTCTGCTGGCTGTTGAGCAGCGATATTTCCTTGCTGAAAAACTCGTATCCGCCGGCCACGTCGACCTTGGGGAGATACTTGGTGCGTGCAGCCTTGCGCGTGTAGCGTGCCACGTCCTGTTTGAGCTTGGCTATATTGAGCTGCTTGTTGTTGCGCAGGGCCAGCGCACGGCAACTGTCGAGCGAGAGCGGCTGCTGGGCGTGGGCGAAGGGCATGCACCCCATCAATATTACTAATACTAATAGCCTTGTCATGCTTGTTAATTGAATGTGTAGTTCTTAGAGCCTATCATATTGCCGTCGGCAAAGATACTGACGTTATAGGTGCCCTCGACCAGGGCCTGGGTAACGTTCCAGAAGAGTGTTACGGGAGTTTCCTGACCGCCATACTCTACCGTCTTCTTCATAGAAGCCTGAAGGGAACGGTTCTCGTAATTGAAGGAACCAGCTCCGCCTAACAGGCCGCCTGTAGGCGAGGTGATACGTACGTAGATAGTTTTTATGCCACTGGCGGCAGTGACGTTCTTGGCCAGGCTGAAGTTGACCTGGATAGCTTTGCACTTCTTAATCTTCTTGGTGGCGTGCCCGCGCTTGTCGACAGGCACCACGCTGATGCCGATAGCATCGAGCTGGGCTGCTATGGCTACTTTCTCAGAGAGGGTGGCTTTCTCGGAGTTGAGACCCTCTATCTGGCGGGTAGCTTCCTCGTACTGGCCCTTGACGCGGGTGTTCTCGGCAGTAAGATTCTGGTTGAGACGGTTAAGCGAGTCAATCTCGAGCACGTAGCTACGCAGCACGGCACGTACCGTGGCCAGCTCCTTCTTGAGACGGGCTATCTCGCGGGCATCGGTGCTCTTGGTGTCCTTGAGCTCCTGAAGCAGGCGCTGTGTCTTTTCCTGTTCGGCAGTAAGCTGGGCGACGATGGAGTCGTTGTTTATCTTCGTCTTCATCTCGCTATACTGGTTGGCAAACTGCTGGTACTCGTTCTCCATTTCCTTCTTGTCTATCTCGGCCAGCTCCTGCATGGCCTGGTTCTGCTGCTTCTGCTGGTTGAGGCTCAGGGTGAGGTACACGATACCTCCTGCGAGCAACATGACTACAACTATCACGGGGATAAGTACTTTCTTATTCATAATGATGGTATATCTGGTTATTAATCACGATGCAAAAGTAATTTATTTATCTTAATTGGCAAAAGAAAACTACTTTTCAAATAACTAATAAACTTAAAAAGTGACAATTTTACAGAAAAATAGAGCAAACCGAGTGGCATGAGCTTGCTCAGATGGCAGAGGTACCACCTATTTTATGACCACGAGGAACGGCGGAGCTATCTTCTTGAGTATGGAATATGTGGCTCCATCTCTATACCTTATTATATATAGAGCCTGTAGGGATGGCCATGAGCGTGGTAGGCGGTTGGCAGGAATGGGGGACACTCTTTCGGCTTTCTGTAGCAGTCTTGGCCTCTCCCGAGACGATTACGGTTGCCGTGACGATCGTAGCGGCGGATGTGTGTAGCACTTTTTCTTGTTTGTTCGTAAAAATTAAGGGCGTTTACTTTGCCCGCTGTATTATTTGCACTAACTTTGACGACGTAATCATTAAAAATAATAAGTAGAATGACTTGGATTATCGTTTTAGTAGTAGTGGTGCTCATCGTGCTGTGGCTCGTGGGCATGTACAACAATCTGGTGAGACTGCGCAACAACCGTGAAAATGCTTTCGCCAATATAGATGTGCAGCTCAAGCAGCGTTATGACCTGGTGCCGCAGCTGGTGGCTACCGTAAAGGGCTACGCTGCCCATGAGCAGCAGACTCTGCAGCGGCTTACCGAGGCTCGTACGGCAGCCATGGGGGCTACCACCATCAACGACAAGATAGCGGCCGACAACGCGCTGACCAGTGCGCTGGCCGGACTGAAGGTGCAGGTCGAGGCATACCCTGAGCTGAAGGCCAACCAGAACTTTATGCAGTTGCAGACCGAGATAGCCGATATAGAGAATAAGTTGGCTGCCGTAAGGCGCTTCTTCAACTCGGCCACGCGCGAACTGAATAATGCCGTGCAGACCTTTCCGTCTAACATCTTCGCCAGTATGTTCGGCTTCCACCGCGAGCCTATGTTCGAGGTGCCTCAGGCCGACCGCGCCACACTGGATAAGGCTCCCGAGATAAAGTTCTGAGCCCATGCAGTATGTAGGCATGATGACGCAGATAAGGCGCAACAACATGCGCAGTGTGTTGCTCTTATTGGCGTTTCCTCTTATTATCCTGGCCACCGTGTGGGTGTTCCTGGCGCTGGTCAACTATTTAGGCAATGGCTATTATGACGCTTACGGCAACGTGGTACATCAACTCGATGAGGCTACGGTAAATGCTTACTTCCTGTCGGTGCTGCCCTGGGTGGTGGGCATCGTAGGAGTGTGGTTTGCCGTGGCTTATTTCTCTAATGCCGCCATGGTACGCCATGCCACGGGGGCGCGTCCGCTGGAACGCAGGGAGAACCCGCGGGTGTACAATATAGTGGAGAACCTCTGCATGACCTGCAATATGGATATGCCCAAGATAAACATCGTGGACGACCCGCAGCTCAATGCCTTTGCCAGTGGCATAGATCGTAATAGCTATACCGTGACGGTGACGACGGGGTTGCTCAAAGTGCTCAACGATGATGAACTGGCTGGCGTGATAGGTCACGAGCTTACGCATATACGCAACCGCGATACCCGGGTGCTTATTACCAGCATCGTCTTCGTGGGCATCATCTCTACGGTGATGAGCTTAGTGGTGCAGATGATGTACAACTCATTTATTTACGGTGGAATGGGGCATCGGCGTAGCGACGATGAACGCAATAGTGGACTGGGCATCATCGCCGTGCTCTTGGTGGGTGTGGTGTGCTGTGCCGTGGCCTACTTCTTCACCCTGATTACACGGTTTGCCATTTCGCGTAAGCGCGAGTATATGGCCGATGCCGGTGGTGCCGAACTCTGTGGCAATCCGCTGGCCTTGGCCGCGGCCCTGCGCAAGATTTCGGCTCATCCCGGTTTGCAGAATGTGCAGCGGCAGGATGTGGCCCAGCTCTTCATCATACACCCTATGGCTATGGCCAGTGGTATGATGGGTTTCCTGGACTCGCTCTTCAGTACGCATCCCGACACGGCTAAGCGTATAGCCATCCTGGAGCAGTTCTGAGGTGTGGCTGAGATGGTTGCTGCCTCGTCCACTATGGCGAAGAGTGGGGCAGGGGCGATAGTAATATATAATAATGTATAGATGGTTATGACTGAGAAAGTGAGGGCCGGGCGCAACAGGACTTTGACGGTGTCGGAAGAAGAAATTCCGGCGCTGGATAAGTTCATCCTCGGGGCTGATGATATAAAGGGACGGATGGCTGACGACGTAGTTATCAACGCCGACCTGATGGACTGTATAGACGACATCCCCAATGAATATTTTGACCTGATTATCATCGACCCGCCGTACAATCTGGATAAGAATTTTCATGGGAAAAAGTTTGCCAAGATGCAGCCGGAAGCCTACGAGGACTATCTGCGAAGCTGGTTCTATAAGGTGTGCGACAAGTTGGTCCCCAATGGCACGCTATACATGTGTGGCGACTGGAAATGTAGCTCTTCTATGCAGCGGGTTATCGAGGAACGGCTTACGATAGTTAATCGGATAACCTGGCAGAGAGAGAAAGGGCGGGGTGCAAAGACCAACTGGAAAAATGCCATGGAGGACATCTGGTTCGCCGTGAAGAACCCCAAGGACTATTACTTTGACGTGGAGTCGGTAAAGATGAAGCGTAAGGTGATAGCGCCCTACAGGGTGGACGGCAAACCCAAGGACTGGGAGGCTACAGAGGCTGGCAATTTCCGTATCACTTATCCGTCTAACTTCTGGGACGACATCAGTATCCCGTTTTGGTCTATGCCTGAGAATACAGACCATCCTACACAGAAGCCGGAGAAGTTGTATGCCAAGTTGGTGTTGGCTTCTTCTAAACCGGGTGACCGTGTGTTTGACCCTTTCTTAGGCAGTGGGACGGCTGCGGTGGTGGCCCGTAAACTTGGTCGGAAGTATTGTGGTGTGGAGGTTAATCGCGAGTACTGCCGTTGGGCTGTCAAGAGGCTTCGGAACGCCTTGGAGGACAGTACTATCCAGGGCTATGCGGATGGGGTGTTCTGGGAGCGAAACTCGCTAAACGACCAGAAGGCCGGTAAGGTGTCCAAAAAGGGTGGAAAGTAGAAACTCGACCGATATTGTTCTGAACTATGGAGCCGAGTGTACACGAATTTGTTAAGTTTGTAGAAGTTAACAAGCATATCAGTACTAAGAACGAGATGATAGCGGCTGTTAGCAGTCGCTTCGCCATGGCGCGCGATGGGCGGGCTTTGTTTCATACTGACTCTTTCGCTGTGGTGTTCTGCTATAGTAAGAATATTGCTTTTAGCAACGCTGTCTTGTCGCTGTCTAAACTGGAAAAGTATGACGGTATGCCTTGTTTCGTTGTTCTGGTGCGTAAGAATCTGGACAATGTCATCTATCTTATCAATACTACATTTTTGGATAAGATTAGTCATAGCTCCCAGAATTTGCGGGCCGACAATATCCGGGGCAGTTTCCTGGGTGGCAATATTCGTAAGGAAACTGCCCGAGATAGGCAAGCGCAATATTCCTGCTGATTTTGACGAATTGTTCTCGTATCATCAGACTTTTACATGGCAGGAAAATATCGAGCGGTTGGTGGAGAATACTAACAATATCAAGTCCAATAAGGCGAAAGTTGTATTGGATGACGCTGAACTGAGAAATGTTTTCGAAGCTCCTGAGCGAGCTGTTCGGTTTGTCACATCGGCTGATTATGAGGCGCTGTTGGCAGACTTGCGGAGCCGGTGCGAGGCGGTAAAAGAGGCTATCAGGATAGCGTCACATATAGACAATGTGAATATACGCGGTCGACTTATCGAGGTGCTCATTACTTCTGATTGTGCTGAGCGCAACAGGTTGCTGAGCAATCTGGAAGAGGCGGAACATCTTCTTCCAAGTTATGATACTCGGAATGATTTGGGCGACTGTGTTAGCCATTATGCGGATGCCGATGTCTATACTGACATCAAGACTAAAATCCTGTATCTTGACTCTAATCCCAAAGCCTATAACATCGACAAGTTCCTGAATTGTATGGGTCGGGACAACTCCGTTTTTATGTTTTTCTTCGTTGGCATCGATGAAAGGGGCATTTTTAATACGGTGCTGGCTTCGGTGTTTCACGATACATTGCAGCGGATGACTCTCTTGCAGTCTGTTTGGGCGGGAAGAGGGACAAGGGGAACGGCGCAGTTCAGTGGAAAAGCGATTAATGAGATATTGCATACTCCCCATTTTGTCAACAAGATCAATGAAGAGGAGTCCCGGCGGTTCTTGCAGGTTCTGCTGGACAAGTGAAAGGCCTTCTTTGTACTACTGGCGTGGTGGGGTAACAGGCTGAAGATGGTCGCGGCTCGTCCTATGATGTTCATGGTTATCCGGGTGTTTATTTCACCATTTCCCACGTTCTCTCACTCCGTCCTCCCTGCATTTTCCTGCCCATCCATCGTCCCCATTCTTCCCACCGTTGCTCTCCGGGGCGCTATATATAATAAGGTGTACGCCACCCGCGGTGCCTTTTCGGCTTGATATATGTCAAGAGCGGAAGATTTTCCTTAACTTTTCTTGCAAAACATTTGGTTGGTGTCATAAAAGTTCCTACCTTTGCATCCGCTTTCGAGAACGAAACACTTCCCGGGGCACTGAAGAAAGAGTTCTTTGACAGATTTAAGAT